>CAZMTA010000015.1:0-81217 GCA_964569085.1 uncultured Gemmatimonadaceae bacterium | reverse complement strand
CGAGCCCCGAGGGATCGTTCCGCATCGACCGCTCCTGGAGACGTCAACTCCCTCCGATCGAGGAGGTGGGTCCCGGATGGGTCACTTCACGTCGTGCCGGCGGAGAACTCCCCCACGCGGGCCTGGGGCGCCCGTCGGATCGCCGGGTGGCCCGCGGAGCCATGGTTTCGCCCACCCGGCCCAGGCACCCTTCGGGTGGCGGAGGGGGTGGTGGGTCCCCGGGCGGGCGGTTCTTCCGCTCCGGCGCCCTCCCTCGGACCGGCCCGGCGGTCACCACTGGCTCCTCGGGACGCCTGTGCTCCGAGGTGCCCGTGCCTCAGCGCTTCAGAAGCGCTCCATGGAGTGGAAGGTCCAGCTCCCGTTCCGGAACCAGTGCTCCCGGAACGGATAGGACGGGATCTCCTGGAAGCGGAGGCGCTCGGTGAGCGGGTGGGGGAAGAGGGTCATGTTCCCCTGCTCGTTCTCGTGCACCGTGTACTCCCCGCCGATGGAGACGGTGGCTCGGTAGCGCTCGTCCCCGGCCCGGGAGTAGCCGTGGACCAGATGGGTCATGTCCCCCCAGACCCGGGGGGTGACGCTGAAGTCCACGATGGGCTGGCCCGCGGCCCAGGCCCGCACCCGGATCCGCTCCGAGGTCTCGATGAACTGGGCGTCGATGTCCTCGTCCAGGTACTCGAAGTGGAACTGCTCCGCCCGGCGCTTCCGGGCCTCGCGGCACGAGGTGGCCGCCAGGAAGGGGAAGAAGCCCGCCTTGGGGTGCTCCTCCCCCCAGACGCCCACGTGGGGCGGCACCACGACCGAGAACATGAGCTCGGTGTGGGGCCCCACGTCGGGGCACTGGAAGAGGAAGGCGGTGACCGAGAGCACGCTCCGCTGGTGCCGGACCTCGATGGGCTGGAGGTACTCCGGGAGCACGCCCACCGCGTCCCGGGTGGCGATCTCGAAGAACGCCGTCAGCCCGACGCGGAAGTCGTACTTGACGAGGGGGCGATCGGTCAGGGGCATACGCCGTAGCGGCGGAGGACGTCGACGATGACGCCGGCCCCCTCTTCCAGCTCCTCCCGGCTGTGGGCCGCGGAGATCGACATGCGGAACCGCGACTTGTGCTTGCCCACCGCGGGGTACTTCACCGGGTTGATGAAGACCCCCTCGCGGAAGAGCTCCTCGCCCATCTGGAAGACCCGGGCGTCGTCCCGGACCATGATGGGGATGACCTGGGAGGTGGAGTCGCCCGTGGGCACGCCCGCGTCGTCCAGGAGCCCCTTCATGTAGGCCACGTTCTCCCAGAGCCGCTCGCGGAGCTCGGGCTCCTCCACGGCGAGCTGCAGCGCCTTGCGCAGCCCCGCCACCACCACCGGCGAGAGCGCGCAGGAGAAGAAGCGGGAGCGGGAGAAGCCCCGGAGGTAGTTGATGAGCTGGCTCGACCCGGCGATGTAGCCGCCCTGGCCGCCCAGGCTCTTGGAGAAGGTGCCCAGGTGGATGTCCACCTCGTCGTCGAAGCCCTGTTCCTCCACCACGCCCTTTCCGGTCTCGCCGAAGACGAAGGCGGAGTGGGCCTCGTCGATCATCAGGCGGGCGCCGTGCTTGCGGCACACCTCGACGATGTCGCCCAGGGGCGGGACGTCCCCGTCCATGGAGTAGACGCCCTCGATGATGACGAGCTTCTTCCCCTCGAAGCCCCGGAGCTTCTTGTCCAGGTCGTCCACCCGGTTGTGGCGGAAGAACCGGGACGTGGCCTTGGAGAGGATCATCCCGTCCACGATGGAGGCGTGGGCGTACTGGTCGGCCACGATGAGGTCGCCGGAGCGCATGAGCCCGGCGATGGTCCCCACGTTGGCGCTGTAGCCCGTGGGGAAGATCAGCGCGGCCTCCTTCCCCTTGAACGCCGCGATCTCCTCGGAGAAGGCCTGGTGGAGCTTCGTGGTCCCGCTCAGGATCGGCGAGCCCGAGGAGCCGCCGCCGTAGATCTCCGCGGCCTCCTTGATGGCCTCCTTGACCTCGGGGCGGTACGACAGCCCCAGGTAGTTGTAGGAGGCGAAGTTGACCAGCCCCTCACGGAGCTCTCCGGTCTTGGTGTCCTTCACGTCCACCCGGGTGCCGGGCGCCGTGTGGAGGGGGAGCTCGTAGAGGTAGTAGCCGGCGGGCTTGACCTCGCTCCACCAGTCGTCGAACGGCCCCAGGAGGGCGAAGGCGTCCTCGCCGGCTCCGAAGTAGAAGTTGGTGTAGTCGTACTCCATGGCCGACGGTGCGGCGGGAGGGCCCTCGGCGGCGGGATCGATGCGCGTCGCGGGACCGGCCTTCACCTCGGAATCGACGGCGGTCGGGCCGTTCGTGGAATCGGACATATGGGGGTGCCTCTCGGGTTTGATCGCAGGTTGACCCTCAAGATCCCGGAAATGGCCCTGATTTTCAAGGTTTTTCAGGGGTTGGCCGGGGGGGAGGCGCTCCTCGGGGAGCGGGCCCGGCTACACCTCGTCCAGGGTGGCCACGGAGACCTCGGGCGTGCCGTCCCGGCCCAGACGCACGGTGACCTGCCACGGGCGGCAGCAGACCTCGCAGTCCTCCACGTACTCCTGGACCGAGCCGCCTCCCGGGTCCAGGAGGAGCTCGATCTCCTCCCCACAGTAGGGGCAGCCGACCCAGGCGGACGAGGCCAGGGGCTCGAAGGGATCGCTCATGGGGGGTCCTACACCGGTGCGCCGGCGGGGGTCGGCCCTAGGCGTGGGACCCGTTGGTGGCCGGTGTCCGGAAGGCCGATCCGGCCTCCCCCAGGAGGGTGACCCGGTCCCCCTTCTCGAGGACCGTGCTCCCCCGGGGCACGATCTCCCGGTCGCCCCGGCTCACGAGCACCGCCAGGCCGTTCCCCGGGAGCGCCACCTCCCGCAGCTCCCGCCCCACCCAGTCCGCCGTCGCCTCGGTGGAGCCGACCACCACCGTGACGATCCGGTCGTCCCGCAGGAGGCTCGAGCGGAGCGCTTCCTCGTCCCGGGCGCCGAGCCAGGCCGAGAGGAAGACCGGATCCTCCACGTGCGTCGCCAGGTGGCCCAGGAGGCGGAGGTGCAGGCCGGGATCCTCCTCGGGGCTCAGGAGGAAGAGGACGGCCCGGAGCGCCGCCAGCGAGCCGTCGTCGGCGCCGCCGGGGTCCCGGAGGCCGTCCTGGAGCCGGACCAGCACGGTGCGGGGGCGGTCCAGCTCCTCCACGCGGAGGTGGGGGATGGCCACGCCCCGGCTCATGGGCACGAAGCCGGAGCGGAGCTCTCCGGCCAGGCGCCGGGCCACCTCGTCGGGGTCCACCCCGAGCCCTTCGGCCAGGGGGCGGGCGGCGTCGGCCATGAGGGTGTCCACGGCCACCCGGAGCTCGTACTCCAGCACCGGCGCCCGCGCCACCATCTCCGTGAACGGATCCTCGGTGCGGAGGCCCTTCTCCCGGACGATGCCCCGGAGCTCCCCTTCCAGGCCCCGGTGGCGCTTGCGGCCCAGCCGGTGGAAGGCGTGGAGGATGGCCCCCGAGCGCACGACCCGGGGCGCGGCGTAGTGGAAGTACCACCCCACGGTGAGCCCCACGACGCCCAGGGTGAAGAGGACCGCCATCTCCCCCATCTCCGCGATGAGCCAGAAGGGCGCCAGGACCCCGAAGATCTGCATCCACGGGTAGAGGGGCGACCGGAAGCCGGGGTCGTACCCCATGATCCCCGACTCGCGCATGATGATCACGGCCAGCGAGAGCAGGGAGAAGAGGAGGAGCTGGAAGGCGCTGGCGAGCTTGGCGATGCCCTCGACGTCCAGAAGGAGGATGCAGGCGATCATGAGCGCGCCGGTGGCCACGATGGCCGCGGTGGGCGTCTGGAACCGGCCCAGCTCCGCGAAGCGCTTCGAGACCAGGTCGTCCCGGGCCATGGCCAGCGGGTAGCGGGAGGCGGACAGGATCCCGGCGTTGCCCGTGGAGGCGAAGGCGGCGATGGCGGCCACGACGATGAGCACGACCCCGAGCCCGCCGGGGAGCCAGTCGAAGAAGGCCGCCGCCGCGGTGGCCACCGGGGTGAGGTCCGAGCGGAGCTCGTCCGGAGGGAGCACCGCCACCAGGATGTAGACTCCCACGGCGTAGACGAAGGCCGCGGTGGCGAGGGACAGCAGCATCCCCAGGGGGATGTTGCGGTCCGGGTTCCGCACCTCCTCGGAGACGCTGGCCACCTTGGTCAGGCCGGCGTAGGAGACGAAGACGAAGCCCACGGTCGCCATGAAGCCCGTGAAGCCGAAGGCGAAGAAGGGGGTGAAGCGCTCGACGGTGACGCTGCCGAACCCGCGCTGGCCGACCTCCACCAGACCCTGGACGACGAAGAAGAGGAGGATGGCCAGGAGGACGGTCACCAGGATCCGCTGGAGGCCGCTCGTCTCCTTGGCGCCGACGATGTTCACCACCATGAAGACCACGGTGAGGGCCACGGCCAGCGGCTCCACGGGGACGTCCAGGTAGATGCCCAGGTACGCGCCCATGCCCACGAGGGCGAAGGCGCTCTTCAGGACCAGGGCGAGCCACGTGCCCAGCCCGCCCACCGTCCCCACCAGGGGGCCCAGCGCCCGGTCCAGGAAATAGTAGGCTCCGCCGGCCCGGGGCATGGCGGTGGACAGCTCGGCCACCGCGAACATGGCGGGGAGGATGAAGAGCCCCGCCACCAGGTAGGCCAGCGCCACCGACGGGCCCGTCTGGGCGGCGGCGAGCCCCGGCAGGAGGAAGAAGCCGGAGCTGAACATGGCCCCGGTGCTGATGGCGTAGACGTCGAAGAGGCCCAGGTCCTTCTTGAGCCTGGTTTGCTTGGCCGTCACGCGGCCACCCGGGGCGAACGGGGCGAGGGCACCAGACCGTCCTGCTTGGTGACGAGGACTCCGGGCCCCCCGGCCCGCACCAGGGCCTCCGCCAGGTTGCCCCAGAAGAGGGCGGCCAGGCCGTCCCGGGCCTCCGTGCCCACCACCACCACGTCGGCGCCCACGTTGCGGCTGGCGCGGGCCAGAGCCTTGTCGGGGCGTCCCCGGACCATGAGGGGGACCGCGTTCCCGGTCCAGGCCGCCAGCGACTCCAGGGTCTCGCGCCGGGCGCGCCGGAGCCCCCGGGCGGAGCGGTGGGCCCGGGAGGCTCCGAGGCCCCGGAGGGAGGAGGTGAGGATCGAGTCGTCGGCCAGGGACCAGGCGTGGACCACGTACAGGCGGGCCCCGTGGGCCGACGAGAGGACGGCGGCGGTCCGCACCGTGGTCTCGGTGAGGCTGCGGCGGCTCGGCTGGGTGACGTCGACGGCGGCCACGACCACCCGGACCCGGGTTCCCAGCGTCGGCGGGACGAACCACACCGGAAGGCGGGGCGCCCGGGCCAGCCGGGCGTCCAGGGTCCACCCCAGGCGCTCGGCCAGGAGGTCCTCCGGCTCGGCCACCTTGAACGCCAGGGACCAACGGCTCCAGGGGAGGGCGTCGAGCTCCCGGCTCCACGAGCCGGATCGGCCGACCACCCGTGCCTCGACGTCGATGCCGCGCTCCTCCGCCGCGGTCACGAGCCGGGTCAGGGCCAGGGGGTCGTCGCCCCGTCCGCCCTCGTCCCGTCGGGCATGGAGGATCGTGAGCGGCGCGCCGCGCTCGGCGGCCGTGTCCACCGCGAGGTGGTACGCGGCGTCGGCGGCCAGGCCGCGGCCGGTGACGAAGAGAAGGGCGGGGCGCTCCATGGAACCTCCCGGGGCGAAGGGGACGCACCCAAAGATCGACCCTTGTAGGATACAATACAAATATATAATCTCTCTGTAGAACATAATTATTACTTATGCCACTCCCCACGGGGGCGGAGCGGCCGTGCGCAGCCTCAACTACCACCACCTCTTCTACTTCTGGCACGTCGCCCGGGAGGGTGGGGTGACGGCCGCGGCGGAGGCCCTCGGCGTCAGCCAGCCCGCGGTGAGCGCGCAGCTCGCCAAGCTGGAGGAGTCGCTGGGGCAGGAGCTCTTCGACCGGGGCGGCCGGGGCCTGAGCCTCACGCCCGAAGGGCGGGTGGTGCTGGGATACGCCGAGGAGATCTTCCAGATCGGCGGGGAGCTGGAGGAGGCCGTGCGCCGGGGGCTCGGAGGACGGGCCATGCGCCTGGTGGTGGGGCTGTCCGCCTCCATTCCCAACCTGGTGGCGTTCCACCTCCTGGAGCCGGCCTTCCACCTGGACGAGCCCGTGCGGGTGGTGGTGCGGGAGAAGAGCACCGAGCAGCTCCTGGGGGACCTCTCCACCCAGTCCCTGGACGTCGTGCTGGCCGACATGCCCATCCCGGCCAACGCCAACGTGCGGGCCTTCAACCATCCCCTGGGCTCGAGCCCGGTGGACATCCTGGCGCCCCCGCTCCTGGCCCATCGGGTGCGGGAGGGCTTCCCCGGGAGCCTGGACGGGGTCCCCTTCCTCCTCCCCACCGAGGGCTACACCCTCCGCCGGTCCCTTGAGGACTGGTTCCACCGGGAGGGGATCCGTCCGGCGGTGTTCGCCGAGGTGGAGGACAACGACCTCATCAACGTCCTGGCCGAGGCCGGCGCCGGCCTCTTCGCGGCGCCCTCCATCATCACCGCCGACATCCGGGTCCGGTACGCGGTGGAGGTCGTGGGGCGGGCCCGTGGCCTCCGCGAGGACTTCTACGCCATCACCGCCGACCGGCGGCTGCGGCACCCCGCGCTGGTCTCCATCACCGAGTCGGCGCGGTCCGAGCTGGCGGAGGCCCTCCGCGGCGAAGCCGGCGATTGAGCGACGACCCGTCGGGACATGGACCCCGGGCGGGCCGTTTGCACTATCATACGGCCGCGAGCCACCCCCCTCCTCCGGAGTCCTTCTTGAGTCCCCTGCGCCTCCTCGCCGTCCTCCTCCTCGTGGCCACGAGCCCCCTGGCCGCCCAGGAGGAGACCGACACCGCCACCTTCGAGTCCATGGCCGTCAAGGTCCCCTCCCGCCTGGCCGAGGTCGAGGCCGCCCGCTCCCGGGCGTGCGTCCCGGTCTTCGCCGCGCTGACCGAGCTGGACGCGGACCTCCAGCCCCTGGCGGAGCGCGCGGAGCGCATCCGGGCCCTGGCCCAGGCGCTGGCGCTGGAGGACACGGCGGACGTGGCCCCCTTCGACCGGGCCAGCCCCCTGGAGGCCTCGGTGGCCGATTGGTTCGCCCGGGACGCCGACCTCGGCCGGCGCTGGGCGGAGTCCCAGGACAGCGCGCTCCTCGTCCAGCGCCGCGAGGCGCGCGACGCCATGCGCCAGGAGCTCCGGGACAGCCTGTCTGCCGTGGGCCGCGCCGGCCAGGACCGCATCGCCGCCGCCGGGGAGATCGAGGAGGCCGCCGGCCGTTGCCAGGGGAAGATCCTGGTCCGCCCGGCCGTGCTCGAGGTGTGCGACACGGTGGACAGCCCGGTCTGCCAGCCCGCCCGGGGCGCCTCCAGCGACGGGGAGTGGCGCTTCGTGGAGCGGGGGGAGGACCTGTGGGACGTGGAGCAGCTCAGCCCGTGGTCGCAGCCCGCCGCCCTCGCCCGGACCCAGGACGGGAGCCTGGTGGGCGGGCGCACCGCCGGCTCGGTCCGGCGGGGCAACGTCCGGCTGATGGTGGGCGTGGGCTACATGCTGCGCCCCCGCAACGAGCTGGCCCCGGAGGAGGTCGCCGACTTCGAGGCGAACCTGGATTCCATGGGGTTCACCTTCGAGCACCCCGACCTCGTCATGGCCCCGGCGCTGGACATCCTGGTGGAGACGCCCGGGCTCCTGGACGGGGAGACCCACTACCTCCTCCACTTCGGCGACCTGTCCGACCCGGCGACGCAGGTGGTGTGGACGGTGGCGGCGGGGCCCGGCGGCCCCCTCCAGGCGTCCATCCCCGCGGCCCCCGGCGCCCTGGCGCGCCTCCAGGCCGGCCAGGGGCTCAGCCTGACCGCCGTGGCCATGCAGACGCCCGACGAGGCCGAAGGGGTGGCCGAGGCCCAGGCGCTCTACACGCTCCCCCTCAGCCCGGTGGGGCAGGCGCCGGCGGTGGGGCGTCTCCTGGGCTACATGGCCGGCGGCCAGTTCGCGCAGGATCTGCGGCGGGTGCTCCCGCCGGCCGCCGGCGGCTCCTGACGGGCCCGTGACGGACCAGGGCCGACTCGACTTCGAGGGGCGGGGCGAAGAGCCCTCCGCGAGCGCCGGGCCCTCACCGGCGGACGCGCGGCGGCGGGGCCCCGCGCGCCCCGTCCCCACGGACCCCGAGGCCGTCCTCCGGGAGGTCTTCGGCTTCGACTCCTTCCGTCCGGGGCAGCGCGAGATCATCGACGCGGTCCTGGCCGGCGAGGACTGCATCGCGGTCATGCCCACCGGGGCCGGGAAGTCGCTGACCTACCAGCTCCCCGCGCGGATGCTCCGGGGCACCGTCCTGGTGATCTCCCCCCTCATCTCCCTGATGAAGGACCAGGTGGACGCCCTCCAGGCGTGGGGGTTCGACGCCGTGGAGATCAACTCCACCCTGGACTTCGACGAGAAGCGCCGCCGGCTGGCCCGGCTGCGGGAGGGTTCGTACGAGCTGGTCTTCCTGGCGCCCGAGGCGCTGGACGGGAGCGTGGGCCCCTTCGTCCGGGACTGCCCCATCTCCCTCCTGGTCGTGGACGAGGCCCACTGCATCAGCCAGTGGGGCCACGACTTCCGGCCGTCGTACCGCCGGCTGCGGGGGCTGAAGAAGGGACTGGACGTGCCGGTCCTGGCCCTCACCGCCACGGCCACCCGGGCCGTCGCCCGGGACATCCTCCGTCAGCTCGGCATGCGGAAGCCGTCGGGCTACAAGGGCTCCTTCTTCCGTCCCAACCTCCAGGTGGGCGTCCGGAAGAAGGGGCAGGGCGGCAACACCCGGAAGGAGATCCTGGCGCTGGTGCGCCGTCATCCGGGGGAGTCGGGGATCGTGTACTGCCTCTCCCGGAAGTCGGTGGAGTCCACCGCGGCCTTCCTCCGGAAGAACGGGGTGGACGCCGTGCCCTACCACGCCGGCCTCTCCGACGACGAGCGCACGGCCAACCAGGAGGCCTTCCAGCGGGACGACGTGGACGTGGTCGTGGCCACCGTGGCCTTCGGCATGGGCATCGACAAGCCCGACGTCCGCTTCGTCATCCACCGGGACATGCCCAAGGACGTGGAGTCCTGGTACCAGGAGATGGGGCGCGCCGGGCGCGACGGCCTGGAGAGCGACTGCGTCCTCTTCTATTCGTGGGCCGACGTGAAGATGCACGAGCGCTTCCTGGACGACATCCCCGATCCCGAGGTCCGCCAGGCCAAGCACCAGGGGACCGTGGGCCTGTACCGGATGCTCGAGGCCGAGGGGTGCCGGTGGCAGGGCGTGCTCCGCTACTTCGACGAGCAGATGGCACCCTGCGACCACGCCTGCGACGTCTGCACCGGGGTGCGGGTGGCCGACGTGGCCGCCGAGGCCATGATGCGCCACGGCTCGTCGGCCCGACGCGCCACCCCCCGGAGCCGGGGCGGCGCGGCCCACGTCCAGGGGACGGCCGGCCCCGTCTCCGACGCCGACGAGGCCCTCTTCGAGGAGCTGCGGTCGCTCCGGAAGGAGCTGGCGGACCGCCAGGGGGTGCCCGCCTACATCGTCTTCAACGACAAGGTGCTCCGGGAGATGGTGGCCCGGCGTCCCGGCACGCCGGGTGAGCTCCTGGAGGTGTCGGGCGTCGGCCCCGCCAAGCTCGAGCGCTACGGGGAAGCCTTCCTGGAGGCGCTGGAAGGCTGAGGGCGCCGAGCTCCGGGCGCCCCTACCGCGCCTCGTCCGCCGACGGGCCGTAGAGCGCCGGGACCGGGATGTCCCGCAGGCGCAGGTAGACGGTGAGCTGGGCCCGGTGGTGGATGCCGTGGTTCAGGACGAAGGAGCGGAGCACCGCCGCCCGGGGCATGGTGAAGGCGGCCTCCCCGCCCGTGACCATGCTCCAGGGGACCATGAGGTCGTCCCCGCTGGCCTTCTCCAGGGCGGCCCGGGCCTCGGCCACGCTGGCGTCGAAGAGGTCCAGGAGGTCCTCCGTGCTCCCGATCTCCGGGGTGGGCCAGTCCCCGGCGTCCACGTCGAGCTCCTCGGTCTCCAGGGTCACGCCCACCCAGCTCGGCAGCCGCGCCACGTGGGTGGCCAGCTCCTTCATGGTCCAGGACTTCTCGTGGGGCCGGAAGTCGAAGTGCTCCTCCGTGACCCGCTCCAGCGTCCGGCGGGTGTTGGCCATCTCGTGGTCGAACTCGGGGAGCATCATGGCGCCGTTCATCGTCGTCCTCCTCACGCGGGTTGGGTTCGGGTGCGGCACGAGAGCCGAATAAAAACCGAAGCGGCCCGGGTGGCAAGGAAGAAATCGCCGGCACCCTTGCACGTGGCCGGCGTGGCGCCCCTCTTGGACCTCTCCACGCCGTCCACCCCACGAGGCCGCCATGCGCTCCAGCCCCCGATTCCGTCCGTTCCTCGCCCTCACCGCGCTCCTCGCCGCGTCGGCCTGCGCCCAAGGGGCGGAGGCGCCGGACATGCACCGCGTGGCGGTGCTCAAGTTCCAGCACGAGACGTGCACCTTCTGCCCCGGCCCCGACGTCACGGTGGAGGACTGGGAGCGGGCCGGGACGCCCTCCGGAGGCGAGGACCTCCTGGGCTCGGACTCCTACGTCCGGGGCTTCGTGGCCCAGGCCGAGGACTACGGCGACATGGAGCTCATCGGGCTCACCTCCCCCCACGACGTCTTCGGCGGCTCGTCCCGGCGGTGGAACACGGAGGAGACCTTCAACCACTTCCTGGACCGGCAGATCGAGGAGCTGCGGGAGGCCATGCCGGTGGACGGCGTCTACCTGGCCCTCCACGGCGCGATGGCGGTGCGGAACGTCCCGCGTCCCGAGGCGGAGATCGCCCGGCGGGTCCGGGAGGTGGTGGGGCCCGACGTGCCCATCGCCGGGGCCTTCGACCTCCACGGGAACGAGGACGCCGAGTTCCTGCGCTGGGCGGACTTCGCCTTCGTCACCAAGCGCTACCCCCACTACGACTCGGGCATCCAGGGAGCCCGGGCGGCCCGGGCGCTCCACCGCACCATGGAGGGCACGTACGACCCCACCACCGCCACCCGGAAGCCCGGGATCATCACGCCCACCGTGCTCCAGTGGACCGGCGCCTCGCCCTCCATGGACATCATGGAGCGGGCCCGCCGCTGGGAGGCGCGTGAGGACGACGTCTTCGTGAGCGTCTTCTACGGCTATCCCTGGTCCGACGTCCCCGACGTGGGCGCCACGGTGCACGTCATGACCAACGGCGATCCGGAGCTGGCCGAGGAGATCGCCGACGACATGGCGGACTTCATGTGGCGGGTGCGGGAGGACTTCGCCCGGGGCGACCTGCCGGGGCCCGCCGAGGCCGCCGACACCGTGGCCGCCGCCGTGGCCCGGGGCGAGGTCCCCGTGGCCGTGGGCGACCACTCGGACCGTCCCGGGGACGCCACCCACATCCTCCGCGCCTTCGAGGCCGAGGGGATCGACCGGGTGCTGTACGCCGCCATCAGCGACCCCGACGTCCTGGCCGAGCTCACCGAGGGCGGAGCCGAGCCCGGCGACGCCTTCTCCGCCGAGATCGGGGGCTTCACGCCCTCCGGCGGCGAGCCGTACGCCATCGAGGGGACGCTGGCCCACCTGGGTCCGTGGTGGGGCTACGACCACGTGGCGGTGGTCGAGTTCGGCGAGGGGAACGTGGTGGTGATCGTGCCGGCCTACACGCAGGTCACCACCACCGAGCCCCTGGAGGAGCTGGGGCTCGAGCTCGACGACTTCGACGTCTTCGTGGTGAAGTCCCGGGTCCACTTCCGCCGGGGCTTCGACGAGACCGGCTTCGCCGAGAAGATCGTGGTGGTGGAGGCGCCGGGGCCGTTCGTGGGCACGACCTTCCTGGACGCGCTCCCCTACGAGAACGTGGACCTCTCGACCCTCTACCCGTTCGGCGAGCCCGAGGGGCGGGCGGGCGAAGGGGGCTCCTAGGGCTCCCGGGCCGGCGGGAGCTCCCGCCGGCCCACCGCCGCCCGGACCTCCAGGAGGACCGCGTCCATGACGCGGGCCACGGCCCGGCGCCGTCGCTTCACGACCTGGCGGAAGACCTCCCGGGCGCCGAGCCACGTGAGCCCGAGCACGCCGAGGGGCGCCGCCACGGCCATGGCGGCCGAGCCGAAGACCTCCAGCGCCACGGGCAGCCCGACCCCGAAGCCGACGCCGCCTCCGACGCCGGCCATCCCGCCGCCGAAGATCCCGCCGGCGAGCTGGTGGAGGCGCTCCTCGAGGCGCACCCGGGTGACGCCGTCCTGGGCCGACACGGTGATCTGGAGGGTGCGGCTCTTCCCGCTGGTCTCGGCGGTCCAGGTCAGGGTCCGACCCAGGACGCCGGGCTGACCGTGCTCCGAGGCGCTGCGCTGGATGGCGCCCACGACCCGCTCGAAGTCGTCGGGGTCGATCTCGCCGGGGACCTCGGTCTCGAGCACCAGGGTGGGGCGGGCGCCGAAGAAGCGGGTCCAGCCGGGCTCGTCGTCGCCTCCGGCCCCCACCTCCATGGCGGCGCGCCGGAGGTGGCGCGGATCGATGCCCGCCTCCCGGGCGATGTCCTCCAGCTCCTCCAGCGACATGCCTCCGCCGCCGGAGGGCGCCAGCGGCTCGTCCCGGTGGAGCTCGGTGGCCCGCTTCAGGATGCGGGTCACCTCGTCCTCGTCGAAGAGGCGGGCCGGAGGCGGGGGGGAGTCGGGCATGGGGGGGAAGATGCGCGCCCCGGGCGGTGGGGTCTAGGAGCCGGCTCCGGGGCTACGGACGGAGCCGGCTCCCGCCGAGGGCGTCGTAGACCGCCCGCTCCCACTCGCCGGTGCTGGCGCAGTCCACGTAGCCCCGGTCCGAGTCGTCGAAGCCCGGGTGGCGCTCGACCTGGTAGTGGGTCAGCGCGGTGACCTGGGCCCGGTTCGCCCGGGGCCGGACCTCGAAGGCGAAGCGCCCCCGGGCCGCCGACACGGGCGTGTCCTCGCGGAGGTCGCAGTCGGCCAGGGCGGAGAGGTCCACCTCCCCCGGCGCCCACTCGATCCACTCGGTGATGACGTTGCCGAAGTCCCGGTCGGCCACGAGCACCGGGATGCCCCGGGACTCCACGAGGCTCAGGACCGTGAGGAAGGTCGTCTCGAAGTCGGTGGCCACCAGCACCCCGGGCCGGGCCGGGGGCGGGAAGCCGGGCGCCGACGTGGAGGCGCAGCCTCCCAGGAGGAGGGTGGCGGCCAGGAGGGCGGGGTGTCGGGCGAGGGATCGCATGGAGGTATCCACGGGAGGAGGAGCGCTCAGGTGACGAGGACGACCTGGCCGGTCGCGTCGCCCTCCACGACCTCCACGTAGGCTTCGGCCACGGTGGAGGCGGCCACGCCGACCTCGGGATCCATGTCCATCTCCTCCAGCGTCTCCTTCACCCAGTCGGGGCAGATGGCGTTGATCCGCCTTCCCCCGAGGTCGAGGGCCGCCGCCTTCACGAAGGACTCCAGCGCGCCCCCCACCAGCGACGCCGCCACGGTGCCGGGCTGGGGCTCGCGGGAGAGGATCCCGCTGGTGAGGGTGAAGGAGCCCCCCTCGGCCACGGCCCCGAGGCCCACGCGCACCAGGTTCACCTGGCCCATGAGCTTGTTCTCCAGCGAGGTCCGGTAGCCCTCGTCGTCCAGCGCCTGGACCGTGCCGAACTCGGTGGCGCCCGCGGCGCAGACCACGGCGTCCACCGCGCCCACCTCCGCGTAGAGGTTCTCGATGGAGGCCTTGTCCGCCAGGTCCACCTGGTGGTCCCCGGAGGTGTGCCCCACGCGGATCACGTCGTGATCCCGGCGGGCGAGGGCGTCGCGGACGGCGGAGCCGATGGTGCCGGTGGCACCGACGAGAAGGATCTTCACGCTGCTTCCCCTTGTTGGGGAGGAGGGCGGGACATGACGCCCCGCCGGGAGGCTCGAAGGGGGGCGGCGCCTCCGGTCCGGGCGTTGGCGGCACGGAGCATGGAGTCGGCCCCCCTCCATCTACCCGGGGACCACCACGATCTTTCCGACGCTCGCCCGTGACTCCATGAAGGCGTGGGCCTCAGGAAGGGCCTCGAAGGGGTAGGTGGCGCCCACCACCGGCCGGAGGCCGTGGGCCCGGACGAAGGCGCCCAGCTCCCCCCAGAGCGCCTGGAGCCGGGCCTCGTCGGGGAGGAGGTAGCCCACGTGGGTGGCCAGCATCCCCACCGAGTCCTCGGCGGACCGGGTCACGTCCAGCCGCGGCGCGCCCCGCCACGCGCGCCACCACGACAGGGGGTTCCAGAGCGTGTAGTTCAGCTCCGCATACCCCGCCACGACGATCCGCCCGAAGGGCGCCAGGCGCGCGCGGCACGCCCGGAAGACCTCGCCGCCCACCACCTCCAGGACCACGTCGAGCCCCCGCACCGGACCGGGCCCGTCGGGGACGGCCCACCCGCCCTCGCCGACGTCGGGCAGCGAGCGGAGGGCGTCGTCCAGGCGGGCCTCGAACCCCGGCTCCCGGTAGGCGGCGGTGGCCCGGGCCCCGAGCGCCCGCACCCGCTCCAGCTTCTCCTCCGTCCCGGCCATGCCCACCACGCGGCAGCCCCGGGCCGCGGCGATCTGCACCGCCGCGGTCCCCACGCCCCCGGCCGCCGCCGTGATCCCCACCCGGTCCGTGTCCCGGAGGCGGGCCATCTCCACCAGGGCGACCCACGCGGTCATGAAGTTCACCGCGAAGGCGGCGTTCTCCTCCACCGTGAAGCCCTGCACCGCCGGGAGGGCCCGCGCCGCCGGGACGACCACCCGCTCGGCGTAGGCGCCGTGCTTCGTGCCGCAGATCACCGCCTCGCCCACGGCGCGTCCCTCCACGCCCTCGCCCAGCGCCACGATGCGTCCGGCGCACTCCATGCCCGGGACGTACGGCCGGTCCGGAGCCCACCCGTAGAGCCCCTTCCGGGAGAGGACCTCGGCGTAGTTCACGCCGATGGCGTCCACCGCGACCGCCACCTCGCCGGGGCCGGGCTCGGGGTCCGGCACGTCCTCGAGGCGGAGGACCCCGGGGCCGCCCGTGCGCCGGAGCATCCAGGCCTTCACGCGCTGCCTCCGTGGCACCCGCTCCGGGCGGACGGTATGGTGGGCGCATGAAGCGAACGTGGATCCTGGGCCTCCTGGTCCTCGCCTGGTTGGGGCGGTCGGCCGTCCGGTCCCCCTCGTGCGGGGGCGAGGACGCCGTGGCCTGCCCCGAGGCGTCCCTGGTGAACGGGCTGGGCACCACCGTCGAGCGTCGGGAGGCGTGCCGCGACGCCGGCTACCTGTGCGCCGGGGGCGCGGGCTTCCAGGTGCGCCGCTGGCCCCTGGCCAAGGGCCGCCTGCGGGTGCGGGTCCCGCCGCCGCCCCTGGAGGACCGGGAGGCCCGGCGACGTCTCCACGCCGCCGCGGTGGCGGGGATCCTCCAGTGGGACGGCCATCCCTTCCCGCTCCAGGTGGACGACGGGCGGGTGCCGGTGCGGGTCTGGGACGTGGAGCTCTACTGGGTGCCCCGGGTGGGGTTCGGCCCCGGCGGGAGCGCGTCCCGTGCCGGCGTGACCCAGGTCACCTGGCGCGAGACGTCCGAGGGGCCCGACTTCCGCGTCGGGAGCATCAGCACGGTCCTGTACGAGGGCGTGGGTGGAGGCCGGGAGGTTCCGGCCTCGGAGCTCCTGGTGGCCCACGTGGCCGCCCACGAGATGGGGCACGCCCTGGGCATCCTCCGGCACTCCGACCGCGCCACGGACGTCATGGCCGCCTCGGTGGCCGGCACCCCGCCGGTCTCGTCCCGGGACCGGCGCACCGTGGCGGCGCTCTACCGCCTCCCCAACGGCGCGCGGGTCCCGGGGAGCTGACTCAGCGACCGCCCCCTCCCGGCGAGCGGGGCGGGTTGCCCGGACGGCCGTAGCGCACCGGCGCCGGCGGCTGGGTCTCCAGGAGGTCCACGCCCTCGGTCTCGAGGAGGCGCAGCGCCTCCCGGATGGCCGCCTCGAGCTGCGGGTCGCGCCCCTGGCGGACCGCTGCCGGGTCGTTGCGGACCTCGATGTCCGGGGCCACGCCCTCGGCCTCCACGGCCCAGTTGCCGTCCACGTCGATGAAGCCGCCCCGGGGCGCCACGAAGCGACCCCCGTCGACGAGGGGCGGGGTGTCCCACGTTCCCACGAGCCCGCCCCACGTCTTGGTGCCGACCAGCGGCCCGACGTCGTGGAATCGGAAGAGGTAGGGCATGAGGTCCCCGCCGGAGCCGGCCCGTTCGTTGATCACCATGACCTTGGGCCCGAAGAGCCCGGCCATGGGCTGGGTCCACGGCTTCCGGTCCGAGGCCTTGGAGTTGAAGTAGCCGGTGAGCTCCCGGTCCATCATCTCCACGATGTAGTCCGCCGCCGAGCCGCCGCCGT
The DNA here is from genome assembly GCA_964569085.1 of uncultured Gemmatimonadaceae bacterium. GTDB lineage: Bacteria > Gemmatimonadota > Gemmatimonadetes > Longimicrobiales > Gaopeijiaceae > JAJCZZ01. Next base: position 64,774 of record CAZMTA010000015.1, on the reverse strand, counting down.
TGTTGCGCTCGTCGATGACGGCGCCCCGGCGGTCCTGCTGGGCGAAGTACATGCGGTTGAAGTAGGTGTAGCCGCCCTGGCCCGTGTTGGGGAGCCAGACGTAGGCCAGCCGGCCGTCGCTCATCTCGTCCACGCGCCGCTGGTTCTCGGCCACCCAGGCCCACTGGCGCAGTCCGCCCTCGCTTCCCACCGGCTCCACCACCAGCTGGCGGGCGCCGTCGGCCGAGGGCCGGTCGTTCACCGAGACCGTGATGGCGCGGTCCTCCGTCCCCTCCAGGAGCCGGTAGGGGTTGGTGGGCGCCCGGAGGGGCTCGCCGTCGACGGCCACGAGGAAGTCCCCGACCTCCACGTCCATGCCCGGATGGGTCAGGGGTCCCCGGAGCCCGGGGTTCCAGTCCTCGCCGTCGTAGATCGCGGCGATGCGGTAGAAGCCGTCCACCTCCTCCAGGTCCACCCCGAGGAGGCCCGTGCGCGGGTCGTCCAGGTCCGGGTAGTCCCCGCCGCGGACGTAGGAGTGTCCCACGGCGATCTCGCCGGACATCATGTCCAGGAGGTGGTTGAAGTCGGAGCGGTGCTCCACGTCCGGGAGCCAGGCGGAGTACCAGTCCCAGACGTCGTCCCACGGCGCGCCGTGGGCGTTGTCCACGTAGAGGAAGTCCCGCATGAAGCGCCAGCCGTCCCGGAGCATCTGGGCGTACTCGGCCCGGGGCTCGATGCGGACGCGGAGCCCGTCCAGGGCCAGGCGGTCGTCCCCGTTGCCCGAGGGCGGGGAGCCCGCGGCGCCGACCACCCGCCACGAGCCGCCCTGGCGCACCAGGAGCTTCGTGCGGTCGTGGGAGGCCTCGGCGGTCTGGACGCCTTCCAGGAAGGTGGTGGGCTCCCGGTCCTCCAGGGCGTAGCGGTGGAGGGTGGCGCCGGGCTCGTTCGGCCGGGCCTCCAGGACGAAGACGTGACCCTCGGGGCCCGGCGCGAGGCCCAGGTAGTTGCGGGCCGGGAGGTCGGGGGCCGCCACGATGCGGTCCATGATCCGGACCGGGTAGATCTCGACCTCCTCGACGTCGCCGGCCTCGTCCTCGTCCTCCCCCTCGTCGTCGTCCTCCTCGTCGTCCTCGTAGGGGTCGCGCCCGTTCTCCTCGTCGCTCCGGGGCGCGAAGGGCGAGGCCTCGTCGTCCTCGAGAACCGCCACGTAGAGGGACCGGGTGATGGGCCGGTCGTACGACGTCATGTCCAGCCAGCCCGTGTTCAGGCCGTAGTCGGTGGAGGCCAGGAAGTAGAGGTAGTCGCCGCCGGCGTCCCACACCGGGTCGATGGCGTCGGCCATGCCGTCGGTGAGCTGGTGCGTCTCGCCGCTCTCGGTGTCGTGCACGAAGATGGCGCGGAACTGGGTATCCAGGCGCCGCGCGTAGGCGATCCAGCGGGAGTCCGGGGACCACACCGGGTTCATGGAGCGCTCCGGGTGGGCGTAGCGGTCCGTGTCCACGTGGGTCACGTCGCCGCTGGCCACGTCCAGGACCAGCACCCGGTAGTCGGTGTCGGTGAAGGCGAGCTTGCTCCCGTCGGGCGCCCAGCGGGCCTGGTAGTAGAAGGACGGGTCGTCGAGCTCGATGCGCCGCCGGATCGTGCCGTCCTGGTCCGCCAGCACCAGGCCGTACTCGCCGCCCTCGTCGTTGAACCAGGCGATGGTCTCGCCGTCGGGCGACCAGGCGGGGTGGCGGTCGGCCACGCCGCTGGACCGGGTCAGGTTGCGCCAGCTCCCCTCGCCGGCGGGCACGGTGAAGATGTCGCCCCGGTGCTCGAAGAGGGCGCGGGCGCCGGTGGGAGACAGGCGGGCGTTGCCGAGCTGCCCGGGGGAGACGTCCTCCCAGCGGGCCCGGGCCCAGCTCTGATCGCCCTCGGCCAGGATCTCCAGGCGCCGGGTCTCACCGGAGGCCGGGTCCAGCTCCCAGAGCCAGCCGGCCTGCTCGTAGACCACCACGCCGTCGCCCGCGCCCAGGCTCTTGACGTCGAAGTCGGTGTGGAAGGTGTGCTGCTCCTCCTCGCCCGTGGCGGGGTCCCAGGACCAGACGTTGGACGCCCAGTCCCGCTCGCTCATGTAGTAGACCACGCCGTCGAGCCAGACCGGGGCCATGTGGCGCTCCCCTTCGTGGGGCGGGGTGCGCCGCTCCCACGTCTCGGTGGAGACGACGCTCACCGGCTGGGCCTGGCCGCCGCGGTAGTTCCGCCACTCCGGGTCCCAGTAGCCGATCTCCTGGTAGGCCAGCCAGTCCCCGTCGGCGCTCATCTCGCCGTGGTAGGCCTGGGGGACCCCCACGTCCTCCGGGAGCCCGCCCTCCGGCGAGACCGTGTACCACTGCCACAGCTTCGTGGGCTGCCCCTTCCGCCCCGAGCGGAAGAGGATCCGCCCGTCCGGCGTCCATCCCTGGACCGCGTCCTCGCCGGGGTGCCAGGTCAGCCGCTCCGGCTGCCCGCCCTCGGCCGCCACCACGTAGACGTCCGCGTTCCCCCCGTACTCCCCGGTGAAGGCCACCCAGCGCCCGTCGGGGCTGAAGGCCGGATCCGTCTCCGCGCCCTCGTTGGAGGTGAGCCTCCAGGCCCGCCCCCCGTCCCGCCCCACCATCCACACGTCGTTGGCGTGGACGAAGGCGATGTGGTCCGGCCCCACGTCGGGGTCGCGGAGGAAGCGCGTGCCCTGGGCGGCGAGGGCGGAGGGGAGGAGGCAGACGAGCGCGGCCACGAAGGCGGCCGCGGAGAGGTGCAGGCGGGACATGCGGGCTCCCGGAAGGGGTAGGGGAGGGATGCCCCGGAAGTTGGTCCCGCCCCCCGACGGAGGCAATGCGCGGCCGTTCCTGGACCGAAATCCCCAATCCGCGCGCGTCGGACCCACGTTGGGGATTCCGAGCCCCCACGCGGCCCCGATTCCCCAAGCGCCCCCCGACCGTCCGCCTCCTGGGGATTCGGGGCCCCAGGCGGGCACCAATCCGGAACCCTCCCCCGGGCCCGTCCGTCCTGGGGATTTCGAACCACATCCGACCCGCACCGGGCCGCCCGCCGCAGGCGAGGCCCGACCCACCAGGGCGGAGTGCCCACCGCTCCCCGGGCCGCCGCCGGGGCCAGGCCCGCCGTCCAGGAGGGGTACCCTCCCGCACCGGGCCGCCCGCCCCGGCCAGGCCCGCCACCATGGTGGCGGGCCCACTACCACCGCGAAGGCGCGGGCAGCAGCGTCCGAACGACCGCACGGGTAGCGTGGACGGGTCGCGCCAGCCGCACGGTGGGGGCGCCGGGGGACGACCTCCCTCGAAAAGGCCATCGGCCCCGGGACCCGGTCGGCCCGGGGCCGCCGAGCGAGGGCCGTATCCGCCACGGGGGAGTGCCCCCGCGAGGAAGGCCCGAGCGTGCCGACTCGAGGGAGGTCGTCCCCCGGCGCCTACCTACCTACCGGCCCCCTCGCGGGCTCGGTCGATCAGCCCCCCCCACTGCTCCAGCTCCCACGGGTCCCACACCTCGTTCATGGTGGCCCGCGCCTCCGCCTCGGGGACGCCCTGCACCAGCGTCCGGTACATGTACACGAAGGCGGACGCGCGCATGTTGGCGAAGCAATGGACGTAGACCTTCCGTCCCTCCACCGCCTCCATGACGTCGAAGAAGAGCTCCACGTCCTCCATGGACGGATTCTCCCAGTCCACGGGGATGTGCACGTAGGTGAGCCCCTGCTGGATCACGCGGAAGCCTTCCTCCCCGTTCCGGGCGGAGTCGGCCACGGCCAGGTTCACGACCACCTCGAATCCCTCCTCCGCGAGGAGGGGGATCTGGTCGTAGGCGATCTGCCCCGACGAGGCCAGGCGGTCCGAGACCCGCTGGAAGTTGCGCACGGTCTCGAGGGGGGCGGGGGCCTCCTGGGCCTCGAGGGCGGGAGCGGTGGCCGCCAGGAGCAGGGCGGCGGCGAGGGCGCGTCGGGTCATGGGATCTCCGGGGTCGTCGGGTCGGGGCGTGGGGCGCGTGCCCTGCCCCACGATACCCCGCGGCGGACGGTGCGGTCTACTCCTCGTCGAGGACGGACCGCACGAAGCGTCCGAGCTCCTCCATGGTGAAGGGCTTGGCCAGGAAGCGCGCCGTGCGGTCCTCCTGCGAGAGCTCCTCGGCGGAGTACCCCGACATGTAGCCGACCGGCACGTGGACGCCCTCGCTGCGGAGCCGCTCCACCATGAGGGGCCCTCGGGTCCGGGGCATGATCACGTCGGTGAGCACGAGGTCGAGCTTGTCGCGGGCGCTCCGTGCCAGCCGGATGCCCTCCTCGCCGTCGCCGGCGGCCAGGGTCTCGAAGCCCATGCGGTCGAGCATGCGTACGACCAGCCGCCGGAGCGGCTCCTCGTCCTCCACGACCAGGATGAGGCGGGCCCGGTCCGACCCTCCACGGGTCGCACCGCCCGCACCTCCTCCGGCACCCGGCTGGTCCGACACGATTCGCTCCCCACCTCATGAGCGGCGCGGGGCCATGGGAGCCCACGCGCCGCCGTACCGATTCGAAAGAATCCCCCCACGGATGATACCAACGCGCGGGCCCGGGCTGAAGGTGCCGAGTCGGGCGGTCGGAGCCGGACCGTCCGGCTCCGACCGGGTGCCTAGGCGGGGGCGCTCCCTTCCGGGACCCGCTCCACCACGTCGAGCCATCCCTCCGGAACGTCCCGCTCACCCCGGACCACCGCCAGGTACTCCTCCTGGAGGCGGCGGGTGATGGGCCCCGGCCGCCCGCTCCCGACCGGGATCCGGTCGACGCTGCGGACGGGGGTGACCTCCGAGGCCGTGCCCGTGAAGAAGACCTCGTCGGCGGTGTAGAGCGTCTCCCGCGGGACGGTGCATTCGACGACGGGGATCCCGAGCTTGCGCGCGAGGACCAGGATCGTGTCCCGGGTCACCCCGGCGAGCATGGTCCCGTCCAGCGACGGGGTCATCAGCGTCCCGTTCCGCACGAGGAAGATGTTCTGCCCGCTCCCCTCGCTCACGGTGCCCGCGGCACCCAGGGCGATGGCGTCGGCGTACCCGTTCTCGAGCGCCTCCATCTTCATGAGGCAGCTGTTGATGTAGTTCCCCCCGGCCTTGGCCAGCGTGGGGTGGGTGTTGGGGGCCGGACGGGTCCAGGTGGACACGCACGCGTCCACACCGTTCTCCAGGGCCTCGGCGCCCAGGTAGCGTCCCCAGGCCCAGGCCACCACCAGCGTCTCCACGGGGCTGGGCGTGGGGTTGAGGCCCAGGGCACCCACGCCCCGGAAGGCGAGGGGGCGGAGGTAGCCCTCGTCGATGGCGTTGCGGCGGACCGTCTCGCGGCAGGCCTCGATGAGCTCGGCGCGGTCCACGGAGGGGGTCATGCGGTAGATCCGGCACGAATCGAAGAACCGGACGAGATGGTCCTCGAGGCGGAAGATTGCCGGGCCCCGCGAGGTGGGGTAGAAGCGGATCCCCTCGAAGATGGAGGAGCCGTAGTGGAGGGCGTGGGTCATGACGTGGATGTTGGCGTCGTCCCAGGCGACGAACTCGCCGTCGCGCCAGATCCAGTCGGTCTCGGGAAGGTCGGTCATGGTCGGTGCCAGGCGTGGCTGGCGGTGCTGGGACCGTGGGCGGACGCGACGCGGTCGCGCGTGGGCCACGGTCGGGAGAAGGGGGTGTGGGGGAGACGAAGGGGTGCAGGATGGGGCCCGGACCTCTCCGGGGCAAATGCCGTGGGGTCCGGGGGCCGCGCGCGAGGTCCCCTGCGAGGCCCCGGACCACGGCCGGTCCTCGCACGCGCGTACCCGGGAGGGTCCGGGACCGGCCCCTCATCGGCATTGACCTGAACGTCGACAAGGGTCACCTTTGCCGCGCACCATCGCAGCATGCGGTGGGCCTCATCGGGACCGTCTTCGACGGCGTCCCGATGTCCACAGAGGGGCAACGACGCCCCCTACCCAGCGTGGGGGTTTTTCAGCCACGCGGGTCGGCAGTCGGTAGCGTACGGATCATCCGAACAACTCCGACACAAGACCAGAACGAAGCAACAGGAGTCAGATGATGCGTACGACGGGCACCGTGAAGTGGTTCAACGATCAGAAGGGTTTTGGCTTCATCACGCCGGAGGACGGCAGCCAGGACTGCTTCGTGCACCACTCCGCGATCCAGATGCAGGGCTTCAAGACCCTCGCCGAGGGCGCGAAGGTCGAGTTCGACGTGGTGCAGGGCCAGAAGGGCCCGGCGGCGGAGAACGTCGTCGCCCTCTGAGGCCTCACGCCTCGGAAAGCCCGGCCCCCCGGCGGATTCGTCCGCCGGGGGGTCTTTTTTGTTGCATGCCGACCCCGGGGCGCCCACTATTACCGCCGAATTCCGAAATCCAGTCTCGGGGCACGTTGGCCCCGCACCCGGCGTGGGGGTCTTCGGCCACGCAGGCAGCCAGGAGCAGGTTCGATGCGTACGACCGGAACCGTGAAGTGGTTCAACGACCAGAAGGGCTTCGGCTTCATCACGCCGGAGGACGGCAGCCAGGACTGCTTCGTCCATCACTCCGCCATCCAGATGCAGGGCTTCAAGAGCCTGTCCGAGGGTGACCGGGTCGAGTTCGACGTCACCCAGGGTCAGAAGGGCCCGGCGGCGGAGAACGTCGTCAAGCTGTAGCGCCTCCTCGACCGGTCCGGTTCCCGGTCACGAAGCGAACGGCCCCCCGTCGGTCTCGTCCGGCGGGGGGCCTCGTCGTGTCCGGCGGCGGGGTCTACTCGGGGGCCTTCGTCCCCCACTCGAAGAGCTGGCGGGCCCCGTCGGGGATCCGGTGGGCCAGCCAGTCCAGGTCCAGCCGCGCCGGGTTGTCCACGTAGGTCTCGGGGTCGTCCACAAGGGACTGCAGGTAGGCCCGGGAGACCTTCCACTGGGTGTCGTGGGGGCCCTTGCCCACCGTGAGGAGGCGGAGCCCGTGGTCCTCCCACTTCACCGTGAAGAACCCCTCCTTGGCCGCGGGGTCGTCCTCGTAGACCACGATGTTGGCCTTGTGGCCGTCCAGGTGGCCCTCGGCGAGGCCCAGGACGCGTCCGAAGACGGGGTGGTCGCGGTTGGCTGCCAGTGCCCGGTTCACGACGGCCAGCGCCTCGGTGAACAGGTCGGTCAGATCTTGGGTCGGCATGGGTCTCGGGGGGAGGAAGGGGCAGAGCCCGTCGGCCTGCTCTCGCAGCAATAATCCTGCCACGGATACCGGCCGGACGGCTCCGCCTCGCCGGGCGGCCGACGTCCCCGTAGCTTGCCGGCTCCGTTCCCTTCCTTCCGGAGCGTCCCGTGTTCCGAAGCCCTTTGCGCGCCCCGGCCTGCCGTCGTCGCCCGCGTCCCTTGCCGCGGGCGGTGGGGTCGGCCCTGCTGGCCCTCCTCCTCTCGGCGGTACCCGGCCTCGCCCAGGACGGGCCCGACCGGGCGCTGGAAGCCCGCCTGCGGGCCCGCCTCGACGGCCTGGACGCGGAGACCGCGCTCTATGCGCGCCACCTCCCCACCGGACGGGAGGTGGCCGTGCGGGCGGACCGGGTGATGAACACCCTCAGCGTGATCAAGCTGGCGGCCATGGTCCGGGTCTACCAACACGCCGAGGCCGGCCTCCTGGATCTGGACGCCCGACGCACCGTGACCCCCGATCGCGTCCGGGGCGGGAGCGGCCTCCTCCAGACGTTCGCGCCCGGGCTCCGGCCCACGGTGCGGGACCTGGTCACGCAGATGATCGTGACCTCCGACAACACCGCCACCGACATGGTGCTGGAGGAGGTCGGGCTCGACGACGTGAACCACATGCTGGACTCGCTGGGCTACCGGGAGACCCGCTTCCGGATGTCCACCGGCGAGATCTTCGCGGCGGTGGACCGCCGCCTGGACCGGGCCCGGGAGGAGGAGGGCGAAGCCTTCGTCGCGGACCGGGTGATCTTCGACTTCGAAGGGGACTCCACGGTCTGGCTCGGCCGCAGCACGCCCCGGGAGACCGTCCGCTTCCTTGCCGCGATCCACGCCGGGGAGCTGGCCTCGGCCGAGCACTCGGCGGAGATGGTGCGGATCCTGGCGGGGCAGCTCTACGCGAGCCGTCTTCCCCGGACCATGCCGCGGGGGGTCCGCATCGCCCACAAGACCGGGGACTGGCCGCCCCACGCGGGCAACGACGTGGGGCTCCTCCTCTACGAGGGCGGGCCCGTGGCGGTGGCGGTCTACGGCAACCAGAACCGGGGCGACTTCCTGGAGCTGGAGCGGGCCATGGGGTGGATCGCCACGGAGCTCGTGGAGGCCTGGGGGGGAGGAGGCTGACCGGCGGAGCGAGGTCGTCGCGCCCTCGGGCTCGGGCCCTCCGGCGCGCGCCGGCCGCCCAACCCCCGCGCCGCCTTCAGCGCTCCCGGGCCGCCCAGCGCTCCCGGGCCCGCGCCAGCGAGACGGCGCTCCGGCCCATCCCCTTCCACGGATCCTCCCGGTGGGCGAGGCGCCGGGGTACCGACCGAATGGTCCAGCGCCGGGGCCCCTCCAGCGAGCCGAGCTCGTCCCATTCCAGGGGGGTGGCCACGGGCGCCCCGGGCCGGGGCCGCAGGGAGTAGGGGGCCACGGCGGTCTGGGCGTAGGCGTTCCGGGCCACGTCCAGGAAGAGGCGGTCGCCCCGCTTGGCCTTCCGGATCTCGGTGGTGTAGCGGTCCGGGTGCTCGGCGGCTAGGCGATCCGTGAGCTCCCGGGCGAAGGCCCGGACCTCGTCGAAGTCCGGACCGAGGCGCAGGGGAGCCCACACGTGGGCCCCCCGGGAGCCGGTCACCATGAGGAACGGGACGAGCCCCGTCGCCTCGAAGAGGGCCCGCACGTCCCGGGCGGCGCGGCGGACGGCGTCGAAGCCGCCCCCCTCCCCGGGGTCCAGGTCGACGACCAGCCGGTCGGGACGGTTCAGATCCGGCGTGCGACTCAGCCAGGAGTGAAACGTCAACGTCCCGTGCTGGGCGAGCCAGATCAGGGTGGCCACGTCTCCCACCACCACCTGGGGCTGGGTTCCCCCGTCCTTCAGCGCCACCTCCGCCCGGCCGATCCAGTCGGGGAAGTGGTCCCGGACCTCCTTCTGGTAGAAGCCCTCCCCGCCGAGGCCCTCGGGGAATCGCTGGAGGGAGACGGGGCGCCCCTCCAGGTGGCGGAGCATGGGCCCGGCCACCGCCTCGTAGTAGTCGAGGACGTCCTCCTTCGTGACCCCGGTGTCGGGGTAGTAGACCCGGTCGGGGCTGGTGACCTCGACGCTCCGGGATCCGTAGCGACGGACGGGGCTCACGCCCCCTCCTCCTCCGGATCCCCGACCTCCTCCACGGTCCGCCCCGAGAGCACGGAGCGCGGCTCGGTGCTCACGGGATTGCGCCGGGCGTCGGCCTCGTCGTCGTCCATCTTCACCAGGAGCCAGGCCTCGTCCTCCCCCTCCTCCGAGCCGTCGCGGAAGCGGGTCAGCGACCAGCCGCCCCGGAGCTTCTCCCCGTGGAGCCGGAAGGTGGCGTGCCCGGCGTCGAGCTGCTCGCCCAGGGGGACCCGCCCGCCCTCGCCGTCGTCCTTCAGGCTCTCGTAGGGGCCGGCGTCCCAGACGATCACGCTCCCGCCCCCGTACCGGTCCTCGGGGATGACGCCCTCGAAGTCCGCGTAGGAGAGGGGGTGGTCCTCGGTGGGGACGGCCAGGCGCTTCTCCCGGGGATCGGGAGAGGGCCCCTTCGGCACCGCCCACGAGCGGAGGACGCCGTCGACCTCCAGCCGGAAGTCGAAGTGGTGGGAGGAGGCCCGGTGCTCCTGGACGACGAACATGGGCCCGGAGCGGGATGGGGTCACGGTGCGTCGCGTCGGCTCAGGGCTCGCTGACCAGGGCCACCGAGAGGACGGCCCGGCCCGACACGTCGCCGGCCTGCGCGACGATGTCCACCTGGCCGGGACCCCGCGACGTGGCGACGCCGCTCTGGTCCACGGTGGCCACGCCGGGATCGCCGGACGACCACGAGACCTGCACGTCGGAGACCACGGCGCCGGAGGCGTCGAAGGCGGTGGCGGTGAAGGGCTGGGTGAGCCCCACGTCGTCGAGGCGGGCGGTGAGGGGGGCCACCGCGATGGAGTCCACCCGCTCGGCCCCGTCTCCGGGCGCCAGGAGGAAGGCCCCGCCGCCGTCCCCGCCGCAGGCACCCGCGGCGGCGGCCAGGAGGGCCACCGTCGCCAGCGCCGGCAGGGCGCGCACGCGGGGAGCGCGCCTGCCCATCAGCCGTCGAGGATGAAGGTGATCTTCATGTCGACCCGATAGCCGACCACCCGGTCGTCCTCGATCTCGGCGTGGGTGGCCTTGATCCAGGCGCTCTGGATGTTGTCCACGGTCTTGCCGGCCCGGGCGACGCCCTTCTGGATGGCGTCCTCGATGGACTCGGTGGACCGGGCGGTGATCTCGATGACCTTGGCTACGGACATGTGGGGCTCCTTCCGGCGAGGCCGGATGTGGTTGGGGATCGGCGGTGCTCCTCCCGGGTGCAAGAGCCGTTCCACGGACGCCCCCGCCCGGCGCCACTCCATTTGACGTTCCCCGGGACGCCACGGATGTTGGAAGCGGATCGTCGCCCACCCTCCTTCGACCCCCGAGAAAGGACGCCCATGTCCGCCGAGCCCTCGCTGAACATCCTCGTCCTCGACGACGAGGCCGTGACGCGGACCGCCCTGGAGCAGTGCCTGGCGGACACGCCCCACCGGGTCACCGCCGTCGGGGAGCCGGACCGGGCCCTGGACCTCCTCGACGCCGAGCTGTTCGACGTGGCGTTCTTCGACCTCCGTCTCGGGGACGGGGTCTCCGGGATCGACCTGATCCCCAAGGCCCTCAAGCGCTCGCCGTGGGTGAAGATCGTCCTCATGACCGCCCACGCCTCCATCGAGTCGGCGGTGGACGCGGTGCGGGCCGGGGCCACCGACTACCTGGCCAAGCCCTTCAAGCCCGCCGAGGTCCGCATCCTGGCGGAGAAGCTTCTGGCCGTGCGCCGCCGGGAGCGCCGGGTGGCCGCGCTCCGGGAGGAGGCCGAGCGGGCCACCAGCCCCGAGATGCTCGACAGCGACAACGCCGACATGCGGAAGGTCCTGGAGCTGGCCCGCCGGGCCGCGCCCAGCACGGCCACGATCCTCCTCCAGGGCGAGAGCGGAACGGGGAAGGGGGTCCTCGCCCGGGCCATGCACCGGTGGAGCAGCCGGGCGGACGGTCCGTTCTCGGTCGTGAGCTGCCCGTCCCTGTCGGAGGACCTCCTGCGCAGCGAGCTCTTCGGCCACGAGCGCGGGGCGTTCACCGGGGCGGTGAAGGCCCACCGGGGGCGGATCGAGACGACCGAAGGGGGCACCATCTTCCTGGACGAGATCGGGGACCTGCCGACCTCGATCCAGCCCCAGCTCCTCCGCTTCATCCAGGAGCGCGAGTACGAGCGGGTGGGGGGCAACGAGACCCTCACCTCCGACGTCCGGCTCATCACGGCGACCAACCGGGACATGGAGAAGATGGTCCGGGACGGGCTCTTCCGTGAGGACCTGTACTATCGGCTGAACGTCATCGAGATCCGGGTGCCTCCCCTCCGGGAGCGGCCCGAGGACATCCTGCCCCTGGCCGAGCTCTTCCTCCACCTCTACAACGAGGAGAACGCCCGCCAGCTCGAGGGCTTCTCGGAGGCCGCGGCGGAGCGACTCCGCCGATACCCGTGGCCGGGGAACGTGCGGGAGCTGGAGAACGCCGTGGAGCGCGCGGTGATCCTGGCGCAGGGTCGGGAGGTGGGCGCCGAGCTCCTCCCCTCCACGGTGCCCGGCGGCGGGCGCACGGGCGGGGGTGGGGACGGGGAGGACGAGTTCCTGTCGCTGGAGGAGGTGGAGCGGGCCCACATCGGCCACGTGCTCGAGACCACCGACAGCGTGGACGAGGCGGCCGACGTCCTGGGGATCTCCACCACCACCCTCTGGCGGCGGCGGAAGAAGCACGGCCTCTGAGGGCCGGGGCTACCCCGCCGCTCTCGGGGCCTCGACCGGCGCCGGTCGGGCTTCCTGGCCCGAGGTGCTGGTGGGGAGGGCGACCCGGAAGGTCGTGCCCACGCCCACCTCGCTCTCCAGCGTGACCTCCCCGCCGAGCTGGGCCACCGCCTCCGAGGCGATGGTCAGCCCCAGCCCGGAGCCCTCCCGCCCGTGGTGGTTCCGCCCGCGGCGGTGGAACTGGAAGATCTCGGACTGCTCCTCCCGGGGGATGCCGATCCCGTTGTCCGCGACCTCGATGCGGACCACGCCCCCGTCGCGCTCGCCCGTCAGCCGGACCCAGGAGCGCTCCTTCCCGGCGTCCCGGTAGCGGATCCCGTTCACCAGGAAGTTCGCCAGGATCAGGCGGACCCGGCCGGCGTCCACCGGGGTCTCGGGGATGGCGTCCACGTCCAGCTCCAGGCGGACCCCCTGGCTCCGGGCCTCGGCCTCGAGCCCCTTGGCCACCCCCACCACCACCTCGCGCAGGGGGCGGGGCTGGTCCTCGGTCCAGCTCTGGGCCTGGACGAAGGTGTCCACGTCCTTCACGGTCTGGAGCGCGGCGTCGATGCCGTCGCCCACCAGGTCGAGGAGGTCCTCACGGCGCTGGTTCGACAGGCCCTCCGGAGCCTCCTGGAGGATGTCCACCCCGGTCCGGGCGGCGCCGAGGCGGTTGCCCAGCTCGTGGGAGAGGACCTCCTCGAAGCTCTCCAGCGCCTGGATGCGCTCCCGGTCCCGGCGGCGCAGGAAGGCCTGGTGGAGCTGGATGACCTCGGTCCAGAGCGCCCGCATGGCGCGCCGCAGCCGGGTGCTCACCGCGGGATGCCCCGTGTCCCCGTGGCCGTCCTCCCCCACCAGGAACTCCTCGAGCTCCTCCAGGGCGTCCAGCGTGTCCTCGAGCTCGAGCTGATGGTTCCGGAAGGCGAGCGCCAGGTCCCGGAAGACCTGACGAAGCTCCTCGGGCACGTCGGGCTCGGGGCCGTTCAGCCAGCGCCCCAGCCCCACCAGGGTCCAGGTCACCTCGTCGGAGAGCGCCTCGGGCCGGTCCTCCCCGTCGGACGCGGACCACTCCCGGGCGATGTCGGGGGCCCGCAGCACGAGGTCGTCCACGGAGAAGGGGCTCCAGGGACCGAGCCTGCGGACGTCGCGGCTGTCGTCGGGCGGGGATGTCATGATCGGGCGCCGAGGTCGGAGGTTGGGACCGTCGCCGCGCCCTCGCATGGCACGAATGTTGATGGCCCTGACGAGGGCGGATCACCACTGTGCATCGCGGTCGACAGGGAGTCAAGCAGGCCATGAAGCCCGAGCGGGACGAGGCGGCTCGGAGGCGCAGCGAGATGGTGGCCCGCCAGATCGAGGCCCGGGGCGTGCGGGACCCCCGGGTCCTCGCGGCCATGCGCGCCGTCCCCCGGGAGCGCTTCGTGGGCGACGCCGTGCGGGAGTTCGCGTACGAGGACTCGGCGCTCCCCATCGCCGACGATCAGACGATCTCCCAGCCGTACATCGTGGCCCTCATGCTGGAGGCCCTGGAGCTGGGGCCCGGCGATCGGCTCCTGGAGGTCGGGGCCGGCTCCGGCTACGCTGCGGCGGTGGCCGCCCGCCTCGTGGACGAAGTGGTGGCGGTGGAGCGCCACGCCGGCCTGGCGGAGCGGGCTCGGGCCACCCTCGGAGAGCTGGGCGTCGAGAACGCCCGGGTGGTCCACGGGGACGGCACCCGGGGCCGGCCCTCCGACGCCCCCTTCGACGCCGTGCTGGTGTCCGCCGGCGGCCCCCGCGTGCCCGACGCCCTCCGGGAGCAGCTCGCCCCCGGGGGCCGCCTGGTGATCCCGCTGGGCCCCCCGGACCGCACCCAGGAGCTGGTGGTCTTCCGGAAGCAGGAGGACGGCACGCTCCTCCGCGCGGACCTGGGAGCGGTCCGCTTCGTGCCTCTGGTGGAAGGCGGGGCGCCCGGGCCGGACGCCCCGGCCGGACCGGAGGCGGCGGGCGTGCGCCGGCGGGGCCGGTCCCCGGTCGGCGACCCGGCGCTGGAGGGCCTGCGGGGCTCGCTGGAGGCCTTCGACGGAGTGGAGGAGGCCGACCTCTCCGCGGCGGTGGCGCGCCTCTCGGGGCACCGGGTGGTCCTCCTGGGCGAGGCGAGCCACGGCACCTCCGAGTTCTACCGCCTCCGGGCCCGCCTCACCCGGGAGCTCGTCGAGCGGGGCGAGGTCTCGTTCGTGGCGGTGGAGGCGGACTGGCCGGACGCGGCCCACCTGGACCGGTGGGTCCGCGGCCTCGAGGACGGCGCCCCGGAGATGAGGCCCTTCCAGCGCTTCCCCCGCTGGATGTGGGCCAACCGGGAGACGCTGGACTTCCTCCGCTGGCTCCGGGAGCACAACCGCGGCATCGCCGACCCCGAGGCCCGGGTCGGCTTCTTCGGCCTCGACCTCTACAGCCTCCACACCTCCATCGAGGCGGTCCTGGCCTACCTCGAGGACGTGGACCCGGAGACGGCGCGGCTGGCCCGCGACCGCTTCGGCTGCCTGAGCCCCTGGGAGCGGGACCCGGCCACCTACGGCCGGCTGGCCAGCCTGGGACGCCTGGAGGGATGCGAGGACGAGGTGGTGGGCATCCTCACAGACCTCCTGGAGCGGCGGGTCCGGGCCGAGGCGGACGAGGGGCTCCGCGCCGTGGACGCCGTGGCCAACGCGCGCCTCGTGGCCGACGCCGAGCGCTACTACCGCCTCATGTACCAGGGCCCCACCGCGTCCTGGAACGTCCGGGACCAGCACATGTTCGACACGCTGGAGGACCTCCTCGACTGGCACGGGCCCGACGCCGGCGCCGCCGTGTGGGCCCACAACTCCCACCTGGGCGACGCCGTCGCCACCGAGATGGGCGCCGGCGGCCAGCACAACCTGGGGCAGCTCTGCCGCCGGAGCTTCGGCGACGCGTGCTACGCCGTGGGGCAGGCCACCTGGTCCGGCACCGTCCTGGCCGCCCACGGATGGGGCGAGCCCGGCGAGGTCATGCGGGTGCGCCCCTCCCTGGAGGGGAGCTGGGGGCGCCTGGCCCACGACGCCGGGGCTCCCGCCTTCTTCCTGCCCCTCCGCGCGGACGCGGAGGCGCGGGGTCGGGGCGAGCTCCGCCGCGCCCTCGCCGGGGAGCGGCTGCAGCGGGCCATCGGCGTCATCTACCGGCCGCGGACCGAGCGGGCCAGCCACTACTTCCACGCCGACCTCGTGGCCCAGTTCGACGAGTGGGTCTTCGTGGACCGCACCCGGGCCGTGGAGCCGCTGACGGCGTCGGCGGTCCCCCCGGGGGGCGATCCCGTGCCCGACACCTACCCCTTCGCGGTGTGAGCTCCGACCGGCCATCCGCCGGAGAGCCCGCCCGCCCTCCCATTCGACCCGACCCACAACCGACGAGACACGACCCATGAATCCCACCGAGACCATCGAAGACCGCGCCACCCACGTCACCGTCCAGGGCCAGCGGGTCCCGGCCCTCGGCTTCGGCACCTGGCAGCTCCAGGGCGAGGAGTGCACGAAGGCCGTGGCGGACGCCCTCTCCATCGGGTACCGCCACGTGGACACCGCCGAGGCCTACGAGAACGAGGAGGCCGTCGGGCGGGCCCTGGCCCGCTCCGACCTGGACCGGGGGGACTACTTCCTCACCACGAAGGTGTGGTGGAAGGAGCTCTCCCACGACGAGTGCCTCGAGGCCGCCGAGGCGAGCCTGCGGAAGCTCGACGTGGACTACGTGGATCTGCTCCTCGTCCACTGGCCCGACGAGTCCATCCCCCTCGACGAGCCGCTGGGCGCCATGAAGGAGCTGCGGGGCCAGGGGAAGATCCGCCACATGGGCGTCTCCAACTTCACGCCCGCGCTCCTGAGCCAGGCGCTGGAGATCGCGCCCGAGATCCTGTGCAACCAGGTGGAGTACCACCCGTTCCTGTCCCAGGAGCCCCTCCTGGACATGTGCCGGGCGAACGAGGTGATGCTCACCGCCTACTCGCCCCTGGCCCGGGCCGAGGTCATGGACGACGAGACGCTCCGCGAGATCGGGGAGGCCCACGGGAAGAGCCCCGCCCAGGTGACGCTGCGCTGGCTCCTCCAGCAGGAGAACGTGGCGGCCATCCCCCGGGCCCGGAGCGCCGAGCACCGGGAGGACAACTTCCGGATCTGGGACTTCGAGCTCGACGAGGAGGAGATGGAGCGCATCCACGGCCTGGACCGGGGCATGCGCCTCATCGATCCCGACTTCGCGCCGGACTGGAAGCGGTAGGGGATCCGGCCCCGCGTCCCCGGCGGTACGCGGGGCGGTCGCCTAGGGCGCGGGTCCCCGGAAGAGGGAGTCGGCCAGCGGCCCCACCTCCAGGGTGTCGAAGCGGTAGTGGAAGCGCTCGTCTCCCTGGAGGAAGGTGGCGTCGCGGAAGAGCGGGACGCCGTCGACGGTCTCCCACCCGTCCCAGCGCACCTCCACGGGAGGTTCGGTCCAGAGCACCCGGAGGCCCGCCGGGAGGGTGTCCGCGGCGTGGAAGAGGGCGACCAGGGAGTCGCCGGGGGTGCGCTCCAGCGCCACGGCCAGGAAGGAATCGGAGGGGGAGGGGACCGCCCGGGGGCGGCCGAAGCGCGTGGTGGGCCGGAGGGCCAGCATGTGGAGCTCGTGGCCCCGCACCACCGACAGGGACGCGGGCGAGAGGGGGAGCCGCTCCCCCTCCGGGCCGCCGCGCCAGGCGCCCTCCGGGCCCACGCCGGCCAGGAAGCCCCCGGGCCGCTGCTCCATGCGCACCCACCCGTCCCGCCCGGAAAGCAGGGAGGTGCGGAACGTCCCGGACGGGCCCTCCACCGTGGCCGACGTCCGGAGCGTCGGGGCGGGGCCGTCCCCCGTTCCCAGCCGTCGGGCCGCGCCCGCCAGGATCCGCTCCCCCCGGGCCTCGGGGGTGTCGGGCAGGTCGGCCCGCTCTCCGGCCGAGCAGGCGGCGAGGGGGGCGAGAAGGAGGGCGGACACGAGGACCCTCGCCGCCCGGAGCGGCCGCCTCATCCGGCGCTCCACCGCTCGCCCAGCCACTGGCCCAGGGCGAAGACGGCCAGGTCCACCGCCACGTTGGGCAGCCGCTCGGGGCCCGACGCCTCGAACAGCTCCTGTCCCGCGGGGGTGCGCTCCGCGTACTGCTCGGCCACTTCGTACAGGACGGCCGCGGGGAAGGAGAGGGCCCGGGGGACGCCCACCAGGCCGGCGGCGAGGCCGCTGGCGAAGTGGACCACGGTCCAGGGGTCCACGGCGGCCTTGTTCTGCTGCGACTTCCGGGTCGCGACGAGCTTCATGTGCCTCCTCGGGCGTGGGTCGGGCGGGAAGGTACGACGGCACCCCCCCGGGACGCACCGCGCCCCCCGGGCCGGACGGCCACGGAGGGCGGGGGGCGTGCCTCGGATCGGGCTCCGCTCAGGCGTGCTGCCCGGCGTGGACGCCCTCGGCGATCTCCTCGAGCAGCTTGTAGTTGAAGTCCTCGAGGTCGTCGGGATTCCGGCTGGTGACCAGGCCCTGGTCCACGACCACCGACTCGTCCACCCAGTCGGCCCCGGCGTTCTCGAGGTCGGTCCGGATGGAGTTGAAGGAGGTCATGCGGCGACCCTCGGCGGCTCCGGCCTCAACCACGAGCCACGGACCGTGGCAGATGGCGGCCACGGGCTTCCCGTCCTCGAAGAAGGAGCGGACGAATCCCACGGCCTCGTCGTTCCGGCGCAGGAGGTCCGGGTTGATGACGCCGCCCGGGAGGACCAGCGCGTCGAAGTCGTCGGAGGTGTGGTTGCGGACCGTGCCGTCCACGTCCACCTCGTCGCCCCAGTTCCCGTCCTTCCACCCGCGGATGCTGGTGTCGGTGTCGGGGAGGGAGATGATCTTCACGTCGGCGCCGGCGTTGCGGAGCGCCTCCAGGGGGGACGTGAGCTCCGACTGCTCGAAGCCGTCCGTGGCCAGGATGGCCACCCGACGGTCGGAGAGGTCGGCGTTCTGGTCGCTCAGGTCGAAGTTGCTCATATGGGGATCCCTCGAAGGGAGGAACGTTCGTGCTCGCACCCCCATGAATGAGCAAGCCCCGTTCCACGGAGCGGCCATTCGCCCGCCATCCCCCGAAAACCTCTACAGGAACCGCTGGAAGAGCGCCATCGCGATGATGGTGACCGTGGCCAGGGTGGCCACGCTGGCCCGCCCGCCCTCCTCGAAGGCCTCGGGGAGGAGCTCCACCAGGACCATGAAGATCATGGCTCCGGCGGCGAAGCCGAGCCCCCAGGGGAGCGCCGGCCGGAAGGCCTCCACGAAGAGGAACGCCGGGACGGCCATGAGCGGCTGGGGGAGGGACGAGACGACGCTCCAGCCCGCGGCCCGGGGCACGCTGACCCCCCGGGGGCGCATGACGGCGGTGATGGCCACGCCTTCGGGGATGTTGTGCACGGCGATGGCCACGGTGATCACGGTGGCCAGGGTGATGCCGCCGCCGAAGGAGACGCCCACCGCCACGCCCTCGCTGAAGGAGTGGACGGTCATGACGACCATCATGAGCAGCATCTTCCGGGCGCTCTCGCCCCGGGCGGCCCCGAAGACGAGCTCCTCCTCGTCGTACCCGCCGAGAAGGCGCTGGGTGACGAGGATGAAGACCACCCCGAGGAGCGCCCCGCCCAGCGTGCCGCCCCGGCCGTGGACCACCCCCTCGGAGACGAGCCCGAAGCTGGCCCCCAGCATGAGCCCCGCCGCCACGGCGTGGGAGTAGGCCACGAAGCGGTCCGAGACGTCCTTCACGAAGAGGAACGGAAGGGCGCCCAGCCCGGTGGCCAGGGCGGTGGCGAGGGCGTAGAGGAAGACGAGCAGCCAGTCGCTCACGGGGCTCCTCCGCCCAGCGCCACCACGATCCCCATGGCCACCAGGGTCACCACCGCGATGCTGGTGTGGCCGGCCTGGTGGTACGACTCGGGGAGGAGCTCGGACAGGACCAGGTACACCAGGGCGCCCACCGCGAAGCCCAGGGCCCAGGGGAGGAGCGCGGGGAGCGCGCCCACCACGGCGAAGGTCACCACCGAGAGGAGGACCTGGTTGAGGTTCGTGGCCACCGCCAGCGGGAGGACGTGGAGGAGGCGCACGCCCCGCCCGGCCAGGATGCGGGTGAGGACCATGGCCTCCGGGATGTTGTGCACCGCCAGCGCCAGCGCCATGGAGATCCCGAAGGGGAGGGAGACCAGCATGGCGACGCCGATGGCGATGCCTTCGTAGGCCCCGTGGAGCGTGGTGACCAGGACCACCTGGTAGCCGTACGCCGGGTCCAGCTCGTCCAGGCTGTTCAGGTCCAGGTCCTGGGTCCCGCTCAGCGAGTGGGTGCCGCGGACGAAGGCGAGGCCGACCAGGGCTCCGGCGGCAGCCCGGATCGCGCCGCTGTCCAGCCCCAGGGTGAGGAGGGAGTAGGCCACGCCGAGCATGAGGCCCGAGGCCAGCGCGTTGGACCAGCCCAGCACGGGGAGGGCCAGGCGTCCCGCCACGGCCTGGGGCAGGACGCCGAGCCCGGCCGCGAAGGCCGCGACGGAGGACCAGAGGAGGACGGTGAGGGTCGGGTCGAGCTCGCTCACGCTCGGGGCGCCACCTCCGCCGGCCGGGCCAGCTCCAGGTCGAACCAGAAGCGGGTGCCGTGGCCGACCTCGCTCTCCACCCGGAGCTCGCCGCCCATGTGGGCCACCAGCTTGCCGGCGATGGTGAGGCCGAGGCCCGCGCCCTCGTGGTCCCGGGTGAGGGAGGGGTCCCCCTGCACGAAGCCCTCGAAGATGGCGTCCAGGCGGTGGGCGGGGATCCCGACCCCGGTGTCCACCACCTCGAAGCGGATGCCGCACCCGTCGTCGGAGCCGTCCCCGACGCCCGTCACGCGGAGCGCGACCCGTCCGTGCCGGGTGAACTTCACCGCGTTCCCCACCAGGCTGGCCAGGATCTTCCCCAGCGCCTCGGCGTCCCCCACCAGCCGGAGGGGGAGGTCGGAGCCCACCTCCAGCGTCAGCTCGGTGCCCACCCGCTCCGCCGCGGCCCGGAAGGACTCCAGGGTGTCGGACGCCACGGCCCGGACGAAGAAGGGCTCGGAGCGGAGGCGCACGTCGCCCTCCTCGAGCTCTCCCAGCGCCAGGACCCGCTCCACCAGCGAGCGCAGGCTCGTGGCCGAGGCGGCGGCCATGCCGACCCACTCCCGCTGGTCCGGATCCAGCTCCGAGTCGTCGAGGAGCTGCAGCATCCCCAGGACCCCGTTCAGCGGGGTGCGGAGCTCGTGGTTGATGTTCGTGATGAAGGCCCGTTGGGCCCGCGCGGTCTCCTCGGCCAGCTCCCGGGCCCGCTTCAGCGCCTCCGCCTCCTCCTCCCGGACCGTGACGTCGTGGCAGACGAGGGTCCAGCCCCGGAGGCGGCCCCGGTGGTCCCGGATGGGGGAGGTGAAGCAGTCGTAGGTGCGCTCGCTGCCCACGTCCTCCACGGTCTGCCGGGCCACGTGGCCGGGGCGGGGCGCGGTGGCGTACGGGCCGAGCGCCTCGTCCATGGGAAGGCCCACCACCTCCCTCGAGCCGCCGCGCCCCAGCAGCGCCACCATGGCGGGGTTCACGTCCACCACCCGGCACTCGGGGTCCAGCACCGCCACCGCCTGCTCCATCCCCTCCACCAGGATGTCCCGGGCCACCGGGCCCACCGAGAGGAGGCGCCAGCGCAGCATCGCCAGCCCCGCCAGGGCCACGGAGACCGAGAAGCCGAAGACCGTGTAGTCCAGCCCCCCGCTCACGCCGGACAGGTAGAGGATGTTGCCCACCCAGGGCGCGAGGCCGGCCAGGAAGAGGAAGATGGCCTGGCCCCGGAAGAGGGGCGGGCGCACCAGGACCGCGCGGCCGTACAGCCCCGCCGCTCCCAGGAGGCACACGTAGGAGAAGGCCACGAGAAGCCAGAACCCCGGCCCCCGCTCCAGCGCCAGGACCCGGAAGCCCGGGAAGAAGGTCACCCCCACGTGGGTCCACAGGAGGTGGTGGGCGCCGTTGGTCCACGCCTCCAGGATCGTGAGCACGGGCACGACCAGGACCGCGATCTCGGCCTTGCGGGTCCACCAGGACACGCCCGAGTACTCGGCCGAGAACGCCAACCAGGCGGCGGGGGTGAGGGCGATGCCCACGTACTGGATCCGGGCCGCCAGGAGCATGTCGTCCAGATCGACGAGCATGAGCTCGGCGATGTAGCCCACGGTCCAGACGAAGACCGCCGCCATGAAGGTGACGAACCACGGCCCCCCCGGAGCCTTGCGCTGCGCCACGGCGAACCCCAGGACCGCCGCCAGCATCAGGGCGCCCAGGTAGAGCGGGGCGATGAAGGGGAGAAGCGCGCTGGACACGGGTCGATGTGGGGGGAGACGGTGCCCCGAGGGGCCGCACGGACCCCTCCGGTATGCTAGCGCCCGTGTGGTCGGGGGACCAGCGAGGCCGATCGCCCGAACCCGCCGTTCCCG
Source organism: uncultured Gemmatimonadaceae bacterium (assembly GCA_964569085.1). Taxonomy (GTDB): domain Bacteria; phylum Gemmatimonadota; class Gemmatimonadetes; order Longimicrobiales; family Gaopeijiaceae; genus JAJCZZ01. Next base: position 43,290 of record CAZMTA010000015.1, on the reverse strand, counting down.
CCCCCCCGCAACGCACGACGGCCCTCCCGTCGTTCTCGACGGGAGGGCCGTGGTCGGCTGGTCACATCCGCCGCCCAGGAGGCCGCGAGCGGCCTCCTCCGTTCTCTGGCGGGCTAGTTGTTCTCCGCCCCGGCGTCGATCCAGGCGCCGATCAGGTCGATCTCCTCCTGGGGGAGCGGATCGCCCTCTTCGGGCATGTCGCCCTCCAGGACCATGTCGTAGAGGATGCTGTTCTCGGCGTCACCGGGCTCGATGACGGTGCCCCACTGGGACCCGCCCATGAGGCCCTCGTAGGTGGTCATGTCCAGCATCTCCTCGGTCACCACCTCGCCGGCTTCCTCGTTGAAGCCGCCGTGGCAGGAGACGCAGCTCCGCTCGAAGATGGGCATGATGTCCGTGGCGAAGCTGGGGGCTTCCTGGACGACGGGGGTGGGGGCGTCCGCGGGCGCCGAGTGGGCGGGGCTCGCCTGGACGGCGAGGCCGATGCCCACGGGGAGAACCAGAGCCGAGAGCACGTCGAAGCGAGTCCAGATCAAGATCGTACCTGTCCTTCCTGGGCGGACTGGTGCCGCCGTGAACGCGTTGGGATGAGGCGACAGGATTCGGGTGCGCCCGGTCCTGTCCAGGACCGCCGGAGTGGCCTCGGCGTGTCCGGTGCCGGAAGTGGGGGGGCTTTCGGTCACCGGATGTTCCTAAACGGAACCCGGTGGGAAAGGTCCCTGGAGCGACCCTGCGGGCGGCTCCGCTCCCTACCGTGCCGTACCGAGAGACACGGCCCCTCCCGGAAACGCTGACGGAGGGGGCCGGCGTCAGCCTCCGGGGGCGCCGGCGCGCATGTCCCCGCCCCGGGAGCGGAGCAGGGACCGGAGCTGGGCGCGGCGCCCGGGATCGACGTACACGAGCCGGCCGATCTGGCCGTAGCGCTCCAGCGTCAGCGGGCTTTCCGTGACGACACCGCGGATCCGCGCGGCGGTGGCGCGCTGGAGCGCCCGGGACCGCTCCGGATCGGCGACCTCCTCGAGCCGCCGCTCGAGCTCCCGCCGCAGCTCGGCGATGGCCAGCCAGGCGTCGGCGAAGGCCGCCATCTCGGCGTCCCGGACGGGCGGGGCCCCGGCGAGGCGCGGCCCCTCCCGGACCGTCGTCCCCCCGGGCTCCTGAGCGGAGAGCCCGGCTGGCGCGCCGAGGCCGCCCAGCAGGACGAGCCCGGCGGCGACGGCGGCGACGGTCGTGGGAAGGATGTTCATGGCCGGAAGGGCGGTCAGGCCGCGTCCATGTCCGCCGGCACGTCGGCCCCGGAGCGGGGGGCGCCGCCGGTCATCTCGAGGACCAGCTCCTCGAAGCGTCGGCGCTGCGTGGCGTCCTCGGTGAGGATCCGGCCGATCTCGGTGTAGCGGTCCAGCGACATGCTGCTCTGGGCGAAGATGCCCCGGAGGCGGGCCTCGGCGCGGCGCTCCAGGCGGGCCACGGCGGCCTCGTCCTCGAGGGTGGCGCGCTCCCGGTGGAAGCGATGGCGGACCGCCGCCACGGCCAGGAAGGTCTCGGCGAAGTCGCGCAGCTCACCGGAGTCCACGGTGGGGTGGTTCGAGGCGGACTCCGTGGACACGTCGGCGGCGGCGGACCCGGTGGCGGCCTCGGTGCCGCTCGGGGGCGGCGCGGCGCTGACCACCAGGAGGGCCGCCAGGATCAGGAGCGTCGTGGGCAGGGTGCTGATAAAGTTCTTCATCGATCCGTGCTCGGCGGAGGGGATGTCGGTGTCGTCACCCCCTTCTAGTAGCATGGATCGTTCCACTTTCGAGAACCCGCGCCACCACTGGCTTTTCGCGCGCCCGCGCGCGGGCGTGCGAGGCCCCCCCTCGCCGTCAGCCCCCGGCGCCCTCGCCGGAGGTCGGGAACGGGGTGGGCCTCAGCCGGAGGGCCTCCCCCTCCGTGTCCCCCAGCCCGGCCTCGGTGCGGAGCCCCCAGCAGAGGACCTCTCCACCGGTGGTCAGGCCGCAGGTGTGGTAGTCCCCGGCGGCGAGCGCCCGGAAGGCGTGGTCCCCGGCCACGGGCACCGGCTCGAGGCGGGTGGTCAGCGTGCCGTCGCCGAGCTGGCCCGCGGCGTTGAAGCCCCAGCAGAGCGCCGCTCCCTCCTCGGTGAGCCCGCACGTGTGGGCCATGCCGGCGGAGAGGGCGACGAGCTCGTGGTCCCCGGCCACCGGGGTGGGCACCGCCCGGGCCGAGTCGGTGCCGTCGCCGAGCTGCCCGTGGACGTTCAGGCCCCAGCACCACGCCTGGCCGTCGTCGTCGAGGCCGCAGGTGTGGCCCCGCCCGGCCCGCAGGTCCTCGAGCTCCTCGTCGGTCTCCACGGGGCCGGCGTCGGGGAAGACGCCCTGCCGCGTCCCCCGTCCCAGCTCGCCGTCGGTGTTGGAGCCCCAGCACCACACGTCCCCGTCGTCGTCCAGGGCGCAGGTGTGCTGGCCCCCGGCGGCCACCTGGACCACGTCCTCCACCCCGGGCACGCGCACCGGCGTGGCGCGTCGCTCCCGGGTGCCGTCGCCGAGCTGCCCCATGCCGTTGTTGCCCCAGCACCAGACTTCGCCGTCGGAAGCGGCGCACGCGTGGTCGGTCCCGGCGGACACGTCGTCGAAGTCCTCGTCCGAGGAGACGCGGGTGGGGACGCTCCGGCTCGCCGTCGTGCCGTCGCCCACCTGTCCGTAGACGTTGAGGCCCCAGCACCACGCCCGCCCGTCGTCGCCCAGGGCGCAGGTCAGGTGCTGCCCCGCGGTCACGGTCCGGAAGGTGGCCTCGGCGGACGGGGAGACCGGGCGGGCCCGGAGGGTGTCGGTGCCGTCCCCGAGCTCTCCGGAGCGGTTCGTGCCCCAGCACGACAGGGCGCCGTCGGCCTCCAGGAGGCAGGCGTGGCGGAAGCCGGCCTCCAGGACGGGGCCTTCCTGCGCGGCCAGCGCCGGGGGCCCGGAGAAGGCCAGGGCGAGGACCGCCACGAAGGCGGTCGGCGGCGCCGCGAGGCGGAGGGCGGCGCGGGTGCGGCGGACGGAACGCGATGCCGGGAGGGCCATGGGTCTCTCCTTCCAGGACTCGGGGAACCGAAAGTGCGAAGCCGGGGACAGTCTAGGAAGGGATCCCCGGCCGACGCGAGGCCCCCCGGGGTGCGCTCAGCGCCGGAACCGCTCCAGCTTGTCCGTCCGTCCCTGGCGGAGCGCCCGGGCGCAGGCCCGGAGGTAGCGCCGGTCCTCCTCGCTGATGTCCTCTCCCCGGGCCAGCTCCGTGGCCGCCTCCAGGTCGGTCAGCTCCTCGGCGATCTCGGGGTGGTCGTCCCCCATGGCGCGGCCCCGCTCCACCAGCTCCTCGAGGGAGCTCCGCACCGGGGCGCGGGCCTCGGCGTCCTCGGCGTCGAGGAGCTCCATGCGGGCCCGGGCGCCGTCCACCAGGAGGAGCTCCCGTCGGACCTCGGGGGCCACCTTCCCTCCGGCCCGGGGGTGGAAGGTGATGGGGAGGTCCACGGTGTGGGCCTCCACCTCGCCGTCCCGCCGGAGCTGCGCCTCCAGGGTGAGGGTGGCCACGTGGGCCTCGCCGGCCACGTCCGGGGACACCAGGAAGCGGAGGAGGATCTTCAGGGGGGTCCCGGCCCGCAGGCTGCCCACGTCCACGCGGAGCACGTCGCCCCGGGTCTCGTGCGGGTAGCCGTGGACCACCTTGGCGGCGTCCACGTGGCGGTCCGGGTGGACGTACAGCTTGAGGTTCCGGGCCACGAGGCGGGCCATGGAGGCGAGCTCCGCGTCCAGGACCGCCCCGAGGTGCTCCGCCTTCTCCACGTGCCACAGCTCCCCGGTCCCGGCGTCGGCGAGCGCGCCCAGGAGGTCCTGGTCGTAGGCGGTCCCGAAGCCGATGGCGGAGGTGGACACGCCCTCGGCGGCGACCTCGGCGGCCAGGCCGGCCAGCTCCTCGGGGTCGGTGATCCCCACGTTGGCGTGCCCGTCGGTGAGGACCAGCACCCGGTGCACGCCGGCTTCGCGTCGGTGCCGGCGCAGGAGCTCGACCCCCTCCAGCCATCCGTCGGAGAGGTTCGTGTTGCCTCCGGCCTCCAGCGACCGGATCAGCTCGGCCAGGCCTTCGTGGGCGGGCGCACCGGCCATGGGGGCCACGACCCGCACCCCGTCGTCGTAGCTCACCACGCCCACCTGGTCCTGGGCGTCGAGGCGCTCGATGAAGGAGGCCGCCGCCTCCCGGGCGGCGGCGAACTTCCGGCGTCCCATGGAGCCGGAGGCATCCAGGACCAGGGCCAGGTCGAGGGCGGGGCGCCGGGCGTCCTCGGGGAGGTGCCCCTCCACCCGGAGGAGGGCGTGCACCAGGTAGCCGCCGTCGGCGACGGGCTCGTGATCCAGGACGAGGCTGGTCTTCATGGGCACCCGGGCGGGGGGGTGGAATCCGACGCTGCGGACCGAGAATATCTGCACGCTAGGCGCCACGCGACCCCACGCCCCGGCGGGCGGCCGGGGCAACCCTCCGCCGGGGCCGGCGCTCCAAGGACGTGGACCCGGCCTCCCGGCCGGATCCGGTCCCCCGTCTCCGGGCGGGGGCGCCCCGGGCCAGGCAAGGAGAGGACGACGATGATGAGCGGGCTCTGGAGGGACCTCGTGCACGCCCTGCGCCGGCTGCGGCGCGCCCCCGCGTTCACCGGGGTGGCGGTGGCGACCCTCGCCCTGGGGATCGGGGCCAACACCGCGGTCTTCACCCTGGTGGACGGGGTGCTCCTCCGTCCCCTCCCGTTCCCCGACGCCGAAGAGCTCGTCTCCCTGGAGCACCTCGGGCGGGACGGCCAGGACGAGCTGCCCGTGTCCCCTGGCCTGTACCTCCTCTACCGGGACCGGTCCGCCACCCTGGCGTCGGTGGGCCTCCACGCGGAGACCGCTGCCACCCTGGTGGTGGAGGGCCAGCCCGAGCGGGTGGACGGCCTCCAGGTCACGCCGGACTGGTTCACCACGCTGGGCGTCCCGGCCGCCCGGGGGCGGACGTTCACGGGGGACGAGGCCCTCCCCGGCGCCACGCCCGTGGTGGTCCTCTCCGACGCCCTCTGGCGCACCCGCTTCGGCGCCGACCCCGCCGTCCTGGGCACCACCGTCGACATGAGCGGCACGCTCCGGGAGGTCGTGGGGGTCATGCCCCCGGGCTTCGGCTTCCCGGACCGGCACGCCCGCTTCTGGACGCCGCTGGTGGTCGATCCCGCCCAGGCGCCCCTGGCCTCCTTCTTCGCCGGGGGCGTGGGGCGGGTGGCCGAGGGAAGCTCCCTGGAGGCGGTGCGGGCCGAGGCGTCGAGCATGCTGGGCCGGCTGGTGGAGCTGTTCCCCGGCGACGGCGAGGCGGACTTCCTCCAGAACCGGGCCAGCGTGCAGGCGCGCATCGAGCCGCTGAAGAGCGCCCTGGTCGGGGACGTGAGCACGACGCTCTGGATCCTCCTGGGCACGGTGGGCTTCGTGCTCCTCATCGCCTGCGCCAACGTGGCCAACCTGCTCCTCGTGCGCGCCGAGGGGCGGCGGCGGGAGCTGGCCCTCCGGGTGGCGGTGGGGGCGGGGCGGGGCCACGTGCTCCGGACCTTCCTGGGGGAGAGCGCCGCGCTGGCCGCGGCGGGTGGGGCGTTGGGCCTCCTGGTGGCCTTCGGGGCGGTCCGGCTCACCGCCCGCCTCATCCCGGCGGACCTCCCGCGGATGGCGGAGGTGGGGATGGACGCCCGGGTGCTGGCCTTCACCAGCCTGGTGGCGCTGGGGTGCGCCCTCGTCTTCGGGCTCTTCCCCCTCCTCCGCTTCGACGAGACCGACGTGGCGGCGCGGCTCAAGGAGGGCGGGGGAGGCCGAGGCGGCACGGGCGGGCCCGGCCGCCACCGGCTGCGCCACGGGCTGGTGGTGGCCCAGGTGGCGCTGGCCCTGGTGCTCCTGGTCGGCTCCGGCCTCATGGTCCGGAGCTTCCTGGCCATCCGCGCGGCCGACCCGGGCTTCGAGTCCGAGGGCGCCCTGACCGCCCGCGTCATCGTGCCCCGGGCCGAGATCGCCGACGAGGCGGCGGCCGAGGAGCTCTTCCGGACCCTGCGGCGCGTCCTGGAGCAGCGGCCCGGCGTCGAGGCCGTCGGCTTCTCCAGCGGCATTCCCATGGGATCGGGAGGCGCCCCCTTCGGCGGGATCGAGGTGGAGGACCACCCCAGGGGGGAGGACGAGCTGCCGGTGTTCGCCAGCCAGCCCACCGCCAGTCCGGGCTTCGTGGAGGCCATGGGGATGAGGGTGGTGGAAGGGCGGAGCTTCCAGCCCGGCGACGGCGGAGAGGAGGGGCGGGCCGTGCTGGTGAGCCGGGCGTTCGCGGACCGGTGGTGGCCCGACGCCAGCGCCGTGGGCCGCCGGCTGCGCCGGGGCGCCCCCGACGAGGACTGGTACACCATCGTGGGGGTGGTCGACGACGTCCGGCAGTACGGGCTGGAGCAGCCCCCCACGGAGTCGGTCTGGTTCCCCTCCCTGGGCGAGGCCGGCGGCGAGCTCTTCGCCTCCCGGGCCCAGGACCTGGTGGTCCGGACCCAGGGCGACCCCCTGACCCTCGTGCCGGTGCTGCGACGGGAGCTGAGGGCGCTCACCCCTCATGTCCCCCTGGCCAACCCGCGGACGCTCCGCGCCGTCTTCCGCCAGGCCACCGCCCGGACCTCCTTCACCCTGACCATGCTGGGCGCCGCTTCCGGAATCGCGCTCCTCCTGGGGCTGGTGGGGATCTACGGGGTCGTCTCCTACGTCGTCAGCCAGCGGACCCGGGAGTTCGGGGTGCGGATGGCTCTGGGGGCCACCGGGGGCTCGGTGCAGGCGATGGTGCTCCGGCAGGGCCTCGCGCTGGCCCTGGTCGGGGTTGGGGTGGGACTCGTGGCCGCCGCCGGCCTCTCCCGGGTCATGGGCGCGCTCCTGTACGAGGTCAGCGCGGTGGACCCGTGGACGTACCTGGCGGTGGCGGCGGCCCTCACCGCCGTGGCCGCGTTGGCGTCGTGGCTCCCCGCCCTCCGGGCCGCCCGGGTGGACCCGAGCCGGGCCCTCCGGGCCGAGTAGGGCGGGAGAACCGGGCCCCGGGCACCCCCGGGCCCGGCGGCCCCGAATCCGGACCTGGTGTCGGGCAGGCCCCTACGCGGGCTTCGCCATCGAACCACACGCGGAGGCCACAAAAATCCGACATCGACATCGCATTTAACGGCGCAGATTGGAGCCGTGACCGTGCGACGTCCCCCGACCACAGGAGCCATCATGTCCCCGTCCCAGGCGATCCGTCGCCTCACCGTCCTCCTCCTGGCCTCCGCGGCCGCCGCCTGCGCCGGCGAAGCCGCGCCCGAGGCCTCCCAGACCCGGGCCGCCGCCGAGGGCTCGGCGTCCAACCGCGGCCAGGCGTTCATCAAGGACTCGAGCGCCGAGCCGAACATCCTCAACATCGCCCTGGGCTCCGAGGACCACACCACCCTGGTGGCCGCCGTCCAGGCCGCGGGGATGGAGAACGTCCTCGTGAACGCCGGACCGCTCACGGTCTTCGCGCCGGTGAACGCCGCCTTCGACGCCCTTCCGGACGGCGCGCTGGACGACCTGCTGAAGGCCGAGAACCAGCCCCTCCTGTACAAGGTGATCTCCTCCCACGCCTCGCCGGGGAAGTTCACGGTGGAGCAGCTCCGCGACGGCCAGCAGCTCTACCAGGCCAGCGGGCACTACGTAGACGTGGAGAAGCGTGACGGAGAGACGTACGTCAACGGCGCCCGGATCCTCGGGAGCGTGAACGCCACGAACGGCGTGGTCCACGTGGTGGACCAGGTCTTCCTGGTGGCGCTGGAGTCGTAGGGGAAGCGGGCGGAGCGCCGGCCTTCAGGGCTTGTCGTCGAGCCCCGGGGCCTGGACGTTCCGCTCCTCGCCCCAGAAGGGCCCGGTGAGGTCCCGCATCCAGGGAACGAGGAACACGACCGCGACCAGGATGGGGAGGAGCAGGTACCAGTTGGCCAGCGCCCCCTGGACCAGGACCACCGCCGTGGGGATCCCCTCCTCCTGGGCCGCCGTCCATCGGTCCCGGAGGCGGAGGAGGACCAGCCCGAGGCACACGGCGATCACCGCGGCCCACGGGAGGACGCGGATGTGGGCGTAGCCGCGGGGGGCGGGGTCTGGACGGTCCCCGCCCACCGAAGGGGGGCCACCCGCCCCGGACGCGCCCTCTTCCGGGCGCACGCCTCCCGCCGGACCCTGGGGGCCCGTCATCGGCCTTCCAGCCCCGGCACGTCCGCGGGCTCGTCGTCCCACCACCAGAGCGGCGCGATCTCGCGCTGGCGCGGCCACGTCTCCGCCAGCGTGCCGGCGTCGTAGAGCCGCCCGTTCATCATCACCGACTCGATGCGGGTGGTGTTGCGAAGATCGCGGCGGGGGTCGGCCTCGAGGATGACCAGATCGGCCAGCTTGCCGGGCTCCACGCTCCCCAGGTCGCCCTCGAGCCCCAGCGCCTCGGCGCCGTGGAGCGTGGCGACGCGGAGGGCGTCCATGGGATCCATGTCCGCCGACGCCATGGCCCAGAGCTCCCAGTGGTACCCGAGGCCCTGGAGCTGGCCGTGGCTGCCCACGCCGGCCTTCCCGCCGGCCTCCACCAGCTCCCGCACGAACTCGGCGTGGCGCCGGAAGACGTACTCGTCCTCGTGGAACCACTGGCCCCGGCGCCGCGAGGCGGCGTCCACCACCTCGTGGGGGAGGAAGCGCCGCAGCTTGGCGTCGGCGTGGGGGTCCTCCCGCTCGTAGAAGAAGTTCTCCGCCCACGGCCCTCCGTACGTCACCAGGAGGGTGGGCGTGTAGGTGCGCTGCTGGGCGGCGAAGAGCTCCACCACGTCCCGGTAGACCGGGAAGATGGGGAGCGAGTGCTCGAGCCCCGGATAGCCGTCCAGCGTCTCGGTGAGGTTCTGGCGGATGTTCAGCGAGCCCTCTGTGGTGGGCATCAGCCCCATCTCCCGGGCCGCCATGAGGATCTGCTGCCGTCCCTGCCGCGCCGCCGAGACGTACATCTTGAGCGTCTTGGTCTCGAAGTACTCGGCGTACTTCCGCAGGACGTCCCGCGCCTTCTCCAGGGAGTCGATGTCGTCCTGCCAGAAGACGCCCCGGCCCGTGGAGTAGATCCGGGGGCCGACGAGGGTCCCGGCGCGCACCTGGTCGGCGTAGGAGAGGACGTCGAAGGTGCCGGTCTGGGCGTCGCGGGTCGTGGTCACGCCGTAGGCGAGGTTGGCCAGGTACGGCCACACGTCGGTGCGGTGGACCTCCCCGGAGGGGCGCATGTGGGCGTGGGTGTCGACGAACCCGGGCACGATCACCCGGCCCGGGAGGTCCCGCACCTCCGCGCCGGCGGGCACCTCGACGGTGCCGGTGGGACCCACGGCCACGATGCGGTTGTCCCGGATCACCAGGTCGGCGTCCTCGACCACGGCGGGGGTGGCCCCGCCCTCCTCGGCCATGGTCAGGACCGTGGCGCCGCGGAGCACGACGGTGCCCCGGGGGATGTCCCGGGGGGCCTGGATGACCACCCGGACCTCGTCGGGGGTGTAGGCCGGCTCGTCCTCGCCCTCCTCCTCGTCCTCTCCGGGGTCCTCCTCCTCGGCTTCGTCCGCCTCCCGGGCCGCCTCGGCCTCCTCCTCCGCCTCGAACGCCGCGTCGGCGGCGGCCAGGTCGTAGCGGAAGAAGGCGTTGCCCAGCGCCCAGTGGACCGCCGAGCCGTCGGCGCTCCAGACCGGGAACTCGCCGCCCATGTCGGTGAGCTGGCGCGCCGGGAAGGCCGCGCGCTCGGGGTTGGCGACGCTGATGGTCGGGGCCTCGGCGCCCACCAGCGGCACGGTGACCGTGAAGATCTGCCCCTCGATGAGGGCCAGGGCCTGATCGCCCTCGGGGGCCATGAGGAGGAGCGACGGGTCGAGCCCCTCGTCGGAGTTGGGCGGGCGCGGGCCGGTCACCTTCACGTGCTCGCGCTCGTCCGTGCCGTCCCAGCGGAGGCTCACCAGGACGTCGTCGGAGCGGTCGTGGAGGAAGATGCGGTCCGAGCCCCGCACGAAGTGGGGCGCGTGGCGGCCGTCGGTGGGCGCCACCAGCGTCGCGTCGGAGGGCCCGCCCGACGCGGGGAGCCACACGATCTCGGTGGGGCGGGGGGAGGCGCCGCCGAAGCCGCCCGCGGTCTCCCGGTACGAGGCGGCCGAGCCGCGGAGCGCCACGATGCGCTCGCCGTCGGGCGACCACGCGGGCCGGACCCAGATCCCCGCCTCGGAGGACAGGCGGGTCGGGGAGCCGCCGGAGGCCGCCACCCGGTAGAGGTGGCCGCGGTCGCCCTCCCACGTCGTGTAGGCCAGGGTGCGCCCGTCGGGCGACCACGCCGGGAAGTGCTCGCTCACCCCCGCGTCGGTGACCCGGCGCACGTCCGTCCCGTCGGCGTCGGCCACGTACAGCCGGTCCAGCGCGGTGAAGGCGATGCGGCGGCCGTCGGGCGAGGGGACCGGATCCCGGATCTGGCGGACGGTGAAGGTCTCGGTGTCCTCGACGGGGAAGTCGAAGTCGAGGATGGGCCCCACGGCCAGCTCGTCCTGGATGCGGAAGGGGATCTCCTCGGCCTCGCCGGGCGCGCCGTCCTCGCCCACGGGCACGCGCCAGAGCTTGCCGCCCCAGGAGGCCACCAGCGCCCGGGAGTCGGGGGTGAAGGACATGCCGGGGAGGACGTCCAGGGTGGCCCGGGACTCCTGGTCGTCGCTCTGGACCGGGTAGGCCAGCCAGCGCTCCTCGCCCGAGTCGAGATCGCGGATGCGAAGCCCCGTGTCGGCGTCGTGCCGGGTGCCGTAGACCAGCCAGCGGCCGTCGGGCGAGAGGGTGGGGCGGAAGCCCGAGCCCCAGCGCGAGGAGCGGGTGTAGCTCTCGCCGGTCTCCCGGTCGTAGGCCGCGAGCTGGTACTGGGGGAGCTGGGCGTTGTACTGCCAGTCGCCGCGGCGCCGGGCGTACCAGATCCAGCGCCCGTCGGGCCCGAAGGCCGCGCCCAGGTGCTTCTCGCCGTCCTCGTCGACGAGCTCCACCCCGGAGCCGCCGTCCACGTGCCAGAGGTGGAGGGACGGGAGGCCGCCGCCGCGGAAGCCGCCCAGGGAGCCCACGACGTAGCGGCCGTCGGGCGTCCACTCGGGGGACTCGACGCGGTTCGCCTCGCCCTCGCTGACCTGGATCGTGTCCGATCCGTCCACGGCCATGACCCAGACGTTCTGCCCGCCGCTCCGGTCGGAGGTGAAGACGATCCGCTCCCCGTCGGGGCTGAAGCGGGGCTGGGCGTCGAAGGCGAGGCCGGAGGTGAGCCGCTCGGCGCGGCCGCCCTCCACGGGGAGGAGCCAGAGGTCGCCCAGGAGGTCGAAGACGAGCGTCCGGCCGTCGGGGGAGACGTCCACGCTCATCCACGTCCCCTCGTCCAGCTCCAGGGGGAGCCGCCGGTCCACCGGGAGGGGGAGGTCCTCGGAGGAGGCGCCCACGGTGTCGGCCTGGGCGGCCAGGGGGGCGGGGAGGGACGCGGCGGCCGCCAGGAGGGCGGCGCAGGCGAGGACGGGGAGGGTCGGTCGGGACATGGCGGGCGCGTGGGCTCGGGACGGATCGGCTGCCGGGCGGCAGGTCCCCAAGCTCGGGAATGCGCGACGGAATGGGCAAGGGAGGCGGATGCGTCCCATCTGGACATGTTCGGCGCATGGGAACATGTTGTACACATGTCTGTCATGATCCAGATCCGGAACGTACCCGACGAGCTGCACAGGAAGGCCAAGGCCCGGGCGGCGCGGGAGGGACGCAGCCTCTCCGACTTCTGCCTCGAGGCGCTGGAGCGGGCGGTGGAACGGCCCACGATGGAGGACGTGCTGGCGCGACTACGGGAGCTGCCTCCGGTGGAGCTTCCCGAACCCGCCGCCGACATCATCCGGCGTATGCGCGACGCCGAGTGATCGTCCTCGACGCCTCCGCGGTGGTCGAGCTGCTTCTCCGACCGGAGCGACATCCGGGCCTGAGGCGCCTGGTCGAAGGCTCCGAGGGAGGGTGGCATGCCCCGGCGCTCATGGACGCGGAGGTCTCCCACACCTTGAGGCGGCTGGAGGCCCGGGGGTGGTTGGAGTCGTCCCGTGGGGCGGCATCGGTCGCCGCCCTCGCGGAGCTCCCGATTCGCCGATACCGGCACGAGCCGATGCTGGCCCGCATGTGGTCCCTCCGGGCCAACCTGACCGCCTACGACGCCACCTACGTCGCCCTCGCGGAGGCGTTGGACTGCCCCCTCGTGACCTTCGACGCCCGCATCGGGAACGCGGCGGGGCACGCGGCGGAGGTCGTCGTCCCCTGACCGGACGACCCCCCTGAAAACACGAGCGGCAGGCCTTTGAGGGCCTGCCGCTCGGCGAGGACTCGAACCTCGGCATGGCTCGAAAGCCACACACCGGAGATAGTGCTACTCCACGCTACGGGGCCCCTCCACCCCGGTCAAGATCGGTTGCGCTCCTGGACCACGGAGCTGGGCGCCTCGACCCCGGGCTCGGCCCCGACGGCCGCGTTGTCCGAGATGTACCAGTGGCGGACGGAGGGCCAGCACTGGTCCGCTCCGCCGGGCACCATGCGGATGCCCACGTCGGCGCCCTCGGTGAGGTTCTGGCGGAGGAGGACCAGGGGCCCGAAGAAGCCCCACGCCCGGATCCCGTCGACTCGCCACACCCCGCCGGCCTGGGTCCGCCGTACCCGCACCCGGTTGTCCTGGACCGTGAGGTGGCGGGCGTTCCCCACGAAGATCCCGTGCCGCTCCCGGGAGGTCTCGGGAGAGAGGACCACGTCCACGGCGTTGCCCTGGACCAGCACGGTGTCCAGGGCGTCGTGGGCGCACTCGGGCAGGTCCTGCCCGGCGGTGCCGTGGCTGGCGCCGAGGTGGAGCCCCTGCTGGCACCCCTCCACCCGGTTGTTCAGGACCCGGAGGTCCGGCGCCGGGGGCGCGCCCTCCGGCGCTTCGTTCTTGGCCACGACGATCCCCTGGGAGGCCACCGCGGGCATGCGGGCCACCACCCGCTCGACCCACTCGGCCAGATCCCTGGAGGCCCGCCCGCCCTGCAGCCGACCCTGGAGGAGCCGGTTCGTGAGGGTGTGGAGGTGCTGCTCCACGCTGGCCGCGGTGCTCCCCGTCTCCACGGGGTGCTCCTCCAGGACGGCCGGCCAGATCTGCACGACGTCCACGGGGGTGAAGAAGGAGAGCGTGAAGGTCCGCTCCCCCAGCGTGACCCGGGTCCGGACCTCCCCCGCGTCCTGGGTCAGCCCCGCCCGCAGCAGGCGGCGGCGCATCTCGGTGAGGGGAAACCGGGTGCCCACCCGCAGCCCCACCTCGGGCTGCCCCAGGAGCGCCTCGGCCAGCACGGTGCGGAGGTGGCCGTCGGCGGCCGCGTGGTCCGCCACCCCGAGGCCCTCGGGGCGTCCGGTGACCCAGATCCGGTTGTCCTCCACCAGCGCCCGGTCGGCGTTCACCACGAGGATGCCCGTCTGGCGGTGGCCCACCGCCACGTCGCAGCCGCGGACGCGGACCGAGTGGCGCCCGTCCAGGCGCCCCGGCTTCCGCTCCCGCACCGTGATGCCGGCCACCGCGCGGCGCACCCCGCCGGCGCAGCGCGCCGAGATCCGCTCCACCGTGGCGGCGTCGCAGTCGACCACGTCCAGGACGCCCCGGAGGTGCTCGGCCGCCTCGTCGTCCCGCAGGTCCCCGGCGAAGTCCGCCTCGGCCCGGAAGTCGGCGAAGCGGATGCTCCGGCACCCCTCCGCGGCGAAGACCGTCTCGGTCCCCTGGGCGCGGAACCGGGTGGCGGGGCCGCACCCGGTGATGCTCACGTGGCCCTTGCCCTGCACCGCCAGGGGCGCGTCCAGGACGTAGGAGCCCGCCCGGAAGCAGAGGTGCAGGTCGTCGGCGGCCTCCAGCGCCGCCTCGGCCCGCTCCCGCCAGTCGTCGCCGGGGCCGATGGTGACCGCGCACCCCGAGCCCTCCCGGGCGCACAGGGCGTCCAGCGCCTCCTGGACGGTGTCCACCGAGTCGGGCATGGCGCACCCGTCGGCGGGGGTGTAGGCCACCTGGTCCGCGGTGCTCAGGTTCGCGCCGAAGCGCACCGTGTGCGGCACGGGGTCCCCGGCGGCGTCCAGGAGCGCCGCGTCGACGCTCAGCGGGTCGGCGGCGGGGCTCCAGAAGCACTCGGCCTGCCCGTCGGGCCCGGTCGCCACCTCCAGCTCGGCCTGGCCCGCCCCGCCGCTGGCCTCGGCGATCTCGGCGCCGCCCGACGCCACCGTGAAGCGGACCCGCGCGCCCTCCACGGGATGGCTGCCGTTGGCCACGCCCACCCTCAGGGAGAGCGGGAGCTCCTGGCCCGGCATGCACTCCTGGCCGTCGCCGCCGGCGTAGTGGAGGTGCGTGAGCTCGGTGACGGGGGGAAAGAGGTTCCGGCAGTCCTCGGGCTCGCTCCACCCGGCGCCCCCGGCGTACTCGAGCACGGCCAGCCGGCAGTAGTCGTGGCGGGTGCCGGCGGCGGGGCGCCACCCGTCGTTCTCGGCGGGCCACTCCACGTCCCCGGTGTTGGTGCGGGCGGGGATCGTCCACCAGTCGCCCACGCGGTAGCGGCGGGGCTCGCCGTCGGGGCCGTTGCCGCCGCGGAGCCGCACCTGGACCCCGTCCTCCAGGTCCCGCCAGTCCTGGTTGGTGACGCCGTCCAGGACGCCGTTCCAGCGGCGGACCTTGGGGTTGTCCGGGAAGTCGGCCATGTCCAGCGATCCGCCGGCGGGGATCACGGTGGCCGGATCCACCGTCACCACCTTCCCCTCCACGCTGGTCACCCGGACCAGGGTGCCCGCGCGGCCGTGGAGCTCCCGGCCGTCGTCGGTGAGCTCCACCAGGTCGCCGGGCGCGAAGCGGAGCACGTCGTCCCGCCCGACGCTGCTCACCGTCCACTCGTCCAGCGTCCCGTTCTGGGCCTCCAGGCGGGCCAGCACCGTGCCGTTGTCCCGGTCCCACTTGAAGATCGAGTCGTTGCGCGGGCCGCCGGCGTGGACCTCCACCCGGTAGAGCTGGTTCTCCAGGCGGCGGTAGCCCGCCCCCGGCGTCACGATGCACGGGTCGTCGGACGGTGAGCCCGCCTCGGACCGGGCCCCGAGCTCGCCGGTGGAGGGGGCGGTGGCCGCCGCCCAGGAGGGCACGTCGCTCAGGCAGTCCAGGTCCCCGGGGTCGGGGTCGCCGGCCTCGAGGGCGTGGAGCTTCACCTGCCAGACGGTCTTGATGCGGGTGGCGGTGTCGGGCCCGCCCAGCGCCACCTCCCGGATCCAGGGGGCCTCCAGGGCCGTCAGGTGCCGCTCCCAGACGTCCAGGTACGCCAGGTACGCCCCGTCGGCGGGAGGGAGGGTGAGGGGCGGGTCGGCCAGACCGGCCAGCCACGCCGGGTCCAGGGGGTAGTCGGGCTGCTCGGCGTACCCGACCTCCTCCTCGTTCTCGCAGAGGACGCCGTGGACGTAGTACCGCCCGGCACCGACGCGCAGGTCGTCCCCGTCGGGCGTGATCCCGAAGCCCGCGGCGTGGAGGGGCCCCCCGCACCCGCCGATCAGGTCCAGCGCCTCGGTCTCGACGCGGTGCTGGGCGATGGCCTGCTGCTCGTTGGCGTCGGCGTCGGTCTGGACGCGCCCCTGCTGCAGCGGAACCCGCTTGTAGTGGCGCGTGCGCTCGAACGTCACGCGGGACATGTCGCTTTTCATCGGAGGACCTTCGGTCTCAGGTGACGAAGACGAAGCCGGCCTCGAGGCCGAACGGGAGGTACTCCTCCAGGCTCGCCTCGAGGTTGGCCGCGCGTTGCGGCTGCTTGAGCGTGCTCCACACCCCCATCTCCGAGCCGTCCTCGGCTCCGGTGCGGATCTCCACGGCGGCGCTGCGCCCGAGCTGGGCGTACGCCGGGTCGCCGTAGAGGGTGGCGGTGAACGACGGGCGGACCCGGCGGAGGACGCCGTCCCGCTCGCCGGGGGGGAGGTCGGCGGGGCTCTCGAGCCCCAGGGCCTCGGCCCGGCGGCGGAGCGCGAGGTCGGGCTGGCACCGGTGGCGCCGGGGGGTCCGGGAGCCGGCGGGGAGGTAGCTGAAGCGCATGCATCCGGTCTGGAGCCGCTCCGCCGTGACCGGCTCCAGGAAGAGGCTCTCGGAGCCCAGCGTCAGCTCCCGCACCGACACGCTCCCCAGCACGGTGCACCGCTCGATCACCGCGGGAGGGCCGGGCTCTCCGGCGGCGGCGGAGAGGGCGGGCCCCCGCCCGCCTCCCGGTGCCGGGGGGGCGTGGACCACGCTGTCGGCCAGGCGCACCGAGCCCGCCGTCTCCGGGGCCTCCACCGGCCCGCACAGGGCGTGGTCCAGCTCCAGGCGGAGCTCGGGGTTGCCCACGGCTCCGGCCTGGACGGTGAGGCCCATCGGGGCCGCCGGGTCCTGGAGGCCCAGGGTGGCGTGGGCCAGACGGAGGCCGCCCAGGTGGCCGTCCAGCACCGTGAGCGCGCCCTCCACCAGGAAGCCGTCCAGGACCAGGGCGCCGGGCGTGGCGCTCCCGCCGGGCGCCGTGCCGATCACCTCCACGTCCCCCAGGAGGTGGGGGCGGAGGTCGTCGGCTTCCAGGTCCCCGGGGACGCCGGACAGCGGCGTGGCCGCCACGATCACCAGGAGGCTCCCCTCCGGCACCTCGATGCGGGCCGGCCCGGTGAGGGCCTCGGCGTAGGTGGCCGAGTCGGTCACCGCGATGACGCCGGCGGTGCCGGGCGGCTGCTCGTTCCAACCGGGAAGCCCCGGCCCGGCGCTCACCAGGGCGTCGGTGAGGGTCGGGAAGTCGGCACCGTCGCCGCCCACCGTGACCTGCCAGCCCACGGGGCGGCCCAGCGCCGCCTCCAGCGAGGCCCGGCGGGAATAGGGGCCCCCGCCCACGTCCCCGGGGAAGCCGTACGCCGACGCCACCTCCACCCGGGCCACGGCCGGGGCGCCGTCCAGGAGCGCCAGGCGGCCCAGCACCGGGTCCACCGCCACGCGGGTCTCCAGGGAGAGGCCGTCCGGGTCGGTGAGGGTGGCGTCCGGGCGGGGGCTCCAGCCCGGGGCGTCCCAGCCGCCCAGGTGGCAGACCAGGACCTGCTCGGGGCGGAGGGGCTCCTCCGCGCCGTCCAGGAAGACCTCGAACACCGGTGGGTCGGCGAACCACCGCGCCTCGGGCACCGTGCCGGCCAGGAACTCGGCGCGACGCGCCTCCAGCTCCGCCCAGAGGGGGCGGCGGCGCAGGCGTCCCGGGACGTTCACCTCCTCGGCCAGCCGGGTGATGGTCTCCTCGGTGCGCGGCCGGTTGAAGAGCGGCGCGTCCAGGCCGTAGGGGTGGAAGCGCCAGCGTCCGTCCGGCGGCCCGGCCACGGGCCGGGCGTCGGCGCGGGGCACCGCGTAGCTCTGCAGCCGCCAGAGGTGGAGCCCGACGTTGGGGATGTTGTGGCGCCCCCGCCCCGAGGCGATGCGGCGCACGTCGGCGGTGTGGGCCGCCGTGTCGAAGGCCGTGTCCACCAGCTCCAGCGCGTCGGCGCTCCGGAGGTCCGGGGCCCGGTGGTTGTGGAGGCGGACGTGGTTCGTGTGCTGGGTGGTGGCCAGGAGCTCGAAGTACTCCACGGCCCGGGCGGGCCAGCCGGTGGCGTCCCGGGCGAGCTGCTCCAGCATGGTGGCCGTGCCCTTCCGCCGCCGGAACGCCAGGGTGTTGGCCACCCGGGCCCGCTGGCTGAACGCCACGCCGGGGTCGAAGGCGTGGAGGTTCCGCACGCCCAGGAGGTCCCCGACGTACGGCACCACCCACTCGGCGCACGTCTCGACGAACCAGTTCTCGTAGAGCCCCTCGACGTCCTCCTCCATGAGGCGGGCCTGCTCGCCCAGGACGTGGACCAGGGCCTCGAGCTGCCCGCCCTCCTCGGCGTCGCGGATGCGGTACACCGCGGGGAGGAGCTCCCAGAGCCGCTCCGGGGTGAAGTGGGTCATGACGCCCTCGGGGTGAGGAGGAGGCGGCCGGGGTCCAGCGTCAGGAGCTGGGCGGGGCGCATGGCGCCGCCCTCCCACCGCGCCGGGAAGGCCGGGAGGCGGGGCCGCCGGAACGGGTCGGCGCCGTCCAGGAGGTCCAGGTCCACGGCCACCACGCCGGGCACGCGCTGCATGACCGCCAGCACCTCGGAGGTGGTGGCCCCCTGGGCGAAGGAGCGGGCCTCGAAAGAGAAGGCGAGGGCCAGCGCGGCCTCCACCGCCGCCAGCACGTCCTCGGGCCGGTGGGCGGGATCCACGGTCACGCCGGCCTCCAGGCCGAAGCCCACCCCCTCGAACCCCGCCACCACCACGTCCTCCTCGGGGGGGCGGGCCCCGTCGATGGCGGCCCGGAGGTTGTCGTGGACGACGGATCCCTCGAGCACCTCGGCGCCGCCGCTCCCGGCCACGGTGAGGTGGACCAGCCGGCGCTCGCCGCTCCAGAGCACGTCCGCCCGCGCCTTGCCCACCCCGGCGAAGGCCGCCGCGAAGTCCTCGTAGTCCCGCACCGAGACGATGCGGTCCAGCGTGAGGACGGTGAGGGGGGCGTTGGTCCGGGCCGCGGCCAGCGGCTCGGGGTCGGCGGCGCCGGCGGGGGCCGTGGGGTTGGTGACCCCCTTCACGCCCAGGGGTCGGGTCAGGAGGAGGCTTATCTGGTCGGCGTCCACCAGGCCGCCCAGCCCCAGGCCGTGGCGGTAGCGGGCCTCGACGTTCTCCTGCCCCGTGGGCAGGCGGGTGCCGGAGCGGCCGTCGCCGAAGAGGACGGTGGTGGCCCCGTCGTCGGCGCGGCGGGTCACGTAGACCCGGGCGTCGGGGGGCTGGAGGTGCAGCGAGGGGACCTCCTCCCAGAGGACGTCGTCCACCCGCACCTCCAGCGTGCTCTCGGCGCCGCTCGGCGTGGGGGCCGAGACGTGGGTGAGGGGGGCCCGGGCCAGCTCGAAGCGCTGGAAGCGGGCCGACCCGTCGCCGCTCCCCAGGACCTCCCCGGGGACGGTCTCGCCGTGGGTGGCGGGCGCCACGTTGGCGTTGAGGAGCACGCCGGCCACGTCGCCCGTGGTGGCGCGGACGTACCGGTGGAGGAGCGGCTCCTCGAAGACCAGCTCGGTGAGGCCGTCCACCGCGCGCACCTCCGCCACGGTGGCCACCTCGGCGGCGGGGCGGCCGGTGTCGGCGTCCACGCCCCGGAGCGCCACCAGGCGCTCCTCCTCGATGCCTTCCACGGCCCGGTCCAGCACCACCGAGATCCCCTCGACCGGGTCGGTGAGGGGCTCCTCGGCGGCCTCCAGCTCCTCGCTCTCGGCGAAGACGACGGCGGTGCGGACCTGGTCGTCGAAGTGGGCGGAGAGGTTCTCCCCCTCCAGCTCCAGCCGGGTCGTCTTGGCGGAGAGGGTGAAGCGGGAGCGGGCGTCCTCGTCGGCGCGGGCCACGCGGTAGAGCTCCACGTAGCCGGGCTTGGAGAGGACGACCCAGCTCTCCTGGACGATGCCCGGGTAGAGGGCGTCAAGGTGGACGGGGCCGTCGGCGAAGGGCCCGTCGCCCCGGTCCGAGATGGCCCGGATGCTGAGGCCCGGCCAGTCCTCCGGCGGAGGCGGCGGGGTGGTGTCCCGCTCGCTCACGCCGTAGCGCGCCCGGATCTCCTCCGGCATGGCCCGCCAGTCCGGGGCGTTGTGGCCGAAGAGGGCGGCGCGGCGCCGGAACACGTGCACGGTGGGGCGCTGGGCGGGGAGGCCGAAGGGCACCCACGAGCCCAGGCCGTACTCGAAGCGCACCCGGGTCACGCCCCGATCCCGGTCCACCTCGACCTCCTCCAGGATCCGGAAGTCCCACCGGTCGCTCGTGGCGTCGCGGGCCCGCTCCCGGCCCACCAGGAGGAGGGCGTCCCCGGCGCGCACGTCGTTGTCCACGCCCTGGAGCCAGAAGTCCCGCACGCCCCGGGTGGTGGGAGCCGGGGCGGTCTGCCGCGCGCGCAGCGCCTGCCACGCCCCCCGGGCCTCCACGGCCTCGGTGGTCTCGAAGGTCTGGGGGACCTCGTCCTGCCCCGGGAGGCTCTGGGCCCGGGTACCCACGGGGATGGTGGCGGAGGCGGGCGCGCCGGGGCCCGTCTGGAGGGTGAAGGCCAGCGTCGTGCTGGCCGCCACGCCGGGGCGCAGCTCGTAGCCGATGGTCCGGGCCAGCTCCAGCACCGAGCGCCGCTCGGTGGCGGTGCGCAGGAAGCCCTCGTTGGCGATGCGCTCCTGGTAGAAGGAGAGCACGTCCAGCACGGTGGCCCACGCGTCCACCGTGGCCAGCGTGGGGTCGTCGGTGGCGCGGATCGTGAGCTCGGCCAGCTCCGCCCTCCCCGAGAGGGCGGCCCGCATGGAGGCCGTGAAGCGGCCGTGGGTGCCCACCCGGTATGCGAGCGCCGAGAGGCCGGGGCGGTTCTCCAGCGGGGCGGGGGTCTCCCGCTCCACGCCCTCGCAGCAGCCGCAGCCGTCGAGCCGGTCCGTCATCTCAGGCCCCTCCCCGCATGTCCAGCTCCAGGCGCCCGTCGCCGGGCCGGCTGGGGTCGTCGTCCAGGCGCACGATCTCCAGCGACGCCGTCTCCAGGACCCCGGCCTCCATCTCGCCCCGGGGCTCCTCGCCCAGGCGGCGGAAGCGGCGCACGTCCACGGAGGCCACGCCCTCCACCGCCATGGCCGCGCCGTAGAGCTGGCTCAGCCACACGGGCTGGCCGAAGGTGAAGTTGTCCGGGTGGAAGAAGCCGCGGCCGCCCAGCGGGCGGTCCCGCCGGCCCAGCGCCTCCTTCAGCGAGCGCTTCACGTCGCTGCGGAAGTAGCCCGGCTCCACGCACACCTCGAGGGCCACGTCCAGGGGGACGAAGACCGGATCGGCGATCTCCAGGTCGTAGCCCGCCAGGCGGAAGCGCTCCACCCAGGCCCGGATCTCGGCCAGGAAGCGGGCGTCGTCCCGCACCGGCAGCCCCCCTCTGCGGTCCACGGTGACGAAGACCGTGGTCCAGCTCCCGGTCCAGCGGAAGGTGGCCGCGGCGCGCTGCACGCCGGGGTGGCGGGCGGTCACCTCGGCGTAGTCCGCCGCGGTGACGGCGCGCTCCTGGGTGCGGAAGGCCTGGGGCGCGTACTGCCGCACCTCCTCCATGGCCTCCGGGGCGGTGCCGCCGGTGGCGGGGAGGGGGTTCCGCACCGCCTCGATCCCGCGCACGCCCTCGACCCGGGCGATGGCGTCGGCGCCCACGTTCCCGGCGGGGCCGTTCCCCACCCGGTAGGTGGCGCGGAAGAGGGAGCCGGCGGCGGGGGCCTTGCCCAGCACGTCGTCGCCGAAGCGCAGGCGGATCTCGCCGTCGGACTCCACCTCGGCCACGAACTCCGGCGCGAAGCGGTCGCTGGCCAGGAGGTCGGCCCGGGGCGTCCACGTCTCGTCCCCGTCGTCGAGGCGCACGGCGGGGAGGGCCGCGCGGGGGTCCTGGGCGAGCTCCCGGGAGGCGGGGCGGGCCCGGGCGTCCTCCGGGTCCCAGGCGGTGGCGAAGGTCACCGGGCCGCGCTGGAGGCGCGGGCGGTAGCGGGCGCTCCGGGGGACCACCGGCGGGAGGAGGAGGGGGTGCTCGCCGGGCGTCGGCGCGGGGGCGTCGGCCACGGTCTCGCCGTGGTCGGCCAGGACCACGTTCCCCCGGGCCACGCTCACCGCGGCGAGCTCGGCGCCCGCCAGGACCGCGCTCAGGCAGAGAGGGAAGGGGAGGGCGTCGGCCTCGTGCCACGCCACCTCCGCCACCGGCGTGCCGTCCAGGGGGTCGGTGCCGTGCTCCACCTCGGTGAGGCGCACCGCGTGGCGGCGGGCCCGGTCCGCGTCGGCCGCCCGCCCGGTGGTGGGGCTCACCACCTCCTCCACCACCAGGACGTCCCCGGCCCGGAGGCGCGCGTCGTCGGGGACGGCCGCCGCGTCGTAGCGGAGGGTGGCCCGGGTGGCGCCGGCGGGGAGGCAGCACTCGGTGTCGCCCCAGGTGTGGAAGGCGATCTCGTTGTGCTCCGAGTGGAGCTCGGCGTCGTGCATGGCCTCGAAGACCAGCGGCTCGCTCCCCCGGGTCAGGAAGCGCGTGCCCGCCGGGAGCGTCACCGCGCCCGGCTCCAGGCGGAGGTGCACCCACGCCCGGGCGTTGGCCCCGTCGTGCATGCGGTAGTCCAGGAGGCGGGCGTGACGCCGCACCGAGGTCCGCCGCCGGGCGGTGCCCAGGTAGGCCTCGGCGGCCACGGCGTCCTGGTGGTAGCTCAGGTGGTCGCCCACGTACGCGAGCAGCTCCACCACGGCGATCTGCACGTCGGCGGGGCTCCGGTCCCGCCACTCGGGCATGACCACGCTGAGCCGGTCCAGCATGAGCCGCCGGAAGCTGGCGTAGTCCTTGGCCAGGTAGTCGATGGCGGGCTCGGCGAAGGTCTCCGGGGGGCAGGCGTCCTCGGGCGCGCAGTCGAAGTCGCTGGGGCACTCCACCTTGAAGGAGAAGCGCACCGCCGAGAGGCGCGGGTCGAGCCCCGGCGGCGGGGCGTCCTCGGTGGCCGAGGTGACGAACCGGAGCGTGTAGGTGGAGAAGTCCCCGGTGCCGTCGGCCAGGACCACCAGCGTCCGGGGCGCGTCGTCCACGCCCTGGAGGAAGTCCCGCTGGGCGGCGGTGAGCGTGGCCCCGGTCTCCGGGTCCGCCACCAGCGCCGTGGTGACGGCGGAGGCGGGGCGGGCCCACACCACCCCCACCGGGACGGCCCGGGGCTCGGCCTCCAGGCGCACGTTGGCCTCGTCCAGCGACGGGGCGGCGCCCAGGAAGCGCACCAGGAGGAGCTGCTGCCGGGGGAGCCCCGGGGCCACGGCGCCCTGGTCCAGGACCTCCAGCCAGTCGATCCCGTCCAGCGCCCCGTGGGCCGCCACCAGGCGCCGCCGGTTCTCGTTTCCGCAGCGGAACTGGGGATCCATCAGACGCTCCTCCGGAACTCGGCCACCACCCGCTCCCGGGTCCGGCGGATGACGTAGCGGACGGTCACGGCCAGCGTGGCGTCGTCGGTGCGGACCTCCACGCCCTCCACCACCACCCGGTCCGCCAGCCAGCGCTGGAGGGCGGCTTGGACGCTGGCCTCCACGGCGCCGCCGAGGGCGTCGCTGGCCGGCGCGAAGACGAGCTGGAGGAGGCCGCTGCCGAAGTCGGGGCGGTTCACCCGCTCGCCGGGGGAGGTGAAGAGGACCTGCTCGATCAGGTCGCGGACGTGGTCCGCCTCGTCGGTGAGGGCCGTGCGCCCCCGCCCGTCCACGTGCCACGGGTAGTCGACGTGCATCCCGCGCCCGCTCACTGGCCCTGCACCCGCGTCTGGGTCACGGCCACGGTGACGCCGGTGCCGTTGGGCGCGCACACCGCCTGGCTGTCCTGGAGGAGGACGGGCTGGCCGCCCACCAGGATCCGGGTGGCCCCGGTCACCCACTGGGCCGTCACGCACGGCATGGGGGTGCCGCCCGGCGTGGTGAAGGGACACCCCGCCACCGTGTGGGGCGCCACCTGCGTCACCACCGGCTGCCCCGCCACCTTCACCCGGGGGTTGGGCGCCGTGGCCTGGGCCTGTCCGCCGTGGAGGCAGAGGACCGTGGCACCCTGGTGCAGGAGGAAGCCGGGCATGTCGGGTCTCCGGGTGGGGGTCAGAGGACGTCCAGGGCGCCGTTGTTCACGGAGACCTGGGGTCCGGTGAGGGTGATCTTGGCGCCCATGCCGTTGTCGATCTCGATGCCGGTGGCGCTCAGCACGATCTTCTGCCCGCCGGAGGTCTCGAGGGTGATCCCCCCGATGCCCGGCGTGTCGTCCAGCGTGATGGACTGCCCGCCCTCGGTGACGACCATGACCTTCTTGTAGGGCGGCGCGAGGAGGAGGGGCGGGACCTCCGCAGCCGACCCCCACCAGCACCCCGACCAGATGGGGTAGTCGGGGTCGCCGTGCTCGAACTCGATCCAGACGCCGGCGTCCACCGCCGGGAGGCTGAAGAAGCCCGTCCGGTTCCCGCCGAAGGGCGCGCACGGCAGGGCCCACCCGCTCTCCTGGTCGCCCAGGACGTCGGGGACGCGGGCCTTGATGCGCCCGGTCATGAGGGGGTCCTGGACGTCGGTGACCACCCCGCGGTACTTGCCGTAGAACGGGCCCTGGCTCATGGGATCACGAAGGGCGTCAGGGTCGTGGTCCCTTCACGGCTGACGGTGAAGGACTGGGTGTAGCTCCCGGGGCTCAGGCGATGGCCCACCCGGCGCACGTAGTACAGGCCGTCGTAGGACAGCCCGGCGCCCCGCACGCCCACGAGCCGTCGGGCGCGGAGCGCCGTGCCGTACGTGCGGGTGTCCAGCTCGCCGCTCCCGGTGACCGGGTCCGGCGCCCGGGTGGCCGCCGCCACCGAGGAGGTCACGGCCTGCCCCGGGTTCTGGTTGGCGGTGCGGCGCAGCAGCTCCTTCCGCCGGGGCTGGATGGGGCGGGCCGCCAGGGGCGGCACCCGGAGGGGCGGGAGGGAGGGGATGGGGATGGCGGTCTTGGTGATGGGCTCCACCACCTCGCTCGCGGTCTCGACCGGGGCCATCCCGTCGGTGGAGAAGGAGAGGGAGGTCACGTTGGTGGCCGACCCCATGTCCACGGTGAGGGCCTTCTGGGGGAGGCCCAGGCGGTTCTCCGGGCCCCAGTAGGCCGTGTTCACCCCCACGGTGAGGGGCTCCACGTAGAAGACGTGGCCGTTCCGCGCCGCCAGCCGCTTGATGAAGTCCAGGTCCGTCTCGTGCTGGCGCGTCACCCGCTCCAGCTCGATGGGCACGTCGGTGGTGGGGGTCACCGCGGGCACCAGGCCGTACTGGGCCTGGGCCGCCAGGAGCTGGGTCACCACCAGCCAGTCGGGCTGGTTCGGGTACTTCTCGTTCTTCTCCTCCAGGTCCATCATGAGGCTCACGTCCCGGCCTTTGACCCGGAGGGTCGAGCGGCCCGGATCGTTGCTGGGCGCCACCTCGTGGTGGGTCACGACGCCGTCGATGAGCACCTCGGGGACCACCCCGAACGCCACCGCCACCACGACCCGGTTGAACAGGTCGAACGTCCCGCCCTGGAGGAGCTCGTAGTCCAGGAGCCCCCCCTTGGCCAGGGAGAAGGTGAGCTGGAAGCCGTCGCCCTGCTGGGCGTCGCTGGTCACCTCGACGCCGTCCAGCGCCTGCATGGCGTCGGGGCCCACGGGCAGCGGCACCGTGGAGCCGGCGAAGAGGAGGAGTCGGGTGCCCAGGAGGCCGTCGAGCATGGGCGGTCCCTACGGCCTGGGGAGGGCGATGACGATGCGCGCGCCCTCGGTCTCGGTGAGCTCGGCGGGGTGGAGGACCCCGTTGGCATCGCAGACGCGCCAGAACTGCAGCGGATCCTCCAGGTAGCGGGCCGTCACGTTGTCCAGCCGGTCCCCCTCCACGACGAGGTGCTCGGCCAGCACCTCGGCCTCGGAGGCCGGGGGGGGAAGCGGGCGACGGAGGACGTAGCGCACGGTCCGGGTGTCCCCGCCGGCCTCGCGCACCTCGTGGGTGCCGGTCTCCAGCCCGTGGTAGCGGCTCGCGCGGTCGAACACGTCAGCCTCCCACCGAGACGCTGACGGAGCCGGAGAGCGACCCGGCGATCTGGGAGGCGCCGCCCAGGCTCGCCATCCCCTCCTTCAGGATCTGGTTGGCCATGTAGAGGGCGCCCCCGGCGCTGGCCAGCCCCAGGTCGTGGTAGCTCAGCACGCTCATGGTGAGGCTGACCTCGGCCACGATGGGGTTCAGCTCCGGGTCGAAGTGCTGCTCCACCACGTTGAGCGCGTTGATGCGCACCGGGAGGACGCGCTTCAGCCCCCAGTAGAAGAGGGTGAGCGGCGCCTCCGGGGGGATGACCTCCACGGCGCCGGCGGCCTTCAGGACCTCGTTGGCGATGACCGCCACCGACTTCGGGTAGAGGAGCATCTCCAGCGAGGCCAGCGTGGGCAGCAGCCCCAGCGACCCGGCGATGGGGTCGCTCCTCTCGAGCTGGTCCGCCGCGTCCAGCTCCAGCGTGACGCTGATGTCCTCCCGGGGCGGCGCCTTGATGCGGAGCGCGGCGCCGGGATCCGAGTCCTGGCCGCTGGTCTGGGCCGTGAGGGCCCGGGTCAGGTGCTCCGGGTTGTACTGGAAGACGATGACGCTGGCCAGCGGATTCAGCTTGTCCAGCCCGATGATGGCGCCCTTGTGGACCTTGGGCGAGCGGGGGAAGCCGGTCATGGGCCGTCCTCCCCGGCGATGCGGAAGGAGACCTCGCGGGACCGGATGGAGGGCTCGGCGTCGGGCTCGTCCTCGTCCTGGTCCTGGTCCTCGGGGTCGAAGGGCTCGACCCGCTCCTCCACCCGCAGCGTGTGCCGCCCGGGCTCCAGCTCCGGCAGCCCGACGGCGGCCAGGGCCACCGTCATCACGTTGGCGAAGAGGGCGCCGGTGAAGGCCCGGATGCGCACGCGCACCACGAGGTCGTCCTCGCCCCGCTCCACGTCCCCGACCTCCAGCTCGTCCCGGGAGGAGAGGGGGGGCGTGCGCAGGAGGGCCGCCGCGCTCCCTCCGGCCGTCGGGGGATGCCGGGCCGCCTCCACGTACTGGGAAGCCAGGGGGACGCCCTCCCGGAGGTCGACGACCACCACGAAGGGGCCGTCGTCGGGGAGGGACTCGGGGTTCACACGCTCGACGAGGACGCTCATCAGGAGTCCGTGCAGGAGTGGCTGGCGTTGGCGATGGGGCCGCCGTGCATGGCGGGGAACTCGGCGCTCCCGCCCTCGATGACGCCGCCCCGGTTCACGGCGCCCCCGGTGGCGCTCACCCGGGAGCCCACGGGCTGGGCGGTGTCGAAGGTCCCGCTGATGCTGGTGTTCCAGTACAGGCTGGCCAGGTCGCGGAAGGTCGCCCCGGCCACCGTGGCGTCCCGGGCGCTGATGTAGGCCACGAAGCCCACGCCGTAGACGAAGCTGCCGGTGGGCCCTCCCTTTCCGGCCACGGGGCTGGTCCAGGGATGGACCCGGGAGCGGGGGCTGTCCCGCAGCCCCGTGGTGGCCACGTCCCCGCACGCCGAGTAGGAGACGGCGAAGGGATCGTGGTACCAGGTGTTGCCCGCGGCGGTGGCGTCCCGGATGGGCAGGGCGGAGAGGCTGCACCGCCGCGTGGCCCGGTTGCTCCCCGAGCCCCAGTGGACCCGGTGCCAGTAGGAGCGGACCACCTGGTGCGGGCCCACGTCCCAGTGGTGGCAGGGATCGCCGGCGTTTCCGTTGATCGTGACGTCGGCCGACCACTGGAAGAGGGGCGTGGCGTTGGGGCGGACCCGGAAGCCTCCGAGCGACTCGCCCACGCCCATGGTGTTGGTGGTGAAGGTGTCGTTGGCGCGGGCGAAGCTGATGGCGCGCTGCACCCGGGCCGTGCCCAGCGCCGGGGCCGGGGCCGGGCCCGCGGCGGCGCCCGAGGCGAACGACTCGGCGAAGCGCTCGGCCTGGGCCTCGTGGCGGTCCCCGGGGCGTCCCACCCGCAGGCTCGCGAAGGAGGGCATGGACGCGTCGGCCTGCTGGACCGTGTGGGCCACCTCGTGGGCCAGGAGCTCCCGGCCGGCCCGGGTGTCGGGCCGGTACTCGCCCTCGGCGAAGTACACGCTCCGGCCCACCGCCAGGGCCCGTGCGCCCAGCGCCTCGGCGGCGCGGGCGGCACCGGGGCCGTCGTGGACCCGGACGTCGCCCAGGGGCTCGCCGGTGCGGGCTTCCAGGCTCTCCCGGACGCCGCCGGGCAGCGCCCGGCCCGGGCCCGCGCTCCCCAGGAGGCGGGCCGCCGCGTCGGACACCCGGTCCCCGCCGGAGGGGTCCCGCTCCCCGGCCAGGCCGAAGAGCTGCTCCTCCTCCCCGCTCACGTTGGCCAGCCGGGCGTCCCGGGTGGCGTGCCCCGCCGCGTCCACGGCCGAGCGGACGAAGTCCGTGCCCCGGGTGGCGGCGAGCCCCCGGAGCGTGGCGCCCAGACCCTTGGCCCCGAAGCGGCGCCGGATGGCGTCGAGCTGGGGCCCGGTGTCCCGGGCCGAGGCCGGGCGGAGGTCCACCCCCCGGACCCGGCCGCTCCGGTCCACCACCGGGGTCCGGCCCCGGGCGTAGATGGGCGCCATGCGCTCGAGCTGCCCCGGATCGGCACGGTGGGGCTCCAGCTCCACCTTCACCGAGGGGCCCGCGCCCCGTGCGCCCCGGGAGGGGCCCTCCGGCGCCGACCCCCCGCCGCCCAGGGCGGCCTTCCGCCGGCAGGCGGAGCAGGTGCCCGAGGGCCCGGACCGGTCGCCGCAGCCGCACCGCTGGACCCTGGCCCGGGAGAGGGGGCTCAGGGACGGCCCGGCGTCCCGGGTGCCCTGCGGGGACGGGCTGGGACGATGCGTTCTCATGGCTGGATGCCTCCGAGGATGGAGTCGGCGAGGTGCCGGGCCAGGCTCTCCGTCCCGGCGCCCTCGGACCATTCGAATGGGGTGCCCTCGACGCGGGGCAGGCGGCGGCCGCCCCGGGCGGCGAGGGCGTCGGCGATCCCGGCGCCGTGCCCGCCCTCCTCCAGCCGCCGGGCCAGCTCGGCGCCGAGGGCCTCGGCCAGCGCCACCCGGTCCACCGGCCCCAGGGCCGGGTCCAGGACGAGGCGGTCCACCCGGAGGTGGAGGGCGCGGGCGCTCACGCCCACCCCCGCAGCTCGGACTCGGTGAGAGGCTTCTCGAGCTGGGCGTAGACGCTCCGCGCCGCGTCCCGCAGGTGCGCCATGCCGACCGGCTCGCCGGCCTCGGCGGCCAGGAAGGCGGCGTGGAGCGCCACGTTGCGGATGGTGCCGCCGGTGGCGTCGAGGCGGCCCAGCTTCTCGGGCTCGAGCCCCTCGGTGGGGGTCTCGGGCGGGAAGACGCACCGCCAGATGGCCGCGCGCTGGACCGCGTCGGGGAAGGGGAAGGACACCCGGAAGCGCAGGCGCCGCTCGAAGGCGTCGTCCAGGGCGCTCTTGAGGTTGGTGGTGAGGATCGCCAGCCCCCGGTACGCCTCCATGCGCTGGAGGAGGTAGCTCACCTCCAGGTTGGCGTACCGGTCGTGGGAGTCCTTCACCTCGCTGCGCTTGCCGAACAGGGCGTCCGCCTCGTCGAAGAGGAGGACCGCCCCGCCGGCCTCCGCGGCGTCGAAGACGCGGCGGAGGTTCTTCTCGGTCTCGCCGATGTACTTGCTGACCACCGCGCTCAGGTCCACGTGGTAGAGGTCGAGCGCGAGGGCGTGGGCCAGGACCTCGGCGGCCAGCGTCTTGCCCGTGCCGCTGGGACCGCTGAAGAGCGCCGTGATCCCCAGTCCCCGGGGCGAGCGCGCCGCGAAGCCCCACGCCTCGTGCACCTGCAGGCGATGGCGCACGTGGGCCTCGATGGCGCGGAGGGTGCGGAGCTGCGCCTCGGGGAGGACGAGGTCGTCCCACCCGGCGGTGGGCTCCAGGCAGCGCGCGTGGCCGCCCAGCGCCTGCCGGGCCTGGAGGCGGCACGCGTCCCACACCACCGCGTCGGGGGCCCGCCCGTCGGCGTCCTCGAGGCCGGCCACCGAGCGCCGCGCCGCCGCCCGGATGCCCGGGGCGCTCAGGTCGAACTGGGCGGTGACGCGCTCCAGGCCGCCGTTCATCTCCGGGGCGACCTCGCCCAGCGTCTCGGTCCAGAGCGCGGCCTGCTCGGTCCGGGTGGGCCGCCCCACCTCGAAGGCCAGCGACGCCACGCCGGGCACCTCCAGGCGCTCGTCGGTGACGACCAGGAGCGGCCCGCCCACCTCCTCCACGAAGCGGCGGAGGCGCGCGGCCCGCGCCCGGTCCCCGGCGTCGGGGTCGGCGGCGTCCAGCACCAGGGCGGCGTGGCTGAGGATCGACTCCCGGGTCCAGAGGCGGAGGAGCGCGTCGAACTCCCCGGGCCCCGTGGGCAGGAGCCCCGCCGGGAGGCGGCAGGCCCCGAGGCCCAGGAGCTCGCAGGCGGCGCGGGCCACCGTCCGGGCCCCGGCGGGCTCGGAGCCGCAGAGCTGCACCACCGGCGGGCCCGCCCCCCCCGCCCCCGGACCACACCGCGGCGATCCGCTCCGCCAGCGCCCGGTGGGACGGGACCAGATCCCCCGCGCCCGGCTCCAGGGGCTGGACGAAGCCCACCAGGTTCTCGTCCAGGTGCTGCACGCCGGTGAGGTGGTGGAGCACCCGCTCGTCGATGCGCAGCGGGCTGGTGGTCAGGGTGGCGCCGGGCCGGAGGTCCAGGAGGCGCCACTCCCGGAGGGGGGCCGTGGGCGCCAGCGCGCTCCAGTGGGCGCCGTCCAGCGCCGCCAGCGCGAGGCCGAAGGTCGGGTGGGGCGAGCCGTCGCCCAGGGCGGCGCACAGCTCCGCCGTCCCCGCGTCCAGCTCCACGGCGGCGGCCAGCAGGAGGACGTCCCGCTCGAAGGGGGAGAGGCCGAAGGCCAGGGTCAGCCGCTCCAGCGCCGGGGGTGCCTCCATGGCCGCCCACGCCTTCCGGGCCGCCTCGGCGGGCGTGCCGTCGCCGTCCTCCTCCACCCCGGCGTGGCGCGCCACGGCCCGGCGCACCCGGGCCAGCTCGGCGGTGAGCCAGAGCTGGTTGGCCTCGGACCAGGAGGGGACCGTGCCCCGGCTCGCCCGCGCCATCAGATCGTCACCTGCTGGAGGGAGTCGAACTCCGGCGGCGTCGCCGAGCGGTTCACCAGCACGCTCTCCACCCCGTCCACCCGCAGGCGCACGAACCACGTGCCGGGCTCGGCGTCCTCCAGCTCGAAGCTCAGGAGCGCGGTGGACGCCGGATGCGGCAGGGCCGGGACCTCGCGGGAGCCCACCACCAGGGAGACGGACTGCTCGGGCCGCACCTCGGGGGTGACCGGGAGGTCGATGGTCGTGGTGCTACCCACCGTGGAGACCGAGGCGCCGGCGGCGTCGGGGGTGGGCGCCAGGACCAGGGCGAGGGCGTTGGTGCGCCGGTCGTCCCCGTCCTGCTCGAGCCCGACCCGCACCGTCCAGAGCCCCACCGGCCAGTCCGCGGGGGCTCCGGTGGGGATGGTGAACTCGACGCGGTCGGCGGCCACCGAGTCCGGAGGCGAGAGCACGTGGCGCACGTCGAAGCGCGGGTTCTCCAGGACCACCTCGTGGGCGGTGCCGTCCAGGTGGTGGCCCAGGAGGGCGACGGTGTCGCCGAGCAGCGCCACGAGCCGCTGGTCCGGCGGGCGCACCTCGTCCAGGGTGGGCCACGGGACCACCAGGCCGGAGACGACCGTCACGCCCTCCTCGACGCCGGTGCCCGGATCGCGCTCGCCCCGGGTCAGGACCGGGAGCGCCGAGCGGGTCGGCTCGTCGGCCTGGATGAGCACGACCGAGGCCCGGTACGCCGCGGACGGACGGTAGTCCCCACCCAGCGCCGTCCAGAGCTTGGAGATC
This sequence comes from uncultured Gemmatimonadaceae bacterium, assembly GCA_964569085.1. GTDB lineage: Bacteria > Gemmatimonadota > Gemmatimonadetes > Longimicrobiales > Gaopeijiaceae > JAJCZZ01. The sequence continues at coordinate 11,742 of CAZMTA010000015.1, read as the reverse complement.
TCCTCCACGCCCAGCACGTCCGGGGTGACCTTCACCAGCTCCACCTGGTCGGCCAGCCCCGAGCCCGCCAGGTGGCCCGAGAGGACGCCCGGGTCCTGGAGGATCGTGCGGATCGTGTCCCGCTCCAGCACCGGCACTTCGTGGAGGCGGTGCATGGCGTGACCCAGGAGGACCTCGGCGTGGAAGTCGTCGGTGCCGTAGGCGGTGACGAGGTAGAGGAGGTCCAGGGCCAGGGGCGGGTTCGTGAGCCGCTCCCCCGAGCCGTTCCGCGAGGGCAGGCCGGCGTTCCGCCATCCCTGGTTGGGCGCGACGCCGTAGCAGAAGACGTTGATGCCCGTGGGCTGCGAGTTGCCCGGCGCCACCAGCGACGGCGCCACGGCGGTCACGTCGGCCCCGGCCACGACGCTGCTCACGCCGTGGTCCACGAAGGCGTCCTGGATGAGCTCGCGGAGCACCGCGGTCACCGAGGCCAGGGCGAGGGCGCTGCTCACGCCGGCCTCCCCCCGCGCCCCAGGTACTCCTCCAGGGAGACCATGGGCTCGGGGCGCTCGGCCCGGGGGCGCGGGGCCGGCTCGGCGCGGACCGCGCGGACCTCGATGCGCCCGATGGAGACGTGGACGGGGGGTGGGGCCGCGTCCTCCCGGTCCTCGGCGGGCGCGGCGGCCCGTCGGGGTCGGAGGGGCTCGGCGGCGGGCGAGGCCTGGGCGCGGCCGCCCCGGGCGGACGAGGCGTCCCGCTCCCGGCGGTCGGCGGCCGGGTCCGCGCCCTCGTTCCGGCGGGCGTCGTGGTCCGCCCGGGGCGCCACCGTCGGCGCGGCCGGCTCGGCGGGTGGAGCCGGGGCGGGCCGGACCGGAGCGGAGGGGGCGGCGGCCCGGGCGGGTCGGTCGGTGGGGTCCGTGGGGTGGGGCGGCGTCGACGCACCCGGGCGGTCGGGGGCGGACGGGGCCGGGGGGGGCGCGCTCCCGGCCTCCGCGTCGCCTCCTGGGGCCAGGGTCGGGGGACGGGGCGAGACCTGGGCGGAGGGGGCGTAGGGCGCGACCGGACCGTCGGGGCTCCGGGTGCGGCGGTCCGCCTCACGGCCGCCCGGGGGCGCGGGGCGCGGCGTCGGGGCGTCCGCGGCGTGGGGGCGGGCCGGGTCGGGGGCGCCTCGCTCCCCGGCCCGGGCGGGGGGGGCGGGTTCGGCGGGAGGCAGGGTGGGGCGGGGAGGCGCGTCCTCCCCGGAGGCGGTCCGGGACGCGGGGCCGTCGGAGGCCGCCCGACGGTCCCGGCGCCCGGAGGCGTCCGTCTCGCCCACGCCGGGACCGGGGCCCCCGGGCCGGGAGACCCGTCCCGCGCGCCCCCCGGTGACGTCCCCGCGCTCGGACGGGACCGCGCCGGAGCGGTCGGCGGTCTCCGGCCCGTCCCCAGGCGCGCCGCGGGGTGCCGGCCCGCCCGCCTGGGGGGCGCCCGCCCCGGTCCACGCGGCCTCCCCCTCGCCGAGCGGCCCGGCCCGCCCGCCCTCGCCGGAGGGCCACGCCTCGAAGGCGGAGCGTCGGCGGGGGCGTACGGCCCGGGCGCCCCCGGGCTCCGCGGGAGCGGGGGGCTCGGGCTCGGAGGCCCGGTCCAGGAGGCGGCCCAGGAAGCTCATGCGCCCAGGAGGCCCAGGTACTGGCCGCGGCGCCACGCGTCCATGGCCAGGATGTCCGCCTCGGACCAGCCGTACGCCGAGGCCAGGAGGTGCACCTCCCGCAGGAGGCGGGGCGCCCACGCCTCGATCTCGCCCCAGAAGAAGGCGGCGGGGTCGAAGGGCGCGCTCCAGGCGTGCTCGCACGCGGGGCAGGCGAGGGCGAGCTGGAGGTCGGCCAGGGGATCGGCCTCGGCCATGGCGGTCTGGGCCGCCTCGCGGACCGGGTCGGGCAGGGCGCCGGGGAGCCGGGCCGGGTCCACGGGCTCGCCGTCGAGGCGGGCCTCCACCAGGCAGCGCGCCAGGAGGTCGGCCTCGGAGCCGCCGGCCTCCAGGACCGCCAGGAGGTCGCCGGTGCCGGGGAGGCGGACGAGGACCTCCCAGCCGTCGCGGTCGACGCGGACCCGGGGCGCCAGGTCGGCCGAGGGGGCCATGCCCCGCAGCTCCTCGCTCCGCAGATCCAGCTCGAGCCGCTCCCCGCACGCCGGACACGCCGTCTCGGTCTGGATCACCGCGCCCAGCGTGCGCTCCCGGAGCTCCAGGATCCGGGCGTCGCGCCGCCCGACGGGAAGCGTCGCCAACCCTTCCGCCGACGCCTCCGGCTCCGCCCGCTCCAGGAGGAGGAGCGCGCGACGGGCCGGCGCCAGACCGCGCCCCCGCTCGTGGAGCTCCAGGAGCTCCCGCGCTTCGAGCCCTCGCATGGATCAGGCGGGCTCGGAGAAGGACGGCTCGGCCGGCTCCTTGACCTCGTAGTCCCGCTCCCACCCCTCGTTCTCGAGCTTGATGGACTCGATGAGCACGGCCTCGCCGTTGGCGTCCAGCTCGGAGAGCGCCTGGTACTCGGAGACCCAGCAGCGGTAGACCTTGTAGGCCTTCACCGCCTGGCCGGCCTCGTTGTAGACCTCGATGACCAGGTCCTTCCGGAAGTCGGCCAGCGAGACCTCGCTGCCGAGCCCCGAGCCGAAGTTCCACACCTTGTTGGCCCACTTCTCGAACTCCTCGTCGTGGGTCACCCCACGCTCCAGGGAGATGGCCTCGTACTCGGTGCGGCCCGGGGATTTGCGGGTGGTGCTGGGATCGCCGCCCTCGCGGTGCTCCACGAGGTTCGTGGTGCGCTTGAGCGCGCCCACCTTGCTCACGCCGGCCACGTAGCGGCCGTCCATGAGCACGCGGAACTTGAAGTTCTTGTAGGGATCGAAGCGCTGGGGATTCGTGGTGAACTGGGCCATGGCCGTCGTGGGTCGGAGTCGTGGGGAAGGGCGGTCAGGCGTCGGACTGCCCGGCCATCTGCTGGAGCTTCACGAGGACGAACTCGGCCGGCTTCAGGGGGGCGAAGCCGACGACGATGTTCACGATCCCGCGGTCGATGTCGGCCTGGGGGTTCACCTCGGCGTCGCACTTCACGAAGTAGGCCTCGGCGGGGGTGGTGCCCTGGAAGGCGCCCTGCCGGAAGAGGGTGTTCATGAAGGTCCCGACGTTCAGCCGGATCTGGCTCCAGAGCTTCTCGTCGTTGGGCTCGAAGACCACCCACTGGGTGCCGCGGAAGAGGGACTCCTCGATGAAGAGGGCCGTGCGCCGCACCGGGACGTACTTCCACTCGCTGGCCATCTGGTCGGCGCCGAAGAGCGTCCGGGCGCCCCACGCCACGTTCCCCACCACCGGCCGGGTGCGCAGCGCGTTGATCCCCAGGGGGTTGAGCACCCCGTTCTCGGGATCGGTGAGGCGGTACTCGAGCCCCTGGATCCCGCGCAGCGCCGCCTCGGTGCCCGCCGGCGCCTTCCACACGCCCCGGCTCGCGTCGGTGCGGGCGTAGACCCCGGCCATGGTGCCGCTGGAGGCGATGGCACGGGGGCGGAACTCGTTGAGCGGGTCCGCGATGCGGGGGCGCGGGTAGTAGAGCGCCGCGTTCTTGTCCCGGAGCCCCGCGTTCCCGTCCAGCCATTCCTGGATCTCGTCGGGCTCGTCCCGGGGGTTGGCGCCCTGGGGCACGTCCACGATGTAGAAGGCCCGCTCCTCCCCGCACAGCGCCGTGGCCTCGGCGGCCACCAGGGCGGCCTCCGGGTCCGAGAGGCGCATGGTGTCGGGGATGCAGAGGATGTTGAAGAGGTCCACGTCCAGGAGCGCGTACATCCCCGTCTTGGCGCCCCGGTCCCCGATGAGGGCGTCCGAGTCGGGGAGCTCCCCGTCGTGGCCCCGCGCCGGGAGCCCGTCGGGCAGCGCCTGGGCCCCCGCGGCCTGCGTGGCGCCCAGGACGTAGGCCTGGACGTTGGTGCGGGCCGCCACGTCGAGGCCGAGCAGCCCGGCCAGGGTGTCCCCCGGGCCGCCGTCGTCCCGGAAGGTCAGGACGGCCGACGGGTCGTCGGTGCCCGCCTTCACCCGGAGGAAGCGGCGGGTGGCGCCGCTCCCCAGGACCTCCACGGTGGCGCGGTCGAAGCGCGCGCCCGCGGCGCGGATGGCCGCCTGGAGGGCGGAGGCCAGGGAGGCCACGGTGAACGGGCCGGTGCCCAGCGTCACCGCGGAGACGGTGGTCCCGCCGTCGAGGCTGACCCGCATGGTCTCGCCTCCGGTGAGGGCCGACGGGTCGATCTCGCCGGGGTCGGTCCCGACGTCGCTGCTGATCGTGCCGGTCTGGGCCGGCCGGGTGCCGTCGGCGGGCGTGCCCACCAGCGCCACGGCGGCCAGGTCCGAGCCGTCGAGCACGTCGATGACGTGGCGGGGGCTGCCCTCCTGGACCAGCACGCCGGTCCACGTCTCCTCCCGGATCACGCCCCGGCGGCCGCTCACCTCGCCCATCTCGGAGATGCGCAGGTTGAACAGCGTGTCGGCGTCGGCGGCGGGGTCGAGGACGGCGTGGTCCACGTCCACCCGGAGCTCGTTGCCCCAGGCGCCCTCGCTTGCCGCGGCGACGCGGAGGACGGGCGTGCCGCCCACCGCGTCCTGGAGGTCCACGGCCGCGGCGGAGGGCTCGGCGTCCACCCCGGGCTCCGGCGCGAAGCGCTGCGGGTTGGCCACCACGCTCCCCGGGTCGAGCCCGATGTCGGCCACCACCGTGCCGCCGTCGTCCTCCAGGGTGACCACGTCCTGGTCGTTCCCCGTGTTGGGCAGGATGCGGAGGCGGTCGTCGAAGAGGTCCACGGTGGCGCCGGCCAGGGGAGCCAGCGCCTGGAGGCGGAGCTGGAGGCGGTCGCGCACGCCGGTGAGGGTCGTGAGCGCCCCGGCACCCCAGGCGAAGGTGCCCACCTGGGCGCCGTTCAGGAGCACGCGCACCGAGTCGTCGGAGAGGGTGCCGGGATCCAGGGCGGAGATGTCCCCGCCGGTGGTCCCGTTCTGGGCGGGCCGGTTCCCGCCCACCATCGCCGCGCCCACCAGCGCCGAGACGCCGTCGATGTCGGCTTCGGCCGAGGCCACCGTCACGTTCGTGTAGCCCTCCTCCTCCGTGGTCGCCTCGCCCCGGTAGATGCGGAGGTTGAACTGGGTGGCCTGGTCGCTCGCGTCGTAGTCCACCTCGAAGCGCAGGTCGTTGGCCCAGGCGCCCGGCTCGGCGGCCGTGAGGACGAGGGCGTCCGCGCCGGCGTCGTCCAGGAGGGTGGCCTCGGCGGCGCTCTCGGCCACGTCCGCGGCGGTGCGCACGACCCAGGCCTCGCCGCCGCCGTTGAGGAAGAACTGGCGGATGGCGTACCCCGCCTCGCTGTCGGCCCGCAGCCCCCCGAACTCCCGCTCGAAGTCGCCGAAGCTGAAGACCCGCACGGCCTCGTCCATGGGCCCGCGGGAGAAGTACCCGAGGAAGGCCGCGATGGAGGTGGCCACGCCGGTGAGGGTGCGGACGCCGCTGGGGAGCTCCTCGACGTAGACGCCGGGGTAGGTGGGTGTGATGGGCATGGTTGGGGCCTGGGCGTGAGGGTGCGGGGACGCACGAGCGGTGATCCGCACCACGCGGATCGGCCCAGGGAAGCCGGAGGGGGGTCCGGAACGCGATCGACGGGCGCCATGGGAGGGCGTCCACCGACGAGCGCCACCGGAGGTGTACGAGAGCAGGGGAGCCGGACGAGGAGCCGCGCGCGGGGGGCGGCGGCCATGTCCTCGAACGGAGCTCTCGCGGCTACACCGTGGAGCGTGCCACTCGGGTCGTTGTCTGTACCCGGGGAGGTGAATCCACGCTAGGGTGCGGACGGGGTCGGGCGCAAGAAGATCGTGGGGGACGAGGAGGGGGCGGGGGAGGCGCGGCTCCGCGCCCGCCCCCGCCCACGAGCCTCAGCTCACCGGCCGCTCTTCCCCGATGACGTAGCCCTCCGGCGGCGTCGCCCCCAGGAGGTGCTCCACGAAGTAGTCCCAGCGGCGGCCCATGACGTAGTCGCCGGCCGCCCCGTAGCCGTGGCGGGCGTTGGGGATGACGAGGAGGTCGAAGTCCTTGTTCGCCTCGATGAGGGCGTCCACCACGAGGTAGGTGTTGTACGGCGGCACGTTGTCGTCCATCCCGCCGTGCAGCAGGAAGAGCTTGCCCTCGAGGTTGGCCGCGAAGTTCTGGTTGGCCGCCGCGTCGTAGTTGTCGCCCTCGCCGTCGGCGTCGGGCACCAGGAGGCCCTGGTAGCGCTCGCCCCAGTCGTCCTCGTAGTTGCGGTTGTCGTGGTTGCCCGACTCGCTGATCCCGACCTTGAAGAAGTCGGGGTAGCGGAACATGGCCGCCGCCGTGGCGAAGCCGCCGCCCGAGTGCCCCCAGATGCCCGCCCGCTCCAGGTCGATCCAGGCGTGGCGCTCGGCGAGCTGGCGCATCCCCGCCACCTGATCCGGGAGCGTGTTGTCCCCCATGTCCCCGTAGTAGGTGTCGTGGAAGGCCTTGGAGCGGCCCGGCGTGCCCATGCCGTCGATGGCCACCACCACGAAGCCCAGCTCGGCCAGCGCCTGGTGGTCCCGCCGGTTGGTGGTGAAGCCCCGGCCCCGCACGCTCCCGCTCTGGGGGCCCGGGTAGATGTAGTTCACGATGGGGTAGGCCTGCGTCGAGTCCATCCACGACGGCGTGAACATCATCCCGTGGATGTCGGTCACGCCGTCCCGGCCCTTCATGGTGATGCGCGTCGGCGGATTCCACCCCGAGGCCAGCAGACGCGAGAGGTCGGCCTCCTCCAGCGTCGCCACCAGGTCGCCGTCGTCGGCGTGGCGGAGGACGGTCACCGGCGCCGTGTTGGCGGTGGAGTACGTGTCGATGAAGTGCTCGCCGTCCGGGGACATGGCGATGTCGTGGTGGGCGTCCTCGGGCGTCAGCAGCTCCTCGTCGGAGCCGTCGAAGTCGATGCGGTACAGGTGCTCGAAGTAGGGGTCGCGCCCCGGCTCCTTCCCCTGGCCCGTGAACCAGATCGTGCGCGCGTCGGCGTCCACCCGGACGAGCTCGACCACGTTGCCCTCGCCGGAGGTGATGCGGTTCTTCAGCGCCCCGGTCTCGAGGTCGTAGAGGTAGAGGTGCACCCAGTTGTCCCGCTCCGACCACCAGATGAGCTCGTCGGACTCGGGGAGGACGTACCAGTTCTCCCCCGCGCCGGCGTCGCCGATCTGGGTCTCGGAGGTCTCGTGGAAGAGGGTGCGCACCGCGCCCGTCTCGGCGTCGGCCACGCGCACCCACGCCTCCTTGTGGTCCCGGGAGGAGGAGACGAAGGCCACCTTCGAGCCGTCGGGATACCAGAGGAGGTCACAGAGGCCCGTGCCGCAGCGCACGTGGTCCGAGACCATGGAGCGATGGGCGTCGGGCTCCATGTCGAACCAGACCACCTCGGGGTCGTCCAGGTCCGACAGGTCCACGACCAGCCGCTCGATGCGGAAGATCACGCTGTCCCCCGGCACCGGATACGCCCAGCGCTCCACCTCGGGGCGCCCCACGTTGGTGCGGGCCAGGACCATGTCGCCCACCCCGCGCTCGTCGTGCCGGAAGGTGGCGAGCTTCTCCGAGTCCGGGGACCAGGTCACCACCGGCTCGTCGGAGTGGACCCAGCCGGCGTTGTCCGTGGCGTACCCGTAGCCCTCCACGCCGTCGGTGGTGACGCGGATCTCCTCGCCCGTCTCCAGGTCCATGACCCAGAGGTCCCAATCCCGGATGAAGGCCGCCTTCGTGCCGTCCGGGGAGACCACCGAGCTCTCCGGAGCTCCGTGCGCCCGGGTGGGCGCCTCCATGCACCGATAGGCCGACAGGTCGCAGAGGAAGCGCTCGGATTCGGCTCCAGAGTCCTCGTCCTCGGGGAGGGAGGCCAGCATCCGGCCGACGTCCTCGTCGAAGGCCACGTCCTCGAGCCCCAGGTCGGCGGCGTCGAGGTCGCGCCCCGAGGCCTGCTCCAGCGCGGCGGCCAGGCGGTCGTGGTCGAAGGCCGGCTCGCGCTCGCCGTCGTTGGCGTGCACCAGGATCCAGGACGACCCGCCCTCGGTGCTCACCTCGTACCAGGCGTGCCCGTCGTCCACCCAGGTCACGCGCCCCGGGATCCCGCTCACCAGCGGATCGGCGTGGCGGGCCAGCGCCTGCTCGGCGCGTCGGTAGTCCTCGACGGTGAGCGCGTCGGGGGCGTAGGGGGTCTGGGCGGCGGCGGGGGCCGAGGCCACGAGGGTCGTGGCGGCGGCCAGGAGGAGGGAGGCCGAAGCGGCCCGGACGGAGGCGAGCAGCGGGGCTGCGGAGCGTGTGGTAGTCATGCCGTCAGGGTGGGGCGGGGGGGCGGGGGAGTCAATGCGGGTGCGGGAGGCCGCGCGGTGGGAGGGTACACCGGGAGGGTGGGGAAGGGTCGGCGGTGGGAGGGGCCGGGTGACCGGGGGCGGCGGGACGGTCGGGGTGCGCGGCCCGGGCGACGGTCCGTGCGGAGGTGCGCCGGCGCGACGGTCGAACCGACCCGCGCATGGGCCCAGGCCCCGTCGGGCTCACGTCCGGCCCGAAAACGCAGCCAGGAAGGCCGGTGCCCGGGAAGCTGGCTGCGAAGTCACCCCTATGCCCTGACTTCGCAGCCAGGATGCACGGAGCACGGCAACGCTGGCTGCGAAGTCACGTCTATCCACCGAAAACGCAGCCAGCCGTGCGTCCGAGCCACACCCTGGCTGCGAAGTCAGGAGGTGGGCGAAGCCCGGCGGCCATCCATGCGGCCTGGACGCGGGGGGGCCGGTCCGGTTCGCACCGGACGTCGGACTCCGACCCGCACCCCTCCCTTCAGCGCCCGTCCGGTGACTCCCGGGAGAAGCTGTCCAGGGTTCCCCTGCGGCTCCGGTGCGTCGAGTACGACCGCTGCTTCATGTACTTCGCGTCGGCCTCGTTCACCTCGCGCACCAGGAAGCGCTGGGCGGTCGCCTCCAGGTCCCGGAGCTCCTCGGCCACCTCGGGGTCGTCGGCCAGGGGGCGCCCCTTCTCCAGGACCTCCTCCAGGCGGGCGCGGGCCGCGTCCCAGTCGCCGCGGTCCCGGGCCTCCAGCGCCTCCTGCCGCGCCCGGGCCGCCGCCACCAGCAGGACCTCGCGGCGCACCTCCGGCTCCACCGACCCGCCCTCCACGGGGTGGAAGGTGATGGGGAGGTCCACGGTCTGGAGCTCCACCCCACCGTCGGCGGCGAGGACGTGGGCGCGCACCGTGACCGTGGCCACCCACGCCAGGTCCGGCACCTCCGGCGGGATCAGGAACTCCATGAGCACCTTGCGCGGCTCCCGGGCGTAGAGGTCGCCCACCTGGAGCGAGAGCACGTCCCCCTCCACGCTCTCGGGGTACTCGTGGAGCACCTTGGCGGCGTCCGCGTGGCGGTCCGGGTGGATGAAGACCTGGACGTTCTGGGCCGCGAGGGAGAGGAGTCCCTGGAGCTCCTCGTCGAAGATCCCCGCCGCCTGGTCCGCCTTCTCGACGTACCAGGTCCCGCCCCGGCCGGCGTCGGCCATGGCGCGCAGGAGGTCCTCGTCGTAGCCCTCGCCGAACCCGATGGTCGTGGTGCTGATCCCCGCCCCCGCTCCGGAGGCCGCCAGCTCGACGAGCCGCGACGGCTCGACCACGCCCACGTTGGCCTGCCCGTCGGTCAGGAGGATCACCCGGTTCACGCCCCCCTCGCGGAGGCCCCGGCGCACCATCTCCGTGCCCTGGAGCCATCCGCCGCTGAGGTTGGTGCTCCCCCCGGGCCCGATCTCGCGGATGCGGCGGACCAGATCCTCCTGGTCCTCGCCCGTGGCGGGGGGCGCCACGACCTGCACGTCCTCGTCGTAGGCGATGACGCTCACGACGTCCTCGGGCGCCAGGCGGCGGACGAGCTGGACGGCCGCCTCCCGCGCCGCGTGGAGCTTCTCGCCCCACATGGACCCGGAGCGATCCAGCACCAGGGACAGGTTCAGCGGCGTGCGGTCCTCGTCCGGGGGTGCCGCGCCCTCGATGCGGAGGAGGGCGTGGACGAGGAAGCCGCCGTCGGCCACGGGCTCGTGATCCAGGAGGATGCTGGTCTGCATGGAGATCTCCGTCGGAGTGGATCGGGATGACGGAGGAAAGGTGGGGTGGGGGTGTGACAGCGGATCCAGGCGATGGCAAAGTGCCGGTAGCCAGGGCAGATGGATCCCATGAGCCGATCCATCACGATCCGGGACGTGCCCGGAGAGACCGCCGACGAGCTCGCCGCCCGGGCCGCCGCCAGGGGCCGGTCCCTCCAGGAATACCTGCGCAGCCGCCTCATCGAGCTGGCGCGGCGGCCCGACCCCGAGGTGCTCGTCGCCCGGGTGCGGGCGCGGAAGGAGAGCACCGGGAGCCGGCTGTCCGCCGAGTCGATCCTGGCCCACCGGGAGGCGGGCCGGAAGTGACCCGTGGTCGCGCCTCTGGCCGAACTCCTGGACGCGGAGAGAGGGTCCGACGGAAGCGACTCGGCGGCGGATCTCTCCGCACGCGCCCGCGTGGCGGGGGCGCGGTCAAAGAAGGGTAGAGGGACGTGCCGCGACGGCGGGTCCCCGGAACCCGAGCCAGGAGCGACGCCCCATGACCCCCCTCGAGAAGAAGCTCTGCACCGCCCTCGACGAGCTCATCACCGAAGTCCTGGACGTCCGCCCCGGTCTGCGCCCGCCGCTGCAGAAGATCCAGCGGGTGCTGCGGGAGATGGCAGGGTGAGCCGCCCGGACCGGGTGCGGCAGATCTAACGGTTGCGGACGCGCTCCCAGAAGCCGCGCGGGGTCGTGACCTGCACGGGCAGGTCCAGCTGCGCGGCTGCGGTCAGGAGGGCTCGGTCGCCGGTGACGAGGACCTCGGCCCGACCCTCCACCGCCTGCTCGACGATGAAGATGTCGTCGGGGTCCGGAAGCTCGATGCCGAGGGCCGGGGCATGGCCGACGATCTCGGCCTCTGCACGGAGGAACCGCTCGGTACTGCGGACGATGTCCTCCGGGACCTCGAGCTTCTCCCGGAGAACCCTCGCGAGCTCGTCCAGCACCGCCTCGCCGAGGACGAGCTCGTGCTCGGCGAGGACCAGGTGCTGGACGTCCGCCGAGAGGCCCCGGGTGGCGAAGGCCGAGACCAGGACGTTGGTATCGAGGAAGACCCTCAAGAGATCTCGCGGAAGACGTCCTCGTCCGTCAGGTACCCGCGCGCTTCCGCGAACGGCATGATCCGCTCCCGGAGCTCCTCGAACCGGGCCAGGGCGAGCTGGCGCCGAAGCGCCTCCCGGACGAACTCGCTCCGGCTGCGGCCCGAGCGTTCCGCGGCGCGGGCGAGCTGCCGCTCGAGGTCGGGATCGAGGCGAATCGTGATGGCGGCCGTCTTCATGTCATACAATGTAATACGCACGGGGAGCCCCCTCCAGTCGCGGGTACACGACTGCCAAGGTGGGCGGCCACCCGGGGCGACACGATGGCGCGGCGAGCCGCTCCTACCCCGCCATCCTCCCCACCACCTCCCGCACCAGCGCCCGTGCGATTGTGCACTGATCGTAAGTGCGATTTTCGATTGGTGCAGGTTCCGCTCAGCCGGGCTCGGTCCCCACTCTGTGAAGGAACTCCGGCGCGAAGTCCGCGCCGTTCGGCCACTGGACCGTGCCGGTCTCGGGGTCGACGGCGGCCTGGCGGAAGAACGCTGGATCACGGAGGGGTTCGAACACCTCCCCCCACAGCT
>CAZMTA010000014.1:72699-91872 GCA_964569085.1 uncultured Gemmatimonadaceae bacterium | reverse complement strand
CGGGTCCCTCGCTTCCGCCCCCCGCCTCCGGGCCGGGCGCCGACTCGCCGCCGCCGCCCTCCTGGTGGCCGCGCTCCTCGTCGGGACGGCCCCGCTGGCCGGGCAGGCCCTCACCCAGGAGGAGCGGGCGATGACGGCGTGGGTGGACGCCCACGTGGACGAGGCCATCGAGCTCCTCGAGCGGACGGTGAACATCAACTCCGGGACCATGAACCACGACGGCGTCCGGGAGGTGGCCGAGGTGATGGCGCCCGAGCTCGAGGCGCTGGGCTTCGACACCGAGTGGATCGAGCTGCCCCCGGAGGTCGATCGGGCCGGCCATCTCTTCGCCCGCCGGGAGGGAGACCGGGGCCGGAAGATCCTCCTCATCGGCCATCTGGACACCGTGTTCGAGGAGGACGACGCCTTCCAGGCCTTCCGCCGGACCGAGGACGGCTGGGCCACCGGCCCGGGCATCTCCGACATGAAGGCGGGCAACGTGATCATCGTCTACGCCCTCAAGGCGCTCCACGAGGCGGGCCTCCTGGACGGAGCGCGGATCACGGTGGCCTACACGGGGGACGAGGAGAGCCCCGGAGAGCCCCTGTCCCTCTCCCGCCGGGACCTGGTGGCGGCCGGCGAGTGGGCCGACGTGGCGCTGGGCTTCGAGGGGGGCGTCCGGGACGACCAGGCCGAGTGGGCCACCATCGCGCGGCGCAGCTCCTCCGGGTGGAGGCTGGAGGTCGAGGGGCGGCAGGCCCACTCCTCGGGGGTGTTCAGCGAGGACACCGGCGCCGGGGCCATCTTCGAGGCAGCCCGGATCCTGAACGCCTTCTACGAGGAGGTGAAGGGCCCGGAATACCTCACCTTCAACGCCGGCGTGATCGTCGGAGGCACGGAGGTGACGTACGATCCCCAGGCCAACCGGGGGACGGCCTTCGGGAAGACCAACGTGGTGCCCCAGCGCGTGGTCGTGGACGGCGGCATCCGCACCATCTCCAACGAGCAGCTCGAGGAGACGCGGGAGGCCATGGAGGCCGTCGTGGCCCGCCACCTTCCGGTCACCTCCGCCCGCATCACCTTCTCCGACGGCTACCCGGCCATGCCGCCCACCGAGGGGAACCGGGCGCTCCAGGAGATGCTCTCGGACGTGAACCAGGACCTGGGCCGCGGGCCCATGCCGGCGCTTGACCCGGCCCGCCGGGGCGCCGCCGACATCGCGTTCGTGGCTCCGTACGTGGACGGCCTGGCCGGGGTGGGGGCCTACGGGCGCGGCGGCCACTCCCCCGACGAGGCGCTGGACCTGGACACCGTGGGCCTCGCCATCAAGCGAGCCGCCGTCCTGCTGCACCGCCTGATCCAGGGCGCCCCGGCCATGTAGCCCGGGGGCGCGGGCGTCGTCCCCGGCTCGCCCGGACGCTCCCCGCCCCTACGGGTTGTCGGGATAGCTCTCCCGGAGGACCTGGTCGATGAAGGTGGCCACCGCGTCGATGTCCCGGTACTGGAGGCCCACCAGGCCCCAGTACGGCATCCCCAGGACGTTCCCGGAGTAGATGTAGCGCCGGAGCCCCTCGGGATCGTCGGCGAACCGCCAGTCCTCGGTCAGGAAGCTGGGGGGACGCAGCGTATCGCCCTGGTGGACGAAGCCGCCGTCGCCCCGCCCCACCTGCCCGTGGCACTTGGCGCACGAGATCCGGAAGACCAGGCTCCCGCGCTCCAGGGCGGTCTGGGGCTGGGCCGCCCAGTCCAGGGTGTCGAACACCGTCGGGTCGAAGCGGGCCTCGGCCATGGCGACCGAGTCGGCCCGACTCACGGTGGGGGCGCGGACCTCGGGCTCCTCCCCGGAGCAGGCGGCCAACCACACCAGGGCCACGACGAGGGGACGGGACGCACGCATGGAGCTCCTCCTTCGGGTTGGAGTGCACGCCTCTGACTCGAAGGTAGGCGGCGGCCCCGAGCTTCCGCCGTGGGGAAAACCCCGCGTCGTGGGGGAGGGCGCGGGACGCCCCGGAGAGCCGGGCTAGCCTCGCCCGGCCCGGAAGGAGGCGCCCAGATCCGCGGGATACACCCCTTCGTCGACCAGCGCCGCGACCTGGGCCACGGCCTCGTCGTGGTCGTCGGGGTGGGTCATGCCGAAGCCCTGGTCGTCGGCCTGGAGGACCTGGCAGCGGGTCTGCCCGACGCGGATCTGCCCGTTGACGGCCGTCGAGATCCGGAACTCGGCGTCGGTGCTGGCTCCCCACGCTTCCAGGAAGCGGACGAACTGCCGGCGCAGGAGGGCCACCACCGGAGGGGTGAAGGCCCACATGTTCATCGAGACCACCTCGTGGCCCCGGAGCTCGATGCCCTCGCCTCCGGCCTCGACCCCCGTGATCCAACCCTCCACCATGCGGATGTCCTGGATCTCGGTCAGCCGCTCCAGGAAGCGGTCCCGCCCCAGCACGCAGAGCCCGCGGGAGACGCGACCCGAGCCCAGGAGGGTCTGGGCGAGGGTGTACCCGACCACGGCGGCCTCGGGCGGAGGCGGCCCCTCCCCGAGGAAGGAGGCCAGCCGGGTGAAGGCGTGGCCGCCGTAGAGGTCGTCGGCGTTGCACACCGCGAAGGGCTCGTCCAGGAGGCGGGCCGCGCACAGCACCGCGTGGGCGGTGCCCCAGGGCTGCCGCCGGTCCGGCGGCGCCCGATAGCCGTCGGGAAGGAGGTCCAGCTCCTGGAGGCAGATGGACACGGGGATCCGGCCGCCCACCAGCGAGGTCACGTGGTCCCGCACCGGGCCCTCGATCTCCTCGCGGGTGACCAGGATCACCCGGCCGAACCCGGCCTGCCAGGCGTCCCACACGTTGTAGTCCATGATGGCCTCGCCGGAGGGACCGACGGGGTCGAGCTGCTTGAGGCGTCCGTACCGGCGGGACATGCCGGCGGCGAGGACGACGAGGGTGGGTCCGTCGGGGGAGGCCATGGAGGGGCGGGGCGTGGGGGGGAGAGCGTGCTGGAGAAGGGGCCCGGGGCCGCCGGGAGCGTCCCGGGCAGATTCCGGGTCCCGGCGCCGGAGTGCAACCCCGGCGCGGCCTGCCCGGTCCCTCCGCAACCCTCGGGCCGGTGGGTGCGTCCAAGGGAGTGCGGGATCGGGAGCCGCCGGTGCCGCGAAGCCCCTCGGGCGAGGTGGCGTGTCCGGCGGCCGGGCGGGACCGCGCAGGGATGGGGGAAGCGCACCGTGAAACTTCCGACGGGCGACTTCCGAATGGTGAGGTGAGGGGTCGGTGGACCGGCCCCCTGGACGGGGAGGGAACGATGACGGGAACGACGAAGGAATCGACGATGAACATCATAGATCGCGGGGCCGCGAACCCCGCACGACGGTCGGCGGTGCCCTGGTGGGCCGCCTTCGGAGCGCCGCTCATGGGCGTGCCGCTGCTGGTGGGCCTCCTGGCCCTGGCGGCCCCACGGGCGGCCCAGGAAGCGCCGGTGCAGACGGCTCCGAGCTCGTTCACCACCGACGAGGTGGTGGACCCGGTCCCCGAGGCCGCGGAACGCATGGTGGAGCTCCGGCTGGAGCTCGTGCCGGAGGCCGACGAGCTCGAGCACGGGTGAGTCGCCCGGGACGCCGGACGCCCGCCCGCGGGCACCGGTCGCGGACGGAACGACGCGCCGCTTCTCCCGAGAGGGTGGGCGGCGCGTCGGCGTTTGCGGGACCTCCCCGCCCTCGCCCGAGGTAGGAAGCTCCATGGACGAGATCCGCATCCCCAACGACGCGACCTACCTCCCCGTGGCGCTCAGCGACCTCATCGCCGGGGCGCCGCTGGCCTCGAGGCTCCTCCTGGGGGCCACGCTGCCCGGACGGGTGGTGTCGATGGCGGCCCTCGGGCTCTACGCGGGAAGCGCCGCCCGGGACTGGTCCCGCCGCCGGGACGTGCGCCCCGTCGACTTCATGCGGGAGTTCGGCTCCGACGTGCACCACCTCGTGCCCACGCCCGAGGAGGAGCGCCGCCGGGAGCTGACGGTCCTCGCGGCGCGGCTGGAGGAGGGCTTCGACGACGACCTCCCGCCCCGGGCCGAGCTCGCGGCGCTGGTCAACGGGCGCCTCACCGCCTTCGTGGCCGGGCTGACCGGGCAGCGGGTCCTCACCAGCGACGAGGTGCGGGAGTTCACCCTGGCCCGGGCCTTCTTCCCCTTCGCGCTGGGGGTCTGCGACTTCATCTCCGGAGACGTGGCCGTCTTCCAGGACACCGGCGTCCTGGAGCCCCACGTGCTCTGCCACGAGTTCGCCCACCGGAAGGGGTACTTCAAGGAGCTCCACGCCCAGGCCCTCTCCTACCTGGCCCTGGTCTCCTCCGGCGAGCCCGTCCTGGTCCAGGCCGCGCTCCTGGAGCGGCTGCACCGGCAGCTCAAGGTCCTGGCCGACGAGGACCACGACGCGTACCACCGGCTCGTGGACGACCTGGACCTGCGCCCCGAGCTGGCCGGCGTGCTCCGGGCCCTGCGTCCGGCGCCCAGCGCGTACCAGGGCACGGTCTCCACGGCCATGCGCACCCTCTACGACCAGCGCATGAAGCTCACCGGCCAGAACGGCATCTCCGACTACGACCGGGGCTTCACCGACTTCCTCTGGACCTTCGGCCGCGCCCACCGGGCCCGGCAGGACGGCGCGCTGGCCCGGATCTGAGGGCGGTGGCGCCGGGCCCGACCCGTCAGCCCCCGTCGAAGAGGCCGAGCTGGGGCCCGGGGTCCGGCTCCGGGACCCGGAACGCCGCGGCCGAGAGCTCGGGCGGTCGATCCAGGCCCAGCCGGTCGCGGTTCACCCGGAAGAGCTGGCGGAGCTGCTCCGCGAAGGGGCCCTCGCCCCGCCCCCGGGTGCCGAAGCGGCTGTCGTAGAGCCGGCCTCCCCGGAGCTGGCGGAGCCGGCTCAGGACCTTCTCCTTCCGGTCCGGCACGTGGGTCTCGAGCCAGCGCTCGAAGAGGGGCCCGACGCCCCGGGGCAGGCGGAGGAGGATCCACCCCGCCCACGAGGCCCCGGCCTCGGCGGCCGCCTCGAGGATGGCCGGGAGCTCGTGGTCCGTGAGGCCCGGGACGACCGGGGCCACGTTCACCCCCACGGGGATGCCGGCGTCGGCCAGGACCCGGATGGCCCCGAGCCGGCGGGCCGGCGAGCTGGCCCGTGGCTCCAGGGCGCGCTGGAGGTCGTTGCGCAGCGTGGTGATGGACAGGGTCACGGCGGCCGCCCGGTGCTCGTGGAGCTCGCCCAGGAGGTCCACGTCCCGGGTCACCAGGTAGCTCTTGGTGATGATGGAGACGGGGTTCCGGAACTCGGCCAGGACCTCCAGGCAACGCCGGGTGACCCGGAGCCGCCGCTCCACGGGCTGGTAGGCGTCGGTGACGCCGGAGAGCATGATGGGTCGGGGGCGCCACCCGGAGGCGGCCAGCGCCCGGCGCAGGAGGTCCGGGGCGTCCCGCTTCACGAGGATGCGGGATTCGAAGTCGAGCCCGGCGGACATGCCCAGGTACTCGTGGTTCGGCCGGGCGTAGCAGTAGGCGCACCCGTGCTCGCACCCCCGGTAGGGGTTGATCCCCACGTCCAGCCCCACGTCCGGGCTGTCGTTGTGGGAGAGGATCGAGCGCGCCGAGTCCACGAGGATCCGCGTGCGGGGTCCCGGATCGTCGGGGTCGTGCCACCCGGAGCGGTCCACGTGCAGGCGCTCGAACCGGTTGGGCGGGTTGTGGGCCGAGCCGCGACCGCGGACCACGGGGAGGGGCGTGGGCATGACGTCTCCGGGTACCGAAGAAAAGCCGAACACCCGGAAGATAGGGGGCCGCGGGGGCGCGGAAAAGGGGAGGGCGGGGGCCGGGCGGGGCCTCAGCCTCCGGCCGCGTTCTCCAGGAGCCGGTGGTAGAAGCGCACCGCGGTGAGGTGGGACTCGGCGGACAGGCGCTCGTCCACGCCGTGCATGCGGGCGAGGTCCTCGGGGCCCACCGGGGCGGGGAGGAAGCGGTAGACCCGGTCCGAAAGGGCCGCGAAGTGCTTGGCGTCGGTTCCGGCCATGAGGAGGAAGGGCGCCACCACGGCCTCCTCGGGGCCCAGGACCTCCCGGATGGTCCGCCCCAGCGTCCGGAAGGCCCGCCCGTCCACCCCGGACACGGGCGAGGGGTCGGACGAGCCCTCCTCCACGGGTCGGACGGCCACCCGGGGATCGTCCACCACCGCCCGCACCCGCTCCACCACCGAGGCCCGGGTCTCCCCGGGGAGGATCCGGTGGTTCACCACGGCCCGGGCCCGGAGGGGGAGGACGTTGGGCTTCTCGGACCCCTCCAGCATGGTCGGGGCCGTCGTGGTCCGCACCGCCGCGGCCGTGGCCGGCTCCGACGCCAGCATCCACTCCACCAGCGGCCGGGTCAGCCAGAGGTTGGCGAAGAGCGTCCGGGGCCCGAGGGGCATCTCCGGGGCGAGCCAGCGGAACATGGCTTCGGAGGGGCCGGCCAGCCGGGCGGGGAAGGGATCCCCCTCCAGCCGCGCCAGGGCCCGGGCCAGGATGCCCACGGCGGTCTCCCGGGGCGGGGTGGAGGAGTGCCCGCCCGCGCCCTCCACGACCAGCTCCACGTTCAGGTACCCCTTCTCCGCCACGCCCACCAGCGCCGCCGACCCGTCCATCCCCGGGACCATCCCCCGGACCACGGCTCCCCCCTCGTCCAGGACGAGGGCGTACTCGTCCACGCCCCGGGCGGCCAGCGTCCGGGCCACGGCGGCCGCGCCCCGGACGCCCCCCACCTCCTCGTCGTGGCCGAAGGCCAGGTGCACCGTCCGCAGCGGGCGGAAGCCGGCGTCCAGGAGGGTCTCCACGGCCTCCAGGATGGCCACGAGGCTCCCCTTGTCGTCCATGGTGCCCCGCCCCCAGACCCATCCGCCCTCGACCACGCCGGCGAAGGGCGGGTGGGTCCAGCCGGCCCCCTCGGCGGGCACCACGTCCTGATGGGCCATGAGGACCACCGGGGGGAGGTCGCCGTCCTCCCCTCCCCAGGTGTACAGGAGGCTCAGGTCCCCGACCGTGTCCACGCGGAGCGCCTGGTGGACCTGGGGGAAGCTGGCTTCCAGGTAGGCGTGGAAGGCGCGGAACGCCGCCGTGTCGGTCCGGTCCCGGTCCTCCCAGGAGACGGTGGGGAAGCGGACGGCTCCGGCGAGGCGGGCCACGGCTCCGGCCTCGTCCAGCCTCAGGGGCTCCAGGGGCTCCGCCTCGGGCTGCAGGGACGGGAGGGTCAGGGCCCGCCCCGCCAGCACGCCGGCCAGGACCACGAGCAGCACGGCCACGACCGCCAGGACCCGCCTCACGCCGGCTCCCTCAGTCCTCGGCCAGGCGACGCCAGATCCACCACACCACCGCCGCCAGGAGGACGAACGCCACGGCGGGCACGTAGGGGACCAGCCCGGGGTCCTGGGGCGGCGGGCCCTCCACCACGGTCTGGAGGACGGTCGGGATCGTCATGGTCGGGGCTCCCTGCGCGAACGGCCCCGTCCGGGCGTATGCCGGGCGGGGCCGTCCTCGTGAAGCATGGGGGTCGGGGGCGGCGTCAGGCCGTCTCGACCTCGTAGCAGACGCGCCAGTCCGAGAGGTTCTCGGGGTCGTCCCCGCCCTCGTCCGAGGGGAAGTGCACGCCGATCCAGGAGGAGACGGGGCCGGTGAACTCCCGGCGGTAGTCCTCGAGGTGGTCGTTGGCGCTCAGGTTGTCCAGCTCGACGCCGAAGAGCTCCACCACCAGCGAATCGCCGGCGGCTCCCTCGAAGAGCACCTTGTCGATCTTGTCGACCTTGCTCCGACGGGGGTGGTCCGAGATCGACCAGAAGGCGGGCGGATCGGGAAACTCAAGCTCCTGGACCTCTCCGCCGCTCGTGACCTTGGAGCGGAAGCGGAACTCGCCTTCGTCGTCCCAAGCCGCTTCCTTGTTGTCCTTGATCTGGATCCAGCGGAGGATCACGCGGATCCGGTTTCCTGCCGTGTCGGACATTCGTTCTCCTGGTTCTTTCGGGGTCGAGGGAAGGCCCATGAATAGGCGTTCTTCGGGGTGCGGGTCAAGCCCGAGCCCCCCCTCAGAACCTCCAGCGCACGCCCAGCACCGGGATGAGGGACCGCTCGGAGAGCGGGGCCACGCCGCCGTCCCGGTTGAAGGCGTAGAAGAGGGCGTCCCTGCGGTCCAGCGCATTCAGCAGGCGGAGGTAGGGCCGCACCGACCACTCGCGGCCGCCCACCGAGGGGGTCAGGTCCGCGTTCAGCTCCACGTCCACCCGTAGGAAGGCCTCGTCCAGCCCGCCCACCAGGGGACCCTCCGTGACCCGGGCCTCGGGCGTCGGTTCCGGGTCGGGCTGGGAGCTGAGGCCGTCCTCGTCCGCGGCGCCGAAGGGGATGCTCGTGTAGGGGAGCCCCGCCCCGTACGCCACCCGGAGCTCGCCGCCCACGGCCCCGGCCAGCCGTCCCTGGACCCCGGCCGAGAGGAGGTGCCGCCCGGAGAAGTCGTCGGAGCCCGACCCGCCGCCGGTGGACGCGCCGCCCGTGGACCAGAACCAGGAGAGGCCGTAGCCGAGCCACACCGAGAGATCCTCCCCCAGGCGCTGCACGCGGAGGTCGACGCCCGAGGAGCGGATGCGGTCCCCGTCGTCCTCGCCCAGCCCCTGGTAGCCCTTCCAGAACCCCTCCAGGCCCAGGCGCGTCCGGTCCCCCACCTCCTGGTCGAGGGAGAGCACCAGGTGGTCGGCCGTGGCCACCGGGAGGAGCTCGTCCGGAGGCAGCTCCTCCCCCACCACGTCGGAGATGGCCCGCTCCACCTCCACGCTCGGCGCCCGCGCGTGCTGGTGGAACCGACCCGCGGCCACGGTGAGGAGCGCCCGGGGCCCCAGCGTCCACGTGAGGGCGGCCCGGGGCGCCAGGAGGAGCCCCCCGCCCGCCCCGCTCAGGCCGTCGGCCCGGAGGCCGCCCCGCACCGTCAGCTCGGGGGAGAGCCGGCGGGTGACGTCCACGTACCCTCCGGCGCTCCGGGCCTCGGCGGCCGTGCTCGAGCTCGGCGGCGCCCCGAAGGGCCCGGCTTCGTAGGCGGTCTCCACGACCTCGCCCGTGACGCCGACCCGCACCACCCCGTCGGGCCCGACCCGGGCCAGCTCGGCGGCGGCGCGGAGCCGGTCGTGGCTCGCCCGGGCCAGGAGGGGGTCGGGGAGCGGGTCCCCCGCCTCGGGAGGCGAGGGCTGGAGCGGGAGGGAGGCGTCGTACCGGCCGCCCGCCACCGTCACGTCGCCGAGGAGGCCGCCGACCCGACCGTTCCAGCCCACCGAGAGGGCCCGGTTGCTCCACCAGGCGTCCTCGTCCGGCGCCACCCGCGAGGGGGTGGGGAGGTCCAGGAGGACCGACTCCCGGTTCAAGAAGCCCGTGGCCCGGACCCGCTGCCCCTCCGCCGGCTCCGCCTCGAGGGCCACGAGGGCGTCCCGGTACCCGTACGGCGAGCTGCCCAGGGGGCCCGAGGCCAGGTCGTGGAGGGCGCGGGTCGAGGCCACGAACCCGGCCCCCTCCCCCAGGGGCCCGTCGGCGGAGGCTCCCGCGGAGAGGAGGTCGACGTGGCCCGAGGCCCGGGTGCGGTCGGCGCCGGGGCGGCGGGTGCGGAGGTCCAGGATGTAGGTCAGCCCCCCGTCGTAGCGCGCCGGGGCGCCCCCCATGTGGAGCTCGGCCCGGCCCAGCGCGGCGGGCTCGAAGCTCCGGAGGAGGCCGGCCACGTGGAAGGGGGTGTAGACGGGCGCCCCGTCCAGGAGCACCAGCTTGAGGTCCGTGGTGGAGCCGCGCATGAAGAGGACGTCGGTGGCCTGGGCGGGGTCGTTCCCCGGCAGCCCGCGCATGGCTTCGGCCATCCCGGCCTCGGTCAGGCCCGCGCCGGCGCCCAGCGCCGCGACCTCCACCTCGGCCAGGGAGGCCGAGCTCCCGGCGTCCCGCTCGTCCACGTCGGGCACGTCGAGCCCCGCGGTGACGTCCAGCGCCGGGAGCTCCACCGGGCGCGCCCGGAGCTCCACGTCCACCAAGGCCGTGCCGCCCGCGGGGACGAGGACGTCGAGAACGGAGGGGTGGTGGCCGGCGTGGGTCACCCGGATCCGGATCAGGCCGGCGGGGAGCCCCCGGAGCTCGTAGCGGCCCAGGGAGTCGGCCACCACCGAGCGACGGACCCCCACGGTCCACGCCTCCACCGAGGCCCAGGGCAGGGGGCCGGCCCGCTCCTCGAACCGCCCGGAGACGCTTCCCCGGACCACACCGTCGCCCGTGGGCCCGGCCTGGCCGGCGGCGGCCGCCGCCGCCAGCGCCAGGAGGCCGAGGCCGAGGAGCAGGGGCCGGACGCGCCGCCGGGCCGACCGGACGCTCATCGGGGAACCTCGAAGACGAGGCGACCGCCGTCGCGCTCCACGAGGGGGCCGGGCGTCTCGCTTTCGCCATCGGTCCACCTCAGCCAGACCCGCCCGTCCACCCGGAGGGTGACGGGGGTGACGCCCGAAGGGAGACGCACCCGGACCGGGCCCCCGGCGGCCTCGGCGTCGACCCGGCCGTCGGCGGAGCGGAAGCGGCTCCCGTCGGGGGCGAAGACCGCCAGCTCCGGGCCGTCGGCGCGCTCCACGGTCACCCGGTCGCCGGGGGCGATCCCGCTCAGGCTCACCTCCACCGGGCCCGAGGTGACCGTGAGGCGGACCCCGATCTCCGCCGGCGGGGCGAGGGCGGCGGCTTCCCGGGCCTCCTCGGCGGGGCGGGCCGCGGTGGTCGGCTCCCCCAGACGGGCCTCGATCCAGCTCCGCACCGGGGAGCCCGGGAACGCCGCCGCACCGCCCGCCACCAGGAGCACCAGGCCGGCGGCCCGGGCCAGGGCGCCGACGCCGCCCCACGGGGACCCGCGCCGGGCCCGGCGGGCGGACTCGACCGGTACGCCCGCGGTCCCCCGAGCGCTTCCGCCCGCGGCGGGGAGGCGGGCCCGGATCCGGTCCCGGGCCGCGTCGAGCCCGGTCGGGGTCAGCTCCGGACCGGGAGGCAGCGCCCCCTCCACGCGGCGGGCCCGGAAGCGCGCGGCGTCCACGGCCTCCCGGCAGTCGGGGCAGGCGTCCAGGTGACGACGGTGGTCGTCGGTCCGGGCGCCGGCCTCGCCGTCGCGGAGGGCCAGGATCTCGGCGGCGGTGAGGTGGGTCACGAGGCCTCCCCGGCGGACGGGGTCCCGGGTCCGCCCAGGGCGTCCACGAAGCGCTTCTCCGCCCGGGCCAGGAGGGTGCCCACCGAGGTGTGGGCCACCTCCACCGCGCGGGCGATCTCCTTGTAGCTGAACCCCTCGTAGCGCATGAGGAGGATCTCCCGGTCCCGTTCGGGGAGCCGGTCCAGCGCGGCCCGGGCACGGGCCTGGTCCTCGGCGCGGTCGAGCCGTCGCTCCGGCCCGTCGGGGGCGGAGGGGGTCACCGGATTCTCCTGGAGCAGCCGCCTGCGGTTCTCGTCCACGCGGTATCGGTCCCGTATGAGATGCGTGGCCGTCTTGAAGAGCCAGGCCCGCACCGCGGGCTCCGGCCCCTCCACCTCGTGCTGGAAGAGGCGGACCAGGGACTCCTGGGCCACGTCCTCCGCGGCGTCCTGGTCACCGGTCAGCCGGTGGCAGTAGCGCACGAGCGACGGATACTGCGCATCGAAGGTTGCGTCGAAGTCCAAGGAAGGTGCGAAGACGTGAGTGGGACCTCGCGGGCGTTGCGACGTTCTACCCGCCTCGCGCTTCCGAGGTCGTGTCGGCAGGGAGAACGAGCCGGACCCGGGAGATGTGACAGGGGCGGCTGTCGGCGCGGGGGGCGCCGCCGCAGATTGCCGGCCCGGTCCTTCCTCTCCCTCTCCGGAGCTCCGCATGCCCCGACGCCTCCTCATGGCTGCCCTCGTCGCGCTCCTGCTCCTCCCGGCCGTGCCCACGCCCGGCGAGGCCCAGGAGGCCCGCCGCCGGTACGAGCGCGCCTGCCTGATCCGGCAGGAGAAGTTCGACCTGGTGCTCCCCGGGGCCATGGCGGACAACGACGCGGACATGTGGATCGTGGTCATGCGCGAGGGGGACCTGGACCCGCTCTGGGAGGCGCTGGGCCGGGGCTACGTGGGCGCGTGGGGCTACTGGGTGTTCACACGCCGGCCGGACCGGGTGGAGCGCGCCGTCTTCGGCGTGGGCGGCTACGGGCCCGAGCGGTGCGGCGTGTACGACCACTTCGGGTCGCCCGGCGAGCTGACGGAGTGGGTCCGGGAGAGGGATCCGCGCACCATCGCCGTGAACATGGCCGACGCCATCGGCGGGGCCGACGGGCTCTCCCACACGGCCTGGCGCCATCTCCGGGAGGTCCTGGGCGCTCCGTACTCGGACCGCCTCGTGTCGGCCGAGAAGCTCGTCTCCGACTTCCGCTCCACCCGGACGGCGGTGGAGCTGGCGGCCTTCGCCGAGGCCGGGGAGATGAGCCGGGAGATCGCCGACCGGGCCTTCTCCAACGAGGTGATCACCCCGGGGATCACCACGCTGGAGGACGTGGCGTGGTGGATGCGGGACCAGCTCCTGGCCCGGGGGCTCGAGTCCTCCTTCGACATGCCGTCCGTCTACATCACCGGACCCGAGGGCGTCGAGGCGGTCTCCACCGACCGGATCATCATGCCCGGCGACCTCCTCATGATCGACTGGGGCGTGGGCTTCCTCGACTTCTACACCGACATGAAGCGGGTGGGCTACGTGCTCCGTGACGGGGAGACCGCCCCGCCCGAGGGGATCCGCAACGCCTACGCCCGCGCCCTGGAGGTCCGGGACGTGATGAAGCGGACGATCCGGCCGGCGCCCACGGCGCTGGAGGCGGTGGAGCGGACCTGGACCGCCCTGGAGGAGGCCGGCTTCCGTCGGGTCCCCTTCAACCAGCCCTCCGACGATCCCGCCACCACCGACGTGAACCTCGGGCCCCATTCGGTGGGGAACTGGGGCCACGGCGTCGGCCCCTCGCTGGCCTGGTTCAACCCGGTGCGCCAGGGCTACGAGCTGCGCCCCGGCACCCTGATCTCCGTGGAGCTGTTCGCCTACACGGCCCACCCCGGGTGGGGCGGAGCCAAGGTCCGCATCCCCCTGGAGGACGACGCGGTGGTCACGGAGCGGGGGGTGGAGTGGCTTTATCCCCCGGCGGACCGCATTCTTCTCATCCGATGACCCCGGGGGCCGCCCAGGCCCCCGCCACCGACCCGCCCCGACGCGGAGGGGGGGCGCCGGGGCCCGGCCCCGGAAGGCCGCGTCAGGAGGACGTGTGAGCGAGGAGAAGCTCTGTGCCCGCTGCCGGGAGCGCCCGGCGTCGGGCGTCGTCGACGGGCTGCCCACCTGCGATCCGTGCGGCGAGCTCGTGCACCGCAAGGCCGAGGACACCCGCACCTGTCCCGTGGACGGGACCGGCATGAGGAAGGAGGTCCTCCACAACCTCCTCATCGACCGGTGCCCCGAGTGCGGCGGGATCTGGCTCGACCAGGACGAGCTGGCGTCCCTCATGCGCCTGGCCGCCGAGCGGGACGAGCACTTCCTGAACGCCGTGATCCTGGGCCTCGCCTGGTGAGCGCCCTCCCGGGGTGAGGGAGGCGCGGGAGCGGGCCGGGGACGCCCTCCCGCCCCGGTCTCGAGGCCAGCGGCGGGGATCCCGGCGGGGGAGGGCGGCGGGTATATTCCGGTCGGGGGCGGGAAGGCGAGGAGGACGAAGCAGCCGTGGACGTGCGCCAGCGCATCGAGCGCTTCCTGGAGGAGCGTCGGATCGCCGTGACCGGAGTCTCCCGCCACGGGGACATCCCGGCGAACCACATCTACCGACGGCTCCGCGACGCGGGCTACGACGTGGTGGCCGTGAACCCCGCCGCCCGGGAGGTGGAGGGGGACCCCTGCCATCCCGACCTCGAGTCCCTGCCCGCGCCCGTCGACGCCGTCCTGGCCGCCACCCCCCCGGAGGGCACCGCCGAGGTCCTCGACGCCTGTCTGCGCCTGGGGGTCCGCCACGTGTGGATCCACCGCTCGTTCGGCCAGGGGAGCGTGCCGGCGGACGCGGTGGAGCGTGCCCGAACCGCGGGCCTCGAGCCCATCGTGGGCGGGTGCCCCCTGATGTTCGTCCCACCGGTGGATCCGCTGCACCGGTGCATGGGATGGCTCCTCCGCGTCCGGGGTCGGATCGAGGCCTGAGCGGGCCCGGCGCCGGCGGGTCGGCCGCGGTGGCCCGGGGCGGGGGATGCATGTAGACTAGTCCGTTCACGTCCTCCCGGCGCCCCGCCTCCACTCCCGGACCCCACCCGATGCGCTTCGCCTACATCGATTCCCAGGGCAACGAGGTCACGATTCCCAGCGTGGACGCCCTCGCCCTACGCATCGAGCTCGGGGCCATCGGTCCGGACACCGAGCTGTACGACGCCCAGGCGGAGCGGTGGGGGCCGGCCCAGTCCCACGAGATCTTCCACACCCTCTCCCGGCAGACGGGGGACGACGGCTTCGTGGCCCCGCCCCCGCCCGCGCCCCTGTCCGGCGCCGACGAGGCCGCCGGAGACGAGGCCGACGCGCCGGCCGGCCCCGCCGGGGCGGAGCCGGCGGAATCGGGAGCCGGGGAGCCCGCGGAGCCGCAGACCCCGGCCGGGGGTGGGGACGACCTGGGCTTCGACCTGACGCTCACCGACGAGGGCGCCGCGGAGCCGGTGGACCCCGCGCCCCAGGCGCCGGACGAGGGACCCATGGAGTTCGGGCTGGTCGACGACGCGGCCGACGAGGTCCCGGCCTTCGACCTGGCCGACGACGGCCCCGCCACGGACGAGGGGGGAGACGAGGCCGACGACGCCACCTTCGACTTCGGCGGCATGGACGCCCTGGAGCTCGAGGCCACGG
The DNA here is from genome assembly GCA_964569085.1 of uncultured Gemmatimonadaceae bacterium. Lineage (GTDB taxonomy): Bacteria > Gemmatimonadota > Gemmatimonadetes > Longimicrobiales > Gaopeijiaceae > JAJCZZ01. The sequence continues at coordinate 77,007 of CAZMTA010000014.1, read as the reverse complement.
AGGAGGACGACGGGGCGGGGGAGGAGGCGGAGGATCCGGCGGAGGCCGGGGAGCCCGCCATGGACTTCGGGGGCGGCATGCTCATGGAGGAGCCGCTCAGCGACCAGGACGGGGATTTCTCCGGCCTCGACGACGCCTCCGGGGGCCTGGAGCTCGAGCAGCCCATGTCCGAGTTCTCGAGCGACTCGCCCCCCGCCTGGATGGAGCAGGACGGTCCCGGCGGAGACGAGGGCGCCATGGACTTCTCCATGGACGACGACGCGGAGCCCGCCGAGGCGGCCGATCGCGCTCCGGCCCGGGAGCCGGCGGCCATGGATCCCGCCGACGCCCCCCGCCGGCACTCCACCAGCCGTCCCTCCCCGCCCCAGCGGAAGAAGGAGCGGTCCCTGGTGGGGCCCCTGGTCGGGCTGGGCGTGGTGGCCGTCGTGGCCGTGGGCGGGTGGTTCGGATGGCAGGCCCTGGGCTCCGCGGAGAGCGGGGAGCCGGAGGTGGTGGCCCTCCCTCCGGTGACCATTCCGGAGATCCCGGCGGAGCTCCTCCCGGTCATGCGCGACCTGGGGGAGGAGGCGCTGGCCGGAACCGTGGAGCGCCTGGCGGCGCTGGCCGAGGAGGCGGACCTCCCGGTGGAGCCCCGGGACGACTGGCTCTCCGGCGTCTACCTGGCCAACGCCAGCGATTTCTCCGACATCCGGGACTACTGGGTGGGGATCGAGTCGTTCGTGGGCCGTGTGGCGGACGCCGACACCCGGATCTTCCACGAGGAGTACGAGGAGGCGCTGGCCGGGGCGGGGATCGCCGGGGACACGGCGGCCATCCTCCTGGAGCGGGCGGACTCGGGCTTCCTGGCCACCCGGGAGGCCCGCTTCGAGGTCTACGCCCAGATGGACGACCTGGTCCGCGCCGCCCTGGAGCTCCACGAGTTCCTGCTCCAGAACGAGGCGGAGATCGCCTACGACCCCGCCGCGGGCGGCGTCTCGGCGGACCCCGTCCTCGAGGCCGTCCCCTCCAGCCGCGCCCTGGGGAACGAGATGTGGGACCGGGTGGACGCCATCACGGCGGCGCTGGACCGCCTCGGCACCCTGGACCGGGTCACCACGGAGCGCCTCACGGCCGTCCTCTTCGACCGCATCCGCCGCGCCGGCTTCGAATAGCCGGCGCGGGGCCCTCCTCAGCGTCGGCTGGCGGTGGAGAGCACCATGCTCCGGGTCCCCAGGTCGTAGACGTCCCCCGGGGCCAGCCAGCGCAGCGGCAGGAGGCTGAGCGGGTCCGTGATGTCGTAGATGGCCACCCGCTCCTCTCCGATCACCTCGGCCAGGTCACCCACCACGACCAGGGCGGCCCGCTCGTCCAGCCCGATGCCCAGGAGCTGGGGATGGGTCTGGAGGAGCTCCAGGAGGTCGTTCTCCCGGGCCCGGGCGAGGAGGTGCTGGTCGATGGCGACGTTCCGGAGGAAGCCGAAGCCCTCCTCGGAGCCCGGCTCGGACACGACGTCGTTCCCCCTGCGGGAGCCCCGGACGAGGAAGGAGGCCAGCATGGACGCCCCGGCGGAGTTGCCCCCCACCACGCCTCCCCGGTCGAGGAGGGCCTGGAGCTCCCGGTGGGTGCGGGTGTCCAGGTAGACCTCGGCCAGGCGCCACTGGTGGCCCCCGGAGATCCAGACTCCGGTGGCCTCCCGGAGCGGGCCGACGAACGCCCCGAGGTCCGCCACCTTCCGGTTCCGGGTGTGGAGCACCTCGATGCGACGCGCGCCCACGTCCCGGAGCCGCTCGAGGGCGGTCCAGGCGTCGTGGGAGCCGTCCTGGGTGCCGGCGGTGGGGATCAGGACGATGCGCGCGTCCGGGCCCCCGGCCAGCGTCAGGAAGCGCTCGTAGATCCCGATGTCCAGGGAGCCTCCGCCGGCCGCCAGGAGCGCGCCGCGGGCGGGCCCGACGCAGGGGCGGAGGCAGGGCTGGGCCGTGGCGTCGGCGGGCAGGCCCGGGAGCGCGAGAAGCGCGAGGACCGACAGGAGCGCCGCCGGGAGGACACGCCGCGTCCGTGCCGCGGCGTGGTGCCGAACGGTTCCGGGAGCTCGAGGCGTCGTGCCGATGGCGGCCCTCCTGCCGAAGGTTACTGCTGGAAGTAGGGGTTGTCCCCCGAGGCGTGGTCCGTCACGTCGTGGACCGCGGTGAGCTCGGGCACCGCCTCGCGGAGCATCCGCTCCACCCCCTGGCGGAGCGTCATCCGGGAGAGCGCGCACCCCTGGCACCCTCCGCCCATCTCCACGTAGACCTCGGTGTCGTCCAGGTCCACCAGGGAGATGAACCCGCCGTGGGCGGCGATGGCCGGGTTCACCTGGGAGTCCAGGACGCCGCGGATCTTGTCCGCCAGCTCGCCCTGGGGCTCGGTGCGGGTGCGCTCCTTCTTGGCCTTGGCGACGGGGCGGACCTCGAACCCGCTCTCGTTCACCCGTTCCACGTAGTCGACGGTGGCGCCGTCCAGGCGCTCCACGTCGGACTCCTGGACGAGGACGGGGAAGCCGCCGCCGTCCAGCTCCCGCTCCTTCTCGGAGCGCTCGTCGAGCCCCACCAGGGTGAGCTCGAAGCGGGGCGCCACGGGGCTTCCGGGCTGGGTGGAGATGCGCAGCGCCTCGAGCTCGCCTCCGCTCTGGTCGAGGAAGGAGCGGACGACGTCCCGGGCGCGGTCGGTGAAGTTGAGCATGTCGGTGCCGGATGTGGGTTCTGGACGGGGCGGGCCCCGCCCTGGAATCGCTGTCGGGTTCGTACCCTCGGAGCGGCCGGGGGTTCGCCCGCCCCGGAGGCGGGGGGTGCGCGGGAGGCGGGCGGAGGCCGCGAGCGCTGCCGGGACGTTGATCCCGACGGCCGCGTCCGGGTACCTTCCGGACCCCTCGGAGCCCGACACGAATCCCGCAACACCCGAAGGAATACATGGCTGACGCCGACGTGATGGACAAGCTCGTCTCCCTGGCCAAGCGCCGGGGCTACATCTTCCAGTCCTCCGAGATCTACGGAGGGACGGGCTCCGTCTGGGACTACGGGCCGCTGGGCGTCGAGCTCAAGCGGAACGTCAAGGAGCGCTGGTGGAGCGCCATGGTGCACCAGCGCGACGACATCGAGGGGCTCGACGCCGCCATCCTCATGCACCCGAAGGTGTGGGAGGCCTCGGGGCACGTGGACGGCTTCACCGATCCGCTGGTGGAGTGCTCCAACTGCAACCGGCGATTCCGGGCGGACTCGGCTGACGTCGCCGACGGGCAGTGCCCGGTGTGCGGGAGCAAGGACACCTTCGGCGAGCCCCGCTCGTTCAACCTCATGTTCAAGACGTTCATGGGGCCGGTGGAGGAGGCGGCCAACACCGTCTACCTGCGCCCGGAGACCGCGCAGGGCTCGTACGTGAACTTCCTCAACGTGCAGCAGGCCGCCCGCCAGAAGGTCCCCTTCGGCATCGCCCAGATCGGAAAGGCGTTCCGGAACGAGATCACGCCGGGGAACTTCATCTTCCGGACCCGCGAGTTCGAGCAGATGGAGATGCAGTTCTTCGTGGAGCCCGGCACCGACGACGAGTGGTTCGAGCGCTGGAAGGAGGCCCGGCTGGACTGGCACCTCTCCCTGGGCATCCGCCGGGAGAAGCTGCGCTTCCACGACCACGGCCCCGACGAGCTGGCCCACTACGCCAAGACCGCGGTCGACATCGAGTACGAGTATCCCTTCGGCTGGAAGGAGTTCGAGGGGATCCACAACCGCACGGACTTCGACCTCTCCCGTCACCAGGACCACTCGGGCAAGCGGCTGGAGTACATCGAGTCCCACTCGGGCAAGCGCTTCGTCCCGTACGTCATCGAGACGGCGGTGGGCGTGGACCGCACGGTGCTGGTGGCGCTGGCCGACGCCTACCGGGAGGAGGAGGTCGACGGCGAGGAGCGGGTGGTCCTGGCCCTGGCGCCCCACATCGCGCCGCTGAAGGCGGCCGTCTTCCCGCTGGTGAAGAAGGACGGGATGCCCGAGATCGCCGAGCGCATCCACACCGGGCTCCGGGCCGCGTCCATCCCGTCGTTCTACGACGAGTCCGGCTCCATCGGGCGCCGGTACCGCCGCCAGGACGAGGCGGGCACGCCCTTCTGCATCACCGTGGACGGGCAGAGCACCGAGGACCAGACCGTCACGGTGCGGGACCGGGACTCCCTGGAGCAGGTGCGGGTGGCGGCGGACCAGCTCGTGTCCTGGATCCGCGACCGCATCGAGAAGGCGGCCGAGGGGGCGTCGTGAACGACCTGGTGATCTACGCCGCCGGGGAGATCCACTCCGAATGGCG
>CAZMTA010000014.1:21925-72599 GCA_964569085.1 uncultured Gemmatimonadaceae bacterium | reverse complement strand
CTGGTCCGCGCCGAGGAGCACGTCCACGCGCTCAAGGAGCTGGACGCGCTGGCCACCCTGACTGTCGAGACTTTGGAACAGGCCGCGGCCGCGGTGGCGTACATCTTCGAGTGATCCCGGCGGGCGTCCCGCCGGTCCTGCCCCCCGCAGCGGAGGATCCCCCGTGAAGATCATGAAGGAGTTCCGCGAGTTCGCCGTGAAGGGGAACGTCGTGGACATGGCCGTCGGCATCATCATCGGCGCGGCCTTCGGCACCGTCGTGAAGAGCATGGTGGACAACGTGCTCATGCCGCCCATCGGGCTCCTTCTGGGGGGCGTGGACTTCGAGGAGATCTTCTTCGTCCTGCAGGAGGGCGCCACGCCGGCGCCGTACACGACGCTGGCCGCGGCCCAGGAGGCCGGGGCGGTGACCGTCAACCTGGGGCTCTTCGTCAACGCCCTGGTGAGCTTCCTCATCGTGGGCTTCGCGGTGTTCCTCCTGGTCCGGGGCATCAACCGCCTCCGGCGCGAGCAGCCGGAGCCGCCCCCGGCCCCCACCGAGAAGCCCTGCCCCTACTGCCTGCAGAACATCCTGCTGAAGGCGACCCGGTGCCCGTACTGCACGTCGGAGATCGAGGCCGAGCCCGCCTGAGGCGCGGAGCGGTCGCGGTCGCGGCGGTCCTCCAGGTCGTCGTCCTCGGCGGGGCCGCCGCGACGCCCGGCGGCGCCCAGGTCGGTGAGCCCCCCTCGGTGGGTGGGCTCCACCGCGACGCGCTCCAGCGGCGGGTGGAGGACGCGGTCCACGGTGCGCTCCTGGCCGAGGACGGCGACGCCCGGGACGGGTGGCTCGACACCGCCGACGCCCTGGGCGAGGCGCTGGTGGAGACCTACCCCGCGTCGGCCGACGCCTGGTACTGGCGCTCGGTGGCGCTCGGCGTCCGCACCGAGTACGCCGGGCCCTTCCAGAAGCTGCGCACCGGCCCCGACGTCCTCGACGCCACGGTCCGCACCCTGGAGCTCGACTCCCTCCACGCCGGGGGGCACGAGATGATGGGGCGGCTCCACGCCGCGGTGATGCGCCTCCCCTGGCCCATACGGCAGCTCGCGCTGCGCATGGGGCTGGGCGACGCCCTCGGCGACGCCTCCTGGGCGGAGGCCGAGCGTCACTACCGGGTGGCCGTCCGCCAGGACCCCCGGGCCCCGGCGCCGAGACTCGAGCTGGCCAAGCTCCTGGCGGACCGGGACCGCCCCGCCGAGGCCGTCCCCTTCCTGCGGGAGCTGGTGGCGCTCGCCCCGGGCACCGAGGTGGACCGGCGCATCGTGGAGGAGGGCGCGGCGCTCCTGGAGACCCTCGCCCCGACGACGCCCGCCCCCTAGACTGACGGCGTTCCCGGGGCGCGTCCCCGGTCGCTCGCCTCCCGTGGACCCCCGCCAGGACCGCCCGCCGTGCCCTCCCGATCCGACGTGTTCAGCTCCCGCTGGGGCATGCTCCTGGCCATGCTCGGCATGGCCGTGGGAACCGGCAACATCTGGCGCTTCCCCCGGATCGCCGCCACCAACGGCGGAGGCTCGTTCCTGGTGGCCTGGGTGGTCTTCCTGCTGGCGTGGTCCATCCCCCTCCTCATCCTGGAGTTCGCCCTGGGGAAGGGGACCCGCCGCGGCACCGTGGGCGCCTTCGCCAAGCTCCTGGGGCCGGGCTTCGCGTGGATGGGCGCCTGGGTGGCCTTCGTGGCCACCGCCATCATGTTCTACTACTCGGTGGTCATGGGGTGGACCATCCGCTTCTTCGTGGCCACCCTGACCGGCGAGGTGCCCGCGGCGGTCCCCGGGGCCTTCTGGGACGGCTTCCACTCCACGCCCCAGGCGCTGATCACCCACGCCCTGGCCGTGGGGATGGCGGTCTTCGTGGTCTCCCGGGGCGTGAAGGGCATCGAGACGGCCGCCCGCTTCCTCATCCCCAGCCTCATCGTCCTGGTGGTGGTCCTGGCCATCCGCGCCGTGACGCTGCCCGGGGCCGTGGACGGCCTGGTCTTCCTCTTCACGCCGGATCTGGCCGAGCTGGCCAACTGGGAGATCTGGATCCAGGCGCTGACCCAGAACGCCTGGGACACCGGCGCCGGGTGGGGGCTGGTCCTGACCTACGCCGTCTACATGCGCAGCCGCGAGGACACGGCGCTCAACGCCTTCGTGATCGGCTTCGGCAACAACTCCATGTCGCTCCTGGCGGGCATCATGGTGCTCTGCACCGTCTTCAGCGTCATGCCCGACGCCGCCAGCGAGATCGTGGGGGCGGGGAACGAGGGGCTCACCTTCATCTGGGTGCCCCAGCTCTTCGCCCAGCTCCCGGGGGGGCGCTTCTTCCAGGCCCTCTTCTTCCTGGCGCTGGTCTTCGCCGCCTGGACCTCGCTGGTGGCCATGGTGGAGCTGGCCAGCCGCGTGCTCATGGACCTGGGGATGGCCCGGGGGAAGGCCATCGCCCTCGTGGGCACCGCCGGCCTCCTCTTCGGGATCCCCTCCGCGCTGGAGCTGGGCGTCTTCCAGAACCAGGACTGGGTCTGGGGCGTGGGGCTCATGCTGTCGGGCTTCTTCTTCGCCTTCGCGGTGCTGCGCTACGGCGTGACCCGCTTCCGGGAGACCTTCATCAACCACGAAGGCTCGGACATCCGCATCGGTGCCTGGTGGGACTGGGCCATCCGCCTGGTGGCCGTCCAGGCGGTGGTCCTCATGGGATGGTGGCTCTGGAGCGCGCGCGGCGAGGACTTCGCGGCCACCTGGACGCTCTTCAGCCCCTACAACATCGGCTCGGTGCTCATCCAGTGGGCCGTGGTGCTGGCTGTGCTCCTGGCCGCAAACCGGTGGCTCGCCCGGTCCGCCGGCGAGGCGGATCCGGGGGCCTGAGCCGCCCGTGAAGTTCCGCGACTTCGAGCGCGCCGCCCGGGAGTACTGGGACGAGATCCCCCCCGACTTCAAGGAGGGGGTGGAGGGGCTGGTGGTGACCCGGGAGGCCGAGGCCCACCCCGACCTCCCCGAGATCTGGACCATGGGCCACTGCTACACCGAGGACTTCGCCTCGGACTACGGCGGACCCGAGACCACCCGTTCCAAGGTCGTCCTCTACTGGGGCTCCTTCCGGGAGATCGCGCGGCGGGACCCGGACTTCGACTGGGACGAGGAGCTCTGGGAGACGCTGACCCACGAGCTCCGGCACCACCTGGAGTCGCTGGCCCGGGAGGACGGGCTGGAGGGCGTGGACTACGCCATGGACGAGACGTTCAAGCGGGACCAGGAGGACGACTTCGACCCCTGGTACTACCAGCACGGAGACGAGCCCGTCCCCGGCGTCTTCCAGGTGGAGCGGAACTACTACATCGAGCAGGAGTGGCGGTCGGAGGACTTCGAGGCCGCCGACGCCCTCGAGTTCTCCTGGGGGGACGGGCGCTGGCGCGTGGATCCGCCGGAGGTCCTGGGCGACGTGCACTACGTCTGGGTCCACGGCGTCGTGGACCCTCCGGCCACCCTGGAGCTGGTCCTGGTGCGGAAGCGGGGGTGGTGGTCCGAGGCCCGGCGCATGTTCGGCACCTCCCGCCCCGAGATCTGGGAGTCGGAGGCCGAGGCGCGCCCGGTGGAACCGTCGGGGGAGGGCGGGTAGCCTCACCCCATGGCCATCCACGACGACTACGCCCGCATCACCCCCTACGAGCTCGCCTTCCCCGACGGGGAGGAGGCGACGGAGACGCTGGCGCGCATCGACGCCGAGGCGGAGGCCGCCGGCGGGGTGGACGACCTCCAGGCCTTCATGCTCCTCGGCTCCGTCGGGGCGTTCCTCCGGGACCTCCGACCCGCCGAGGCCCAGGGCGAGGCCATGCACCAGTACGCCTCGCTGGCCTGGCAGGCGTGGCGCTTCCACCGGGCGGGGCGGCCGCTCTGGCTCCTGGAGACCGGGGCGGCGCGCTACCTGGTGGACGGCTCCCCCTCCTCCGGAGCGCCGCCCCTCCCGTCCGTGTCCGGGTACCTCCAGCTCCCCCAGCACCTCTTCTGGGTGACGCCGCGCCCCGACGCCGCGGCCGAGTCGGTGGACGGGCTCTTCTGGCACCGCTCGGATACCGACGTCCTGCACGTCCTGCTGGCCATGGGGATCCGGGGCGACCGGGCCGGGCTGGCGGTGGTGCCCGTGGCCGACGCCCCGTGGAAGGACGCCGCCCGCTGGATGGAGGCCTCGGCGCGTCCCGACGGGAAGGACTTCGCCACCACGCTCCCCGGGGGGGAGCTGGAGGGGCTCCACTCCCTCCAGACCGCCGGCGAGGCGCTGAAGCTCCTGGCCCGGACGTTCGCGTACCTGGACGCCTGGCCCGACGCCGTGGTGGAGCGCGAGGCCGCGGCGCCCGACGCGGTCCCCGAGGGCGCGCCCGCGCCGTCCCGCCTCCCCGCCCGGCACATCCGCCTCGACCCCGACGCCTGACCGCCGACATGCCCCGAGAGTCCAAGAAGAAGAAGCGCGAGCGCGCCGAGACCGTGTACGACCTCCTGCGGGAGGAGTACCCCGACGCCCACTGCGAGCTGGACTTCGAGAACCCCTTCCAGCTGGCCGTGGCCACGATCCTCTCGGCCCAGACGACCGACGAGCGGGTGAACATGGTCACCCCGGAGCTCTTCCGGACCTACCCCGACGCCGAGACGCTGGCCGGCGCCCGCCAGGAGGACGTGGAGGAGATCGTCCACTCCACCGGCTTCTTCCGGAACAAGGCCAGGAACATCATCGGCTTCGCCGAGGGCGTGGTGGACGAGCACGGCGGCGAGGTGCCGCGGACGCTGAAGGAGCTCCACGCCCTCCCCGGAGTGGGGCGCAAGACCGCCAACGTCATCCTGGGGAACGCCTTCGGCCTGGACGAGGGCGTGGTGGTGGACACCCACGTGAAGCGCCTCTCCAACCGCCTCGGCTTCACGAAGCACGACAGCCCCGTGAAGGTGGAGCGGGACCTCATGGAGCTCTTCCCCCGGGAGCGGTGGACCATGCTGGCCCACCTCCTGATCTGGCACGGCCGCGCCGTGTGCGACGCCCGCAAGCCCCTCTGCGAGGAGTGCGTCGTGGCCCGGCTCTGCCCCTCGTCGAAGGTGTGAGCCGGGAGCGGGCGGACCCGCGGCGCCGGGGTTGACCCCCGGGGGCGGTCCGCCCACCCTGGCCCTTCCCCGACACCGTTTCCCACCCCGGAGCCCCATTCATGCCCGACCGCGCCGACGCCCTCGCCACCCTGGAAGCCTGGGTCGAGAACGAGAACCTCCGGAAGCACATGTACGCCGTGGAGGCGGCCGTCCGGCACTACGCCCGCATGCGCGGCGAGGACGAGGAGACCTGGGGGCTGGCCGGCCTGCTCCACGACCTGGACTGGGAGAAGCACCCCGAGGAGCACCCGCTGAAGGCGGTGGAGCACCTCCGGGAGGAGGGCTACCCCGAGGAGGTGATCCACGCGATCCTGGCCCACCGCGCGGACTTCACCGGCGTGGAGCCGGAGACGGAGCTGGACAAGGTGCTCATCGCCTGCGACGAGCTGTCCGGCCTGGTGGTGGCGTGCTGCCTGGTCCGCCCCAACGGCATCGACGACCTCAAGCCCAAGTCGGTGGTGAAGAAGATCAAGGACAAGACCTTCGCGGCCGGCGTGGACCGCGACCACGTGGCCGAGGGGATCGAGCTCATCGGCCTCGACCGCAAGGAGCACATCCAGAACGTCATCGACGGGATCCGCGAGGTCGGGGACGTCCTGGAGATCCGCGGGGAGGACCTCCAGCGAGGCTGAGCGTGTAGGGAAGTCCGTACCCCCATCCCGCCCGGACCCCCTTCCATGGCACGACTTCGCGGCACCCTGCTCCTCGGCGCCCTGGCGCTCCTGGCCCCGTCGGCCGGGGCGGCGCAGGACGTGGAGATGCTGGGCGCGCGCTACGGGACCCCGGTTCCCGCGTCGTACCGCGTCCTCCGCCAGGAGGACCCCCGGGCCTTCCGCTTCACCCGGGGCCGGGCGGTCCGCCTCGGGCGGCAGCTCGCCCCGGAGCCGGGAGCCGCCGGCGTGGACGGCGGGCCGGCGGGGAGCGCGGCCGTGCGGCTCGGCCCCCGGGACGCGCCGCTGCGCGGGACCTTCCACCTCCCCGTGCTCATGGGCCTCTTCGGCGACGGCGGGGAGACCGGTCCGTATCCGGCCGCCACGGTGCAGGACGCCTACTTCGGGGACGGCGGCCAGACGATCTCCGCCTACTGGGCCGAGGTGTCCCGGGGAGCCTTCGAGCTCCGGGGCGAGGTGCGGGGCTGGGTGCGGGCCGACCCCCGGCGCACCCAGGCCTGGGTCACCAACGGCGAGAGCGGCCTGAACGCACGCACCGCGGTGTTCATCGAGGACCTGCTGGACGCCACCTCCGGGGTGGACTGGGGCCGGTACGACAACGACGGCCCCGACGGCATCCCCAACTCCGGGGACGACGACGGCTTCGTGGACGCCCTGGCGGTCCTGCACCCCACCGCCGGCGGCGAGTGCGGGGGCGACCAGAGCGACGACCGGATCTGGTCCCACCGCTGGTCCCTCAGCGCGGCCACCGGCTCGCCGTGGCTCACGGATTCGCCCTCGGCCTCCGGGGGCTTCGTCCAGGTGGACGACTACGTGATCCAGCCGGTGCGCTCCTGCTCCTCGGGGCTGAACGAGATCGGCGTCTTCACCCACGAGCTGGGGCACGCCTTCGGCCTCCCGGACCTCTACGACACCGTGGAGCAGAACGGCCGCCACCAGGGCGCCGGGACGTGGGAGCTCATGGCCACCGGATCGTGGGGCTGCGACGACCGGTCCCCGGACCGGCCGTGCCACCTGGGAGCGTGGAGCAAGGCCGCGCTGGGGTGGGTGGACGTGGTGGAGGTCCCCGCCGGGACGGAGCGGACCTCGCTGGTCGTCCCGCCGGTGGCGTCCACGGGCACCGTCTACCGGGTGCGCGGGCCGGCGGGCTCGGAGGTCCACTACCTCCTGGAGAACCGGCGGCGCACGGGGTTCGACGCCAACCTCCCCGAGGAGGGCCTCCTGGTGTGGCAGGTGGACGAGCCGGTGGTGGCCGCCCAGTGGCGCACCAACGAGGTGAACGGCTACGACCGCCGGGGCATCTGGCTGCGCCAGGCCGACGGCCTGGACGACCTGGGTGCCACGGGGCGCGGCCGGGGCGACGCCGGCGACCCCTTCCCCCTGGTGGACGGCGAGCGCGTGCAGCGGGAGTTCCACGCGGGCTCCACCCCGTCGTCCCGGACCTTCGGCGGCACGGCCACCGGGGTCACCTTCCTCGACATCGCCCGGCAGGGGGCGGACGTGGCGCTGGACGTCCTCACGCGGCTCTACACGGTGACCCTCCGGAAGGAGGAGGGCGGGGGGCCCCAGGGCGTCTTCTCGGTGGACGGCTCGGCGGTCTCCGGCTCGTCCCACTCCTTCCTCTCGGCGCCCTTCGACGCCCACGAGGTGGAGGCCGCCCCCGGCGAGCTGGTGGAGGAGGGCGTCCGCCGCCCCTTCGCGGGGTGGCTCGACGACCCCGAGGCCCCACGGGTGCGCACGGTCCGGACGCCCCTGGCCGACCGCACCGTGGTGGCCCGCTACGCCGGCGAGGAGGTCGAGCTGGCCCTGGACGTGCGGGGCGGGGTGGACGGCGTGACGCCCGCCGAGCTCGTCAGCGTCCCCCACTCCGACGACCTCTGGTTCCCCCGGGGGACCGAGGTGAGCCTGGAGGCCCGCCCCCGGCGTGGCTTCCGCTTCGTGGGGTGGACCGGGGCCCTGGCCGGGGCCGGCAACCCCGCCCTCCTCACCGTGGACGAGCCGGTGCGGGCCGGCGTGGACTTCGAGCTGACGTACCAGGCGGTCTCGGCCACGGCGCGCTTCGAGGCCGCGGTGGAGCAGCAGATCGGCCTGGAGGTGGAGAACGGGACCAACCCGGTGACCTGGGACCTGGTCGAGGGGACTCTGCCCCGGGGGCTCCGTCTGGATCCGGTGGGCCTCCTGGTCGGGGCCGCCCTGGAGGCCGGGACCTTCCCGGTGCGGGTGCAGGCCCGGGACGCCCTCGGGCTCCGCGCCACCGCCGAGGTGACGCTGGAGGTGGACGAGCCGGCGCTGGGATGGGACGCGCTCGCGTCGACGTTCCTCCTGGGCGGGCCGGCGCTGACGTCGCCCCAGGAGCGCTACCTGGACCTCCACGGGAACGCCGACGGCACCTACGACCTCGGCGACCTGCGGGCGTGGGTGCTGGCCCACCCCGACCTGCCGCCGGTGGGACCCTCCGGCTCCGCGGTGGCCGAGCCCTTCACGCTCCTCCTGGGCGGGGGAGGGGGCCGGTGAGGCGCCTCGTCTCCGCCGCCGTCGCGCTCCTCCTGGTGGGGTCGGCGTCCGGCTGCGACCTGTTCGGCCCCTCGGGCCCGGGCACGCTGGAGGCCACGGTCCGCGCCGACGAGCCCCTGGGCGCCCTGGTGCTGGAGCTCCAGGGCGGGGGCGTGGAGGGCTTCGAGGCCCGGGGCGGCGTGATCCTCCACGGGCGCACCGTCTCCCAGGCCCAGGACCGGCACCGGGTCGTGCTGGTCGCCCCCGCCGGCGAGGCCTTCCGGTTCGGGATCCGCGTCGCGGACCTGGGGGCCGACCCGCCGTCGGTCCTGGTGGTCTCCGCCGTGGATCCCCAGAACCGGGCCAGCAACGCCCGGGGCATCCAGATCGTGGTGGACTGACCGGCGTGCGGGGGCCCTTGTTCCCGTCCCGCTCCCGACCCAGGTTGGCCCGGGAGCGTCGTCCCGCCTCCTTCCATCCCTCCCCCGGAGCCCACTCATGACCGCCGCCACCTGGATCACCATGCTGCTCGTCACGGGCTTCGTCTGGGGAGGCTTCCTCTTCGTCCTGAGCACCGCGGTGCGCAAGGAGGGCGAGAAGAGCGAGTGAGCGCGCGCCGCTCGAGGTAGAACGGCGCCTTGCCAAGCCTCCCGGAGCCCGCCACCATTGGAGGGCTTCGCCCTGGACCCCGCCCCGTCGTCCGGCCGCCCGCCGCCGACGGGGTTTCGTGTAACGGGGCGGGGCGGAGCCCCAGCGTGCGCCGTTCCAGTCACCCTGCCGCGGAGATTCCGTGCCCCGTCGCGACGACCTCGAGAGCATCCTGATCCTGGGCTCCGGCCCCATCGTCATCGGCCAGGCCTGCGAGTTCGACTACTCGGGTACCCAGGCGGTCCGTGCCCTGAAGGAAGAGGGCTACCGGGTCATCCTGGTGAATTCGAACCCCGCCACGATCATGACCGATCCGGACCTCGCGGATCGGACGTACATCGAGCCGCTGACGGCGGAATGGGTGGAGCTGGTCATCGAGCGGGAGAAGCCCGACGCCATCCTCCCCACCATGGGCGGGCAGACGGCGCTCAACATCGCCATGGACCTCCACCGCTCCGGCGCGCTGAAGAAGCACGGGGTGGAGCTCATCGGAGCCAACGAGCGCTCCATCCAGATGGCCGAGGACCGGGAGGACTTCACCGAGGCCATGCACCGCATCGGCCTCGAGGTGCCCCACGGCGGCTTCGCCCAGACGCTGGACGAGGCGCTGGAGATCGTGGAGGACACGGGCTACCCCGCCATCATCCGCCCCTCCTTCACCATGGGGGGGACCGGAGGCGGCATCGCCTACAACCGGGAGGAGTTCGAGACCGCGGTGAAGAAGGGGCTCGACGCGAGCCCGGTGACCCGGGTCCTCATCGACCGCTCGGTCCTGGGGTGGAAGGAGTACGAGCTCGAGGTGGTCCGGGACGGCTCGGACAACGTCATCATCATCTGCTCCATCGAGAACTTCGACCCCATGGGGGTCCACACCGGCGACTCCATCACCGTGGCGCCGGCCCAGACGCTCTCGGACGTCGAGTACCAGAAGATGCGGGACGCCGCCATCGAGATCATCCGGGAGATCGGGGTGGAGGCCGGCGGGTGCAACATCCAGTTCGCCATCAACCCCGAGAACGGCGAGATGCTGGTGGTGGAGATGAACCCCCGGGTCTCCCGCTCCAGCGCCCTGGCCTCCAAGGCCACGGGCTTCCCCATCGCGCGGGTGGGCGCCAAGCTCGCCGTGGGCTACAACCTCCACGAGCTCCCCAACGACATCACGAAGAACACGCCGGCCTCCTTCGAGCCCGTCCTGGACTACGTGGTCGTGAAGATCCCCCGCTTCGCCTTCGAGAAGTTCCCGGAGGCCAAGGACACCCTGGGCGTCCAGATGCAGGCGGTGGGCGAGGTCATGGCCATCGGCCGGACCTTCCGCTCGGCCTGGCAGAAGGGCTTCCGGGGCCTGGAGGAGGGGCGGACCGGGTGGGTCACCGGCGCCCGCCTCAAGGACGACGGGCTCACCGCCGACGAGCCCGACGACCTCCTGGCGGCCATGCGCCGCCCCACGCCCAAGCGGCCCTTCCAGCTCAAGCGGGCCATGGAGGCGGGGCTCTCCCGGGAGGACATCTTCGAGGCCACCAAGATCGATCCGTGGTTCCTGGACCAGCTCCGCCGGATCCTGGAGAACGAGGCTCGCTACCGCGAGGCCGACGAGGTCACGCCGGAGCTCACCCGCTTCATGAAGCGCGAGGGCTTCAGCGACGCCCAGCTCGCCGTCCTCCGGGGCGAGGACGAGACGGCGGTGCGGGAGCGCCGGTGGGGGTGGGACATCCGCCCGAGCTTCAACGTGGTGGACACCTGCGCCGGGGAGTTCCCGGCCGAGACGCCGTACTTCTACTCCTCCTACGAGGACGAGTCGGAGTCGGAGCCCAGCGATCGGGAGAAGGTGGTGATCCTGGGAAGCGGCCCCAACCGCATCGGTCAGGGGATCGAGTTCGACTACTGCTGCGTGCAGGCCGTGCTGGCCCTCCGGGAGGCCGGGTACGAGACCATCATGATCAACTCCAACCCGGAGACGGTCTCCACGGACTTCGACGTGAGCGACAAGCTCTACTTCGAGCCCCTGACCCTCGAGGACGTGCTGGAGGTCCTCCACCTGGAGAAGCCCAAGGGCGTCATCGTCCAGCTCGGCGGCCAGACGCCGCTCAAGCTGGCCGAGGGCCTGGAGGCGCTGGGCGCCCCCGTCCTGGGGACGTCGGTGGACGCCATCGACCGGGCCGAGGACCGGGACCGCTTCGACGAGGTCTGCCGGGCGATCGGGGCCCGCACCCCGGAGAACGGGATCGCCACCTCCAAGGAGGAGGCGCTGGAGATCGCCGGGCGCATCGGGTACCCGGTCCTGGTGCGGCCCAGCTACGTCCTGGGCGGGCGGGCCATGCGGATCGTCTACGAGGAGGCCGAGCTGGAGCAGTACTTCGAGGAGGCGGTCCAGGCGTCGGAGGACCGGCCGGTCCTCGTCGACTCCTTCCTGGAGGACGCCTTCGAGGCCGACGTGGACGCCCTGAGCGACGGCGAGGACGTCGTGGTCGGCGGGATCATGCAGCACATCGAGGACGCCGGGGTGCATTCCGGCGACTCCGCCTGCGTCCTCCCTCCCTACCTCCTCCGGGGCGGCGTCCTGGAGGAGATCCGGGAGCTGACCCGGAAGTTCGCCCTGGAGCTGGGGGTGGTGGGGCTCATCAACGTCCAGTACGCCATCCGCGACGGCGTGGTCTACGTCCTGGAGGTGAACCCCCGTGCCAGCCGCACCATCCCCTTCGTGAGCAAGGCCACCGGCGTGCCGCTGGCGCGCCTGGCGGCACGGGTCATGGCCGGGGAGAAGCTGGCCGATCTGGACGTCCCGGCGGACCTGCCGGTCCCGGGGGTGGCGGTGAAGGAGGCGGCCTTCCCCTTCAACCGCTTCGACGTGGACACCCTGCTGGGCCCGGAGATGCGGTCCACGGGGGAGGTCATGGGCTTCGACGACTCCTTCGGCATGGCCTTCGCCAAGGCCCAGGTGTCGGCGGGGAACGTGCTTCCCGAGGAGAGCGGCACGATCATCGTGACCGTCAACGACTCGGACAAGGACACCGTCACGCCCATCCTCCGCCGCTTCGTGGACCTGGGCTTCGACCTCCTGGCCACCAAGGGCACCCAGGAGCACCTGAACCGCCTGGGCGTTCCGGCCCGCCGCATCTACAAGGTGGGCGAGGGGCGACCGAACATCGTGGACCACATCGTCACCGGGGACGTGAAGCTCCTGATCAACACCCCCCTGGGGAAGCGGTCCCAGTACGACGACTACGCCATGCGGCGCGCGGCCATCCTCTACAGCACGCCCTACCTGACGACCATGTCCGCCACCTCGGCGGCCTGCGACGCCATCCTCGCCCTCCGGGCGCGGGCCCATTCCGTCCGGTCGATCCAGGAGCGCATCGAGTCGCTGGAGACCGCCTCGGGCTGAGCCCGTCCCACCCCGCCCGGGCGTTCCCCGGGGGGCCCCGCTGGCGCCGTGCGTGTTTCCCCCGCACTATTGGCCTGCTTGGCAATACAGGGAGGATCGCTCGCACCGTCGACGGGGCTCGCGCGCCTGAGCCCCCCGAGCGGACGTGCTTCGCCCCACCCCGGGAGGCTGTTTGGGGGAGACGAAGGATCGGTCGGACCGGGCCTCCGGGCCCCGCAGACGCGGCTTCACCCTGGTGGAGATGGCCATCGTGGTCGTCATCCTCGGGGTCCTGGCGGCGCTTGCCGTGCCGAACTTCTCCCGGATGCGGGAGCGGGCCATGGTGGCCCGGGCCATCGGGGATCTCCGGGCCATCGGGCTCGACCTGACCGACTATCGCCTCGACCACGGCAACGCCCTCCCCGCGAGCCTGGCGGAGGTGGGCCGGGCCGGCCTGCTGGATCCGTGGGGGAATCCCTACCGCTACCTGGTCGTCAGCGGGGCCAACCGGGGCGCGCTCCGCAAGGACCGCTTCCTGGTCCCCATCAACAGCGACTTCGACCTCTACAGCATGGGGCCCGACGGGCAGTCCACGCCGCCCCTGACGGCGGCGGCCTCCCGGGACGACATCATCCGGGCCAACGACGGGGGCTACGTGGGCGTGGCGGAGGGCTACTGATGGCCAGCCCGCTGGGGTACCTGAGGACCCGGGTGGCGCGGCGCGTCCTCCTCCTCTTCGTCGTGGGCGCGCTGGTGCCGGTGCTCTTCATGGCCGGGGCCTCGTTCCGGGCCATGAGCGAGCAGATCCGCCAGCAGGGCGAGGAGCGGCTCCTCCAGGTCTCCCGGAACGCCCGTCAGGCCGTGATGCAGCAGCTCCAGCTCGCGGGCTCCCAGCTCCGCCTCTCGGCCGAGACGCTTCGGAGCGGGGCCCCTCCCGGGACGCTCCGGCTTCCCGGGTCGGTGCGCGCCCTGGCCCTCCAGGCCCCCGACGGCAGCCTCGAGCCCCTCCGGGGCCCGGTGCCCGACCCGCCGCCCGTTCTCGACGACGAGGCCAGGGCCCACCTCGAGAACGAGGTCCTCCTCCGCCTCCGTCCGGGCAGCCCCGCCCCCGTCCTCATGGGGATGCGGGCCGACCTCCCCGGGCGGCCGGGCGGCGTGCTGTGGGCTTCGGTGGTGGGCGACTCGGTCTGGAGCGCCGCCGAGCGCTTCGCGTCGGGCGGACGGCTGCGGGACTTCTGCCTCCTGGTGGAGCGCGAGCCCCTCTACTGCCAGTCCGGGAGCTCGAGCACGGCGGAGGCGTTCCTCGCCGCCGGGGGGCGCCCCCCGTCGGGCTCCCTGGCCGTGCCCTCGCCGGACGGCGAGCTCACCGTCGGCCACGCCGAGCTCTTCCTGGAGGCGGCCTTCGACGCGCCCCCGGTCCAGCTCCTGGTGGCCGAGGCCACCGGGGACCTCTACACCGCCGACCTCACCCTCTTCCGCTACTCGTTCGCCCTGGCGCTCCTCCTCGGGCTCCTGCTGGTGGTGCTCCTGGCCAGCATCCAGGTCCGGCGCACCATGACGCCCCTGGTCGCGCTGACGGCCGGGACGTCCCGCCTGGCCGCCGGGGACCTGGCCACCCAGGTGGACGTGTCGAGCCAGGACGAGTTCGGGGAGCTGGCCGCCTCCTTCAACACCATGGCCCGACGCCTGGCGATCCAGTTCCGGGCGCTGGAGGCGGGCCGCGCCATCGACCGGGCGGTCCTCTCGGCGCTGGACGCGCAGGGGGTGGTGGACGCGCTCCTCGACCACTTCGAGGTCCTGGTCTCGTGCCGTTCCCTGGCGGTCCTGGTGCTGGCCCGGGGCTCCGGCGAGGCCTCGGGGCTCCACTGGAAGCTCTCGGGGCGGTCGGAGCACCAGCGCCGGGACGTGCACCTGTCGCTGCAGGATCGCCGCTGGCTCGCCGACGTGGACGACCACCGGGTCGTGGAGCGCCCGGAGGACCGCCCCGGCTTCCTCCTCCAGGCCCGGGACCTGGGCGACCACCCGGTGGTGGTCCTTCCCCTCCGGATCAAGGGCGATCTGGAGGGCGCCGTGGTCTTCGAGGCCCAGAGCCACACCGCACCGGCTCCGGAGGTGGTCCGGCACGCCCGGCAGGTGGCCGACCAGGCCACCGTGGCCCTCGACGCCGTGGGCCTGGTCACGGAGCTGGAGGAGATGAACTGGGGCGCGCTCCGCGCCCTGGCACGGGCCATCGACGCCAAGTCGCGCTGGACCGGGGGACACTCGGAGCGGGTCACCGAGCTGGCGGTCCGTCTCGGCGAGCGCCTGGGGCTGGACGACGACGACCTGGAGACGCTGGAGCGGGGCGGGCTCCTCCACGACGTGGGCAAGATCGGCGTGCCCACCGCCATCCTGGACTCGCCCGACGCCCTGGACACCCGGGCGTGGGCGCTGATCCGGGAGCACCCCCGCATCGGGTGGCGGATCCTGGAGCCGATCCGCGCGTTCGCGGCGGTGCGGCCCATCGTCCTCCAGCACCATGAGCGCTGGGACGGGCAGGGCTATCCCGAGGGTCTGTCCGGAACCCAGATCCACCGGCTGGCCCGGATCCTGGCGGTGGCCGACACGTACGACGCCATGGCGTCGGGCCGGCCGTACCGGGAGCCGCTGGACCACGACGTGGTGCTGGAGGAGATCCGGGACGGGATCGGGACCCAGTTCGAGCCCGAGGCGGCCCGGGCCTTCCTCGAGATGCTCGGGGCCGAGCAACCGGCCGCCCCCCGGGCCGCGGAGGGGACCGATGGGTAGGGCCATTCGACCGGAGAGCTCCGCCCATCTGGGGCCGTGGCCACCCAAATCCCGGGCCCTCCAGCGCTGGGCGTTGATCGGCGTGGGGGTGGTGGCGGCCCTCGTCCTCATGGTGCTGGGACGGCCCCCGGCGCCTCCCGGGGACAGCGTGGCCGGGCCTCCCGCCGAGGCGGTGGGGCGGTGGACCACGAGGGCTCCGCGCTACGCGGGGCGGGCCCTGGTGGTCGGTCCGTCCGAGGTGCAACTGGAGATGGGGGACGCGGGGCCGCCGGTGCAGGGCTTCATCTCGGAGGTGCGGACCTGGCAGGAGGGGAGCAACACGGTGGTCCGGCTGGAGTATAGGACCGTCGATGGCGCCCAGATCCTGGAGATGATCCTCCAGGCGCCCGACCGCATGAGGCTTCGCAACCCCCCGGAGGTCGTTTGGACCCGGAGTCCCTGAAAGCACCCGTCGGTTTCTTCCTCCATCCCGCCTCTCCCCTCCACGACACCGGCTGGGGCCATCCCGAGCACCAGGGCCGGCTCCGGGCGCTCGCGTCCACCGTGGGCAAGGACCTGCTGACCCTCCACGGGCACGTGACCCAGGAGGAGCCCGCCGACGGCACGGAGGAGGACCTCCTCCGCGTCCACACGCCGGAGCACGTGGAGCGGGTCCGCGAGCTCTGCCGGCGCGCCGACGTCCAGCAGAAGATCCTCTCGCTGGACCCCGACACGAAGGTGTCGCCCGCCACCTGGGAGGCCGCCCTGGGGAGCTCCGGCACCGCCCTGCGCGCCTGCCGACGCGTGGCCGACGGGGCGCTCTCCTCCGCCTTCGTGGCGACGCGCCCCCCCGGCCACCACGCCACGCCCAGCCACGCCATGGGGTTCTGCCTCTTCAACCACGTGGCGGTGGCCGCCCGCGGCCTCCAGGCCGACGGGATCGCGGAGCGGGTGCTGGTCGTGGACTGGGACGTCCACCACGGGAACGGGACCCAGGACGCCTTCTACGACGATCCCGACGTGTTCTTCCTGTCCCTCCACCAGTCTCCCCACTACCCGGGCACCGGGGCGGCCGAGGAGACGGGGGCGGGGCCCGGCGAGGGCGCCACCCTCAACGTCCCCCTTCCCGGAGGGGTGTCCCGGGAGGCGTACCGGGCCCGCTGGGAGGAGGCGCTGGCCCGGGCGTTCCACGAGGCGCGCCCCGACTTCGTGCTGGTCTCCGCCGGGTTCGACTGCATGGCCGGCGACCCCCTGGGCGGCTTCCCGCTGGAGCCGGTCGACCTCCACGCCATGACCCGGGACGTGGTGGCCGGGGCCGAGGAGGCCTGCGGCGGACGGGTCGTGGCGCTCCTGGAGGGGGGCTACGTCCCCAAGCGCGTCGGGGAGGGCGCCGTGGCGGTGATCCGGGGCCTGGCCGGGTTGCCGGCGCCGGAGTAGCGCCGTCCCCGGCCCGGCGGGGGCGCGGGGGCGCGGGCGGTTTCCCCACGGTCCCTCGCGGGGGATTCCCGAACCCCTCCCGGGCGTCGCCGCGTTAGGATCCGATCGGGAGGCCCCGTCTCCCCCGCGCTCCCGAGGCCGGAGGCCGCCGTGCACCGCTCGTCCCCCTCCACCCGCCCGCCCCTGTCGGCGGCGCTGGTCGTCCTGCTCACCCTCGCCGGGCCCCTGGCGGCTCAGCGGGCGCCCCGGACCGGGGAGGCGCTCTCCGTGCACCCGGAGGCCCGTGAGGCCATCGCCGGGCTGAAGTCCCCCTACTGTCCGGGGATGATGCTCGAGGTCTGTCCGTCCCCTGGCGGGGCCATGCTCCGGGACTCGATCCAGGCCCGGGCGGAGCGGGGCATGGGGGCGGAGGCCATCATCGACGGCGTCGTGGCCGAGTACGGCGAGGAGTGGAGGGCCGAGCCGCCGGCCCGTGGCGCGGGGCTCTGGGCCTGGCTCCTCCCGCCGGCCGCCCTGCTCGTGGGCGTCGGGCTGGTGGCGGCGCTGCTGGCGGGCCGGGCGCGGCGCGCGGGCCCGTCCCTCTCCCCGGACCGGCCGGATCCCGAGGACGAGGACCGGCTCCGCGAGGCGCTCCGTCGCCTGGACGAGGAGGAGGAGCCGGTCTTCTAGCGGGGCCGTGGGAGACGCGCGCCCCCACCCCCCGGTCACCGCGGCCCGTGGACGACGGGTCCGGCCCACGCGACACGCGTTGCCCTCCCCACCTCGCTTCCTACCTTTCAGGGTATGCCTCCCGAGACCCCTCGCTCCGAGGGGCGCGATCCCCGCGTGCCCTCCATGTTGGACCTCGTCCGGTTGAGCCCGCGCCTCCTGTTTCCCCCGGGGGACGTGGACCTCTACCGGCAGATCGCCCTCCTCACCGACATGTCGGAGGGGGACGAGGTCCTGGACGTGGCGGCGGGGAAGGGGGTGTCCCTCGAATACTTCGTCCGCGAGTTCGGCGTGCAGGGCTCGGGCGTGGACGCGGACCCCCGCCTGGTGGAGGAGGCCGAGGCCCGGTCCCGAGGGTCGGGCCTGATCGAGCGCCTCCAGTTCCAGCGCGCTCCGGCGGACCGCCTCCCGTACCGGGACCGGATCTTCGACGTGAGCGTCGGCGAGATCGGCCTCTCGGCGCACTGCGACCCGGCGGCCGCCGTCCGCGAGCTCGTGCGGGTGACCAAGCCCGGTGGGCACGTCGTCCTGGTGCAGCTCGTCTACAAGACGTCGGTGGACCGGGCGCGGCAGCGGATCATCGCGGAGCACCTCGGCGCCCGCCCCCTCATGCTGGTGGAGTGGAAGCGGCTCCTCCGCGAGGCCGGCGTGGTGGACCTCCACAACGAGGACTGGACCGACGAGGAGACGGCGTTCCGGGCCCGGGGCGTGAAGCCCTTCCCGGACTTCGCGGAGATCTTCTCCCTGGGCGAGAAGGTGGACATCCTCCGTCGGGCCTGGAGCCGGTGGGGGTGGCGCGGCGTGCGCACGGTGCTGGCCCGGGAGCGGGAGATCCACAGGCTCCTGAACCGCGACCGGGTCCTGGGGCTGGATCTCCTCAAGGGCCGGATCCCGCCCCGGGCGGCGCCGGACACCGAGGGCGAGGACGCGGCCCGCGAGGCCGTCTCCGCCTCCTCCAGCGAGGGCGGGGGCTCCTCCGGGAGCCCCGGCGCCGCCGAGGCCCGGGACGCCGCCGATGTCGCCGCTCCGGACGGCTCCCCGCCTGCCGCCCCCGAGGACGCCCCGGCCGACGCCGATCCCGACGCAGACCCCGACCCGGACCCCGAGGCCGACGCCGAGGTGGCGGGCCTCCCCCTCTTCGGAAGAAAGGACCCCGAATCGTGACCGACCCGGCCCAGCAGCGGACCGTGCCCGCCCCCCCGCCCCTCGTGTGCACCCAGGAGGGCGTCGACCGCATCCGTCAGGCCCTGGCGGAGCTCGACCTGGACGCGTGGCTCCTCTACGAGTTCCGCGGCGCGAACCCCATCGCCAAGGCCATGCTCGGCGTGGGCAAGACGACGCGCCGCGGGTTCTTCCTGATCCCCCGGGAGGGGGAGCCCGTGGCCCTCATCCACGCCATCGAAGGCTCGGCCTGGCGCCACTGGCCCTGGGCCCGGCGCACCTACGCCGGATGGCGGACCATGGAGGAGGAGCTGGGCACCCTCCTGGACGGGCTCGACCGGGTGGCCATGGAGGTCTCGCCGGGGGCGGCGGTCCCCACCCTGGACTACGTGCCCGCCGGCCTCACCGAGGTCCTGCTGCGCAGCGGCGTCGAGCTGACCTCGTCCGGGGACCTGATCTCGCGCTTCCACGCCGTGTGGACGCCGGAGCAGCTCGACGACCACCGCGCCGCCGCGGAGCACATCCGGGACGTGGCGCGCCGGGCCTTCCGCCGCGCCGCCGACGCCATCGAGGCGGGGAGCCCCACCACCGAGGGTGACCTCTCGGACTTCGTCCGGGAGGAGATCCGGGCCCCGGGCTTCACCGAGGGGGTGGACTGCATCGTGGGGGTGGGCCGGACGGCGTCCGACCCCCACTACGCGCCGGTGGGGCCCGGCGAGACGATCCGCCGCGGGGACCTCCTCCTCATCGACCTCTGGGGCGGCCGTCCGGGCTCGGTGCCGGCGGACCAGACGTGGATGGGCTTCATGGGCCCCGAGCCCGACGCCCGCACCGTGGAGGTGTGGGAGTCGGTGCGGGACGCCCGGGACGCGGCGCTCGACTTCCTCCGGGAGCGCCACGCCGCCGGAGAGGAGGTGCGGGGCCTGGAGGTGGACGACGTGGCCCGGGCCGTCATCGAGGAGCGCGGCTGGGGCGAGTGGTTCGTGCACCGCACCGGCCACTCCATCGACACCCAGCTCCACGGCAGCGGCCCGAACCTGGACAACCTGGAGACCCGGGACCACCGGATCCTCCTCCCCGGCGTGGGCTTCAGCGTCGAGCCGGGGATCTACGTGCCCGGGGAGATCGGCGTCCGCAGCGAGGTGAACGTCTACTGGGACGAGGACCACGGCCCCGTGGTCACCCCGGGCGAGATCCAGCGGGATCTCTTCACCCTTCTGGAGGAGGGTTGAGCGGAGACGGCCCCGCCCGCGCACGGGTCGAGGTCGCGCTCCCCCTCCCGATCCACGGCACCTTCACCTACGAGGTGGAGGGCGCGCCCCCGGCCCCGGGAACCCGGGTGCTGGTCTCCTTCGGCCGGGACGAGCGCATCGGGTGGGTGGTGGCGCCCGGCCGGGAAGGAGAGGTCCGGGGCCTGAAGACGGTCCTGGACGTGCTGGACGACGAGCCCACGGTGCCCCCGGACCTCCTGGAGCTCTGCCGCTGGATGGCGGAGTACTACCTGGCCCCCCTCGGGATCGTGATCCGGACCGCCCTCCCGGCGGTGCTCTCCGACGTGTCCCGGGACTACGTGGCGCTGGCCGGGGCCGCCGGGGGCGGGGGCGGGCTCGACGACCTCCGCCCGCGGGAGCTCCGCCTGGTGGCCGAGCTCCGGGGTCGGGACGCGCCCCAGCGGGTCAAGACGCTGCGGCGCCGGCTGGGCATGGGGTCGATCTGGCCGGAGATCCGCTCCCTGAAGGAGCGGGGTCTGCTGGTCCACGAGACGGTCCCCCCGGCGGAGCCCTCGGTGAAGACCCAGCGCGTCGTGCGCATCGTCCGGGAGCTCCCGAACCTGGTCGAGCGGGACGAGGTCTTCGGGCGCGCCCACCGGCAGCGGGAGGCGTACGAGCTCCTGGAGGCGTCGGGCCGGGGCGCCGAGCTGGCCCACCTCACCGGAGCCGAGGGCTTCAGCCGGAGCGTCGTCACGGGGCTGGAGGAGAAGGGGCTGGTGGAGGTCGTGGACGAGGAGGTCGTGCGCGACCCCTTCGCCGACCGGCCCGCCGGGGAGCCCCCGAACCACGTCCTCACCGACGACCAGGAGACCGCCCTCGCCGCCCTCCGTGGGGGGCTGGACGAGGAGCGGCCGGCGCCGTTCCTCCTCCAGGGCATCACCGGGTCGGGGAAGACGCGGGTGTACGTGGAGCTGCTCCGCGAGGCGCTGGCCCGGGGGCGCACGGCGGTCGTCCTGGTCCCGGAGATCTCCCTCACGCCCCAGACCGTCTCCCGGTTCCGGGCCCACTTCGGGGACCAGGTCGCGGTGCTCCATTCCGGGCTGTCCGACGGGGAGCGCTACGACGCGTGGCGCCAGCTGAGGGCCGGGGAGCGCCGCATCGCGGTGGGCGCCCGCTCCGCGCTCTTCGCTCCCCTGGAGGACCTGGGGGTCGTGGTGGTGGACGAGGAGCACGACTCCTCCTACAAGCAGTCCGAGGCCCCCCGCTACCACGCCCGGGACCTGGCCGTGGTGCGGGCCCGGAACGCCGGCGCCGTGTGCGTCCTGGGGAGCGCCACGCCCTCGCTGGAGAGCTGGCACAACGCCGCCCAGGGCAAGTTCCGTCGGCTCCTCCTCCCGGAGCGGGTCGGGGGCGCCCGGCTCCCGGAGGTCCGGGTCGTCGACCTCCGGCCGCCGGAGAAGGGGGGCGCGCCCGCGGGCGGCGCTTCGGGCGGCCGGGGGGGACGTGCGCTCTCGGCGGAGCTGGTCGACGCCGTGGACGCCCGCCTGGCCCGGGAGGAGCAGGTCATCCTCCTGCTGAACCGCCGGGGCTACTCCTCCTTCGTCCAGTGCCGCGAGTGCGGCGAGGTCGAGCAGTGCGAGAACTGCTCCATCTCCCTGACGTACCACCGGACGACGCAGCGCATCGTCTGCCACCACTGCCGCTTCGAGGCCCCGGCGCCCTCCCGGTGCCCCCGGTGCGGGGCCGACGACCTCTCCTTCCGCGGGCTCGGCACCGAGCAGGTGGAGCGGGTCACCGCCGAGACGTTCCCCGGGGCGCGCATCGCCCGCATGGACGTGGACACCACCTCCGGGAAGTGGTCCCACCAGAGGATCCTGGACCGGGTGGGGCGGGGGGAGGTGGACATCCTCCTGGGGACCCAGATGATCGCCAAGGGGCTCGACTTCCCCCGGGTGACGCTGGTGGGCGTGGTGAACGCCGACGTGGGGATCCACCTCCCCGACTTCCGGGCCAGCGAGCGCACCTTCCAGCTCCTGAGCCAGGTGGCGGGGCGGGCGGGGCGGGGGACGCTGGGCGGCGAGGTGCTCATCCAGACCTCGCTCCCCGAGCACTACGCCATCCAGGCGGCGCTGACCCACGACTTCGAAGGCTTCGCCGAGCGGGAGCTGGAGGAGCGCCGCAACCCCCGCTACGCACCGTGGGTGCGGCTGATCAACGTGGTCCTGAGCAGCCCCGACCAGGCGCTGGCCGCCCTGGCCGCCGAGGAGGCCGCCCGCTGGACCCGGACCCTGGTGGCCCGGGCGAGGCGGGCCCGGGGGCCCGACGCCCCGGAGGTCGAGCTGGTGGGGCCCGCCCCGGCGCCCATCGAGCGGCTCCACGGACGCTGGCGCTGGCACTTCCTCCTCCGCTCCGACGACCCCGGGGCGCTGGGCGGGGTCGGCGGGATGCTGGCGCGGCGGTTCGACCTCCCCGCCGGCGACGTGCGCCTCTCCCTGGACCGGGATCCGGTGGCCCTCCTGTAGCGTCCCGGGGCCTCCGTCCCGGGGGGCGCCGCAGCCGGACATCGCAGGTTCCGAGCCCCCCTCCCGAGCGCCGGACCGCGCCGAGGATTGCCGGCGGGGCGGCTGTCGGGATATGTTCGGGGCGTGAACCGGTGATGATGCCTGGGATCAGGAGAGACCCCGTGGGTTGCCTGGCGCTGAACGCATCGTTCGAGCCGCTCACCCTCGTGACCCAGCGAAGGGCCGTGCGGCTCGTGCTCGACGGCAAGGCCGAGCTCCTGGAAGCGGACTCCGACGAGAGCTTCCGCTCGGAGCGGGCGGCCGTGCCGCGTCCGCTCGTCATCCGCCTCGTGCGCTTCGTGCACGTGCCCCGTCGGTTCCGGCGGCAGGTGACCAACACCTTCCTCTTCGCCCGGGACGACTACGCCTGCATGTACTGCGGGCGGCACCGGAGCGAGCTGCGGGGCCGCCAGTTCCTGACCCGGGACCACATCCTGCCCACGTCCCGGGGGGGCGACAACACGTGGGACAACGTGGTGACGAGCTGCTCCCCGTGTAACAACCGGAAGGGGAACCGGACGCCGGAGGAGGCCGGGATGGCGCTCCTCACCGATCCGGGCGAGCCCAACTACGTGCACCTGGTGTGGGCGGTGCGGCGGGTGACCCCGACCCAGGAGAAGTACATCCGGATGTTCTACGGCGAGGACACCCTGGCCGCGGTCTCGCGTCGGCGCTTCACGCCGGTCGGGTAGACCCGGGGGTCAGTCCTCGATCCAGGCGTACGGTCGCTCCGCGATCTGCCCGTACCCGCGGACCGTGCCCTTCTCGGTGTACTCCTTCCAGCGGATCACCCATCCCCGCTCCACGTCCTGGATGACGTCGTAGCTGAACCCGGGGAGGCTCGCCCGCTCCGCCAGGAACCGCTCCAGGTGGGCCGGGAGGTTCGGGACGCCTTCGATCTCGAGGTGGTCGTGGGTGCTGAAGATGGCCTTCCGGACCTGGGACTCGGAGAGCTTCAGCGCCCGGATGGCCTCCTCGGTGGCGCTGGTCACCTCGGAGAGGGCCGGCGCCGATCCCGTCCGGGCCCGGATCTCCTTGAGGAGCGAGCGCGTCCCCGCCGAGCCCAGCTCGTCCCGGACCCGCTGGAGGTCGGCCAGGAGCTGCTCGTGCAGCCGCAGGAGCTGGGCGTATTCGCGCTTGGCCTGCAGCTCGGATTCGTGGCCGTCGGTCATGGGTCCCTTTGGCGGGAAGGGGGCGGGGGGAGGGGATAGGCCCGATGGCGTGGAGGGCACGACCCGTAAAAAGGCCCCTTCCGGGCCGGTCCTGCAACTCCCCGGGGCTTCACGGGCCTCCGGCGGCCCGCGCGTCGGCCGTCCCCGGGGCCTGGAGCGAGACGCGGCCGTCCACCGCCAGGGCCCCGTCGGGGAAGGCCAGGAGGGGGTTGATGTCGAGCTCGGCGACCTCCGGATGGTCCGCGACGAGCTGGCTGACGCGCTGGATCACCTCGACGAGGGCCTCGCGGTCCACGCCCTCCTCGCCGCGGATCCCCTCCAGGAGGCGGCTGCTCCGGATGGAGCCCACCATCTCCCGGGCGTCGATCTCGGACACCGGCGCCAGACGGAAGGCCACGTCGCCGATGGCTTCCACGTAGATGCCCCCGAGCCCGAACATGAGGACGGGGCCGAACTGGGGGTCGGTGCTCATCCCGATGATGATCTCTCGACCGCCCGAGGCGAAGGCCTCCACCAGGATCCCTTCGGCCTCGAGGTCCGCCTCGGCCAGCGCCTCGTGGATCTCCCGGTACGCCTCCTCCACCTCTTCGGGCGTGCGGAGGTCGACGCGCACGCCGCCCACGTCGGTCTTGTGGACCACGCCGGGGGCCACGGCCTTCAGCACCACCGGGTAGCCGCACGCCTCGGCGGCCTCCAGGACCTCCTCGCGGGTGCGGGCCAGGCGGTGTCCCACGACCGGGATCCCGTAGGCCTCCAGCAGGCTCAGCGCCTCGTGCTCCTTGAGGCGGTCGCGGCCTTCGGCCCGGGCCTCCCGGAGGAGGCGGGCGGCCCGCTCCCGATCCACGTCGAACTCCGCCGGAGCCTCCACCGGGCGCTCGAGCCAGCGGCGGTAGCGGGCCATGGCGGCCAGCGCGCCCGCCGCCGACTCCGGGAAGGTGTAGGCGGGGATGCCGGCCTCGTGGAGCTCGGCCCGCCCCTCGGGGAGGCCCTGGCGCCCCATGAGCACCGCCAGGATCGGCTTGTCCTCGGCGGCGCCCCGCGCCTGCACGATGGCGCCCGCCACGTCCACCTGGCGCACCCCCAGGGGCGGCACGAAAGCCGCGATGGCCGCGTCCACCCGCTCGTCGGCCAGGACGGCCTCCAGGGCCAGGCGGTACGACTCGGAGGTCGCCGAGGCGATCATGTCCACCGGGTTCCGCACCGAGGCCTCGGCCGGGAAGATGTCCGCCAGGTGGGCCTGGGTCTCGTCGGTGAGCTCCACCACCTCGAGCCCTTCGGACTCGCAGGCGTCGGCGATCATGATGCCGGGGCCACCGGCGTTGGTGACGATGGCCACCCGGTTCCCCCGGGGGATGGGCTGCTCCTCCAGGGCCATGGCGATGTCGAAGAGCTCCTGCACCGACTCGGCCCGGAGGACCCCGCACTGGGCAAGCAGGGCGTCGATGGCCACGTCGGCGCCGGCCAGGGCCCCGGTGTGGGACGCGGCGGCCCGGGCGCCGGCCCCGGTCCGACCCGACTTCACCACCACCATGGGCTTCTTGCGGGTGATGCGTCGGGCCAGGGGGATGAAGCGCCGGGGGTTGCCGAAGTTCTCCAGGTACATCAGGAGGACCCGGGCGCCGTCGTCGTGCTCCCAGTACTCGATGAGGTCGTTGCCGCTCACGTCGGCCTTGTTCCCCACCGAGACGAAGTGGTGGATCCCGATCCCGAACTCGGCGGCGTAGTCCAGGATGGTCACCCCCATGGCCCCGGACTGGCTCATGAAGCACATGGGGCCCGGAGGCGGCATGGTGGGGGCGAAGGTGGCGTTCATGGACCACCCCTCCTCGGTGTTGAGGAGGCCCATGCAGTTGGGGCCCACCAGGCGCATGCCCAGCTCCCGGGCCCGCTCCTGGAGCGCCGCTTCCCGGGCCACGCCCTCCCCGCCCACCTCCTTGAAGCCGGCGGAGATGACCACCAGGCCCTTCACCCCCTTCCGGCCGCACTCCTCGACCACGTCGGCCACCCGCTCCTTGGGCACCACGACGACCGCGAGCTCCACCTCTCCGGGAATGGCTTCCACGGAGGGGAAGGCCGGGATCGAGTGGACCGACGTGGCGCCCGGGTTCACCGGGTACAGGACCCCGGAATACCCGTGGCGCAGCAGGTTGTCCACGATCTGCCAGCCGATGGTGTCGCGGCGACGGCTGGCGCCCACGACGGCGATGGAGCGTGGGCGGAAGAGGGAGTCCAACGTCTTCGTCATGGGGGGTGCTCCGGGTCGAAGCCGGCGGGGAAGAGGGCGGCGTCGGGAGGGTCCGGGACCCCGGCCAGGGAGCCGCGCCTTTGCACGGGCCCATGACACGGGGTTCCCCGAAGCACTACTCTAGCGGGGGGATCACCACGACTGAAGGGGGACGGTTGGAGCACGCGAGACTCATCCGCCGCATGCGCTTCACGGCCGCGCACCGCTACGGGGCGCCGGGTGGACCCGAGCCGGGGGACCGGGCCCGTTTCGGGGACCAGGTGGAGGCCCACATCCACCGCTGGACGCTGGAGGTGCAGGTCGTGGGTCCGGTGGACCCGGACACCGGGTGGCTCACGGACCTCATGGCGCTGGACGACGCCCTGGCCGAGCTCACCGAGGGATGGGACGGCGGCGACCTGAACGCGCTGGTCCCCGAGGTCTCCACCGGCGAGATGCAGCCGAGCACGGAGAACCTGGCCCGTTGGCTCTTCGAGTCGCTGGAATCCCGGGTGCCGGAGCCCGCCCGCCTGGACCAGGTGCGGATCTTCGAGGGCCCCGACCTGGGAAGCGCCTACCCGGCCTGATACCTTGGAGCCATGCCCCGCGCCACCGACGAGACCCGCCGAGCCTTCCTCCTGAAGCTCGCCCGGACGGCCGCCTTCGTGCCGCCGGCCGTGCTCACCGTGTCGGTGGGCGAGCTCCGGGCCCAGGGCGGGCCGGGCGGTGGCGGTGGCGGCGGCGGCGGCGGCGGGAAGCCGGGCGCGACCACGGGGCCCGTGACGGGCCTCTCCCCCACGTCGGCCCAGACCATCCAGACCATCGAGCTCCAGAGCACGCAGCAGAGCGTCCAGGAGCCGTGGAGCTCGCCGGCGCAGGAGGCCCCCTGGTCCCGGCCTCCCCCGACCCAGACCGGGCGGTGAGCGCCGCATGAGGGGCCCGGAGGATCCGGGCGGCCCCCTGCCCGGGCGCCGGACCCGCCTCCTGCTCTCGCTGCTCCTCCTCCTCCACTGGGGCTCGGTCTGCTGGTACCTCGCCCCGACCAGCCGGGCCGGGGTCGAGGCGCTCCCGGCCTGGCTCCAGCCCGGCGCCGGGCTCCTCTTCCCCGGCGTCCTCCCCCGGGCGGCGCCGGTGGCCGGGGCCTGGCTCGACCTCACCGCCACCCGGCAGCACTGGACCCTCTTCGCGCCCTGGCCGGCCAACTGGGCCAGCTCCATACGGGCGGTGCCGTACTTCCCGGACGCCCACGGGGGATGGTACGCCGACACCGTGATCGTGCGGGGGGCGCCCGAGGCGCCGTACCCCCACGTGCTCCACCACCGCACGTACCGGATCCTCTTCAACCTCGGGTACGACGGATTCGGCGCCCAGTACCGCCCCTACTTCGCCCGCGCCCTGTGCCGGAGCCTCCGCACCGCCGGGGGAGAGGGCCCGGAGGGCGTCGCGCTGGAGGCGGTGTGGGAGGCCACGGTGGCGCCGTGGGAGGAGGGGGCCCCGGAGCCCTACCGTCAGCGCCTGGGCGGGTACCGGTGCGCCGACGTGGCCGACCTGGGCCCGACGGACGGCCCGGTGGGGGACGCCTGGGCCTGGAGGCCGTATCGCCTGCCCGCCCCGGTTCCCGTGGAAGGCTGGCCCCGGGTGCTGCCCGGTGAGGCGGGGCCAGCCGGCGAGGGCGGAGCGGAGGCGGAGCCCCGGCGGCCCCCCCGCGACGGACCGGAGGGCGGGACGTGAGGGGGGCCCGGGCGGTCCCCCGGGGCTGGGACCGCTTCTGGTTCCGGGAGGTGGACGCCCTTCCCTTCGCCGTGGCCCGGGTGGGGATCGCGCTGGCGGGCCTGGTGCTCTGGGCCGGCACGCTGCCCCTGCTGCGCTACTTCTACTCCGACGCCGGCGAGTTTCCCATCGGCGCCGCCCGGGCCTGGTCCAGCGAGCTCGTCCCCCGGCTGCTGATGCCCGACGCGCTGGGGGGCGTGGCGGCGGTGTGGGGCCTCTTCCTGGTGTGGGGCCTGGCCCTGGTGGCGCTCCTCGTGGGGTGGCGGACCGCGGCTGCGGCGTGGGCGAACTGGCTCCTGGTGGTGTGGTTCCTCTTCCGGAACCCGACCTTCCTGAACGGAGGGGACGAGGTCCTCCGCCTGGCCTCCTTCTACCTGGCCCTGGGCTACTCCGCGCTCCCGCCGGCCCGACGCCTCCTCACCCTGGACCGGCGCCGCGCGGACGGCGCCGAGCCCGGGCCCGCCCCGGTGGGGATGCCCGCCTGGCCGCTCCGGCTCCTCCAGGTCCAGATCGCGGTCGTCTACTTCGTCTCGGGATTCTGGAAGGTCCTGGGACCGCCGTGGTGGGACGGCTCGGCCTTGCACCTGGCGCTCGACAACGCGGCCTTCACCCGCTTCGGCGCCCCGGACGCCCCCTGGCTCCGCCTTCCCTACGCCGCGGTGACCCTCGCCGTGGCCTGGTGGGAGCTCCTCTTCCCGGCGCTCATGTCGCTTCGCCGCACCCGGCTTCCCGCGCTCCTCTTCGGCGTCACGCTCCACCTGGGGATCCTGCTCACCATGAGCATCGGGATCTTCCCCTTCGTGATGCTCGGCTGCTACCCGGCCTTCCTCCGGGGCGAGGAGCTCCGTCGGACCGGGCGGTGGCTCGGGGGGTGGGGAAGGGGGGCTCAGCCCCGGGCCAGGAGCTCCTCCAGCGCCGCGGCCGCGGCGGGCGTGTCCCAGTAGCGGAGCTCGACGCAGCGGGCGCCGGCCAGGGCGTCGGTGACGGCCTCGAAGGCCCCGGCCTCGAGACGGGGCGCCAGCACGACCTGGGAGAGGAGGACGGGGAGGACCTCGGCGGCCCGCCGCTCCACCATCTCCGGCTCCGTGCCGGGGACCCGGGTGGGGAGCGCCACGAGGACGACCTCGGCGGGCTCGGCCCACCGGCTCCCCAGGGCCCGGGGGTGGAAGAAGGTCGGCTCGTCCCAGAGCTCGCTGAGCGGGCCCGGAGGGCGCGCCAGCTCCAGCCGGCTCCGGGCGGCCCGCTCGAGCTTCAGGAGCCGGTGGAAGGGGTGGGCGCGCCCGGCGTGGAGGAAGACCACGTCGTCTCCGAGCACCGCGGAGCCCCGCAGCGCCAGGGCGGCGGTGAGACTGGACTTGCCCGCCCCGCCGGGTCCGCACAGGAGCGTGGCGCCCCCTCCGGCCCCCACCACGCCCCCGGCGTGGAGCCCGGTGCGCCCGTGGGCGCCGACCACCGCCTCCGCCAGGGAGAGCTCCAGGCGCTCCAGGGCCGGGACCAGGTCGGGGGAGGTCCAGCTCCGCGACCCGTCCCGGACCCACCACCCCTCCGCCGTCCGGCCCAGGGCGAGGGTGGCCGGCCCGGCCTCGGTCGCGTCGGCCCCGCCGCCCTGGAGGTCCGGCATGAAGGACCGGATCGCCGGAAGCGCGTCCCGGGCCCCCTCGGCCACCTCCACGGCGATGCGGGTGCCGGCGGCCTCGAAGACGAGACGGGAGGCCACGTCACCCCTCCACCAGGAGCCCGGCCTGGGCGAAGCGGTCCAGGGCGGCCCGGACACCCGGATCGTCCACGCCCTCCCACGCCTCGGCCACCCGGGCCTCGATCTCGTCCACCGCGTGCTCGCCGGTGCAGAACGACCAGACCAGCGCCGCCGCCAGGTTGAGGACGTGGAGGTCCTGGGTGCGCGGGTCGAAGACCACCCAGTCCTCGCCGACGCGGCGGAAGACGAGGTCCGGACGAGCCCGGGGGGTCCAGGGTCGGGGGCGGGGGGAGGGCATGGGGTAGGATCGCCCGCCGTCGGGGAGGGGAGCAAGGCTCCGCCGGCCCCGGGCCGCTTGATGGCGGCGGCCGGGCGCCGCACCTTGGGGCCATGACGCCTCCCGACGACGATCCGTCCGCGCCCGCCCCCGGGGAGCCGAGCCGCCCCCGGGCCGCCCGCCCCCGACCGGTGCGGCCGCGCCCCGCGGGCGAGGCCACCACGCCCAAGCCGGTGCGCGCCGGGCTCTCCGGAGACGACGGACCCGAAGGCGCCCGGCTGGTGGACGAGCCGGAGGTGGAGCTCGAGCTGCAGGAGGAGACGCTCCTCGTGCGGGTGCGGGGGCGCTCCCGCGGCCACACCTCCCAGGGGTCCGCCGACCTGCTCCTCCTGGGGTTCCACCGGGCCGACGAGGAGGAGCCGGAGCGTGAGGCGCTGGTGGTGGGGAAGACCCTCGAGGCGCTCACCCCGCGCCAGCTCGAGGCGGCCTGGCGGGCCGGACGGCCGCCGCGGGACCCCTTCGAGGAGACGGAGCTCTTTCCCGAGACCAGTCGGGCCCGAGGCAGGGGCCACGGCCCGGGGAGATGAGCGCCGGGCCCGCGCTCCGGGCCCCCCCGCCGCCCGCCCTCCCGTCCTCCCTGGGGGACACGCGCCCGTGTCGAATGCACACACACGACGGCTGCTGCGCCGTCCGGAGGGTGTAGGGTGAAGTCCATAAGCCGTTGGGTGGCAGAGACTTGACGGGAGTGGGGCCGGGGGAGGGGAGCGGGCATGGAAGCTGCCTCCCACACGGGTGTCCCGCCGCGCGCTCGCGGCGGACGGACCCGGACCTCCAGGAGCCCACCCGCCATGAAACCCATAGACCGACAGGCACGCACCCGCCGGCCCCTCCGCGGCATCGTGATCCGCCGGGGCGACCAGGAAGCCGCGGGACGCCGGCCGCCCCGCATCGCCGCCTTCATCTGGGGCGGCAAGGTACGGCCGAACCCGACGCTTCCCTTCGGTCGCTGGAAGGGCGCCGCCTGAGGGAGCCCCTTCGGGACCGCGTCGACGAGGCCCTCCGGGACATACCGTTCCGGAGGGCCTCGTCGCGTCCGGGCCCCGGGGCCCGGACGGGGCCGACGCCCCCGCGTTTAACGTCGGGGGGTCCGGGGGCGTCCCTCTCTGACGCGGGGCCGAACGGCCTCGCGGGAGTCGTGTCGGGCGGCCGTCCAGCAGGCGGGCCCCGGCGGGACGAGGACGGTCCGGGGGCCGGTCGCCTCGAGGGGTGGCCGCGGCTCGCGGACATCGGTGTCGGGACACTAGCTTCCCTGTCACGGAGACCCGGCAGGAGGTCTCCTCCGACGAAGCTCAACACGCAGCGCGGGCTCGGTGTCCTAGATGATGTCCGAAGAGACCAACGACGGAAATCTGGTCCGGGATGCCCGGAGGGGCGACGAACGCGCCTTCGGCATGCTGGTCCAGAAGTACCAGAGGGCCGCGTACTCCGTGGCGCTCTCCGTCACCGGCAAGCACGAGGACGCGGAGGACGCGGCACAGGAAGCCTTCATGGTGGCGCTCGAGCGGTTGGACGAGTGTCGGAACCCGGAGCGGTTCGCGGGATGGTTGATGACCATCGTGCGCAACCGGTCGAGGAACCTGGTCCGGAGGCTGTCCCTCAGGGACACGGACCAGATCCCGGTGGGCGCCAGCTCGGGCCGACCGGGCCCGGATCGGGTCACCGAGACCCTGGAGCTCCGGAGCCAGCTGAGGGACGCGTTGGCGCAGCTGACCGACGTGCAGCGGGAGATCGTGCTGTTGCACGATCTGGAAGGATGGAAGCACAGGGAGATCGCGGAGCGGCTGGACCTGCCTTCGGGCACGGTGCGCTCCCATCTCCACTTCGCCAGGAAGGCGTTGCGCGAGGTCCTGAGACGGGGACCGGTGAGCGCAGACATCTCAACGAAGGGCTGAGACGATGACGGACCGACATGGAACGAGGATGAGCGCCCACCACGACGGGCTCGGGCAGGATCCCGAGATCGCCGAGTGGCTGCGCGCCCTGGATCCGGCGACGGACGATCCCCACTACTGGGTTCGCTTCCGCTCCTGGGTCGTCGAGCGGGCCGGCCCGGAGCTGTCCCGCCGGCGCCTCCTGTCCGACGTGACCGTGGGGGACGTGCTCCAATCCTGGTCCCGTACGCTGGTGCCCACCGCGCTCCTGGCGGCCGCCGTGGCGGCCCTCTCCCTCGTGCGTGGCCCGGTGGCGCCCGAAGCCGCCAATCACGTCGGGGTCGAGGAGCTCCTGGTGTCCGAGCTGGCCGACGATCCCATCCCCGCGGCGCTGGCGCCGCAGGTGGGTAGCGCGGTGTCCTTCGTCACGGATCGCTTCTGATGCAGTCCTCTCCCGCCAAGACCCGCCTGCTGACCGCCCTCCTCCTGGCCGTGATCTTCGGCTCGGGGTTCACCCTCGGCCTCGCCTTCGACCGGACCGCGGTGGCCAACCCCGCCGAGGCCGCCGAGGTGGCGACCGCGGAGCCCGAGGAGGAGCGCCGGATCCCCATGTACGAGCAGGTGGGTCCGAGCCCCGACCAGTCGGTCCTCATCGACTCCATCGTCGTCGAGCATCGGGCGAAGATGGAATCGCTGCAGGAGCAGTTCCGCGCCAGCTACAACCCGCGCTACGAGGCGCTCATCGACTCGACGCGCGAGGCCATCAAGGACGTGTTCAGCGCGGAGCAGGCCGCCCGATACGACTCCCTCATCGCGGACTACGAGCGTCGCAAGGCCGAGCGAGAGGCCGAAGACGCGAGGGATGATCGGGACTAGGTTCCATGCACAATTCGAGGTGGGTGTCGTCGGCCTGCCGGAAGTGGGTTCTCCTTCTTCCGGTGGCCGCAGGGATGCTCGTATCCTCTCCCGGGGTCGCCCAGGAGCGCGTCACGCTCGAGGAGGCCGTGCAGCGCGCGTTGGCGCACAGCCCGGCCATGGCGCAGCAGGACCAGGCCGTGGGCCTGGCGTCCACCGGGAGGCGGCAGGCGTGGGGCGCCTTCCTGCCCTCGCTCAGCGTCAGCTCGTCGGGCTCGCTCCGTAGCCAGGACCGCTTCGACCCCAACACGGACCGGGTCGTCCAGGGCAGCTCGGACTCCTACTCCGCCGGGCTCTCCGCCAGCTACGAGGTCTTCTCCGGTGGCCGCCGCTTCGCCGAGCTCGACGCGGCCCGCGCCGACGTGGACGCCGCCGAGGCCGACCGGGAGAACCAGCGGTTCCAGGTGGGGCTCCAGACGAAGAACCTCTTCTTCCAGGCGCTCCGCCAGGAGGACCTCCAGGCCGTCCAGGCGCTCCGCGTCGAGCAGGCGGAGCGGAACCTGGAGATGGTGCGGCGCCGGACCGAGCTGGGGCGGGCCACCGTGTCCGACTCCCTCCGGGCCCGCCTGGACTTCGTGAACGCCCGCCAGGCCCTCCTCCAGGCCGAGACCGCCACCCGGGCCGCCCGCTTCTCCCTGGGCCGCCAGATCGGGGAGGGCCACCCCGTCCAGCCGGTCCGCCCCGAGGAGATCGACCTCTCCCCGGTGCCCCTGTCCGACGAGGAGATCCTCTCGCTGGCCGAGGAGGCCTCGCCGACGGTGGTGGCCGCCCGGGCGGGGACGACCGCGGCGGCGGCCCAGCTCTCGGCGGCGCGCACGGCGTACCTCCCGAGCGTGAGCCTCTCCTCGGGCTACAACTGGGCCAACCAGGCCGCCTCCTTCGCCAACGGGACGACGTCGTGGAGCCTCGCGCTCCGGGCCAGCTACCCCATCTTCAACGGCTTCCAGCGGGAGAGCTCGGTGGACCGGGCGCAGTTCTCCCGTCGGCTGGCGGAACTCCGAGAGGACGACGCCCGTCTGGGAGCCAGGGAGGAGGCCGACGCCGCGCTCCATCAGCTCCGCACGGCCCGTCTGGCCATCGAGATCGCCGAGGAGGCGGTGGCGGTGGCCCGCGAGGACCTGCGGGTGGTGCGGGAGCGCTACGAGGTGGGGGTGGCCACCATCCTGGACCTGCTCATCAGCCAGGCGGCGACCGACGAGGCCGCCGCCGACGCGGTGACCGCACGCTACGACTATCTGCTGGCCCGGGCGCAGCTCGAGGCCGTGCTGGGGAGGGAGCTGTGAGCGACGACGTGATCATCCGGACCGAGGGGCTCACCAAGGACTACGTCATGGGCGCCGAGACCGTCCACGCCGTGCGCGGCGTGGACCTCGTCGTCCGACGCGGGGAGTTCGTGGCCATCATGGGCCCGTCGGGGAGCGGCAAGTCGACCTTCATGAACATGATCGGCTGCCTCGACACGCCCACGGCCGGGAAGTACTGGCTCGACGACCAGGTCGTCAGCGAGCTCTCCGAGGACCAGCTCGCCGCCGTGCGGAACAAGGCCATCGGGTTCGTCTTCCAGACGTTCAACCTCCTGCCCCGCGC
This sequence comes from uncultured Gemmatimonadaceae bacterium, assembly GCA_964569085.1. GTDB lineage: Bacteria > Gemmatimonadota > Gemmatimonadetes > Longimicrobiales > Gaopeijiaceae > JAJCZZ01. The sequence continues at coordinate 38,871 of CAZMTA010000014.1, read as the reverse complement.
CACCGCCCTGCACAACGTGGAGCTGCCCCTGATCTACGCCGGGGTGGGCTCCAAGGAGCGCAAGGAGCGGGCCCGGGCGAAGCTGGAGCTCGTGGGGCTGGCGGACCGCGTCGACCACAAGCCGCCGGAGATGTCCGGCGGTCAGCGGCAGCGGGTGGCGGTGGCCCGGGCGCTGGTGAACGAGCCGGCCCTCCTCCTGGCCGACGAGCCGACGGGGAACCTGGACTCGGTGACCTCCGAGGACATCATGGGCCAGCTGAGCGCGCTGAACGCCCAGGGCCAGACGATCCTGCTGGTGACCCACGAGCACGACATCGCCGAATACGCCAAGCGCCAGGTGCACCTGAAGGACGGCATGATCGAGAAGGACTTCCTCAACGAGACCGCGGGGGTCCAGGCATGAAGACGCGCGTGCGGCGGGCCGGCGGGCCCCTGGTCCTCGTCCTGGCGGGCGCGGTGGCGATGGCGGGGTGCGAGAGCTCCGAGGCCGCCGAGGAGGGGCCGTCCCTCCAGACCGCCCAGGTGGAGCGGGGGACGATCACCCTGGAGGCCGAGGCCACCGGGACGGTGGAGCCCATCCGGTCCGTGGAGGTGAAGTCCAAGGCCTCCGGCGAGATCCTGCGGCTCCTCACCGACGTGGGCGACGAGGTCACCCAGGGCACCCTCCTGGCGGAGGTCGACCCCCGGGACGTCCGCAACGCCTTCGACCAGACGGCGGCGGATCTCGAGGTGGCCCGGGCGCGCACCGAGATCACCCGGGCCCAGCTCGACCGCTCGCAGCAGCTCCTGGCGAGCCAGGTCATCACCGAGCAGGAGAACGAGCAGACGCGCCTGGACTACGCCAACGCCCAGGCCAACCTGGTGAAGGCCGAGACGAACCACGAGCTCGCCGAGCTGCGGCTCAGCGACGTGGCCATCCGGGCGCCCCTGGCCGGCACGATCATCCAGAAGAACGTCGAGGAGGGCCAGGTCATCCAGTCGGCCTCCCAGAACGTCTCCGGCGGGACCACCCTCTTCGTCATGGCCAACCTGGCCCGCATGCGGGTCCGGGCGCTGGTGGACGAGACGGACATGGGGGACATCCGCGCCGGCATGCCCGCCACGGTGCGGGTGGAGGCCTTTCCGGACCGGAGCTTCCAGGGCCTCGTGCAGAAGGTCGAGCCCCAGGCGGTGGTCGAGCAGAACGTGACCATGTTCCCGGTCATCGTGGACCTGGACAACCAGGCCGGGCTCCTGCGCCCGGGGATGAACGCCGAGGTGACCGTGCTGGTGGACCGGGCGCCGGGAGTGCTCATGGTGCCCAACGGGGCCGTGGTGCAGGTCTCGGACATCGCGCCGGCCGCCATGGCGCTGGGCATCGACCCCGAGACGCTGGACATCCCCCGACGCGGTCGGGGCGGGTTCGCGGCCGGCGGGGCGGGCGGGGGCGGGCGGCCCGACCGCGCCGCTGCGGGGGGTCGGTCGGGTCCCGGAGCTCCCGGCGGGAACCCTCCCGCCGCCGAGGGTGCGGGCGACGCGGGGCCCGGAGCGGGAGACCCGGACGTCCGGAGCCGGCTCCAGGCGCTCCGGGCCCGGGTGGAGTCGGGAGAGATCACCCAGGACTCCATGCGCGCCGTGATGCGCGGGCTGCGCGGGGGCGCGGGCGGACCCGGGGCCGTGGGTGCGCCCGCCGGCGCCCCGGACCGGGAGACCCGCCCCGCCGCGGTCTTCGTGGTGAACGACGCCGGAGAGGCGGAGCTCCGCATGATCCAGGTGGGCATCAACGACTGGGACTACACCCAGGTGGTGTCGGGCCTCGAGGAGGGCGAGACGCTGGCGGTGGTGGGCGCCGCCCAGCTCCAGGCCCAGCAGCAGGAGTTCCTCGAGCGCATGCGGTCCCGCCGGGGCGGCGGGCCCTTCGGCGGGTAGGGGGGGCGGCGCCATGCTCCTCCTGGAGATCATCGCGGTCGCCATGGGGGCCATCCGCGCCAACGTGATGCGCTCGGTCCTGACCACCCTGGGCATCATTATCGGCGTGGCCGCGGTCATCGCCGTGGTGGCGCTGGGCGAGGGGGCCCAGGCCCAGGTGGAGTCGCAGATCCAGCGCATGGGCACCAACGTGCTCACCATCCGCCCCGGGCAGCAGATGTGGGGCGGGATCTCCCGGGGGGACACGGAGCAGCTCACCGTGGACGACGCCCTGGCGCTGCGGGACCGGTCCGAGGGGCTCCTCACCGTCTCCCCGGAGGTGTCCTCGCGGCAGCAGCTCTCCTACCTGCGCTGGAACTCCAGCAACCAGGTGGTGGGCGTGTGGCCCGAGTACTTCGACATCTACGACCACGCCCTCCAGGTCGGCCGATACTTCGACGCCGGGGAGGTCCAGGGCCGCCGCCGCGTGGCCATCCTCGGCCACAACGTGCCGGAGAGCCTCGGCGACACCCCTCCCGGGCTCCTGGTCGGGAAGACCGTCCAGATCCGGGGCGTCCCCTTCGAGGTCATCGGCGTGCTCGAGGAGAAGGGCGAGGCCGCGTGGATCCGCCCCGACGACCAGGTCTTCATCCCGGTCTCCACCGCCCAGTACCGGGTGTTCGGCGGCCGGGAGCGCCTCAACGCCATCTACGCCGCGACGGCCACCCCGGGGCAGCTCGACCAGGCCTTCGGCGTCATCGACCGCATCATGCGCCGGGAGCACCGGATCCGCCCCGGAGAGGAGGCGGACTTCAACATCCGCAACTCCGCCGACCTCCTGGCCACCTTCAACGAGACGAACCAGACCTTCGCGCTCCTCCTGGCGGCCATCGCCGGGGTGAGCCTCCTGGTGGGCGGCATCGGCATCATGAACATCATGCTGGTGAGCGTCACCGAGCGGACCCGGGAGATCGGGGTGCGGAAGGCGCTGGGGGCCACCCGCCGGAGCATCCTCTTCCAGTTCCTGGTGGAGGCGATGGCCCTGTGCGTCCTGGGCGGGGTGCTGGGCGTGGCCGCGGGGTACGGCGCCGCCGAGCTGGTGACCCGCTTCGCGGAGTGGGAGACCATCGTGGCGCCCGAGGCCGTGGCCATGGCGCTGGGCTTCAGCGCCGCCGTGGGCCTCTTCTTCGGGATCCTCCCGGCGCAGCGGGCGGCCCGCCTCGACCCCATCGACGCGCTGCGCTACGAGTAGCCGGGGGCCGACCGGCCCCCCGGCGCGGCGCTAGCGCCGGAGCACGACCTCCAGGCGGGCGCCCTTCCGCACGAGGCGGAGCGCCAGGCTGTCCCGGGGCTCGGCCAGGGCCCGGCGGACCTCGGCCAGCGACCCCACCGCCAGCCCGCCCACGGCGGTGAGCACGTCCCCGGGCTGGACGCCCGCGCGCCCGGCCGGCGTGCCGGCGGGCACGTCCACCACCAGGACCCCCCGGTCCACCGCGAAGTACTCCGCCAGCTCGGGCTTCAGCTCCACGATCTCCGCGCCGGCCACCCGGTTGGCGCCCAGGGCGTAGGGAGCCAGGGGGCGCAGGGTCGTCTCGGCCCCCCGACCGCGCGCCACGACCGCTCGGGGCGCGCCGGGGACGCCCAGGGTGTCCTCCTCGACGAAGAGGAGGCGGAAGGGGTGGGCGCCGTCCGGCGGCCGCCACCCGGTCGGCAGCTCGGGGACGCGGACCAGCGCGCGCATCCCGGTCTCCCCGTCGGGGCGCCAGAAGGCGGCCGCGGAGTCCGCGCCCGCGCGGCGGAGGCGCACGACACGCGGCGCCCCCTCCCCGGCGGCGATGCGGATCCGGAGGGAGTCCATGGCCCGGTACATCTGCTCCGCCAGCGTGTCCGCCCGCACCAGGACCTGGTAGGTGGACGGGGTCCCGGCGGACCGGGGCCGGTCCCCGGCCTGGAAGCGGAAGCGGCGGCGGGTGCCGTCGCGCTCCACCACGACGGTCACCGGGTCGCCGGGCTCCAGCGCGCCCACCATGTGCGCGAAGCCGTCGTCGGGGCTGCGTCCGTTCACCGCCAGGAGGACGTCGCCGGCGCGGAGGCCCGCCCGGCCGGCGGGGCCGTCGGGCGGGACCTCCACGATGCGCACCGTGGAGGAGCGCTCGCCGGACCGGTCCACCCCGGCCTCCATCTCGACGGAGATGCCGATCCACCCGGTGTGGCGGGCCGGCGTCGGCACCACCGCCACCTGGGCGGCCGCGGGGGTCGGCACCGGGGCGCCGCCCAGCGCCAGGATCGCCAGCCCGGGGAGGGCGCGGATCAGCCCACGAAGGGGGGACGCGCCCATCAGAACCACCCGTCCTGCGTCGAGGAGATGGTGCGGAGGGTGGCGTCCCGCTCCGCCAGCGTCGACGCCAGCAGCCCGTTCAGGAAGGGGTCCGCCGGGGCCTGCCGCACCGCGGCCTGGCCCGCCGCCACCAGGTACTCCAGCGCCGCGAAGCGGCTGGCGGGATCGGCCACCTCGCCCGGAGCGTCCTCCTCGGCCAGGAGCTGCCGGTAGCGGGTGAGGGCCGTGACGTAGTTCTGCTCCGCCAGGCGAACGGCGCCGGCGGCCTCCTCCAGGGAGACCGCGCCCGCGGCGTAGCGCGCCGCGCCGGCGGCCCCCGCGTCGGTCACGCGACCGCCGCCGGCCGGCCCGTCGTCGAGGAAGGCCCCGGTGGCCGTGCCGCCCAGGAAGAGCATCACCGCGGCGGCGGCGCGCATCCACCCCGGGGTCCGGGCCAGCCCGGTCCGGTCGAACCGGGCCTGGGGGCGCAGGAGGCCCTCGGAGCGCATGCGCGCCTCCAGCACCGCCCAGTCCCCCAGGGGAGGGCGGAGCTCGGGCAGGCTTCCCAGCTCCTCGGTCTGGGCCCGGAGGCCCTCCAGCTCGGTCCGGCACGGCGCGCACCCGTCCAGATGGGCGCGCTCCGCCTCCGACGGGGCTTCGTCCACCAGTCGGGCCAGCGTCTCTCGGCTCAGATGCTCCATGCTTCCGCTCCCTGATCCTGCTCGGAGTCGTCCAGGCCCGTCAGCATGTCGCGCATCTTCGCGCGGGCCTTGAACAACTGTGATTTCGATGTCCCCGTCGCCACCCCCAGCACGTTCCCGATCTCCTCGTGGGTGTAGCCCTCCACGTCGTGGAGGATCAGCACCCGGCGCATTCCCTCGGGCAGGTCGTCCAGCGCCCGCTCCAGCCGCTTCTGGAGGAGGGCGTCCCCGGGTCGGGGCGCCGCCTCCACCTGGTCGGGCATGGGCGCCTCCCGCTTCAGCCGCGTGTCCGCCTTCCGTACCGCCTGGAGGGCGGCGTTCACCGCGATCCGGTGGAGCCAGGTGGAGAAGCGCGCGTCTCCCCGGAAGGACGGCAGCGCCCGGATGGCGCGGATCCACGCCTCCTGGGCGTAGTCCTGGGCCAGCATGTCGTCCCCGGCGATCCGGCGCACCACGGCGTACACCCGGGGTGCATACCGGTCGTACAGGGCCCGGATCGCGCGTCCGTCCCCCTCCGCCGCCCGCTCGATGAGCTGGCGCTCCGTCACCGACGGGCTCCCGTCGTCTCGTTCGACCGCATGGACCTGGGGTCCTCCTGGCTCCCTGCCTTCGTCGGGCTCGACCGTTCAACCCTGGGACGCGGCGTCCCCGCACAATGGTTGCCTCCGGGGGAGGCCCGCGCCAACCTCCTGCCCCCCATGACCGACCCGAGCCCCCCTCCCGTGCGCCCCGAGCCCGCCGCCTCCGCGCCCACGCCCGGCGCGGCGCTGGCCTTCGTGCTGGCGCTGGCGGTGCTCTTCCTCCCGGGCGCTCTTCTGACCACGGTGCTCCTCGGGGAGGCGGGCCTCATGGTGGCCGAGTGGCTCTTCCTGTTCCTCCCGGCCCTCCTCTTCCTGCGGGCGGGAGGCTGGAGCCCGCGGCGGGTCCTCTCCCTGCGCGTCCCGCCGGCCGGCGCGGTGGGCGGAGGCCTCCTCCTGGTGGCTGGCGCCCTTCCCGTCGCCTGGTTCCTCGCCTGGGCCCAGGCCTCCCTCTTTCCGGTCCCTCCGGAGGTCCTGGAAGGGATGGAGCGCATGCTGGCCGCCGACTCGCCGGGACGGGTGCTGTGGCTCCTCCTGGCGGTGGCGCTCACGCCCGCCGTGTGCGAGGAGGTGGTCTTCCGCGGCGTCCTCCTGGGGGCCACGCGCCACCTGGCTCCCTGGCGCTTCCTCCTCCTCAACGGGCTCGTCTTCGGGGCCTTCCACCTGTCGGTGGAGACCGCCGTCCGGTTCCTCCCGACGGCGTGGCTCGGTATCGTCATTGCATGGGCCGTGTGGCGCACCGGGTCCCTGGCGGTGGGCGTGCTCATGCACGCCGCCAACAACGGGACCATCGTGCTGGCGGCCGCCATGCCGGTCGCCACGGAGACGCCCCCCGATCCCGCGGCCCCGCCGCCGCTCTGGCTCGCCCCCGTGGCGATGCTGGCGCTGGCGGCGGGCGCCCGCCGGATCGTGGACGCCGATCCGGACCGACCCCTTTCCCGAGACCCCCAAGACCCAGAGAGCGAGGTGAGATGACCGACCGCGACCGCCTTCCCGGAGCCAGCCACCTGGAGTGCACCGGCACCGGCGAGACCTTCGAGAGCGAGGAGCTTCACGGGCTGTCCCCGGCGGGGAAGCCCCTCTTCGCGCGCTACGACCTGGCCGCGATCCGGGACTCCTTCACCCCGGAGGCGCTGAAGGGGCGCCGCGCCGACCTCTGGCGCTACGAGGAGGTGCTCCCGGTGCGCGATCGCCGGCACCAGATCCAGCTCGGCGAGGGCTGGACCCCGCTTGTGGACGCCCCGCGCACGGCCGAGCGTCTCGGGGTCCGTCGCGTCCTGGTGAAGAACGAGGGCATCAACCCCACCGGCTCCTTCAAGGACCGGGGGCTCTGCCTGGCGGTCTCCCGGGCACGGGAGCTGGGCGCCGAGGAGCTGGCGCTCCCCTCCGCCGGAAACGCCGGGAGCGCCGCGTCCGCCTACGGCGCGGCCGCCGGCATGCCGGTCCACGTGGTGGTGCCCGACGACACGCCCGCGCCCATCGTGGAGGAGATCCGGAACCTGGGCGCCGACCTTCAGCTCCTGGACGGCCTCATCACGGACTGCGGCCGGGTGGTGGCGAAGGGCGTGGAGGAGAAGGGGTGGTGGCCGCTCTCGACGCTGAAGGAGCCCTACCGGGTCGAGGGGAAGAAGACCATGGGGTACGAGCTCTTCGAGCAGCTCGGCGGGCGGCTCCCCGACGCCATCGTCTACCCCACCGGGGGCGGCACCGGCCTCATCGGGATGTGGAAGGCCTTCGACGAGATGGAGGAGCTGGGCTGGATCGGCTCGGAGCGGCCCCGCATGATCACCGTGCAGGCCGCCGGGTGCGCCCCCATGGTCCGGGCGTGGCAGGAGGGCTGGGAGGAGGCGGAGCTCTGGGAGAACGCCTCCACCTACGCGTCCGGGCTGCGCGTGCCCGGAGCCGTGGGCGACTTCCTGATCCTGCGGGCGCTGCGGGAGTCGGGCGGCGGCGCCGCGGCGGTGGAGGACCACGTCATGGCCGAGTGGGTAGCCAACCTCGGGGCCGACACCGGCATCTTCGCGGCGCCCGAGGGCGGCGCGACGGCGGCGGCCGTCCCCATCATGCTCGAGGCAGGCATCATCCAGGAGGACGACGAAGTGGTTCTCTTCAACACCGGCAGCGGCCTGAAGTACGTCGGCATGACGCCCGTGGACTGAGGCGTCTCCGGTGTTCTCCTTCTTCTGGGTCCTCTTCTGGGGTGGGCTGACGTTCCTCCTGGTGGCCTCGGCGATCTCGCTGCGGGCCCGCCTGAGGGAGCGTCTGGCCCACGAAGAGGTGCGCGTCGACGACGACGCCATCCGCGCCATCCTGCAGACCGGCCGTCTGGTGACCGACGACGAGCCGCTGGACTGGCAGGAGATCGAGGAGGAGGAGCGCCGCTTCTGGTCCGAGACGTGGGACGAGCCGGACGAGTGGTGAGCGACGCGAAGGGCCGGGGGGGGCTGCCCCGCCGGGGTGGGCCCCTAGGGGCTCCAGCGGTAGTAGAGCCCCGGGAGGGGCACCAGGCGATCGCTGGGGGGAAGGTCGTCCCCGGAGTCGGTGCGCCGGATCCAGAGCGCCCGGTTCACGTTGAGGGCCGCGCCCACGAAGTGGTCGCCCCCGGCGCGCCAGTCCACGCCCACCGGCGCGTGGAGGATGGTGGCGAGCCCCATCTGGTCGCCGGTCTCGGGCGGCGGGGCCCCGACGATCCACAGGCCCAGCCCCACGAAGGGGCGCAGGGCCGAGGCCCCGAAGTACTGCTTGCCCACGACGGTCAGGCTCACGTCGCGGAACGCGAAGGTGCCCACGGTCACCTCCGCGCTCTGGGCGCCGTCGAAGTACTCGACGGCCACGCCCACGAGGTTGGTCCCGCCGAAGGTGAGCCCCACGCGCCATCCGGACCCGGCGCCGCCTCCCTGCGCGAGGGCCGGGCGGGGGGCGAGGAGCGCGAGGGCCGCGAGGACGGCCAGGAGGCGGGGAAGAGCGCGGGCGGTGATCATGGACGCCGGAGTATAGGCACCCGGCCCGGACGGGTCCACGGGGCGCGGAGAGTCCGGCGCGGGGTGGTCGCGGCGCTGGCGCTGGCCCTGGGGACCGCCTGCGCGCCCCCGGACACGCCGCCGCAGCTCGCCCGGGAGCTCCCCGCCGAGGTCGTGAGCTTCCTCCAGCCCGAGGAGACCCGGACGCGCCGCGTGGCCGCCGGGGTGTGGCACCACTACCTCTGGTCGCCGGTGGGGCCGTGGGCCGTCCACGTCGTCGAGGCGGACCTGGGCCGCTGCGACCTGTCCCTCCGGACCCTCCGCGCCCGGGCGCGGGAGGAGGGGGAGGAGGGCCGCGAGCTCGTGAGCTCCATGGTGGCCCGGGCCCGGGAGGGCGTCCTGGTGGCCGTGAACGCCGACTTCTTCACGCCCGAGGGGCGGGCGCTGGGCGCCGAGGTGGCCGAAGGGAGCGTCACCTCGGCCCGGGAGCGCCCGGCGGTGGTGTGGCGGCCCGGGGGGATCCCGTGGATCGGGCAGCCGCGCATCGAGGGCGACTCCCTCTTCGCCGGATTCCGGCTGTCCCGGGAGGAGGGCTCCGTGCGCGGCGACACCGAGGCCGTGGGGGGCTTCCCCGAGCTCCTGGACGCGGGCCGCAGGGTCGGGGACCTGGCGGTGAGCGAGAGCCCCGGCTTCGCGGCGGCGCCCCACCCCCGGACCGCGGTGGCGGTGGATCCCGCCACCCGACGGCTCTGGCTGGTGGTGGTGGACGGCCGGCAGCCGGGCTACTCCACCGGGATGACGCTGCCGGAGCTCACCGAGCTCCTGGAGGGGCTGGGGGCGCGGGAGGCGCTCAACCTGGACGGCGGGGGCTCCACGGTCCTGGTGGTCCGGAACCGGATCATGAACCGCCCCTCCGAGGAGGAGGGGGAACGGCCGGTGGTGAACGCCCTGGCCCTGGGCCGGGACCTCAGGGGTTGCTCCAGGTGAGACGCAGCCCCAGCCGCCAGCTCCGCCCCGGACCGGGCTCGAAGTAGCGGCCTCCGAACGCGTTCACCGTGACCGCGGTGTTGTACCGCCGGTCGAGCACGTTCGTGACCGCCGCCCACGGGGCCAGCCGGACCCGACCGGTCTCCAGGCCGTCGAGGCCGCCCCGGAGGTCCACCAGCGTGTAGGCCGGCGAGGCGGCGGTGTTGGCGTCGTCCACCGGGACGTCGTCCTGCCACAGGGCCCGCACCTCCGCGAAGCCGACTCCCGCGGGCCGCCACGACAGGCGGCCGTCCACGCGGTTCGGCGCGATGCCCGGGAGGCGGTTGCCCGACAGGTCCTCGCCGTCCACCTCGTAGGCCTCGAAACGGCCGTCCACGCGGGTGTAGGCCACCCGGAGCCCGACGTCCGGGGCGGGGCGCCCGTCCAGCGTCAGCTCGACGCCGGTGTGGCGGGACTCCCCGGCGTTGCGGAAGAAGGTCCGGCCGGCCTGCCCCGGGACCTCGAAGGGCACCAGCTCGTCGTCCAGCGAGGTGCGGAAGGCGGTGGCCTCCACCGACCAGCCCCGACCGAGGCGCCCCCGGAGGCCGCCCTCCATGGACACGCCCCGGGTGGGGTCCAGCTCCGGGTTGAACCCACCGGCGCCGTCGGGCCGGTTGGTGAGCTCGGTGGTGGTGGGCGTCTCGAAGAAGCTGGAGACCGAAGCGAACAGCTCCACCCGGTCCGCCGGGCTCACCACCACCCCCGCCGAGGGGCTCAGCGCGTCCAGGGTCCGGCCGCCCGAGTCGTCGGCGCCGTCCGCCAGGAAGCGGTCGTCGGCCTCGAACCGGAAGCGGTCCCACCGGAGCCCGGCCAGGAGGGACAGGGCGGGGCTCGGGTCCAGGCGTCCCTGGAGGAAGAGGCCCGTGCCCAGCACCGACTCGTCCTGGTCCAGGGTGAGGGCCCCCCGGTCGCCTCCGTCGTTCTCCCAGTTCCGCCGGTCGTCGGACTGGAGCTCCACCTCGACGCCGGCGCCCAGCGAGAGGCGCCCGGCGCCGGTGCCGGCCTCGCGGCGGAGGAGCGCCCGCACGCCGCCGGCGTTGCGGTCGAAGCCCACCACCGCCGGCGGGATCGCGCCCAGGAAGTCCCGCCGGATCCCCCAGGCGCCCACCTCGGCGTCACCGCCGGCCAGGGGGCCCGCCCAGGTGAGGCCGAGCTGGCCCTGACGGATGTCCTCCCGGGTGCGCTGGATGACGTTGAAGCGGTACGCCTGGCGGTCGCCCTGGGCCAGGAGCTCGTCCGAGAGCGACCCCGGGTTGTCCGCCTCCATGTCGAGGCCGTTGGCCACCGCCCGGAGCGTCCCGCCGGCGAGGGGCAGGGTGCCGGTGGCGTTCACCACCGTGCGGGCGGCCTCGCCGTACGTGTCCTCGGGGCCGCCCAGGGGGTCGGTGCGGAAGCCCTCGAAGCGGAAGTCGGACACCGACACCCGGTAGCCTCCGGAGCCGGCCAGCGCGCCCGCCAGCCCCGCCTGGAGGGTGCGCAGCCCGTGGGAGCCTCCGGCCGTCTCCAGCTCGCCCTCGGTGCCCCGGTCCGGGGCCGGCCGGGTGCGGAAGTGGAGCACGCCCCCGGCGGCGTTGCCGTAGAGGGCCGCGCCGGGTCCCCGGAGGAGCTCCACGCGCCCCAGGCCGGACAGCTCCAGATGGTCCAGCGCCGTCTGCCCGTCAGGGAGGGTGGCGGGGATGCCGTCCACCAGCACCCGCACGCCGCGGATGCCGAACTGGGCCCGGGCCCCGAAGCCCCGGATGGCCAGGCGCTCGGCGGCCGCCAGGTTGTACCGGTTCTGGATCTGGACGCCCGGGACCGCGCGCAGCGCCTCCTCCAGGAAGGCTCCTCCGGTGGCCCGCCGAAGCTCCTCGCCGGTGACCACCGAGACCGCGTACGGGGTCCCCGTCCCCACGGTGCTCCGGAGGACCCGGACCACCACCGGCTCCAGCTCCACGGCGGAGTCGGGACGCTCCTGCGCCGCCGTCCGTCCGGGAACCGCCAGGGAAGCCACCACGGCCGTCAGCGCGACCAGGGGACCTGCCCTCATCGGCGCACCTGCGTCAGCGCCCGGATCCGCTCCCGGACGTCGTCGGCCAGCCCCCGCTCCTCGAGGCGCCGCCAGAGGAGCGTCACGGTGGCCTCGTCCACCAGCCCGGGAGGCGAGCCCACGTCGGGGGTGGAGAGCCCCTCCTCGGCCCGGAAGGCGTCCACCGCCGCCACGGCCTCGGGGGTGTAGAGGAAGGCGTCGTCGTCCCGCTCGAGCTCCTCGGCGTCGGGCCGGAAGTGCCCCAGGGCGTGGAGCATGATCTTGAGCTGGAAGACGTCCGAGCCCTGGTCCTGGGCCAGGGTGCGCCACCCGAGGGTCCCGGAGACGGTGTCGTAGATCCGCCGGAGCTCCGCCACCGGGGTGGGGTGCTCGCACACGTTGATGTGGACGGTCTGGCCGTCGGGCCGCCGGGAGACGCCCTCCCGGGGGTCGGCCACGATCACGGTGGCGGACTGGAGGCGGCCTTTCCGGGCGTCTCCGCCGGCGGCCTGGCCGGCCGCGAGGGCCTCGATGAGCCGATCCGCCAGGTGGCGGCCCGAGCCCTGGGTGTTCTCGAAGGAGGCGGCCACCGCGTCCAGCACCTGGGGGCCCACCAGGAGGTTGCCCTGGGTGGCGTACCAGGGGCCCGCCACGTGGCCGGCCCAGTCCGACGTGCCCTCGCCGGTGTGCTGCGCGCTGTTGCCCTCCAGGTCCACCACGCCCACCTGGCGCCGCTCCGCCCGGGGGTCCGCCGCCACCAGCCGGGCCAGGGCGCCTTCGGGCTCCACACCCTCGGCCAGGAGGTCCAGGAGCTCCACGCCGTACTCGACCCGGGTGGAGGCCTGGGTGGCCACGGCACCGACGCCGGCCCGGACCCACGGAACCCCGTTGCCCACGCACGGGACGCGGGTGGTCACGGCCACGCCGCTCTCGCCGGTGGCCGGGTCCACGGCCGCGATGGAGAAGGTGTGGAAGACCAGCTCGTCGCCGCCCCACGCCTCCGGCTCCTGCGCCGCGGCGGGGAGGGCGGTGACGACCAGGGCCAGGACGGCCCCCGTCCAGGACACGACTCGATGCTCCACGGGCATTCGCTCCTTCCAGGTCGGATCGGGCACGAAGCACGGAATGTAGCCGCTTCCCCCGGCGGCCCGCATGCCCGCACAGGGTCGTGAACCTGAGGGGCGGCTGCGCTACCTTCCGGGCCATGAACGCCGACCACACCTTCCGGCCCGGCCGCCCCGCGGCGGACTTCCCGGCCTCGACCTTCGCGGATCGACGGGCGCGGGTCGCCCGTGCCCTGGGCGAGGGCGTGCTGGTCCTCTCCTCCGCCCCGACGCGCTACCGCTCCCGGGACTCGGAGCACCGCTACCGCCCCGACTCGGAGCTCTTCTGGCTCACCGGCGTGGCCGCGCCCGACGTGGTGGCCGTGCTCCGGGGCGGCGACGAGCCCCGGCTCACCCTCTTCGCGCCCGAGCGGGACGAGACGGTGGAGCTCTGGTCCGGGCCCCGTCCCGGCCCCGGGGAGATGCGCGAGCGCCACGCCGCCGACGAGGCCCACCCGTTCTCGCGGCTGGAGGAGGTCCTTCCGGAGCTGCTGGCCGGGTCGGACCGGATCTTCTGGCGCCTGGGCGGCCCTGCCCGCGTGGAGGGCCTCGTCCGGGAGGCCCTGGAGCGGGGGCGGGCCCGGGGACCCCGCACCGGCACCGGTCCTCGGGGGGTCGTGGACCCCGGGGAGGTCCTGGACGACTTCCGGGTCGTGAAGGACGCCGAGGAGATCCGCCGCCTCCGTCTGGCCGCGGAGATCTCGATGGCGGGGCACCGGGCCGGCATGGCGGCGGCCGCCGCCGGAGTGGGGGAGTGGGCCGTGGAGGCCGCCGTGGAGGGCGCGTTCCGCGCCGCCGGCGCCGCCGGGCCGGGCTTTGCCACCATCGTGGGCGCCGGAGCCAACGCGTGCGTCCTCCACTACGTGGCCAACGCCGACACGCTCGAGGCCGGAGACCTGGTGCTGGTCGACGCCGGCGCGGAGGTGGGGCTCTACAACGGGGACATCACCCGGACCTGGCCCGTGGCCGGAGCGTTCACCGACCGCCAGCGGGCCGTCTACGAGGTGGTGGACGCCGCCCGGGCCCGGGCCGTGGAGGCGGTGGCCCCCGGCGCCACCGTGGCCGACGTCCACGACGCGGCGGTGCGGGTCCTGGCCGAGGGGCTGCGGGAGCTCGGGGTGGTGAAGGGCTCGGTGGCCTCGGTGGTGGAGGAGGGCGCCTGGCGCTCCTTCTTCCCCCACCAGACCTCGCACTGGCTCGGCCTCGACGTCCACGACCCCGGCGACTACGCCCGGGACGGGGCCTCCCGGATCCTGGAGCCCGGGATGGTGCTGACCGTGGAGCCCGGCCTCTACTTCCGGGCGGGGCTCGAGGGCGGCGGGGCCTGGGAGGGGATCGGCGTGCGCATCGAGGACGACGTCCTGGTCACCCCGGACGGGCGGGAGAACCTCACCGGAGCGCTCCCCACCGATCCCGACGCGGTGGCGGAGCTGGTCGGGGCGGGCCGACGGTGAGCCCCTCGTCCGGAGGTCCGGTGGCGGTCGGCCCCGACGCCCTCCTCCTGGAGGAGCTCCGTCGTCCGGGTCCGCTCGTCACCGTGGAGCTGCGTCCGCCCTCCAGCCGCCTGGACGGCGTGGACGGGATGAACGCGTGGATCGACCTCCACCACTCGCTCCGGCGCCTGGCCGCCACGGACCGCTTCGTCTTCCTCACCGACAACGCCGTGGGGGCCGCGGAGGAGGAGAGCCTGGCCCACGTGGGGAGCAACGTGGGAGACGACGTGGACCTGCGCCGCATCGTGCCGATCCTCACCTGCAAGCACGCGCTGGAGTACTGCCTCCTCTTCGCGGACCGCGCCGCCGCCCGGGGCTTCGACGCCATGACGGTCCTGGGCGGTGACAAGGACGTGGGGCCGCCCCGCTGCGTTCCCCACGCCCAGGACCTCCGGGCGCTCCTCCGGGAGCGGGTGCCCGGGACGGCGCTGGGAGGGTGGGTGAACCCCCACCGCGACCCGGAGCAGCAGCTCCGGTGGCTCACCGCGCCGGACAGCCACGCCGACTACGCCCTGACCCAGATCGTCTCCCACCACTCGGTGGACCGGGTGGAGGCCCTCTTCGAGGCCCGGGCGCGCATGGGCGTGGCCCATCCCCTGGTCTTCGGCGTCTTCTTCTACCGGAGCGCCAACGAGGGCACGCTGTCCACGCTGGACGAGTTCTTCCCCGTGCCGGCGGCCGAGATCACGGCCGAGTTCGAGGAAGGCGCCGACGCCGAGGAGATCTGCGCCCGCTCCATCCGGGCGCTCCGCGAGGCCGGAGCGGACAAGGTCTACGTCAGCAACCTGGGGAACCGGGGGGCGCACCGGCGCCTCCAGGGGATCCTGGAGCGGGTGTAGGACTGGGGTCGGCGCCGGCGCGGGGTGCTCGTCCCGACCGCCGGCGGGGACCCGGAAAGAATTCCCTGGCGCTCGGGACCTGGCGGATGGTGGACAACGGTGAGGGAGCCGCCGCTCCGCCGGACGAGCTCTCCTTCTTCATCTCCGATCCGGCCGCCCGCTGCGGCGACTCGCGCTCAGCCTCCCGGGTCTTCCGGGGCTCCGTCCCCGAACCCGTCTCCCGCCGCCCACGGGCGTAGCGCCAGGTAGCGGTCCCGGGGACGGCAGGTCAGCCAGTCGATGCCGTGGCGGCGGCACCACCACACGTGGCCTGCGATTCCCAGGAGGGGGTGCCCCACGATCCAGATCAGCGCCCACGCACCCACGGTGTCGGAGAGGAGCACGCTCACGCCCAGATAGAAGGCGAGCTTTCCCACGACCTTCCAGCGCGGTGCGATGAAGCGGCCGAAGAGGAGGAAGCCGGCGGTCCAGAGCGCGGCGGCCAGGAGGAGGTGGGCCGTCATCCTTCGCGCCTCAGGCCGTGGCCCGCACCCCGCCCTCGCGGAGCACGCGCAGCGCCACGTCGACCCGGCCCGCCGGTGCGCTCAGGTGGAAGCCGGCCACCATGGGCCGCACCGCCTCGATCATCTCCAGGGCCAGACGCACGCCCTCCTCCAGGGCCGCCTCCGGGCCCGAGGCCTCCGCGGCCCGCATCCGCTCCACCACCTCGGCGGGGACGTCCACGCCCGGAGCCTCGTTGGCCAGGAACTCGGCGTTGCGCAGGCTCAGCAGGGGCCAGATCCCGGCGATGACCGGCAGCTCGTGCCCCGCCGTCTCCTCCAGGAAGCGCTCCAGCGCCGTGGGCTCGAAGACGGGCTGGGTGACGGCGAAGTCCGCTCCCGCCTCCACCTTCCAGCGCAGCCGGCTCCGCTCCCGCTCCTGGTCCACCGCGCCCTGGTTGGCCGCCACGCCGATGACGAACTCGGTGGGCGCGCCGATGGAGTTGCCGCCGGGGTCCACGCCCCGGTTCAGCCCGTGGACCACGTTGGTCAGCCCGATGGCGTCGATGTCGAAGACGGCCTTGGCGTCGGCGTAGGGGCCCTGGACCGGCGGATCGCCGCTCACCAGGAGGACGTTGCGGAGCCCGGCGGCGGCGGCGCCGAGGAGGTCCGAGATCATCCCGGGCATGTTCTTGTCGCGGCAGGTGTAGTGGACCACGGTCTCGATCCCCACCTCCCGCTCCACCAGGAGCGCCGCGGGCACGACGCCCATGCGGGTCTGGCCCCGACCCGAGTCCACGACGTTCACGGCGTCCACCCCGGCCATCTTGAGCTCCCGGGCGGGCGCCACCACCGCCTCCCGGTCCCATCCGTGGGGCGGGTAGATCTCCACCGTGGCCACCGACTCGCCCCGGGCCAGCTTCCGCCCCAGGGCGGAGCGCCGCTCCAGGGGCACCGGCCGCACCGGCTCCCGGTCCCGGGGGGCCGCCGGCACGTGCACCGAGGTCCGGGCGGGCTGCACCGAGGCCACCACGTCCCGCATGGCCTTCACGTGCTCCGGCGTCGTGCCGCAGCACCCGCCCACGAGGCGGGCGCCCACCTCGATCATGCGGAGGGCGTACTGGGCCATGTACTCGGGGCTGGCCAGGTAGATCTTCCGGTCGCCCACGGTGCGGGGGAGCCCGGCGTTGGGCTGGGCGGAGAGGGGGCGGGCCGTCGTCCCCGCCATCTCCTCCAGCGCGTCGAGCATGACGGCCGGGCCAACGGAGCAGTTCAGGCCCACCGCCTGCACGTCCACCTCGTCGAGCTCCGGCCCGATGGACGCGGCGCCGGTGCCGTAGGAGGTCGTCCCCTCCTGGCCCACCGTCATCTGGGCCACCACCGGGAGGTCGGTGCGGGCCCGCACCGCGCGCACGGCGCAGCGGAGCTCGTGGAGGTCGGAGAAGGTCTCCAGGACGAAGCCGTCCACCCCTCCCTCCAGCAGCCCGTCCACCTGGCGGCCGAAGAGCGCCTCGGCCTCGTCCAGGGCGGTGGGCCCCCACGGCTCGATGCGGAT
>CAZMTA010000014.1:0-21825 GCA_964569085.1 uncultured Gemmatimonadaceae bacterium | reverse complement strand
ACGTTCACGAAGACGCCCCGGGTGTAGAGGAGCGTCCCCATGGCGCCGTCGAAGAGGTGGACCCGGCCGTCGGCCAGGAGCTCGGCCAGCCCGCTCACCGTCCCGCCTCCGCGGGGGCGGCGCCGGCCTCCGCGTCCTCGCCCGCGTCCTCGTCCGTGCCGGGCTCGTAGCCCAGGCTCGGCGAGAGCCACCGCTCCGCCTCGGCCACCTCCATCCCCTTCCGGCGGGCGTAGTCCTCCACCTGGTCCCGCCCCACCCGGCCCACGCCGAAGTAGCGGGCCGAGGGGTGGGCCAGGTACCAGCCGCTCACCGAGGCCGGCGGGTCCATGGCGCAGCTCTCGGTCAGACGCATCCCCAGCCGCTCCTCCGCGTCCAGCAGCCGGAAGAGGGTGCGCTTCTCCGTGTGGTCGGGGCAGGCGGGGTAGCCCGGGGCCGGCCGGATGCCCCGGTACGACTCGGAGATCAGGTCGTCGTTGGCCAGCGATTCCCGGGGGGCGTACCCCCAGAGCTCGGTCCGGACCTTCCTGTGGGTCCATTCGGCCATGGCCTCGGCCAGGCGGTCGGCCACGGACTTGGCCAGGATGGCCTGGTAGTCGTCGTGGGCCGCCTGCCGCTCGGCCACGTAGTCGTCCAGCCCCCGTCCGGAGGTGACGGCGAAGGCGCCGAGCCAGTCCTCCCGGCCCGAGCCCTCCGGGGCCACCCAGTCGGCCAGGGAGAGGTTGTCCCGCCCCTCCTTGGCGAACTGCTGGCGCAGCCCGTGGACGGTGGCCAGCTCCTCCTCCCGAGCGCCGTCGGCGAAGAGCCGGATGTCGTCCCCCACGGCCGCGGCGGGGAAGAGCCCCACCACGCCCCGGGGCTCCAGCCAGCCCTCGGCCTCGATGCGGTCCAGGAGGGCGTTCGCGTCGGCCAGGAGGGAGCGGGCCTGCTCGCCCACGTCCGGGTCGTCCAGGACGTCGGGGTACTTCCCCTTCAGCTCCCACGCGGCCAGGAAGGGGGTCCAGTCGATGACGTCGCGGAGCTCGGCCACCGACGCCCGCACCTCGGTCACGCCCGGCTGCGCGGGCCGGGGGGGCTCGTAGGCCGCCCAGTCCGTGCGGAAGGCCCGGGCCCGGGCCTCCTCCAGGGGGAGGAGCTCGCTCTTCGCGCCCCGCCGCGCCCGGCGCTCGCGCAGCCCCCGGTACTCCTCGCGGAGCTCGGCCTCGTAGGCCTCGCGCTGGTCCGCGGTCAGGAGCCGGCCCATGGTGCCCACCGCCCGGGAGGCGTCCAGGACGTGGACCGTGGGGCCCCGGGTGTAGGCGGGCTCGATCTTCACGGCGGTGTGGATGCGCGACGTCGTGGCGCCCCCGATGACCAGGGGGAGGTCGAAGCCGCGGCGCTCCATCTCCTTGGCCACGTGGACCATCTGGTCCAGCGACGGCGTGATGAGCCCCGAGAGCCCGATGGCGTCCACCCGTTTCTCCCGGGCGGTGTCCAGGATCTTCTCCGCCGGGACCATGACCCCCAGATCGATCACCTCGTAGCCGTTACACTGGAGCACCACGCCCACGATGTTCTTCCCGATGTCGTGGACGTCGCCCTTCACGGTGGCCATGAGGACGCGGCCCTTCCCGTCGTCGTCGCCCTCCTCCTTCTCGGCCTCGATGAAGGGGATGAGGTGGGCCACGGCCTTCTTCATGACCCGGGCGCTCTTCACCACCTGCGGGAGGAACATCCGCCCGCTCCCGAAGAGGTCGCCCACCACGTTCATGCCGTCCATGAGGGGGCCCTCGATGACGTGGAGCGCGCGCTCCGCCGCCTGGCGGGCCTCCTCCACGTCCTCGTCCACGTACGCGTCGATCCCCTTCACCAGGGCGTGGGTGAGCCGCTCGTTCACGGGCAGCTCCCGCCAGGAGAGGTCCTCCTGCCGCCGGGTCTCGGTGCTTCCGGTGCGCTCCTCGGCGATGCCGGTCAGGACCTCGGTGGCCTCCGGGTTCCGGGCGAAGAGGACGTCCTCCACCGGGTCCAGGAGGTCCGCGGGGATCTCGTCGTAGACCGGGAGCGCCCCGGCGTTGACGATGGCCATGTCCAGCCCCGCCTCGATGGCGTGGAAGAGGAACGCCGCGTGCATGGCCTCCCGGACCTCCGGGCTCCCGCGGAAGGAGAAGGAGACGTTGCTCACGCCCCCGCTGGTGAGGGCGTGGGGGCAGGCCTCCTTGATGCGGCGCACCGCCTCGATGAAGTCGATGGCGTAGCGCTCGTGCTCCTCGATGCCCGTGGCCACCGCGAAGACGTTGGGGTCGAAGACGATGTCCTCGGGGGGAAAGCCCTCCTCCTCCACCAGGATCCGGTAGGCCCGGCGGCAGATGGCCACCCGGTCCTCCAGCGTGGCGGCCTGGCCGTCCTCGTCGAAGGCCATGACCACGGCGGCGGCCCCGTACCGGCGCAGGACGCGGGCCTTCTCCCGGAACGCCTCCTCCCCGTCCTTCAGGGAGATGGAGTTCACGACGGCCTTGCCCTGGAGGCACTTGAGCCCGGCCTCCAGGACCTCCCAGCGGGAGGAGTCCACCATGACCGGGATCCGCGCGATGTCGGGCTCGGCGGCCATGAGGTTGAGGAAGCGCGTCATGGCGGCGGGGGAGTCGAGCATCCCCTCGTCCATGTTCACGTCGATGATCTGGGCGCCGCCCTGGACCTGCTGGAGCGCCACCTCCAGCGCCGTCTCGTAGTCCTCCTCCTGGATGAGCCGGGCGAAGCGGCGCGACCCCGTGACGTTGGTGCGCTCCCCCACGTTCACGAAGAGGGACTCGGGGCCGATGGTCAGGGGCTCGAGCCCGGACAGCCGCGTCCGCACGGGACGGTCGGGCAGGGCCCGGGGCGGAAGGCCCTCCACGGCCTCGGCCATGGCCCGGACGTGGTCCGGCGTGGTGCCGCAGCAGCCGCCCACGATGTTGAGGAAGCCCGCCTCGGCGAACTCCCGCACCACGGCGGCCATGTGCTCGGGGGTGTCGTCGTAGCCGCCGAACTCGTTGGGCAGGCCGGCGTTGGGGTGGCAGCTCACCGGGTACTCGGAGACCTCGGCCAGCTCTTCGAGGAAGGGGCGGAGCTGGTCCACGCCCAGGGCGCAGTTGAGGCCGACGCTCACGAGCCCGCGCGCACCCGCGCCGGGGGCCTGCACGCCGTGGCGGATGGAGTTGTAGAAGGCCTCGGGGGTCTGCCCCGAGAGCGTCCGCCCGCTCTGGTCGGTGATGGTGCCCGAGACCATGACCGGCACCGCCTCGCCCCGCTCCTCCAGCACGCCGGAGATGGCGTGGAGGCAGGCCTTGGCGTTCAGGGTGTCGAAGACCGTCTCCACCAGGAGGAGGTCCACGCCCCCGTCCAGGAGGCCGTGGGCCTGCTCGGCGTACGCCTCGGCGAGCTCGTCGAAGGTCACGCTCCGCGCGCCGGGGTCCGACACGTCGGGGGAGATGGAGGCGGACCGGGTGGTGGGCCCCAGGGAGCCGGCCACCCACCGCACCCGACCGTCCTCGGCCTCGGCGGCGTCGGCGGCCTCCCGGGCCAGGCGGGCCCCGGCCTCGTTGATCTCCCGGACCCAGGGCTCCAGGCCGTAGTCCGCCAGGGAGATCCGGTTGGCGCTGAAGGTGTTGGTCTCGGCGATGTCCGCGCCGGCCGCGTAGTAGGCCGCGTGGATCTCCCGGATGACCTCGGGGCGGGTGAGGCAGAGGAGGTCCGCCGCGCCCTCGAGCTCCTGGGGGTGGTCCGCGAACTCACCCTTCCGGTAGTCGGACGCGTCCAGGTCGTACCCCTGGATCATGGTGCCCATGGCACCGTCCAGGAGCAGGATGCGCCGGTCCAGCTCTTCGTGGAGGGCCCGACGACGGCCCCCGGTCCCTCGGTTCTGCTCGCTCATGGTACCCCCAGACGACACACGCCCCGACGCGGAGAAAAGCGCGGCGAGGCGTGGCTTTTTAGCTCGTTCGTCGACCGCCGCGCCGCGCGCGGGGTCGATCGGGCCGCAATACGCCGCAAATCGCCCGATTCAGGATGTGGGTCTAAGGTAGCGCTCCCGGGGGTGAAGTCCAGGGAGGAGGGGGGCGCGGCCGGCGCCGCCCTCCCTCAGGGGCTGAACCAGTAGCTGGCCTTGATCATGAAGACGTTGGTGGGGCGCACCCCGAAGAGGGTGTCCACGTCCCCGGCGAAGTCGAACCGGCCCTGGCCCGCGTAGTGGTCCCGGCCCTGGGACCAGACCAGGAAGAGCGCGGACCCCGGGCGGTACTCCCAGCGGAGCACCGCGTTGGAGCGGAACTGCTTCACGTTGAAGTCCGGGCTCCCCACGGACTCGAAGGTCCCGTCGCCGTCCACGTCGGCCACGGTGGCGCCGTCCTGCTCCCGGGTCTCCAGGAGGCGGAAGCGGTCCTCGTAGCGCTCGGCCAGGGGGTCGTCCACCACCTTGAGCTCGCCGTACTCGCCGGCGCTCACGAAGGGCTGGGCGTAGAGCTGTAGCGAGAGGTCCGGGCTGAAGGCGTAGTCGGCCCGGAGGGTGAGCCCGACGGTGGTCTGGTCGATGCGCCCGAAGAGGTAGGACGGGTCCTCCTCCCCCCACCGCCCCACCCACTGGGCGTCGGCGACGTTCCGGTTCAGGTTCACGCCCAGGTTCACCGTGGCGCGCCCCGAGGGCCGGAAGCGCAGGTTCGGGCTGGTGCCGAAGTTCCAGGAGTCGCTGTCGGGGCGGACGTTCCCGTACGTCCCGACGTTGAGCTGCACGGCCTTCCGGCTGTCGGTGCCGAAGCCGCCCCAGAAGTTGGTGGAGCCCTCCCGGCGGATCTGCGGGCCGCCCCGGAGGAAGCCGCCGGAGAGCGCCTCGGCCTGCTGGTTCACGCCCGCCCAGGCGTTCCAGTAGTTGGTGAACTGGGCGTTGGCGTTGACGTTCCCGCCCAGGCCCGTGTGGTCCCCGTCCCAGTTCCAGCCGGACCACCCGTTCGTGTTGAGCTGGTAGCGGCGGAAGATCCCCTGGGGGCTGTTCTGCTGGTAGCCCACCCAGAGCCAGTTGACGTACGAGTCGGCGTCCCGCTGGTAGCCCAGGTCGTTCACCTCGAAGCCCGGCGAGCGGGCGTGCAGGCCGGTGGAGAAGCGCCAGTGCCCGCCGGAGATCTTGCCCAGGGTCAGGAAGGCCGAGGTGCCCGTCAGGCTGGTCCGCGTCGGGTCCAGCTCCACGTGGTCGGCGTCGGGCCGCTGGAAGTAGCGGGCCGGCGAGCGCTGGGTGCGGAGCAGAGCCTCCTCGGAGCCGCTGACCCGGGAGCCCAGGAGGTACCCGCTCACCTGGTAGTCCTCGGAGAAGCGGTGGCGGAAGTCCAGGCCTCCGGCGAAGGCGTGGTGGTGCAGGTCCAGCTCGTTGGCGGCGCCCCGCTCGCGGGTCACCCCGGTCCCGATGACGCCCACCGCGGACCGGCCCTCACGGAAGTCCTTCTGGACGCGGAGCACGCCGTACTGGGTGCCCGGCTCCACCGGGACGGTGTAGCCCGCGTCCGGGCCCGGGGAGGCCCGTGGGATCACGTCGGCCACCTCCTCCTGGGTGAGGGCGTGCAGCACCCCGATGGACCATCCGCCCGCCGTCTTCCCCGACAGCTTCCAGGCGCCGAGGATCGTCGTCTGGTCGTCGGCGTCGGACCAGGCGCCCGCGACCCGCCCGGCGCCCTGGGGCGCCCGGCCCACGCGGCGGGAGTAGAAGAGGGACTCCGACGCGCCGTCCCCGTCCCCCAGCGCGATGCCGAAGTTGAAGATGCTCGACCCCTCCAGGAAGAAGGGCCGCCGCTCCGGAAGGAAGGTCTCGAAGGCGCTGAGGTTCACCTGCGCCGGGTCCGCCTCCACCTGCCCGAAGTCCGGGTTGATGGTGACGTCCAGGGTGAGGTCGCCGGTGAGACCGTACTTGATGTCGGCGCCCACGGCGCCCGAGCCCTGGTTCCGCTGGAAGAAGGGGTCGGCCGGGTCTCCCGGGCCGCGCTGGAGGCGGGCCACGGAGTAGGGGAGGACCTCGAGGCGCTGCGGGGAGTCGATCTCCACCAGCCCCTGGAGCTCGCCGAAGAGGGAGACCATGGCGCCGTCGCCCTTGGAGACCGGGGCCCACATGGACGACTCGCCGCGCCGGGCCACGTCCCGGACGAAGTTGATGCCCCACGTCTGGACGTCGGCGTCCCGGAAGCGGAGCTGGGAGTAGGGGATGCGGAACTCGGCGCTCCACCCCTGGGCGTCCCGGGCGGTGGCCACGTCCCACACGGCGTCCCAGCCGACGTCCTCCTGGGTGTCGTCGTAGCGGTAGATGTCGTACTTCACGCCCGCCGGGTTCACGGCGAAGTGGAAGGCGGTGCGCCGGTCGAAGTACGAGTCCACCACCACGCCCAGGGCGTCGGAGTAGGACATCTGGTCCCGGCGGGTCACCTGCCCGACGATGGAGTCGGGCTCGGAGTCGAAGGCCCGCATGAAGACGTAGAGCGCTTCGTCGCCGTACAGGACCCGGGCCTCGGTGCGCTCCGAGGCCGGGGCGCCCTCGTCGGGCTGGAACTGGACGAAGCCTGTGGCCACGGGAGCCTGGGCCCAGGCGGCGTCGTCCATGCGCCCGTCCAGCTCGATCCCCGAGCGGAGCTGGGTGGCCTGGAGCACCGGCGGCGCGTTCCCCGGGGTACAGCATCCCCGGACCACGGCCGGCTGCCCGCCGGAGGAGGGGGCCCCCGCGCCTTCCTGGGCGGCGCCGGCGGCGGGGAAGAGGAAGGCCCCGAGGGCCAGACACACCGAGAGAACCACGCCACGCGCCCGTTGCTTCATCGTCGTCCCATCCCCGCCTCCGGGGCCGATCCCGAATGTCGGCCCGCCTCATCCCCCTTGGACGGCTCCCTTCCCAGAAAGGTTGCGACCGTCCCGACGACTCCCCCTACGATCCTCGGAGGAGATAGGTTCCAGCGGGCGCGTCCGGGCTCGCCCGCGCCCCCGCCCTTCCTCGTTCAAGGACCGCCGCGCCATGCCTCGATCCGACGCCCTCCGGGCCTCCGCCCGCTTCTACAAGGCCCACGGCCTGGGCAACGACTACCTGGTCATGGAGCCCGGCGAGGACTGGGCCGTCACCCCCGCCGCGGTGGTCGCGGTCTGCGACCGGCTCCGGGGCGCCGGCAGCGACGGCATCATCGTCGTCTCCCCCGACGACGAGCCGCGCCTGCGGGGCTTCAACCCCGACGGCACCGAGTTCGAGCGGAGTGGGAACGGCCTCCGGATCGTGGCGTCCTGGCTCCACCGGGAGGACCGCGTGGGCTCCGAGCCCTTCCACGTCCACTTCGGGGGGAGCCGGATCGCCATGGAGGTGCACGGGCGGAGCGGGGGGCGCTACGACGTGTCGGTGGCCATGGGCGCGGCCCGGGTGGGTGCCGACGCCGTGGCGCTGGACCCCGAGGCGCTGGACGGCGAGGGCCGGCTGGACGGGCCCGACGGGGAAGCGCTGGACTTCGTCCCGGTGAGCGTGGGGAACCCCCACCTGGTGGTGTGGGGCGAGCCCCTGGAGCTGGCCCGCATGGAGGCGGTGGGCCGGCACCTCACGGGCCACCCCGCGCTGGAGGCCGGGGCCAACGTGCAGCTCGCGGAGAGCGCGGGCCCGGGCCGGGTCCGCTGCCTCATCTGGGAGCGGGGCGCGGGCCACACCACCGCGTCGGGAACCAGCTCGTGCGCGGTGGCGGTGTCGGCGGTGCGCCGGGGCGTGCAGGAGCCCGGGCCCATCGAGGTCCTCATGGAGGGCGGCTCCCTCCACGTCACCGTGGACGCCGACCTGGAGGTGACGCTCCGGGGCCCGGTGGCGGAGGTCATGGAGGGCACCCTCACCCCCGGCTTCGTCGCGGCGCTGGCGGAGGCGGGCTGAGCGCCGGGCGCCCGGGCCGCCACCGACGACGCCGCCGAGGGAGAGAAGG
The DNA here is from genome assembly GCA_964569085.1 of uncultured Gemmatimonadaceae bacterium. Taxonomy (GTDB): domain Bacteria; phylum Gemmatimonadota; class Gemmatimonadetes; order Longimicrobiales; family Gaopeijiaceae; genus JAJCZZ01. The sequence continues at coordinate 13,903 of CAZMTA010000014.1, read as the reverse complement.
ACGGGCGCATAGGCTGCGCGCCCCGCTCGCGGACGCGCCGACTCCGACCCTACGTACGCACCCGGGCCAGGAGGACCAGCGCCGCGCTCAGGAAGAGGGCGTTGGGAAGCCAGGCCGACATGGTCGGGTCCATGACCCCGGCCTCGCCCAGGCCTCCGGCGATCTTGAAGAGCAGGATGTAGAGGAGGGTGATGGCCAGGGACAGCCCGATCCCGAAGGCGGTGCCGCCCCGCTTGTTGCTCGTGGCCAGCGGGGCGCCCAGGAGGATCACCACGAGCGTCGCCACCGGGAGGGAGAGCTTCTGCTCCTGCTTCACCTGGAGCTCCTTGGCGTCCCCGCCGGAGCGGCGCACCTGGTCGGCCAGGCGGTCGATCTCCCCGTACGTCATCTCGTCGGGCTCCCCGGGGGTGTCCAGGAGGTCCCGGGGACGCTCCTCCACCCCCGCCAGGCGGAGCCGCTCGAACTCGTAGGCCCGCTCGGTGCTGTCGGGGTAGATGTGGCGCACGAAGCCGTTGGCGAAGGTCCACCCCGCCACCGAGTCGAAGGCCGCGTCCTCCGCCACCATGTGCACGGCGGGTCCCTCGGGCGCCGCCGGTCGCTCGAGGATGACCCGGCTGAGGGAGCCCTGCGCGGCGTCCAGCCGCCCGACCTGCCAGGTGGTGCCCTCCTCGGACTGGTAGACGAAGTCGGCCCGCCAGGTCCGCCCCACCTCCTCGTTCTGGAGGATCTGCCCGGCCACCCGGTTCGTGCGCGGCACGATCTCGGTAAGGGCCAGCGCCACCCCGGTGAGGATCAGGCCCAGGATCAGGATCGGGCGCACCAGCCGGTGGAAGGAGATCCCGCCGGCCTTGGCCGCCACCACCTCCCGGTGGGCGGTCATGGTGTGGACCGTGAACACCACCGCCAGGAGCGCGGCGATGGGGAAGGACATCTGGATGTACATGGGGGTCTGGAAGAGGTAGGCCTTGGCCACCTCGGCCATCCCCACGCCCCGGTCCACGTAGGTGTCGAGCTGCTCCGTGATGTCGCCCACGATGAAGAGGACGGGCGAGGCCGCCAGGAAGATCACGAACAGCTTGAGGAAGGTCCCGAGGACCAGGCGGTCCAGGATCCGGATCATGCCGTGCCCTCGGCGCTCCGGGCGCGGCCGGCAGGCTTCCGAGCGAAGGTCTGGCGGAGGCGCCAGACCAGATCGCCGAGCCCACCGCCGCCCCGGGCGGTGCCCCCGGCCCGGCCCATGTGCCGCACCAGGAGGAGCCCGGCGGCCAGGAACACGAGGTTGGGGATCCACATGGTCAGGAGGGGGTCGCCCAGGCGGCGGTCCGCCAGGCTCTCGCCCCCGATCAGCCCCACCCAGTAGATGGCGAAGATCACCGTGGAGCCCGCCACGACGAGTCCCACGCCTCCCCGGGGGAAGCGGAGGGCCAGGGGCGGCGCCATGAGCGCGAAGACGAGGCACGCGAACGCGATCGCCCACTTCTTGTGGAACTCCACCAGCACCCGGTTCACCGCCTCCTGTCCGGATTCGAGGCGGGTGAGGTGGGTCCGGACGTCGGCGTCCATGGCCCGGGTCACGGGGTCCTGGGCCAGGAGCGTGGTCATCCCCTCCTCGTCCACCACGGAGGCGCCCCGGGGCTGCCGGTACCGGTAGGCGTTCAGGAGCGCGGAGTCGGCCTCGGCCTCCCGACCCAGGGCCAGGCGGACGGCGGTCAGCGACCGCTCCCGGCTCGTCTCCCCGACCTGCCGGATCGTCTCCCGGCGCCGGTCCGCCTCCTCCAGGAGCATGGCGAAGCTCATCTCCCGGTCGCTCCGGTCGGTGCCTCCGAGCCGTCGCTCCAGCTCGTCGCCGACGCCCCGCAGGGGCACGACCTGCTTCTGGAAGTGGACGCGCTGGAAGCCGCCCCGGCGGTCCCCCTGGACCTCCCGCACCTGTCCGTCGAAGAGGGTCAGGAAGAGGTCGGTGCGGCCCTCGTTGAACGACATGACCCCGCGCGCGGCGTGGGTGGTGCGCCGCCGCACCGGGTCGTTGGCGTCGAAGATCGTCACGTCCTGCATGACGCTGGTGACCGGATCGATCTCCTGGGCCGTCAGGAAGTAGGTCTGTCGGCCGTTCTCCGTGCGGATCTCGTTCACGACCTGCTCCCGGAGCTCCAGCGTCGGGCTCTTGCGGCCGATGTCCACCATCAGGTTCTTTAGGCGGTGGTTCGCTTCCGGGAGGACGGCGTCGTTGAAGTAGAGCATGGTGGCCGTGGCCACCGCGCCCATGGCCAGCACCGGGAGCATCATGCGAAGGGGCCGCACGCCTCCGGAGGAGAGGGCCGTGATCTCGTTGGAGGCCGTGAGCTCGGTGAAGGCGTACAGCACCGCCACCAGGACGGCCATGGGGATGGAGAGGGCGAGGGTGTGCGGAAGCGAGAGGAGGAGGAACTCTCCCAGGACGCTCCACGGCAGGCCCTTCCCCAGGAGGCCCTCCATGCGCTGCGCCACCGAGTTGAGGAAGATCAGCCCCGTGATGGTCGCGAGCGCGAAGAGGAACGGGCCCAGGTGGACCCGAATCATGTATCTGGTGAGAACTCCCAACCGCATCACGGCTTCTCCCGCTTCGTGTCCGGGTGGCCCGGTGGCGCGCCAAGCTACCCAGCGCGGGGTGGGCGCCTCAAGGTCGGCGGCTCCCCCGGTGCTCCCGGCCGGCCGCGTGCACCGTACACCGCGGGCCCGTTCCCGGTTCGCCGCCTGAGCCGCCGCTCCATGCCCCGGCGCCCCCCTCGCCTCCTCCTCCTCCTCGCCCTCCTCTCCCTCGTGGTCGGGGCGGCGCCCCGGGCGCTCCGGGGGCAGGAGGCGCCGGACACCGCCGCGCTCCGCCTCCCCCGGGACCTCTCCGTCCTCCCCGGCGCGGTCCGCGCCGGCCTCACCGCCGCCCCGGGCGAGCCCCACGTCCGCCTGGGGCTCCGCCGCCTTCCCGCCGGGCGCCCCTTCGCGGGACGGATCGGCCTCCCGGCGGACCGTGCCCCGGGGGCGGTGGAGCGCCTGCGGCGCCGGTTGGCGGAGCGGGGGACCCCGTCGGAGCGGGTGGCGGCGGTCCTGCGGATCCGGGCCGAGGGGTGGTTCCGGCGAGGCCGGGCGGGCCCGGAATTCCTCCCGCCGGAGCCCGAGCCCGGGGTGATCGCGCCCCAGGAGCGGGCCACGGCCGACGAGCTCCCCCGCTTCGTCACCGACTACGCCGACCTGGCGCTGCGGGTGCGCAGCCGCATGGAGCTCGGCGGGAGCTGGACGCGCTACCGCCCCTGCAACGACCAGTTCCAGGCGAGCTGCAACCCCGACCTCTTCCCGCAGCTCAACCCCGACGTGCGCTTCGGGGTGCAGCTGGCCGGCACCATCGCGGACCGGATCCAGGTGGACGTGGACTTCGACCAGTCCCGGGAGTTCGACGCCGCCAACCGGCTGAACATCTTCTACGAGGGGGCCGAGGACGACGTCCTCCGCCGCCTGGACGTGGGGGACGTGACCTTCCGCCTCCCGGCCTCCCGCTTCCTCACCGAGGGCATCCCGGCCGGCAACTTCGGCTTCCAGGCCGAGGGGCAGCTCGGCCCGCTGGACTTCCAGACCGTGTGGGCCCAGCAGCGCGGCGACCTCAACTCCCGGGAGTTCCGCCTCACCGGCATCGGGGACCAGCGGGCCTTCGTCCAGGAGGACACCCTGGTCCTGGACGACGCCGACTACGTCCGGGGCCAGTTCTTCTTCCTGGTGGACCCGGAGCTCCTGGACCGGTGGCCCCACGTGGACGCCCTGGACCTGGACGTGGCCTCGGCGCCGCCGTCGGTCTCCCCGGGCGCGGAGCCCATCCAGCTCTACCGCTACGAGGACGATCCGGTGCTGCGGCAGCAGGTGGAGGGGTTCATCCAGGCCGACGCCGTGGCCGAGGACGAGGACGAGCGGCTCGTGGAGTCGGGGTGGTTCCGGTACCTCCAGCCCGGCGTGGACTACTTCGTCCACCCCAGCGGCCTCTGGATCGCGCTCCGCACCCCGCTGCGCCGGGAGGAGATGCTGGCCGTGACCTACGTCACCGCCACCGGGGACACGGTGGGGACGTACAACCCGGAGCGGGTGCACAACGCCGGCGGGCAGCCCACCCTGAAGCTCCTGAAGGCGTCGGGCCCGAACCACCAGCCCGGCCGGCCGACGTGGGACACCGAGATGCACCAGGTCTACCGCGTGTCCGGATCCCGGGACGTGGAGCCCTCGTCGGTGGAGCTGGTGATCTCCCTGGGCGAGCGCTCCGCGGGCCGGACCTTCAAGCGCACCCCCACCGGGGAGGACGTCACCTTCCTCAGCCTGCTGGGGCTCGACCAGGAATCCCCGGTGGACGACCTGGACGCGGCCTTCGTGTACTCCCCCGCCGACGAGTTCTTCGGGGGGCAGGCCCCGGTCCAGGGGACGTTCCTCATCTTCCCGACCCTCGAGCCCTTCGCCCGTCCTCCCCCCCTCCCGCGCCAGGGCCTCACCGCCGAGGAGACGGCCCGGATCCTGGCCGGGGACGCCAACCGGCGCATCTACGAGGAGGAGGACCCCTTCGAGCGGGACAACGCGGGGCTCTTCCGCCTGAACCTCTCCTACCGCCTGCGGAGCGAGGGCGTCATCTCCTCCTTCTCCCTGGGGGCCCTGGGCATCCGGGACGGGAGCGAGCGGATCTGGCTCGGGGACCGCCTGCTGGCCCGGGGCGTGGACTACGAGATCGACTACGACGTGGGGCAGGTCGTGCTCCTGGAGCCCGAGGCCCTGTTCACCTCGACGCCCGAGGCCGCCGTCCGGGCCACCTGGGAGCAGCGCTCGCTCTTCCAGGTGCAGCCCACCCAGGTGTTCGGGCTCCGGACCCACACGGACCTGGGGGACCTGGGCGGCCTGGACGTGCTCGGTCTCTTCCAGAGCGAGCGCACGGTGGTCACGCGCCCGGTCCTGGGGACCGAGCCCGCCGCGGCGCTCCTCGGGGGCGTCAGCGGGAACATCCGCGCCGAGATGCCCTGGTTCGACGAGGTGATGGACGCCCTTCCCGGCCTCCGCTTCCAGGGACGGAGCACCTTCCGGGTGGACGGGGAGGTGGCGCTCTCCCTGCCCAACCCCAACACCCGGGACGCGGTCTTCGTGGACGACTTCGACGCCGCGGCCGAGGTGCCGGTCTCCCTCGTCAGCCCGGACTGGGTCCTGGGGAGCGCCCCGGAGAGCGACCGGGGCGCCGAGTCCGTCCTCCCCCCGGCGCGGGACGTGTCCGACGCGGCCTCGCTGGTGTGGCAGCACCAGTGGATCGTGGAGTCGCCGTTCGGGGACAGCCTGGGCATCCACGAGGGCTTCTTCCCGCGCCAGGACATCGACCGCCAGATCCGGGTGGCGGGCTCGGAGGTCCGGGAGCCCGGCCTCCTCCTCTCCTTCGACGGTCGCCAGGGTGGGCCCGGCCCGGGATGGCGCTCCATGACCACCGGCCTCTCCAGCCGGGGGCTCGACCTCACGCGCACGGACTTCCTGGAGTTCTACGTGGCCGGCGGGAGGCAGGCGACGCTGGTCCTCGACCTGGGGACCGTCAGCGAGGACGCCTTCTTCGTGGACTCCCTGGGGAACACCTCCGGGATCAAGCCCGACGTCGGGGAGCGCTGGGGCCTGGGGATCCTGGACCAGGAGGCGGACCCCGGCCGGGGCGAGATCTGGAGCACCCAGGCCGACCAGCGGGGCGTCTGGGGGGAGCGCTGCCTGGCCGAGCCGGGGCGGATCTACCGGATCGGGGATCCCCGCGCGGTCTGCACCCGGGGCAACGGGCGGCGGGACAGCGAAGACCTGGACGACGACGGCAACCTGGACCGGACCGAGCGCCACCTGCGCTACGTGGTGCGCCTGGACGGCAGCTCGCCCTTCCTGGCCCGGACCGACGACGAGACCGGGACCGACTTCCAGCTCTACCGGATCCCCATCCGGGGCCCCGACGCCGTGGAGGTGGGGGGCGCCTTCACCGACGCGGACCTGCGGGCGGTGAAGCAGCTCCGGGTCACCGCGGTCTCGGGAGGCCGGGAGCGGATCCGGGTGGCGCGGATGCGGCTGGTGGGGTCCCGCTGGATCAAGCGGTCCGGGGACGGCGTGCTGGAGGGCATCGGCGGGGACACGCTGGCCGCCGGGGGGCGGGTCGAGGTGTCGTCGGTGTCCAAGGTCACCGAAGGCGAGGCCTACGTCTCGCCGCCGGGGGTCCTGGAGGAGCTCGTCGACCCCACCTCCGCCTTCGCCGGCCAGGGCATCGAGTTCAACGAGAAGTCGCTGGGCATCCAGATGCGGGGGATCCCGTCGGGCGCCCGGGCGGAGGTCTACCAGCGCTTCCCCCAGCGGCCCCGCAACTTCCTCACCTACCGCCAGGCCCGGCTCTGGGTGGTGCCCCGCAGCGGGGACTTCGGCCCCGACCGACCCCACGACTTCTTCTTCAAGGTCGGGAGCGACGCGGAGAACTTCTACCTCTTCCGGACCCCGCTGGGCCCGCCGGCGGGGGTGGGGGGCGTGGTGGACACGGACTGGCTCCCGGAGGTGGTGGTGGACTTCGGCGAGTGGCTCGACCTGCGGCGCCGGGCGGAGGAGACGCTGATCCTGGATCCGAGGGGCCCGGGCGACCCCCCGGTGGTCGTCTGGAACGCCGACTCCACCTACGCGGTCGTGCTCAAGGACCGGGGACGGGCTCCGGACCTGGCCAACGTGCGCGAGCTGGCCCTGGGCGTGTGGAACCGGGGCCCCCTCCCCCTGGACGGCGAGGTCTGGATCGACGAGCTGCGGCTGGGCCGACCGGTCCGCGACGCCGGCATGGCCACCTCCCTGGAGGCGGAGCTGGACGGGGCGGGGGTGCTCAACACCCGCCTGAGCCTGACGGAGCGGGGGGCGCTCTTCCGCCAGCTCCGGGACGACCCGACGTACCAGACCGACCAGGTCTTCTCCCTCACCTCCACCCTCCGGCTGGACCGCTGGACGCCGGCGGAGTGGGGGGTGGAGCTCCCCCTCACCGTGGCGGTGGACCGTCTGGGCCAGGACCCGGTCTTCCTGGCCAACTCCGACGTCCGCGCCGCGGAGCTGGAGGAGCTGCGCCCCACCGAGACGCGGCAGACCCGGGTCGGCCTCGCCTTCCGCAAGACGACCCGGACCGCCAACCCCTGGGTGGGCCTGCTGGTGGACGGCCTCGACGCGCGGGTCTCCTACGTCTCGAGCCGTGGCTCCACGGTCACGGCGGTCAACGACACCGACGGGCTCGACGCCGGCCTCGCCTGGACCCGGAGCCCCCAGCGCCGCGACTTCGCCCTGGTCCCCGACGTGGCCGAGGACGTCGTGCGCGCGCTCCTTCCCGGCTTCCTCGAGGACGGCATCCTGGGCGCCCGCTTCCGCTGGACGCCGGAGCGGGTCTCCACCGGGACCTCCTACCTCCGCCGGGAGACCCGGATCTTCCGCTACGAGCGCATCCTCGAGCTCCCGGGGGACACGGCCATCCTCCCCACCCTGGCTCCCCGGGAGACGCTGGAGTCGGTGGCCGACGTGCGCTTCCGCCCCCTGCCGCCGCTCACGGCCGACGTCACCTTCCAGTCCGTGCGGGACCTCCTCCCCCCCCGGGAGGCGGTGGCGGAGGGCCGTGTCCAGGAGCTGATCGAGAGCGAGCGGACCGGGGTGGCCGGGGTGCCCCTGGGATGGGAGACCCACCGGGACCTCCGCACGCGCGTGGGCTTCCGCCCGACCCTGGTGCCGTGGCTGCGCAACGACCTCACCTGGACGAGCCTCTACCGTTCCGACCGGAACGCCAACTTCCTCCTCCGGCGAGTGGAGGCGGGCGACACCACCGTGGAGCTCACCCGGAACGCGCGGGGGCAGCGGGACTGGACCGCCGCCTTCTCCCTGGATCCGGGGGCGGTCCTGGGGGGCGTGGGGGACCCGGTGGGGGTCGTGGACGCCGCCCTGGGGCTCCTGGATCCCCTCCAGGTGACGTACCGGGACGGCATCACCGCCCGCTTCAACCGTGACCCCGTCGATCCCGGCGCCGGCTTCCAGCTCGGCTTCGGAGGGTCCGACGACTTCCGCTTCCTGGACGCCGACACCGCGGCCACGCTGGTGGACGAGGGGACGTGGACGGCCGCCTCGGGCCTCCGGCTCCCCGCCGGCTTCACGGTGGGCGTCGGCTACCAGCGCACGGAGGCCACCACCCTCGACACCCGCTCCGACCGGACGCTGGTGCAGCGCCGCTGGCCCGACCTGCGGGTGGGCCTGCCGGCCCTGACCCCCACGTCGGCGTGGGGGATCCAGCGGATCACCCTCTCGTCGGGGTACCGCCGGAGCACCCGGGAGCTGGTCTTCGGCGGGCTGGGGCAGCAGCGCCGGGACCAGGAGGAGACCCAGATCCCGGTGGACGTGGCCGTGACCTGGCTCGGGGACCTGGTCACCAGCTACCGCGGGGCCTTCCGGGACGGCCGGAGCGGGGACCCCACCGGGGCCACCGAGAGCGACGAGCTCAGCCACCGCGTCACCGTGCGCTCGCGCTTCCAGCCGCCCTTCGGGCTCTCGGAGAGCCTGGACCGGCCGGTGGGCTTCTCCCTCCTGCTGGCCTACACCGCCGAGCGGGACTGCCGGGCCACCGCGGCGAGGGAGGAGTGCGTGGCCTTCGTGGACCAGCTCCGGCGCAGCCTCAGCCTGGCGCTGGACACGAGCGTCGGGGGCGTCGAGGTGGGGCTCCAGATGAGCTACGACCAGCGCCAGTCCTTCGTGGGCCTCAAGACCGGCTCCACCCAGTTCCAGTTCGGGGTGTTCGGCCAGCTCGACCTGGCCGCCGGCGTCCTCCCCGCCGGGCCCTTCTGAGGCCCTCCCGCCGGAGCCGGGGACGGCCGACGCCCCCTCCCCGCTCCGGCCGCCGGCCCGTCGGGGCATGGCCGCGCCCCGCACGCGGCGCCACCCTGCGGGCATGAACGACGGGGAGATCCGCTCGCTGCGCCGGGCCGCCCTCCTCCTCCTGGTGGCGAGCGGGGCCCGCTGGGGGTGGGAGGCCCGGCCCGGCGTCCCGCCACCGCCGGCCGTCGAGGCCGGCCCGGAGCTCCTGGCCGAGAGCCGCGAGCGCGCCGACGAGGTGGCCCGACGCAGCCGGCCCCTGGCCGAAGGGGAGCGCCTGGATCCGAACCGGGCCCCGGCCGAGGAGCTGGACCGCCTTCCCGGCGTGGGCCCCGCCACGGCCCGGGCCGTCGTGGCGTGGCGGGACTCCGCCGGAGGCTTCCGCGCCCCCGACGATCTGGTCCGGGTGCCGGGGATCGGTCCGGCCACGCTGGCGCGCATCCGACCCTGGCTGGAGCTGGGCCCGGCCTCGACGGCGCCGCGACCGGGCGGGGCGGAGGAGGGGCCCCTGGTGTCGCTGAACCGGGCCGACGAAGAAGCGCTCCAGGCCCTCCCCGGCGTGGGGCCGGCGTTGGCCCGCCGGATCGTGGAGGCCAGGCGCGCCCGGCCCTTCCGGTCGGTCGACGACCTGCTGGAGATCCGGGGAATCGGACCGGCCACCCTGGAGCGTATCCGCCCCCGGGCCACGGTGCGTCCCTAGAGGGCGCGCCCCCGCGCCCGCCGGGGTCACGGGGGGCTTCTCTTGTAGCGAGGCGGTACCCCCCCGTATTCTTAGCCCTGGCGCGGGACGTCCCTCCCGTCCGCTCCGATCATCCTCCAGGAAGCCCGCCGATGTCCGCGAAGACCGCCCAGGAAATCCGCCTCGGGGACCTCTTCGTCCGCGAAGGTCTGATCACCGAGGAGCAGCTCAAGGAAGGGCTGGCCGAGGCCAAGACCACGGGTACCCGTATCGGGTACGCGCTGGTCAAGCTGGGCTTCGTGGCGGAGGAGGAGCTCACCCGGATGCTGGCCAAGCAGTACCGGGTGCCCGCCGTGGACCTCGACAAGGTCGAGGTGCCCGAGAAGATCCTGAAGCTCGTCTCGGCGGACGTGGCCCACAAACATCTGGTCCTCCCGCTCCGGCGGGTCGGCCGGACGCTGACCGTGGCCATGACGAACCCCACGGACTTCAGCGCCATCGACGACCTGAAGTTCATCACCAAGCTCGACATCGAGCCGGTGATCGTCGGCGAGTACACCCTCCGCAAGCACCTGGAGAACTACTACGGCTCGACGGAGGACGACCAGATCGCCGAGCTCCTCGACGAGTGGGGCGAGGAGGACGTCGAGCTCATCGAGGACCAGGAGGACGACGAGGAGTACTCCGCCCTCGCCGCCGAGATCGACTCGGCGCCCGTGGTGAAGTTCATCAACGGCCTCCTCACCGACGCCGTGCAGAAGGGCGTCTCCGACATCCACATCGAGCCGTACGAGAAGGAGATCCGGATCCGGTACCGGATCGACGGCGCGCTCCAGGAGGTCATGAAGCCGCCCCTCAAGATGAAGGCGGCGCTCACCTCCCGGGTGAAGATCCTGTCGGACCTGAACATCGCCGAGCGGCGGGTGCCCCAGGACGGGCGCATCAAGCTGAAGATGAAGAACAAGGTGGTGGACTTCCGTGTCTCCACCCTGCCGGTGATCTTCGGCGAGAAGATCGTGCTCCGGATCCTGGACAAGGGCAACCTGACCTTCGACCTGAAGACGTTCGGGTTCGAGCCCAAGGCCGAGGAGGACTTCATGTGGGCCATCTCCCGGCCGTACGGGATGGTCCTGGTGACGGGCCCCACGGGCTCCGGGAAGACGACGACGCTCTACTCGGCGCTGTCCCAGATCAACACGATCGACACCAACATCATGACGGCCGAGGACCCCGTGGAGTTCAACATCTACGGGATCAACCAGGTGCTGGTGCGCCCCGAGGTGGGCCTCACCTTCGCCCGGGCGCTGAAGGCCTTCCTCCGGCAGGACCCCAACATCATCATGCTGGGAGAGATCCGGGACCTGGAGACGGGCGGCATCGCCATCAAGGCGGCGCTCACCGGCCACCTCGTCCTCTCCACCCTCCACACCAACGACACGCCGTCCACCATCACCCGTCTCATCGACATGGGGCTGGAGCCCTTCAACGTGGCCTCCGCCCTGAACCTCCTCACCGCCCAGCGGCTGGCCCGGCGCATCTGCAAGAGCTGCAAGGTCGAGGCGACCTACGAGGAGGAGTACCTCAAGGCGGCCAAGATCCCCATGGAGTGGTACGAGGAGCACACCCTCTACAAGGGCGAGGGGTGCGACGCGTGCGGCGGGAGCGGCTACAAGGGCCGCTGCGGCTTCTACGAGGTCATGATCATGAGCCCCGCGCTGCGGAAGGCGATCATGAACGAGGTGGGAAGCGACGAGCTCCGCGAGATCGCCCGGTCCGAGGGCATGCTCACCCTCCGCGAGGACGGGATGAAGAAGGTGGAGCGCGGGATGACCACCATGGAGGAGCTGGTCAAGGAGACCTCGGTCGCCGACTGAGCCGACCTCCTCCCCCCATCCGAAGAACCCAATCGATCCAGATCAAGGACGTTCGATGAACCAGCCGGGTGCCAACCCCCAGCAGGCCCAGCCCCAACAGCAGGAGATCAGCCTCCGGCTGCTCCTCCAGGAGATGATCCAGCGCGGGGCGTCGGACCTGCACATCACGGTGGGCAACCCCGCCAAGATGCGCATCGACGGAGACCTGCAGAACTCGAAGACCGGGCGCGTCCTGGCCCCGAAGGACACGCTCTCCCTGGCCTACTCCATCCTCACGGAGAACCAGAAGAAGCGCTTCGAGACCGAGGACGAGCTCGACTTCAGCTTCGGCGTGCAGAACCTCTCGCGCTTCCGGGGCAACGTGTACAAGCAGCGGGGCTGCGTGGCGATGGCCATCCGGCAGATCCCCTACGAGATCATCTCCATCGCCGATCTCGGCCTTCCCCCCGTCATCAACAAGCTGGCCGAGCGCCCCCGGGGTCTGGTCCTGGTCACCGGCCCCACCGGGTCCGGTAAGTCCACGACGCTGGCCGCCATGGTGGACAAGGTGAACCGGGAGCGGAAGGGGCACATCCTGACGGTGGAGGACCCCATCGAGTTCATCCACCGCCACCAGAACTGCATGATCAACCAGCGGGAGGTGGGGGCGGACACCAACTCCTTCTCCGCGGCGCTGAAGTACGCCCTGCGGCAGGACCCCGACGTCATCCTCATCGGAGAGATGCGGGACCTGGAGACGATCAGCGCGGCGCTGACCATCGCCGAGACCGGCCACCTGGTCTTCGCCACGCTCCACACCAACTCGGCGGCCGAGTCCATCAACCGGATGATCGACGCCTTCCCGTCCCACCAGCAGGCGCAGGTCCGGGCGCAGCTCGCCTTCGTGCTCGAGGGCGTCGTCACCCAGACCCTGCTCCCCAAGGCCAAGGGGAAGGGCCGGGTGGCCGCCGCGGAGATCATGATCTGCACGCCGGCCATCCGCGCCGTCATCCGGGACGAGAAGATCCACCAGATCTACTCGCTGATGCAGGCCGGGAAGAAGCACGGCATGCAGACCATGAACGACGCGTTGCAGCTCCTCTACATGCGGGGTGAGGTCACCCTGGACGAGGCGCTGAAGCGTTCCGGGGACCCCGCCGAGCTGCTGCGCGCCGTCGGCGAGCCCGTCCCGAACCACATGCAGTGACCCCGAACCCGAGCTAGCCCATCATGCCGACGTTTGCGTACAGCGCCCGACCCGCCAGCGGGGGGGACATCCAGTCCGGTGAGCTGGAGGTAGCCAGCAAGGACGACGTCCTCGCCTACCTGCACCGGCAGAAGATGATCCCGGTCTCGGTCCGGGAGAAGTCGAAGGAGTTCACGATCCAGTTCGGCACCGGGGTGAAGACCCGGGACATCGTGATCTTCACGCGCCAGTTCGCCACGATGATCAACTCGGGGCTTCCGCTGGTTCAGAGCCTGGACATCCTGGCGGAGCAGACCGAGAACCCGAACCTCCGCAAGACCATCCAGGAGGTGCTGTACGACGTGGAGTCGGGCCACACCCTGGCCGACGCCATGGGGAGGCACCAGAAGATCTTCAGCGAGCTGTTCGTGAACATGGTCGCCGCCGGTGAGGCCGGCGGTATCCTGGACACGATCCTGCTGCGGTTGGCGACCTTCCTGGAGAAGAACGACGCCCTGGTGCGGAAGATCAAAGGCGCCATGGTCTACCCGGCCGTCATCTTCAGCGTGGCCGGCGGGGCGATCGTGATCCTGCTGATCTTCGTGATCCCGACGTTCCAGAGCATGTTCGAGTCGGCGGGCATCCCGCTGCCCCTCCCGACCCGCCTGGTCATCGGGGCCAGCGCCTTCCTCCAGGCCTACTGGTGGGCCGTGGGCGCCGGGGTGATCGGCTTCGTGGTGGGGATCCGCCAGTTCTACCAGACCGACCAGGGCCAGCTCCTCATCGACAAGCTCCTCCTGGCCATGCCCATCCTGGGCGACCTCCAGCGGAAGGCGGCGGTGGCGCGCTTCACCCGGACGCTGGGCACGCTGGTGTCCTCCGGCGTGTCGATCCTGGAGGGCCTCGAGATCACGGCGAAGACCGCCGGCAACCGTGTCATCCACGACGCGGTCATGGGGAGCCGGGCCAGCATCGCCGGAGGTGAGACCATCGCCGGGCCGCTCAAGGAGTCGGGCGTGTTTCCGCCCATGGTGGTCCAGATGATCAACGTCGGAGAGCAGACCGGCGGCCTGGACGAGATGCTGAGCAAGATCGCCGACTTCTACGACGAAGAGGTCGACGCCGCGGTGGAGACGCTCCTGTCCGCCATGGAGCCCATCATGATCGTGGTGCTGGGCGTGGTCGTGGGTGGCATGATCGTGGCCATGTACCTGCCCATCTTCGACATGATCAACGCGGTGCAGTAGCACCTTCGGCCGGCGACCTGGATCGATGCGTTCCGCCCGGAGCTACGTGACGTAGCTC
>CAZMTA010000013.1:0-98114 GCA_964569085.1 uncultured Gemmatimonadaceae bacterium | reverse complement strand
ACCTTCCGGGCCCGGGAGATGAGGCAGACCCGCTCGCAGAGCCGCTCCGCCTGGTCCATGAGATGGGTGGAGAAGAGCACCGTCGTCCCGGCGGCGCGGAACGACCGGACGATCTCCTCCAGGACGTCCTGGTTGATGGGGTCGAGCCCGCTGAAGGGCTCGTCCAGGATCAGCAGCTCGGGCTCGTGGAGCACGGTGCCGATGAACTGGACCTTCTGCTGCATCCCCTTGGAGAGGTCCTCCACCCTGCGGTCGGCCCAACCCCCCAGCCCCAGGCGCTCCAGCCACGTCCTCGCGCGCCGGCGACCCTCCCGGCGGTCCACGCCCCGGATCTCCGCCAGGAAGAGGAGGAGATCCATGACCTTCATCTTCCGGTAGACGCCGCGCTCCTCCGGGAGGTAGCCCACCTTCTCGCGCCGGGTGCGGTCCGGGTCCTCCCCGAAGAGCCGGACCCGGCCCCGGTCGGGGTGGAGGATGCCCATGATCATGCGGATCGTGGTGGTCTTCCCCGAGCCGTTGGGGCCGAGGAGCCCGTAGACCACCCCCCGGGGGATCTCCAGGTCGAGGGAGTCCACAGCGGTGTGGGCGCCGAAGGACTTGCTGACGCCCTCCAGCCGGACCGCGAAGTCCGCGTCGGTCATGGGGTGCCTGGGGTGCGGGTAGGAACGGGAAAGGTGGAGCGGGCGGGGATCGGGGCGCCGCCGCGGGGTGCCGCGTGAGCCCCCGACCCCGGAGCCGAGCCGTCGCTCTCCCTACGGCTCCGAGGCGCGATACCTTCAACGTGGAATCGAGGCGCGACCTCCATCGCACTCCGGAACGATTCTTGGTACATTACTCGGCTATAGCTTGACACTCGAGGAGGCTGAATGGCCATTTTTAGGACGCTCTATTACGGCGATGTCACCGTCGGAGTCGGCGGGCGAATCACGATCCCCCAGGACATGCGGGAGGACGTGGGCATCGACGAGGGCGACACCCTGACCGTTCGCGTCGAGGAAAACCCCAATGGTGGCCGCCAGATGGTTCTCTGGCGGGCGGAGCAGCAGCCCGACGGGGAGTAACCCCCCTCGGCCCCGCGGCCCGGTTCCTCCGGGCCTCGCGGGCGTCCCTCCCTTCCGCACATCCCCACCGGGTCGGCCTTCGCCGACTCCCGGCTCCCGTGCGCCCGCGCGGGACCGACCCTACCCGTCCGTCTCCACGGCCGGGTCCCCCGCGCGCGCCCTACGGTAGCTCCCGGTCGACCCGGCGCACCAGCGGGTCCAGGGGTCCCCGACCGTCGTGGTGCCACCACGGCGGGGGGAAGGCCGCGCCCTCCAGGGGCGCCACCCGGCCGACCCCAACCCGCGCCAGGGACTCGACCACCGCGTCCTCCCGGGGGCCGGCTCCGGCCAGCGCCACCGTCTGGAGATGCCGGCTCCACGGTCCCAGGCGCTCCGCCACCTCCGACAGGTCGGCCACCGGCTTCACCCGCACCACCCGTCCCACGCACGACGGGTCGAAGGCGGGGTCCGGATCGTGGATCACCGTCCACGACGCCCGCCCCCCGTGGCGCACCTCCAGCCCCTCCTGCCCCGACGCGGCCAGGAGCTCGGCGGTCCCGCGCACCTGGTGCAGCGCCGAGCCCTCCGCCGCGTCCAGGCTCCCCCCCGGGAGCTCCGCCTCCAGCCGCTCCAGGGCGTCGGCCAGCCGCCGCGCGAAGGCCCGGGGGCTCTGCGCCCCTCCTTCCTCGACGTAGACGGCCTGGGGGGAGACGCACCCCCGCTGATCGAAGAGAGCGACCGCGCGGGCGAGGTCCGCGGCGGTGGCCTCGGCGCGTTCCGGGGCCACGGCGTCCCGGCCCAGCACGGCCAGCCCGACCCGGTGGTGGTACCCGGTGAAGCGCGCCGTCACCGGAGCGCTCCGCCGGACCGCCGCCACCGCCTCGTCCCCGCCGTACGCCACCACCACGTCGGCGGCGCGCAGCGCCGCCTCCTCCAGCTCCGCCGACCCTCCGGGCCAGTAGACGACGGCGATCCCCCGGGCCAGCACGGGGTGGGCCTCGGCCACGATCCGGGCCGCCAGCACCGGGAGGACGGGGTCGCCCCGCCCGGGCTTCACCAGGGTGGGGCCCTTCACCAGCAGGCTCCGCAGGAGCGCCGTGGCCCCCACACCGGGCACGCTCCCGGACACCACCTGCACCGCCAGCTCGGGCCCGAGCACCCGCACCCGGCGCCCCGGCTGCTCCACGAAGCCGTCCAGGGCCCCGGCGGGCACCGCCCGCTCCACGAGGGCCGCCAGCCGGTCGCGCGTCCAGTCCGCGGCCATGCCGTCCAGGACCACCTCGGCCATGGGCGCCGACAGCCCCGAGACGCGGGGGATCCACGCCAGGGCCTCCCGCCGGGCCGGGTCGCCGGGGTCCAGCAGGCGCTCCCCCACGCGGCCCAGCGCGTCGAGCACCTCGGAGGTGGGGAGGTCCCGGAGGTCGTCGGCCGCGCTCCGGAGCTCGTCGGCCAGCGACGCCACCCATTCCCGCCCCACCCGGGGAAACGACACCGCGCCTCCCTCGACCTCGAAGGCGCTCCACTCCCCGGGAAGCTCGACGCCCCCGGGGAGCCACCATGCCCGGAAGGCCCCGTCCGGTCCCCCGGCTCCCTCCGTCATCGGCCGCCTCCCGCCCGGGCCAGGATCTCCTCCAGCGCCAGGGAGCACCCCCGGGGCTCGGAGCCCGGGGCCCGCCCGGAGAGGCGGACGCCGTCGGGGGAGACCGTCCCCACGTCCTCGGTGAGGACGGCGCAGACCGACCCCAGGTTGGCCAGGTCGAAGAAGCAGAGCAGCCCGGGCTCGCCGGCGGGACGGGGCGCCAGGGTGGTGGGGTCGAGGGCGCGCGCGCGGAGCCACGGAGGCGCCACGTGCCGCCGAGGCGTGGCCGGCCCCTCCCGGAGCACCGGCTCGTAGAGCTGGGAGAGGAGCTCGGTCATGCCGTACTCGTTCACCACCCGCTCGGTCGGGACGCCGAGGCGGTCGTCGAGGGCGGCGTACAGCTCCGCCCGGGACACCTCCCGGGAGCGGCCCTTGAAGCCTCCGGTCTCCATGACCCGCGTGCCCTCGGGCAGGCGGACCCGGCGCCCGCTCTCCGCCATGCGGTCCGTCAGCAGGACGAAGGCGAAGGCCGTCCCGGTGACCAGCGCGGCCCGCCCGTCGGCCCTCACGGCGTCGGCCGCCTCCAGGAAGGCCTCCACGTCGGGCGACCCGTCGTCCCGGGCGCACCAGCGGACCGGGCCCGCCAGCTCCGCCGCCACGGTGCCCACCATGTGGGAGAGGGAGGAATGGGGCGCCCGCTCCGGCGACGGGATGAGGGAGACGAGGGGGAGCCGCTCTCCCTCGGGGAGGAGGTGGGCCTGGAAGGTCGGCAGGAGCGACGCCCGGTACAGCGCCAGGCTGGGGACCAGGTGGCGGCCCCGGGCCGCGTCCCCCCGGGTGGTCCCCGAGGTCCGGAACGTCCGCTCCACCGAGCCGGGATCGCCCACGACCAGGTCCAGGTGCTTGAACGCCGTGGCCGGCACCGCCGGGACGTCCTCCCACGACTGGACGGTCTCCGGGGTGCGCCCCCGGCCCCGGCAGAACGCCCCGTACGCCGGGTTGCCCTCCACCTGGGCCCGGAAGGCCCGCAGGGCCAGCTCCCCGAAGCGCTCGTCGGACAGGGGGGCGTCCACGCCCCGCGCCATCACGGCCGCGACCTCCTCCACGAGATCGCCCGGGACCCCGGGCAGCCCCGAGGGATCGACGGCCACGGAGCTCAGGTGAAGCGCCGCGGGTTCAGGAGCGCGCCGCCGGGGACCTCTTCGCCTCCGGTGACCACCGAGGCGATGACCCGGCCCGACTCGAAGGCGAAGGGAAGCCCGCCGCCGCTGAACCCGGAGATGACCAGCTCCCCGGTGCGCCCGGGAAGGGGTCCCACCAGGGGGAGATAGTCGGCCGTCCACCCGAAGATGCCGCTCCAGCGATCGCCCACGTCGAGGGGGCCCGAGTCGGGGAAGGTCCCTTCGAACCACCCCTGGATGCTCCCCTGGAGCCCGTCGTCGAGCTCGGGCCGCATCTTCCAGTAGGAGCGGTCCCACGCATCGTGGCGCCATCCGCCCAGAACCAGACGCCCGTCGGGGTGGTTCCGCCACACGTTGAGCTTCCAGTGGGTGGCGAAGGCGCCGGAGAAGGAGGGCGGCCGCCCCTCCACGCACATCCCCTGGCCCCGGATCGGGACGATCTCGTCCCCCAGGAACTCGGAGAAGCGGCGGGAGTCGACGTGGGTGGCGTAGACCACCATCTCGCAGGCCACCTCGGACTCGTCGGTGGCGCAGACCATGCGCCCGTCCCGGCGCTCCACGCCGGTGACGTTGGTCTCCTCCCGGACCCGGGCGCCGGCCTCGGAGGCGGCCCGGGCCAGGCAGACCGCCGTGGGCCCCGGGCTGATGGCCCCGCCCCCCTCGATCCGGTAGGCGCCCAGGAGCCCCCGGGAGCGGGGGGTGACCTCGCGCAGCTCCTCGGCGGTCAGCCAGCTCACGGGAAGCCCGGCCCGCTCCAGCGCCCGGTGGCTCTCCTGGACCGGGTGGTGGGAGTGGGACTCGGCCACGACGTAGCCTCCCGAGAGATCGAGGCCGGCCTCCGTGGCCTCGCCCCGCTCCTCCAGCAGGCGCCCCAACGCGGCGACGGAGCGGAGCGCGAAGGACCACACCTCCCGCGCGGTGTCCTCGCCGCGGAAGTGGACGGTCTCGTGGAAGGGCTGACGCATGGGAGGCGAGAGGACGCCCACGGCGGCCGCGGTGGCGCCGGCGCCGACGCGCCCCCGGTCCAGCAGGAGCACGTCCACGCCGGCGGCGGCCAGGTGGTAGGCGGCGGACGTCCCGGCGATGCCTCCACCCACCACCACCACGTCGGCCCGCTCGGGGAGCTCGTCGGCGAAGGTCGCCTTGGGTTCGGGCTGGTCGGTCATGGATCCTCGTGGCCAGGGGGACCGGGAGGGTCGCGCCCCCAATCTAACCCACGCCCCGGCGGACCGCCCCGTCCGCCGGGATCGGGAGGGCCCGACCGGTAAGACCTGGACGGGCCCAGCGTGTAGATTCCGTCGGGTGTCCCCGCTCCGGGGACGCCGCCACGAGCCCGTGGTCCGAATCACTCGAACACGCTCCGGGAGCGTGCCATGAGAACGCTCGTCGCGGTCCTCCTCGTCGTCGTCCTGGGGGTCGGCCTGACGCTGGCCGCCACCCGGGCCACGGCCTCCGTGGACGACGGCCCGACCTTCCTCCGCTGGATGGTGGTGGTCTTCGTCACCTTCCTGGCGCTCATCAGCCTGCCCGTCTTCGTCGCCTTCTGAGGCCTCCATGCCCCGACCCCTCCCCCTCGCCCTCGGCGCCGCCCTGGCCCTCCTCCTCCCCGCGGCCGGCTCGGCCCAGGACGGAGGCTCGGAGGCCCGGTCGCTCCGGGTCCTGTCGCTGGAGACGGCCGACGTCGAGCTCGACGGACGCCTGGACGAGGAGCTCTGGAGCCGGGCCCCGGCGGCCGGCGACTTCACCCAGCAGGAGCCGGCGGAGGGCGCCGAGCCCTCGTGGCCCACGGAGGTGAAGGTCGTCCACGACCGGGACCACCTCTACATCGGCGCCATGATCTGGGACGACCCCGAGGGCATCCTGGCCTACCAGATGGAGCGGGACGCCGGGCTGGGCACCGACGACCGGTTCATGTGGATCCTCGACACCTTCCACAACGGTCGGACCGGGTACTTCTTCGAGATCAACGCCAACGGGCTCATGGGAGACGGGCTGCTCACCGGGGGCAGCCAGGGCTTCGGCTTCAACAAGTCCTGGGACGGGATCTGGGAGGCCCAGGTGGCCCGCCTCGAGGACGGCTGGTCCGCCGAGATCCGCATCCCGTTCCAGACGCTGAACTTCGATCCGGCGAACGACACCTGGGGGATCAACTTCCAGCGCACGATCCGGCGCTTCAACGAGGAGATCCTCTGGACCGGCTTCCGCCGGGACGAGGGGCTCTTCCAGGTCATCCACGCCGGGGACCTGACGGGGCTCCAGGGGATGAGCCAGGGGGTGGGGCTCGAGGCCCGGGCCTCCGCCATCACCGGGTGGCGGACGGTCATCGCCAACGAGGATCCCACCACGTATCCCCGGGACCTGGCGCTGGACCTCAACTACAACCTCACCCCCAGCCTGCGGGCCTCGGTCTCGGTGAACACCGACTTCGCCGAGGTGGAGGTGGACGACCGCCGGGTGAACCTGACCCGCTTCCCGCTCCGCTTCGAGGAGCGGCGGGACTTCTTCCTGGAGGGCTCCGGGGTCTTCACCTTCGCGCCCCGCTCCGGCCCGTCCCCCTACTTCAGCCGCCGCATCGGGCTGGAGGCCGGCGAGCAGGTGCCCATCAGCTACGCCGGCCGGCTGGGCGGCCAGGTGGGTCCCTGGGAGCTGGGCTTCATCCACGTGGCCACCGGGGAGACCAGCCGGCTCGAGGACGGGGTGATCCTGGACCGCCGCCTGCCCTCCGAGCAGTTCACCGTGGCCCGGGTGCGGCGGAACATCCTCTCCCAGTCCAGCCTGGGCGCCATCTACACCCGCCGGGCCACCGACCCGGTGGACGGGCCGAGCGCGCCCGAGGACCGCCACACGGTGGGGGTGGACGCCGCCTTCGCCACCACCTCGCTCTTCGGCGACGTGAACGCCCAGCTCTCCCTCTTCGCGGTCTGGAACTCCGACGCCGAGCCCGAGGTGGAGCGGACGCTGGGCGAGCTCACCGCGCGGGGCTTCCGCTTCAACTTCCCCAACGACGTCTGGACCGCCCACCTCTCCTACCGGGAGTTCGGGGCCGCCTACCGGCCGGCGGTGGGCTTCGTGACGCGCAACGACTTCCGGCGGGTCGAGCCCAACGTGGGATGGCACCCCCGGCCCGCCGTCCCCTGGCTCCGACAGCTCGACTTCTCCGTCCAGTACCGGTACCTGGAGGGCCTCGCCAGCGGCATCGCCGAGGAGAAGCAGTGGCAGTTCGAGGTCCTGGGGATGAACCTCGAGAGCGGGGACAACCTGAACGTGGACGTCACCCGCACCTACGAGTTCCTGGAGCGGGGCTTCGACGTGGCCGACGACGTCCCCATCCTCCCCGGCGGGTACACGAACTGGGAGTGGAACGCCCGGGCCCGCACCGCCGGCCGCCGCGCGGTCTCCGCCAACGCGTCCGTGTCGAGGGGCGGCTTCTGGGACGGCGACCGGACCCGGTTCGACCTGGGGCTCCAGGTGCGCCCCGCGGCGGGGCTGGAGCTGGGGGCCCAGTACGAGGTCAACGACGTGACCCTCCCCCGGGGCGACCTCACCACCAACCTCTACCGCCTCAGCGGGGACTGGAACGTGAGCCCCTGGGTGTCCTTCACGTCCAACGTGCAGTACGACGACATCAGCGACGTGGTGGGGCTCTTCTTCCGCGGGCGCTGGATCCTCACGCCCGGAAACGACGTGTTCGTCGTCTACACCCAGAACTGGCTCGAGACGGACCCGTCCGCCGACCCCCTGGACCGGCGCTTCGTCACCCTCTCCCGGGGCGGGTCGCTGAAGCTCAACTACACCTACCGGTTCTGAGCCGAGGGGGCGCCGGGCCGGCGCCCCCTCCCCCGCTCCGCCCGGGGCTCAGACCACGCCCTGGTCCAGCATGGCGTCCGCCACCTTCAGGAAGCCCGCGATGTTGGCGCCGTCCACGTAGTTGCCCGGGGTGCCGAACTCCTCGGCGGCCTCGAGGCAGCGGGCGTGGATGTTCTTCATGATGGTGCGGAGGCGGTCGTCCACCTCCTCCCGGGTCCACGCGAAGCGCATGGAGTTCTGGGCCATCTCCAGCCCGCTCACCGCCACGCCGCCGGCGTTGGCCGCCTTGGCGGGGCCGTACAGGATGTCCGCCTCCAGGAAGAGCTCCACCCCCTCGGGGACGGTGGGCATGTTGGCGCCCTCGCAGACGACCTGGACGCCGTTGTCCAGGAGGCGGCGGGCGTCCTCGGCGCCGATCTCGTTCTGGGTGGCCGACGGGAAGGCGCAGTCCGCGGGATGGCTCCACTGGGGGTGGGTGTCCTCCCCGGGATCCACCTCGGTGTACTCCACGTCGTCGAACTCGTCGGCCAGCTCCGAGATCCGGCCCCGGCGCCGGTTCTTGATCTCCATGACCTTCTGGAGCCGCTCCCAGTCGATCCCGCCCGGGGCGTGGACGTATCCGTTGGAGTCGGAGAGGGTGACGACCTTGGCGCCCAGCTCCAGGAGCTTCTCCACGGTGTGCTGCGCCACGTTCCCGCTCCCCGACACGAGGCACGTCTTGCCTTCCAGCGCCTCGTCCCGGGTGGCCAGCATCTCCTGGGCGAAGTAGACCGAGCCGAACCCGGTGGCCTCGGGACGGATCAGCGACCCGCCCCAGGCGATCCCCTTCCCGGTGAGGACTCCGGTGAACTCGTTGGCCAGACGCTTGTACTGGCCGAAGAGGTAGCCGATCTCCCGCCCCCCCACCCCGATGTCCCCGGCGGGCACGTCGGTGTGGGGCCCGATGTGCCGGTAGAGCTCGCTCATGAAGCTCTGGCAGAAGCGCATGACCTCCTCGTCGCTCTTCCCCTTGGGGTCGAAGTCCGAGCCTCCCTTCCCTCCGCCCAGGGGCAGGGTCGTGAGCGAGTTCTTGAAGACCTGCTCGAAGGCCAGGAACTTCAGCGTTCCCAGCGTCACCGACGGGTGGAAGCGGAGCCCCCCCTTGTACGGCCCCAGGGTGGAGCTCATCTCCACCCGGAAGCCCCGGTTGACCCGCACGGTCCCCGAGTCGTCCACCCAGGGGACGCGGAAGAGGATGACCCGCTCCGGCTCCACGAGCCGCTCCATGATCCGGGCGGAGCGGTACTCGGGGCGGGCGTCGAGGACCGGGGCCAGGGACTCGGCCACCTCCTCGACCGCCTGGTGGAACTCGGGCTCACCGGGGTTCTTCGCCTTCACGTCCTCCATGAGGCGCGCTACGTGGTCGGCCATGATCGCTCGTCGTTCCTTCGGAGGGTCGGATGGGACGTCGCAATGGCGCGGAGGGTCTGCTTGAAAGATGGCTCCTGCGCCGACGGGAGCCACCCCGGAGCGGCGCGTACGCCGCCCGCCCGTCCAACCCCGACACCGCCCGTGAGTGCCGGACGTCCTCGACGGGGCTTTGACGCGGACTCGACATGACCCCAGGCTTCCGTGGGGCGGTGACGTCCGGAACCGCTCCCGCCGCTCGACCCGCCCGGCCGTCCTCCTCCATCCCCGACCCCATGCGCGTGCTCGTCACCGGCTCCACCGGCTACATCGGGGGGCGGCTCGTGCCCCTCCTCCTGGAGCGGGGCCACGACGTCCGGGTCCTGGTGCGGGACCGGGACCGCGTGGAGACGCGCCTCTGGGCCGACGCGGTGGAGGTGGTGGAGGCCGACCTCCTGGAGCCCGCCACGCTGGGCCCCGCGCTGGAGGGGATGGACGCCGCCTACTACCTGGTCCACTCCATGTGCGGCGAGGGCGACTTCGTGGAGCGGGACCGGCGGGCGGCCCGGAGCTTCGCCGACGCCGCCGGCCACCTGGACCACGTGGTCTATCTGGGGGGGATCCTCCCCGAAGGCGCCGACAACTCGGAGCACCTGAGCAGCCGCGCCGAGGTCGGACGGATCCTCCGCGACGCCCTTCCCGCCACCGAGCTCCGGGCCGGCCCCATCATCGGGAGCGGGTCGGCCTCCTTCGAGATGGTGCGCTACCTCACCGAGCGCCTCCCGGCCATGGTCGCGCCCCGGTGGATCCTGAACCCGGTCCAGCCCATCGCGGTGCGGGACATCCTCTCCTACCTGGTGGCGTGCCTGGGGCGGAAGGACGCCCTGGGGGTCGTGGACGTGGGCACCGACCCGCTGACCTTCAAGGAGATGATGATGGGGTACGCCGACGAGCGCGGCCTTCCCCGCCTCATCGTCCCCCTCCCGGTGCTGGCCCCGAAGCTGGCGGCGCTCTGGGTGGGCCTGGTCACCCCCATCCCCAACTGCCTGGCCGTGCCCCTCGTGGAGGGGATGGTCCGGCCGGTGGTGGCCGACACCGCCCGCGCCCGGACCCTCTTCCCGGAGATCGACCCCCTCCCCTACCGGGTGGCGGTGGAGAAGGCCGTGGAGAAGACCGAGCTCCGCCGCGTCGTCACGCGCTGGAGCGGCGCGCTGGGCCACGCCGACGCCCTGGAGCTGGAGGACCGGGAGGGCCTGGTCCGGGAGGCGCGGACCCGGGAGCTCCCGGACGTCTCCCAGGGCTCGGTGTACCGGGCCTTCACCAGCCTGGGGGGCGAGGCGGGCTGGCTCGTCTGGCGGTGGGCGTGGTGGCTGCGGGGCGTCCTCGACCAGCTCGTCGGCGGGCCCGGCCTCCGCCGGGGCCGGCGCCATCCCACCGAGGTGCACGTCGGCGAGGCCGTGGACTTCTGGCGGGTGGAGGCCGCCCAGCCGCCCGACCTCCTCCGCCTCCGCGCCGAGATGCGGGTGCCCGGACGGGCCTGGCTCCAGTACGAGGCGCAGCCGATGGAGGGCGGGGGGACCCGCCTGGTCCAGACCGCCATGTTCCGCCCCCGGGGCTTCTGGGGATGGGTCTACTGGTACTCCATCTACCCGGTGCACGGCCGGATCTTCAGCGACATGGTGGACGCCGTGGCGGCGCGGGCGAAGGAGCTGGAGGAGGCGGAGGCCGGCGCCCGGAAGGCATGACCCGGACCCGGTACGTCCGTCCTACGCCGCCCCGGGCTTGAGGAGCACCCCGCGCCGCCGGCTCCCGTCCATGAGGGCCGCGGCCGGTCGGGGCAGCCGGATCCACCGCACGCACCCCTCCTCCCGACGGACCGGCTGGGCCCGCAGCCAGTCCCAGTCCACGAAGCCCTCGCCGGCCGCCTGGTTCACGGTGAAGAACCCCACCCCCAGCGAGACCAGGTTCTGGTGGAAGTGGGTGCCCTGCGAGGGCGTGACCCGCACGTCCTTCAGCCCCGCCTCCACGATCACCCGGGCCCCGGAGATGTCCTCCCAGGAGACCGGGATGCCGAGCCAGGGATCGGTGGAGCCCCAGCGTCCCACCCCCACCAGCCCGAAGGCCCGGCCCTCCCGGCCCAGGCGCCGGTTGAGGCGGCCCACCGCCGCGGCGGTCTCGGCGCTGTCGGCGCGCTCGAAGCCCTCCTTGTCCACCACGACCCAGTCGGTCAACCCGTCGATCCGGCCGTGCCCGAGTATGGCCGGGCTGGAGCAGAAGGTGGCCTCCGGGTCGACCTCGTCCAGCGGGACCTCGCCCTCGTCCCGGGTGTGGGCGAACGGCCGGAGCTGGAGGAAGCCGAGCTCCGCGGGGCCGTCCCCGCCGGGAGGGAGGTCCACGGCGAACTCGATCTCCACGGGCAGGCGCGTGCCGGACATCCCCAGGATCAGGAGCTCCCGCACGATCTCCGCCAGGGGGAAGACCTCGTGCTTGAGGATCGGCGCGAAGGAGACCAGCCGGACTCCGTCCCGCCCGATCCCGTCGTAGATGCGGTCGTTGTCCGGCGAGTACGTGGAGCCCACCGCGGCCAGGGTGCCGTCCTCCTCGGCGGCGCCGAGATGGAAGCGCTCGAGCGCCCCCTCGGGGCCCCAGCGCCCCGCCGGCGCGTCTCCCCCCATCCGCAGCGCCCAGAACTCCCGCTGGGTCCGCTCCAGCATCCAGTCCACCCCCGAGTCGGGCAGGTGGCCCGGGTGCCCCGGGGAGAAGCGGAGGCAGGGCTCTCCCTCCGCCACGGTCTTCCCGAGCCCCAGCGCCACGGCCACGATGCCGTCCTCCGGGCGGGCCGGGGGCGTCGGGTAGTAGTTGTGGGAACGGGCCACGCCGGAGACGGTGGGATAGAAGCGGTCGCCGTGCCGCCGACCCACCACCTTCTGGATCACCACCGCCATCGCCTCCTCCTCCAGCCGGTAGCTCGTGGCCTCGAGGAAGCTCCGGGCGCGCCGGCTGAAGGTGGACGCGTAGACCCGCTTCACCGCCGTGACGAGCTGATCGAGGCGCACCGCGGCGTCGGGGTGGTCGTTGGGGAGGAGCCAGGTCCCGTAGATCCCCGCCAGGGGCTGCTGCGGCGAGTCCTCCAGGAGCGACGAGGACCGCACCGCCAGCGGCGCGCGGACCACCTCCACGACCCGCGCCAGCGCCGCCCTGACGTCGTCGGGAAGCGGAGCCGCGAGGATCCGGTCCACGGTCTCGTCCTCGTCCCCGGAGCGGAGCGCGAGGGCTCGGAGGTCGTTCTCCTCCAGGAAGCGCTGGAAGACCTCGGTGGCCACCACGACGCCCGGGGGCACCCGGATGTTCACGCCGGAGAAGCGCCCCGAGAGGCGCACCTCGTCCAGGAGGCGGGAGGCGAAGGCCAGGCCCCTGCCCTTCCCCCCCAGCGACCCTCCCCCGATCTGGACCAGCCCCTCCTCGCCGTCGAAGGTCGCGGCGCGGAACGGGTTCACGGAGCCCCGGGCCCGCTCCCTGCGGTAGCGGTCGACGTCCCCCACCAGGGAGTCCCGGAGCGCCTCCACCGAGGGGAAGTCCTGGAGCAGCCGGGGGCGGAGCCGGGTGGCCAGCCCGAACTCGGCCCGGGCCCGGAGCCACCGGGAGAAGTCGTGGCGGAGGGCGTGGAAGGCCAGGCTCTCCTCCGGGATGGTTCGCAGCGCCCGGACCAGCTCCTTCATGTCCCGGGCCCGCGCCACCTCCCGGCCGTCGGGCGCGCGGAACACGAAGTCGCCGAAGAAGAGGTGCTCCGACAGGTACTGGTGGAGCCGGTGCAGGAAGTCGGGCGAGTCCTTCAGGAGGAAGCCCACGTCCAGCTCCTCGGCCACCCGGCGGTTCTCCTCGTGGGAGGACTGGAGGGCGACGGGCACCTCGGGCTCCAGCTCCCGGACGGCCCGCACCAGCGCCCGGCCCGCGTCGGGGTCCGCCACCCCGCCCCGGGGGAAGCGCATGTCGCTGAAGACGCCCATGACCGAGTGGCGGTACTCCCGGAAGTCCTCGAGGGCCCGCTCGAAGGTGGTGGCCAGGAGGATCTTCGGCCGGGCCCGCACGCGCATGATGCGCTGGAGCCGGTTCCCCGCCTCGAACTGGACCGACTCGGAGAGGCGCTGGACCTCGGCGTAGATGACCGGGAGGAAGGCCGAGTAGAAGCGGACGCTGTCCTCCACCACCAGGAAGACCGGCACCCCCACCGCGGTGTCCCGGGCCACGTTGAGCCGGTCCTCCACCGTCTGGACGATGGCCATGAGGATCCGGGCGTCGCCCTGATAGAGGAAGCTGGCCAGGACGCCGCCCCCGTCCTCCGAAGCCTGGTGGCGGCGGAGCTCCTGCGGGTCGTAGGCCAGGACCGCCACCGGGACGTCGAGGCCCGCCTCCCGCATGGCCGCGCTGAGCTCCGCAGCGCGCATGTCCCCCAGCTCCGGGGAGGCGATGACCAGGTCCACGGGGCGGTGCCCGTCCTCCAGGAGGCGGAGGGCCTCCCGTCCCGACGAGACGCGCGTGAGGTCCGGGGGGTCCCGGGGGCCCTCCTCCATGAACTTCCCCAGGAGGCGCTCGTGGAGGTGGCCGTCCTCCGCCAGGATGAACGACTCGTACAGGGAGGCGGCGAGGAGGACGTGACGCACCTGCTTCGACATGAGGTCCCGGTAGCCGCCGGCCCGGGCGCCGTACCGCTCCGAGAAGTCGAAGAAGGCCTTCACGGCGTCAGCCGCCTCGGCGGACCCGCCCGGGCTCGAGGCCGCCCGCGTGGAGGACCTTGGCCTGGAGGCGTCGGGCCTCCTCTTCGGTGAAGTCCACCAGGCGCCCGATCATCTCCTCCAGCGCCCGGTAGTCCTCCTCGGGGAAGTCCGAGCCCTCGGCGTGGCGCAGCGCGCCCTCCAGGGATTCGAGCTCGCGGCCCGCCTTCTCGGCGGCGCGGCGGAGGCGGTTGAGGGCCTTCCGGGCTTCGGACTCGGCGGAGGTGGCCATGGGTCGGGGCGGGGCGGTCGAGACGGGCGACGGTCGATCCGGCGCGCGGGGAGGCGGGCCCGGAGGTCCGCCGTCGCGCGCGGGAAAGGGTGGGGGCGGTGGAGGCAGCCCACCCAGCCAAGTTGCCCCCCGCCCCGGGGCGCGGCAATGGCCCGACGGGACGACCGCGCGCCACCTCGACGCCCCCGGCCGCCTCCCCGCGCGGCGGACCCGGCCGCGCCCTACCGGAACCGGGCGCTCAGGAGCGTCACCCCCCACTGGGTCCGCAGCTCCGTTCCCCGCGGCCCGTGGACCGGTCGCAGGCGGGGGTGGGGCAGCGGCAGGCCCACCTCGGCCCCGCCGGAGCCGAGGTGGAGGAGGGCCCCGACGCCCTCGCCCGCGCCCTCCCCGGGGCCGTCCATGTCCCGGGACAGGCCCCGGCCGACGGCGAGCCCCACCAGGCTGCCCACGAGCGGGATCGCCACCGCCACCTTGTCGTCGTCGGGCTGGGCCAGGAGATCCACGCCGAGCCCCGCCAGCCCCCCCAGGAGGCCGCCGGCGCTCACCACCCGCCACCGGTTCCGGCTCCATCCCCAGCGCGGCGTGAGGAGCGCCCCGGCCACCAGGCCGGCGTTGCCGCCGAGGAGCGTCGTGGCCAGGAGGGCGTCCTCCTCCTGGTCCGTCAGGATCCCGCCGGCCAGGCCGAACCAGCTTCCCCACAGGCTCCCGTAGTTCGCGCCGGCCGCGCTCGCGACCGAGACGGGCCTCCGGGCGAGGGCGGCCCCCACGGCGACCCCCGCGAGCCCGCCCACCACCATGGCCGCGAAGGTCTCCTCCGAGTCGCCCCCGCTCTCGTAGCAGGCTCCCCCGGACTCGGGAAGGGCACAGATCTCCTCCACGCCCAGGTCCAGCACCTCGCGCCATCCGTAGCCCTGCCAGGTCCCCCAGGTCCCCCCCAGGGTGATGGCCCGCGCCTGGCCCAGGGTGTACCCGTTGGACCGGGCGGCCCACCGGCCGGTCACGAAGCCCAGGGGCGCGCCCACCAGGAGCCCGGCGCCGTACGGCTCGGCGTCGTCCGCGCCGAAGGCCCCGGGGATCGCCACCCCCAGCCAGGCACCGTAGAGGGTGCTCCACACCTGGAGCTCCACCGCGCCGCTCCCGCCTCCGTCGTCCGAGCTCACCCTGGCCAGCCGGTCCCGGGCCACCGCGGCCGCCGGGGTCCCGGGGAATCGGGCCAGGATGTGCCGGTAGAGAGCCCGGGCCACCCGGGCGTCCTCCTGATCCTCGAAGCTCCGCGCCGCCTCCAGGAGGACCGCGGCCGAGTCGGCGGGGGTGGGGAGCTGCGCCCGAGCGGGCGCCGGGCCCGCCAGGGTCAGGAGAAGGAGGAGGAGGAACGCAGCCAGGCTCGGAACGGGACGACGCATGGGACCGCCGGATCGAAGGTGGGACGAAGGGGCCGCGCTGGCCCCCCGTTCGTACGAGTCCGCAGGGCCTTTGGTGACGGGCGCCGCGGGCGGAACTCCTCCCCCCAAGGGGGTACGGGCAGGCATCATGGAACGATACGACTACATCGTGGTGGGCGCCGGCCCCTGCGGCATCGCCGTGGGCGCCGCGGCCCGGAAGGCGGGGGCGTCGTGCCTCCTCTTCGACAAGGGCCCGCTGACGGCCTCGATCCTGGAATATCCTTACTACATGGAGTTCTTCAGCACCGCGAGGATGCTGGAGATCGGCGACGTCCCGTTCACGATCCCCACGGACAAGCCGACGCGCCGCGACGCCCTCGCCTACTACCGCTTCGTCGTCGATCACTGGGACATCCCGGTCCATCAATACGAAGGCGTGGAGGAGATCACGGGGACCCACGGCGACTTCACCGTGCGGACACGGACCATGGCCGGCGAGGAGCGCACCTACCGCGCCGACGCCGTGGTCGTGGCCACCGGCGGCTTCCACGAGCCCAACCTCCTCCGGGTCCCCGGGGAGGAGCTCCCCAAGGTCCGGCACTACTACAAGGAGCCGTACCCCTACTTCGACCAGGACGTGGTGGTGGTGGGCGGGCGCAACTCCGCGGTGGAGTCGTCCCTGCAGATGTTCCGGAACGGCGCCCGGGTGACGCTGGTCCACTTCGAGGACTCCATCGACGACGGCGTGAAGTCCTGGGTCGTCCCGGACATCACCAACCGCATCGACCGGGGCGAGATCGCGTCGTACTTCCGCCACCGCGTGGTCGAGATCAAGCCGGAGTCCGTGGTCCTGCGCCACGAGGACACGGGCGAGCGCACCGAGATCGACAACGACTTCGTGCTGGCGATGACGGGCTGGCGCGCCGACCCGGAGCTCCTCCGCTCCCTGGGCGTCTCCATCGACGAGGAGACCGGGATCCCGAGCCACGACCCGACCACCATGGAGACCGACGTCCCCGGCGTGTACATCGCCGGCGTCATCGCCGCGGGCCACGACGCCAACAAGATCTTCATCGAGAACGGCCGCGAGCACGGCGAGCGCATCGTGGGCGCCCGGGTCGTCTCGGCGGTCTGAGCCGCCCCGGACCGTGGGCCGTGGCCGGAAGGGGCGAAAGAAGGACCGGCGCGCGCGCGACGCCGAGGCCCGCCCCTCCTCCCCCGCCCCGGGGCTCCTGGGCGCCATTCCACGCGCCACGCTGGACCTCCACGGGGAGCGGGCCGCGGACGCGGAGCGGAAGGTCACCAGCTTCCTGACCACCCAGGCCCGCATCCACTCCGGCGAGGTCGTGCACGTGGTCACCGGGAGCGGGCTCGGCTCCCACGGCGGCCCGGTGCTCCGGGGGCTCGTGGGCGACCTCCTCCTGAACGAGCTGGCCCACCTGGTGGCGGAGCACCGCCTGGACCTGCATCGCGGAGGTTGGCTGGTGCGGCTGGGCTGAGGGTCTCCGCCGCCCCCTGGAGCCGGCTCCGGAAGCGCGCGGAAGCGAGTCGGGATCGACGCCGGAACACGAGATCGTTTCCGTACGGGGCATGGGACCCATAGCTTGTGATGCCCCCCCTTCCTTCCGCGCAGCCAGCCTTTGCCTGACGCTTCCCAAGACATCGAGCCGAGTCGCATCCAGGCGCTCAAGGATCTCAGCATCCTCGACACGCCCCCGGAGGAGCGGTTCGACCGGATCACCCGGTTGGCTCGTCGTCTCTTCGACCTTCCCGTCGCCCTGGTCCACCTCCAGGCGGAGGACCGGCTGTGGCTCCGCTCGCCGGAGGCCGCCGCCCAGCTCCCCCACCAGGAGGAGCGGACGCTCTGCGAGCTCCTGGAGGCCTCCGAGGAGCTGGTCGTCGTCCCCGACGCCCGGGAGCGGAGCGAGCTGGCCGACCACCCGGCGGTGGCCCGGGACGGAGGGGTCCGCTTCCTGGCCCTGGCGCCGGTCCGCGCCGCCGACGGCCAGATCCTCGGGGTCTTCTGCCTCATGGACGAGAAGGTCCGGGACCCGGAGCCCGACGACCGGACGCTCATCCGGGACCTGGCCGACCTGGTGGAGCGGGAGTTCACGGCCATGGAGCTGGCCACCATCGACGAGCTGACCGGGCTGAGCAACCGACGCGGCTTCAACGCCATCGCCCTCCACACCCTCGCGCTCTGCCGGCGCTCGGACCGGGACGCCACCCTGGTCGTCTTCGACCTGGACGGCTTCCGCCAGGTCAACGAGTCCCTGGGTCACTCCGTCGGCGACGACGTGCTCCAGGGGTTCGCCACGGACCTGGAGGAGACCTTCCGGGACTCGGACGTGGTCGCGCGCCTCGGGGGCGACGAGTTCGCGGTCCTCCTCAGCGGCGCGGCGCCCGAGGACCTCCGGCGCCCGCTGGCCATGCTCGGCATCCGGGTGCAGACGCGGAACGACACCACGGACAACGGGGCCCACGTCTCCTACAGCCTGGGGGTGGCGGGCTACGACCCGGACCTCCACCACGACGTGGCGGATCTGGCGCTCCACGCGGCCCGCACCCTCGAGGGGCGGCAGGAGCTGCGGCGGTCGGAGTGACCGGGGCGCTCAGCCCCGGAGGGCGGGCTCGTCGACCTCGCGGCGGACCCAGGCCAGCGCCACCGTCTCCCCGTAGCGCGGAGACCGCACCGCCGAGGTGATGCGCCCCACCGCCCGCTCCGGGCGATCCGAGGTGGGGTCGACGAGCTCCGCCCCGGCCTCCGGCACGGGGCGATCCCCCAGGTGCAGCAGGCGGAGGGAGCGGTTCACGCGGCCCCGGTCCCGGATGCGCACGATGACCTCCTGCCCCGTGTAACAGCCCTTCTGGTAGTCGATGGCCCGGTCGTGGATGCCGGCCTCCACCGGGATCGTGCCGTCGTCCATGTCCGGTCCGTACGCCGGGCGCCCGGCCTCCACCCGCAGCGTCCGCCACGCCTCGGCGCTCCCCGCCTCGGCCCCGGCGGCCTCCAGCGCGTCGGTGAGTCGCTCCACGGGTCCCCGTGGGCCGGTGACCAGGAAGGCCTCGGGCCAGACGTCGTCGGTGCGGGTCACCAGGAGCGCGTCGTCGGCCCGCTTCCCCGCGGCGCGGAACTCGCCTTCTTCGAGGGCCGACAGCTCGTGGGCCTCCACCCGCAGCCCGAGGGCCGTCCGGGAGAGGAGCTCGGCGGCCCGGGGGCCCACCACCGCCACGGACGCGGTGGCCTCGGTCACGTCCTCCACGCCGGCCATGCGGGGCGGAAGGAAGGTCCGAAAGTGGGCCGACAGCCCTTCCCGGGCCGGCCCCGGAACGTCGAGGAGGAAGCCCGCCTCGTCCTCCGGGCCCAGGGACCAGGCCCACAGGTCGGCGATCATCTTCCCCTTGGGGGTCAGGACCGCGTGGTAGGTCGCCCGCCCACCGAGCACGCCGTCCGAGACGTCCTCCGGAGCCGTCGGGAGGGTGCCCGTGAGGATGCCGTCCAGCATCTGGCCGGGCGCTCGTCCCTTCACCACCAGGCGGGTCCGGTCCTCCCGGGAGAACACGGCCGCCCCCTCGGTGGCCGCCTGCCAGCCCGACGGCGTCACGATCCGGCCTCCGAGGGGTCGTCCACGGCGCGGCCGGCGCGCAGGTCCTCGACCAGCTCCTGGATGCGGTCGGCGTCGGAGGCCTGGGGCGCCAGCTCCAGGTAGGCCTCGAGCTGCTCCACCGCGTCGTCGCGCCGGCCCATGCGGACCAGGAGGAGCCCCCGGGCGCGGTTCTCCCCCCGGGAGGTGGGCTTCATCAGGAGGATCCGCTCCACCGCGGCCAGCGCCCGGACGTCGTCTCCCACGTTGGAGTAGACGCCCTTCAGGTTCGTCAGGAGCCGCACCAGCATGTCCCGGCGGGACGCGGGCCGCAGGAACTTGTCCTGCATGCGCACCATCCCGCCGTAGACCCGGTCCAGGAGCTCCTGGGCGTCGTCCTGGAAGCGGGTGCGGCCCCCGTCGAAGGGGTCGAGGAGGAGGTGCACGGCGTCCCCGCGGAAGCGCACGAGGAAGTGCCCGGGGAAGTTGACGCCCTCCACCGGGAGGTCGAGGCGCCACCCGGTCTCCAGCAACACCATGCCCAGGGTGAGGGGAATGCCGAGGCCCCGGTCCAGGACGTCGTTGAGGAAGGAGTTCCGGGGGTCGTAGTAGGCCTCCCGGTTGCCCCGCAGCTTCCGGCGCCGGTAAAGGGTGGCCACCAGCTCCTGGAGGACCAGGAGGGGCGCGGTCTCCCCGGCCAGGCGGTCCTTGACCTCCTCCGCCATCTGGTCGAGGCGCGCCAGGTACAGGTCGACGCAGAGCTGGGGATACTCCTCCTTGGCCACCAGGAGGGCGGCCCGGGCCATGTCCAGCTCGTCCTCGGATCGGACAACCTCCCGGGCGAACAGTCGCCGCGGGCTCTGGGTCGGTGCGCTCATGGTGTCCCCGTACCCGTCGCGGCGCGTGAGTTTCCGCCCTCTCCGATCCGTCCCCCTTCCGTCGCCGCCGGCCTGCCCCTACATCTTCGGGGCCGAGGGGCGCCCCGCCCCGACCCACCACCGACGAGAGGAGCCCATGACGGCGGACGAGCCCAGGGACACGCGGCCGGAGATCCGGCTCTCCCAGCTCAGCCACGGCGCCGGGTGAGCCTGTAAGCTCGGGATGTCCGAGCTGGCGCAGGTCCTGCGTCACCTGGTTCCGGTGGACGACCCCAACGCCCTCGTGGACGCCTCCACGGGGGACGACGCCGCCGTGTACCGTCTCGACGACGACCGCGCGCTGGTGGTGACCGCGGACTTCTTC
The DNA here is from genome assembly GCA_964569085.1 of uncultured Gemmatimonadaceae bacterium. GTDB lineage: Bacteria > Gemmatimonadota > Gemmatimonadetes > Longimicrobiales > Gaopeijiaceae > JAJCZZ01. The sequence continues at coordinate 77,909 of CAZMTA010000013.1, read as the reverse complement.
ACCCCCATCGTCGACGACGCCTTCGACTTCGGTCGGATCGCCGCCGCCAACGCCCTGTCCGACATCTACGCCATGGGCGCCCGGCCCCTCTTCGCCCTGAACCTGGTGGGCTTCCCCCGGGCGCTCCTGGACCGGGGCATCCTGGAGGAGATCCTCCGGGGCGGCGGGACGGTCTGCAGGGAGGCGGGGATCCCCGTGCTCGGCGGGCACACCATCGACGACGCCGAGCCCAAGTTCGGGCTGGTGGCCGTGGGCGAGGTCCATCCCGACCGGATGGCCTCCAACGCCGGCGCGCGCGCGGGAGACGTCCTCGTGCTCACGAAGCCGCTGGGCTCCGGGGTGGTGGCCACGGCCATCAAGGCGGGCGCGGCCGAGCCCGGCGTGGTCGAGGCGACGGTGGAGGTGATGGCGACCCTCAACCGGGGCGGCGCCGAGGCCGCCGAGACCGCGGGCGTCCGGGCGGGCACCGACGTCACGGGCTTCGGGCTCCTGGGGCACCTGCGCAGCATGGTCCGGGCCTCCGGAGCCGCCGCCCGGATCGACGCGGGCCGCGTCCCCCTCCTGGACGGCGCCCGGGCGCTGGTGGAGGCCGGGCACGTGCCCGGCGGCAGCCGCCGCAACCGGGAGGACCTGGACGCGGACATCGCCTGGGGCGACGACGTGGACGATGTCCTCCGGACCCTTCTCTGCGACGCCCAGACCTCGGGAGGGCTCCTCCTGTGCGTCCCACCGGAGCGGGTGGAGGAGCTGCTGGCGGAGCTCGAGGGACGCGCGCCGGTGGCCGCCGTGGTCGGCGAGGTGGAGGCGGGCTCCCCGGGACGGGTCCGGGTGGTCGGCGGGTAGCCGGCGCCCCCATGGCGCGGAGGGCCGCGTCCCCCCATCCTGGGCCCTCGTCGCGCCGACCGACGGCGCCCCGTTCCCCACGCCCGGACGTCCCACCCGTGTCCAACCCGTCCCACCAGCCCGTCGTCGCCGAAGGCCTCCCCGCCCCCATCGGCCCCTACTCCCCCGGCGTGACCCTCGACCGCCTGGTCTTCGTCTCGGGGCAGGGCGCCACCGATCCCCACACCGGTGAGCTGGCCGGGGCCGACGTGGCCACCCAGACCGAGCAGGTCTTCCGGAACATCGAGGCCATCCTGAAGAGCGCCGGCACCGACCTCTCCCACGTGCTGCGCTGCGGCGTGTTCCTCGTGGACCTCCGGGACTTCGAGGCCATGAACGAGGTCTACGCCCGCGTATTCGGGGACCACCGGCCGGCACGCACCACCGTCCAGGTGGCGTCCCTCCCCGACAAGGGCCTCCGGGTGGAGATCGACGCCATCGCGTACCGGCCGTAGGGTCGGCCCCCGGGGGGCCTCCTCCTACTCGGCCTTCGCGGCGCTCCCGGCCGTCTTCTTCCGGGCCACGCGCTTGGGCTCCGGCCGCAGGGCGATCTCCATGACCTCGTCCAGCGTCTCCACGAAGTGGAAGGTCAGGGTCTCCCGCACCTGCTCCGGGATGTCCTCGATGTGGGCCTCGTTGTCCTTGGGCAGGATGATCTCGCGGATCCCGGCCCGCACCGCGCCCAGCACCTTTTCCTTCACGCCGCCGATGGGGAGGACGCGACCGGTGAGCGTGAGCTCGCCGGTCATGGCCACGTCGCGGCGGATCTTCCGACCCGACAGGGTGGAGGTCAGCGCCGTGGCCATGGTGATGCCCGCGGACGGGCCGTCCTTGGGGATGGCTCCCGCCGGGACGTGGATGTGGACCTCCTTGTCCTTGAGCCGCTCCTCGGGGATGCCCAGCTCGTCCCAGTTGGCCTTGGCGTAGGAGAGGGCGGCCCGTCCCGACTCCTTCATGACGTCGCCGAGCTGGCCGGTCAGGACGAACCCGTCCTTGCCCGGGAAGACGCTGGCCTCGACGAACATGATGTCGCCGCCCATGGGCGTGTAGAACATGCCCGTGGCGACGCCGACGGTGTCCTCCTCGGCCATGTGCTCCGGGTGCACCCGGGGGCGTCCCAGGAGCTCCCGCACGTCCTCGGCGGTGGCGTTCATGCTCTCGATCGCCCCGGCGGCGATCTTCCGCGCCACCTTCCGGGCGAACTTGCCGACCTCCCGCTCGAGCTGCCGCACCCCGGCCTCGCGGGTGTACTTCTGCACGATGGAGCAGATGGCCTCGTCGGTCATCTGGAGCTCGTCCTCGGTCAGCGAGGTCTGCTTCCGCTGTCGGGGCAGGAGGTACTCCTTGGCGATCTGCACCTTCTCCTGCTCCGTGTAGCCCACGAACTCCACCCGCTCCATCCGGTCCAGGAGCGGACCGGGAATGCGGTCGAGGTAGTTCGCCGTGGCGATGAAGAGCACCTCGGAGAGGTCGAAGGGGATGCCCAGGTAGTGGTCCACGAAGGTGGCGTTCTGGGCCGGGTCGAGGACCTCGAGGAGGGCCGAGCTGGGATCGCCCTGGAAGGACACCCCGAGCTTGTCCACCTCGTCCAGCAGGAAGACCGGGTTCCGGCTTCCCGCCTGGCGGAGGCCCTGCACGATGCGGCCGGGCATGGCACCGACGTAGGTGCGCCGGTGACCCCGGATGTCGGCCTCGTCACGGGCGCCGCCCAGGGAGACCCGGACGTACTTCCGCCCCAGGGACCGGGCGATGCTCTGGGCGATGGACGTCTTCCCCACGCCCGGGGGGCCCACGAAGAGCAGGATGGGCCCGCGGCCCGACTGGTGGATGTCGTCGGCGCTGATGTCGCCGCGGTCGTCCTCGCCCTCGTCGGCGTCGTCCGCGTCGGCGTCCGCGTCGGGCTCCGCCTGCTCGGCCTCCGGCTCCGCCTCGCCCCCGTCGGAGGGCGCCTCGGACTCGTCGTCCTCGTCCTCGTCCGCGTCCGACGCCGTGGGGATCACGTCCCCACCGTCGGTGCCGCTCCCCACGACGGAGGCCTCGTCCACGCCCTCCTCGGCGCGCTCGAGCTGGAGCTTGCGCACCGCCAGGAACTCGAGGATCCGGTCCTTCACGTCCTCCAGGCCGTGGTGGTCCTCCTCCAGGATCTCCTCGGCCCGCGCGAGGTCGATCTTGTCCTCGGTGCGCTTGTTCCACGGCAGCTCGGTGATCCACTCCAGGTAGGTGCGGATGACCTGGTACTCGGCGGACTGGGGGCTGGTGCGCTCCAGGCGCCGGAGCTCCCGGTCCACCTCGTTGCGCTGCTCCTCGTCGAGCTCGAGCTCCTCGAGGCGCTCCCGGAGCTCCTCGACGTCGTCCCGCTCCTCCTCCTCGCCGAGCTCCTTCTGGATGGCCTTGAGCTGCTCGCGGAGGAGCATCTCCCGCTGCCGCTCGCCCAGCTCGGTCTGCACCTTGGCCTGGATGTCCTCCTGGGCGTCGATGCGGGCGAGCTCCCGCTCCACCGCCACCAGGGCGGCCCGCATCCGCTCCTCGTCGTCCAGCGACTCCAGGAGCTTCTGCTTGTCTCCGGTGGGGAGCTCGAGGTAGAAGGCCACCAGGTCCGCGAAGGCCCCGGGCTCGTCCACGCCCTGGATGAGCTGGTTCAGCGCCTCGGCGGGCACGCCACGCCGGGTGCCCAGCTCGGCCGCCCGGTCCCGGAGCTCGTTGTCGAGCGCCTGGAAGGCCGGGTCCGCCTCGTTCTGCGGCTCGATGCGCTGCATCTCCATGAGCACGGCGCGGAGCATCTGCTCGCCGTCGTGCTCGTAGCGCAGCGCGTGGGCGCGGCCTTCCCCCTGGACCAGGAGCTGGAGCCCGCCGCGGACGCGGTGCGTCTGGATGATGCGGACCACCGTCCCGACGTTGTACAGGATCTCGGGGCTGGGCTCGTCCACGTTCTCCCGCTGGGCCACCGCGTACAGGCGGCGGTCCCCGTCCAGCGCCTCCTGGACGGCCTCCACGGTCCCGGGGCGGCCGGCGCTGATGGGCACCGCCACGCCCGGGTAGACCACCGTGTCGCGGAGGGGCAGCACCGGCAGGGTGAATCGATCGGCCATGTCTTCCTCTCTCAGGGTCGTATGCCCCGGGGCTCCCGGGACCTCGCGCTCGCGTCGGAGCGCCCCCGCGCGGCGCCATGGTCGACGCGGCACGGGAGCGGATGGAGTGTCAATGCACGAACCCTGCCAGCCCGGGCGCGCCGGTTTTCATGCCCCATCCGCAGGCATCCCTGCCAATCTGGCGGTCCCGTGCCCCGTCCGCACGCCAGGACGTCAGGCGACGCTCGCCCGGACCCTCGACCGTCTGAACATCCCGGCTCCCTGCGTTGTCCGGGGGAGAGGGAGCGGCCATCTTCCCCGTTCCCCCTCTTCCTCCTCCACCCGGCCCGGACCATGGACCCACTGGTCGAAGGCATCACCTGGTTCCGAGGCTCGTCGATCCGGATCCGACGGGCCGGGCTCGAGGTGCACGTGGATCCGGTCGGCGCCTCGGAGGGATCCCGCGCCGACTTCATCCTCCTGACCCACCCCCACTTCGACAACTTCAGCGAAGAGGACATCGAGCGGCTCCGGGGCCCGGGCACCGTCGTGATCGCGCCGGCCAGCATGAAGAAGCTCATGGAGGACGGGGACCACTTCATGCGTCCCGGCGACATGCTCCAGCTCGAGGGCTTCGACGTGCTGGCCGTTCCGGCGCACAACCTGGACAAGCGCTTCCACCTCCCCGAGCAGGGCTGGTTGGGGTACGTCTTCACCCTGGAAGGCGTGACCTACTACCACGCCGGGGACACGGACTTCCTCCCGTCCATGTTCGGCATCCGCTGCGACGTGGCCTTCCTGCCCTGCGGCGGCCACTACACCATGGGCCCCGAAGACGCCGCCCGCGCCGGCGAGGCGTGCGGCGCGTCCGTGGTCGTCCCCATCCACTGGGGCGACCCCCACGGCACCCGCGCCGACGCCGAGCGCATCGCAGACCACTTCAGCGGTACCGTCCACGTCCTGGACGGCCCCGCGTGACCCCCTGCCCCCTCCCACTCCATCCGGAGGACCCCGCATGCCCCGCTTCGCCTTCCTGCTCCTGGCCGTCCTGGGCGCCGCCCAGCCGCTGATGGCCCAGGTTCCCAGCCCCGCCACCACCAGCGGCCGCTCCACGGTCTACGCCCCCCGGGGCGTGGCCGCCACGAGCCAGCCCCTGGCCACGACGGCGGCGCTCCAGATCATGGAAGCCGGGGGGAACGCGGTGGACGCGGCCGTGGCCGCCGCCGCCGTCCTCAACGTCACCGAGCCCCACATGACCGGGATGGGTGGCGACATGTTCGCCATCCTCTGGTCCGCCGAGGAGGGACGGCTCGTGGGCATGGACGCCTCGGGCCGCTCGGGCTCCCTGGTGGACGTGGCGGGCCTCCTGGCCGAGGGCGAGGACGACGCGCCGGGCACCGGCCCCCGCGCCGTGACCGTCCCCGGCGCCCTGGCCGGGTGGAGCGCGCTGGTGGAGAACCACGGCACGATGACGCTGGCCGAGGTCCTGGCCCCGGCCATCCGCATCGCCGAGGAGGGCTTCCCGGTCACGCCCATCATCGCCCAGGACTGGGCGGGCCAGGTGGAGAAGCTGAAGCGGAACGAGGGCGCCCGGGCCACCTTCCTCCTGGACGGGGAGCGCGCCCCGGAGGCCGGCGACTGGTTCCGGAACCCGGACCTGGCCCGGAGCTTCCGGCGGGTGGCCGAGGAGGGCCCCGAGGCCTTCTACGGCGGCGAGCTCGGCCGCGAGGTCGTGGACGGTCTCCGGGAGCTGGGCGGCTGGCTCACCCTGGACGACCTCCGGGGGATGGAGGTGCGCTGGGTCGAGCCCCTCTCGGTGGACTACAAGGGCTACACGCTCCACGAGCTGCCGCCGGCGGGCCAGGGCATCGCGGCGCTCCAGATGCTCAAGATGCTGGAGGGCTTCGACTTCTCCCGCATGGCCCACAACTCGGCGGAGTACCTCCACACGCTCATCGAGGCCAAGAAGCTGGCCCACGCCGACCTGGACCGGTACGTGGCGGACCCGGACCACATGGACGTCTCCCCCGAGGCGCTCCTGGATCCGGACTACCTGGCCTCCCGCGCCGCGCTCATCGACCCGGAGCGCGCCGCCGACCGCCCCGATCCCGGCGAGCTCTACACCGACTCCGAGACGGTCTACCTCACGGTGGCCGACGAGGAGGGCAACATGATCTCCTTCATCAACTCCATCTACGGCTACTTCGGCTCCGGCGTGGTGGTGCCGGGCACGGGGATCATGCTCCAGAACCGGGGCGCCGGCTTCGTCCTGGAGGAGGGCCACCCCAACACCCTGGCCCCGAACAAGAAGCCCTTCCACACCATCATCCCCGCCTTCGTGACCCGGGACGGGGAGCCCTGGCTGAGCTACGGGGTCATGGGCGGGAGCATGCAGCCCCAGGGCCACGTGCAGGTGCTGCTCAACATGGTGGAGTACGGCATGGATCCCCAGGAGGCCATCGACGCGGCGCGCTTCCGCCACTTCTCCGGCACCTCGGTGGCGGTGGAGGGCGTGAGCGACGAGGTGGCCCGGAAGCTCGAGGCCATGGGCCACTCCCTCCGGCACCACGTGGGCGTGGCCTTCGGCGGAGGGCAGGCCATCCTGCGACTGCCCCGTGGCTGGGCGGCCGCCTCGGATCCCCGCAAGGACGGCATGGCGGCGGGCCGATGAGCGACCGACCCGACTCCGTCATCCCCTTCGAGAACCTGCCGCCGAAGTTCGCCGAGACGCTGGAGAACCCGCCGGAGGAGCCGGCCCGGCCCCGCCCCGCGTCCACCATCGTGCTGCTGCGCGACGGCGGGACCGGCTGCGAGGTCCTCATGCTCCGGCGGAACCGGAAGTCGGGCTTCGTGCCCGGCGCCTACGTCTTCCCCGGCGGCCGCGTGGACGCAGCCGACGGCGAGGACTCGGTGCTGGAGCGGCTGGACGGCCTCACCCCCGAGGCCGCCGCGGAGCGGCTCGGCCACGACGGGGACGACCCGCCGGCCATCGCCTACTACATGGCCGCGCTGCGGGAGGCCTTCGAGGAGACGGGGATCCTGGTGGGCCACGACCCCGACGGGAACCACCCGCCCACCGCCGCCGAGAGCGCGGACGTCGACGCCGTCCGCGACGACCTCATGGAGGACCGCATCGACTTCGGCGAGGCGCTGAAGCGCATGGGGTGCCGGGTGGAGGGGAGCGCCGTGGAGTACCTGGCGCACTGGATCACGCCCGTGGTGGAGCCGAGGCGCTACGACACCCGCTTCTTCGCGGCGGTGGTCCCGCCGGGGTCCGAGGCCATCGTCGACCCCCGGGAGATGACCGACGCCCTCTGGATCACCCCGGAGGCCGCGCTGGCGCGCAACGAGGAGGGCCGGCTCCCCATGGTCTTCCCTACCATCAAGACGCTCCAGCGGCTGGCGCGCTACGGCGACGCCGCCGACACCCTCCAGGCGCTGCGGGCCCGGGCTGTCCCCACCATCCTCCCGCGGCTGGTCACCACCCCCACCGGGGTGGGCATGGAGCTGGACGAGGAGCCGTAAGGCCTCGTGCCCCGACCCGCCGCCTCCGCCCGCACCGGGGCGGCCCTGGCGCTGACGGCGCTGGCGGCCGCGGCCTGCGGCCCGTCGACCCCCGACGCCGTCCTGGCCGAGCACGAGCTCCTGGCCCGCACGGTCATGGCCGCCTGGGAGGCCCGGGACATGGAGGCGCTGTCCCGCGAGCTCTGGCCCGACGCGGTCTGGGACGACTTTCCCAACGGGGTGACGTACCGCGGCGTCGAGGAGATCGCGGCGTACAAGTCGGAGGTCCACGCCTGGGCCTCGGACCTGGTGATCAACGTCACCGCGGTGCACAGCTCGCCGTCGGGCGCGACCGTGGAGTGGGTCCTCTACGGCACCCAGACCGCGCCCATGGCCGGGCGGGTCGAGGCGGTCACCGACCGGGAGGTCCTGGTGAACGGGGTGACGATCCTGGAGGTCGAGGACGGGCTGGTGGCGCGGGGGGCCGACTATCTGGACACGCTCCCCCTCATGCTCCAGCTCGGCGGGCGCGTGGAGCTGCCCGGGGGCGAGGTCCTGGAGCTGGAGGGGGGCTGACGGGCCCTCGCGCTTCCCATCCCGCATCCCCCATCCCAATCCCCGCAGGAGCGCCCATGCCGCGACGCGCCGTGAACAGCCCCGAGTACCGGGTGCCCATCCCCGGGTTCAGCCAGATGATCGAGGCCGCGGCGGACGGGCGGCTGCTCTTCGTGTCGGGCATCACCGCCCGGGACGAGGAGGGGCGGATCGTGGGGGTGGGGGACGTGGAGGCCCAGACCCGACAGGTCCTCCGCCGCATGGCGGGGATCCTGGAAGCCGGAGGCGCGAGCCTGGACGACGTCGTCCAGGTCCGGACCTACCTCCGGGACATGGAGCACTGGCCCCGGGTGGAGGAGGTGTGGCGCGAGGTGTGGCGCGACCCCTGGCCGGCCTCCACGTGCGTGGAGGTCTCCCGGCTGCACGACCGGCGCCAGCTCGTGGAGACGGACGCCATCGCGGTGGCCCCGCCGACCCGGTAGGTCGGCGGGGTCCGCTCCGAGGCGGGCCTCAGGCCGTCGGAGCGCTCTCCGGCTCTTCCCCGTCCTCGCCCGCGCCCACCGCGGCCGGCTCCTCGTCGGGGATGGCGTCGGCCACCAGCTCCACCACGTGGCGCACCTTCACCGGGTTCTCCGGGTCGTACCCGTCCTGGGCCTTCAGCCCGTCCTCCAGCATGGCCATGCAGAAGGGGCAGGAGACGGCCAGCGTCGGCGCGCCGCTCTCCAGGACCTCGGTGGCCCGGTTCCAGCTCACCCGGGGCTCGGCCTCCTCGCGCCAGAAGTTCCCGCCCCCGGCGCCGCAGCAGAAGGAGTTCTCCCGGTTGCGCTCCAGCTCGACCAGGTCGCCGCCGCCCATCTGCACCAGGGCGCGCTGCTCCTCGTAGATGCCGTTGTAGCGGCCGTAGAAGCAGGAATCGTGGTAGGCGACCTTGCCCTGGTCCTTCACCCCGGGCAGCCCGTGGTAGCGGACGAGGCGGTTGACCTCCTCCTCCACGCTCACGACCTGGAAGGGCATGGACTCCACGCCCTCGGGGAGGAAGTCCTTGTAGTCCTTCCCGAAGACCTGGTGGCAGTGGGGGTTGGTCACCACCAGCCGCTCGAAGCTCACCTGGCCGAAGAGCTCCATGTTCATCTGGCCGTTCATCTGGAACTGGAGCTCGTTGCCCATGCGGCGGTAGTTCTCGCCGCAGCAGACCTCGGTGTCGCCCAGGATCCGGTAGTCCACGCCGAAGTGGTTCAGGACCTTGAGCGTGGCCTTGGTCGTCTCGATGGAGCGGTCGTCGTACAGGCCCCAGCACCCCACCCAGAAGAGGACCTCGAACTTCTCGCCGGGCTCGATGATGCGCGCCTTGTCGCCCAGCGTCTCCATGGTCTCGGTCTTCCGATGCTCGCCGTACCCCCAGGGGTCGCCGGCGCGCTCCATGTTCTGGAAGACCTTCTGGTACTCGGGCTCGATGTCCCCCATGTCCAGCACCTGGTGGCGCCGGAAGTTGAGGAGCATGGAGAGGTGGTCGATGTCCACCGGGCACGCCTCCACGCACGCCATGCAGGTCGTGCACTCCCAGAGCGTCTGGCTGGCGATGACGTGGTCGACCAGGGGCTGCTGCTCGACGGGCACGCCCTCCAGGCTCTCGCCGGAGGCTTCGAAGGACTCCCGTGCGATGGCCGCCTGCTTCCCGGGCGGCGTGTCTCCCTTGGCGTGGTACTTCAGGTCCACGATGAAGTCCCGGGGGTTCAGGAGCTTGCCCGTGGCGTAGGCCGGGCAGGCCTCCTGACAGCGCCCGCACTCGATGCACGTCAGCAGGTTGAGGCGATCCGTCCAGGCGAGGTCGGCCACCTTGTTCCAGCCGTACGTCTCACCCCCCTCGAAGTCGAGCTCGGCCTCCAGGTCCATCTCGTCCATCTTCTGCTCGTCCTCGAGCTGCTGGAGGACCGCGTTGAAGGGGGCGCCGAGGATGTGGAAGTGCTTCGAGGTGGGCACGTAGGCCAGGAACCCGAACGCGACGGCCAGGTGGGCGTAGCCGAAGTACTCGGAGGTCATGCCTCCGAGGTACCGCTCGCCCAGGTGGGTCAGCGCGATGACGCCGATGGTGGCCAGCACCACCGCGGACTCGTTGGAGTTGTACGTCAGGTACGTGGGCCGGACCACGAAGCGCCGGATGGCCAGGACCACGATCCCCAGGAGGATGGCGTACGCGAAGACGTCCACCACCACGGGGATCACCATCCCCGGCCCGTGGAGGAAGCCGTCCCCGCCCATGGCCAGCTTCCACAGGAGGTTCACCGTGGAGATGCTGAAGGCCAGGAAGCCCCAGAAGACCAGGGCGTGGGCCCATCCGGCCGCCAGGCGCTCGCGCACCTTGGACTGGAAGAGCACCTCGCTGAAGAAGATCGCCAGCCGGCGCCCGGGTTGGTCGAAGCGGTCCTCGGGTCCGCCGCGGCGGATGAAGGAGAGCTTGTCCCAGCAGAGCCAGGCGAAGACGGAGAGGGCGCCCAGGATCCAGAGCGCCGTAGCCAGACGTACGAGGGTGTGGGTGTCCATGCCAGCAATGCTAGCGAACCTCGGCCGGGCTCGCACCACTTGACGCGAGACTCCGGCGCGCCCCGCTCCCGCCGAGCCGACACGGCCGTCCCGGGACGGTGCCCGCCAGGCCCGGTACGAGGCTCCACGGCCCGGAACCGCCCCGCCCCGGCGAGGTAGCACGGGATCCCACCGCGACCCCCGAGGATCCAGGAGACAGCATGGCGGAGACCCGCCCGCGCACCGTCGCCGAGCTCAAGCAGAGCGGCTACCGGCCCCGCACCGTGAAGGAGGAGCTCCGGGCCAACCTGGTGCGGAAGCTGCGGGAGGGCGAGGAGCTCTTCCCCGGGGTCCGGGGCTACGACGACACCGTCGTCCCCCAGATCGTCAACGCGGTCCTGGCGCGCCACGACTTCATCCTCCTGGGGCTCCGGGGCCAGGCCAAGAGCCGGATCCTGCGCCAGATGGTGGAGCTCCTCGACCCGGCCATCCCCATCCTGGCCGGCACCGAGGTCAACGACGACCCCCTGTCCCCCATCTCCAAGCAGGGCCGCCAGCTCCTGGAGGAGCACGGCGACGACGCCGAGGTCGAGTGGGTGGACCGGGACCACCGCTACGTGGAGAAGCTCGCCACGCCGGACGTGACCATCGCCGACATCATCGGCGACGTGGACCCCATCAAGGCGGCGCGGGGCGGCCACATCCTGGCCGACGAGCTCACCATCCACTACGGCATGCTCCCCCGGGCCAACCGGGGCATCTTCGCCATCAACGAGCTGCCGGACCTCTCGGGGAAGATCCAGGTGGGGCTCTTCAACATCCTCCAGGAGGGGGACGTGCAGGTGAAGGGCTACCCCATCCGCCTGGCGCTGGACGTCTTCATGGTCTTCACCGCCAACCCCGAGGACTACACGGCCCGGGGGAAGATCATCACCCCCCTCAAGGACCGCATCGGCGCGGAGATCCGCACCCACTACCCGGAGGAGCTGGAGACCGGGATGGCCATCACGGCCCAGGAGTCGTGGACCGAGCGGGACGCCACCCCGGTGGAGGTCCCGGACTTCGTGTCCGAGATCGTCGAGCGGGTGGCCTTCCTGGCCCGGGGGGACAAGCGGGTCGACCACCGCTCCGGCGTGAGCCAGCGCATGCCCATCACCGTGCTGGAGACCGTGGTCTCCAACGCCGAGCGACGGGCCCTCCGCCACGGGGAGGAGCGGGCCGTGCCCCGGGTCGCCGACATCTACGCCGCGCTCCCCGCCATCACCGGCAAGATGGAGCTGGAGTACGAGGGCGAGCTCCACGGCCACGACAAGATCGCCCGGGAGCTCATCCAGGGCGCCGCGGCCCTCTCCTTCCAGGACCGCGCCGGAGGCGTCGACGTGGAGGACATCGTCGAGTACTTCGAGCAGGGCTCGGCGCTCCAGGTCGGCGAGGACTCGGCGGCCGAGGCGTGCGTGAAGGGCTTCGAGACCGTCCCGGGCCTCCTGGACCTGATCCAGGACGTCGGCCTGGCGCCGGCCTCCGCCGGCCCCGGCGTCCAGGCCGCCGCCTGCGAGCTGGTGCTGGAGGCGCTGGTGGCCCAGAAGCGCATCAGCCGCCGGGCCGGCGGCTACGCCCGCGTCCCCCACGAGGGGCCGAAGAAGAGCGGGCCCGGGGGCGGCGGGCTGGGCTTCGACCCCATGGGGGGGCTGGACCTCTAGGGGAGGAACGGGGGCGGACGAGCGGGGGTGGCGGAGCGGGCCCGTCCGGGCATTCCGGCGCCCCGAGCCCCCGGATACCCTTCGGGTGGCGGAGGGGGTGGTGGGCCCCGCGGGATCGCCGGCGCGGGCGATCGCGGCGCCCCGCCCCACGAGACCCTGACTTCGCAGCCACCGACGGCCGCCCGAGAGCAGCAGGCTGCGAAGTCAGGTCATGACGACGACTTCGCAGCCGAGGCCCGGAGGCCATCGCGTTCGTGGCTGCGTTCTCGTCCCATGGCGCCGACTTCGCAGCCAGAACCCGACCGGACGGCTTCGACGGCTGCGTTTTCATCACCGGGCGTCGGCCATTCGCCCACGCTCCGCCCGCGGGCCCGCCCCCCTCACTCGGCCCGCAACGCCTCCATGGGATCGACCCGGGTGGCGCGCCGAGCCGGCAGCCAGGCGGCCAGGGCACCCACGCCACCCAGGACGACCACGGCCGCCACCCACGAGACCGGATCCGCCGGCCCGACCTCGAAGAGGAAGGAGCCGAGGAGCCGGCTCCCCGCCCAGGCCGCTCCGCCTCCCACGGCCAGACCGACGGCCACCGGGAGCAGGCCCTCGCGCACCCCCAGGCCGACGACGCGCCCGCCGCTGGCGCCCAGCGCCATCCGCAGGCCCAGCTCCCGGGTGCGACGCTGGACCGTCCACGCCACCACCGCCCAGACCCCGGTGGCCGCCAGCGCCAGGGCCAGCGCCGCGAAGATCGCCAGCAGCGTCCCCAGGCCCCGCGTCTCGGCGGTTCCCGCCGCCTCGATGCTCCGGAGATCCCGGACGTCCACCAGGGGGACGTCGGCGTCCACCGCCGCCAGCTCCGCCCGGGCGGCCGGGATCACCGACAGGGGCTCGCCGGCGGTGCGGAGGACCACCCGCTCGGCGCCGCCCTCCTGGAGGTGGCTCAGGTAGACCTCGGGCATGAAGCCCTCCTCGGGTCGACCGTAGCGGACGTCCGCCACGATCCCGACGACGGTCGCCGACGGGCCGTCCTCGGGCGTGAGGCCCGCCGTGACGCTGAGGGTGTTCCCCAGGGCGTCCCCGTCGGGGAAGAGGCGTTCCGCCGCCCGCCGGCTCAGGACCGCCACCGGGGGAGCCGAGGCGTCGTCCGAGTCCAGGAGGGTCCGCCCCTCCAGGAGCGGCACCCCCAGCGTGGCGAAGTACGCGCCTTCCACCGGGTGCAGCCCCACCGAGGGCCGGTCGCCGGGCGCCCACCGGGACGCGCCGGCGGACCGCACCCCGGCGATCCAGCATTGGCTCGCCGCGGGGACCGCGCACCCCATCGAGGCCTCCTCCACCCCGGGCAGCGATCGCAGCCGGGCCAGGAGCTCGCCGGAGAAGCCCGCGTGGTCCTCCGCCCCCGGGCCGCGGGGCACCTGGAAGACCACGATCCGCCGGGCCTCGAAACCCGCGTCCACCCCCCGGAGCCGGTCCACCGAGCGGAGGAGGAGCCCGGCGCCCACGACCAGGACCAGGGCCACCGCCACCTCCACGCCCACGAGGACCTTCCGGGCCCGCTGTCCGTGGGGGTCCACCGTGCCGCCGGAGCGGAGTCCGCCCAGGTGGTCCCGACGCAGGTGGGACAGCCCGGAGAGGGCGCCGAAGAGGACGCCGGCCGCCACGGCCACGCCCACCCCCGCCAGGAGGAGCGGGCCGTCGACCCCGATCCCCTCCGGCGAGACGAAGCGCACGTTCCAGCTTCCCTGTACGAAGCGGGACGGCCAGGCCCGGGCCAGGAGACCCGCACCCCACGACGCCAGGACGAGGGCGGCCGCGCCCCCCAGGACCCCGAGGAGCGCACCTTCGATCAGGCTGGCCCGCAGGATCCGCCAGCGCCCCGACCCCAGGGAGAGCCGCACCGCCGTCTCCCGGGCACGGGCCTCCGACCGGGCCAGGAGGAGGCCCGCCAGGTTCGCGCACGCGCCCAGAAGGAGGAGCCCCGCCGCCCCCACCAGGAGGAGGAGCGACCTCCTGGCCTGGGGGTTGGTGCGGGCCTCGGCGAGCGAGACCGCGGCGCCGGTGCGGACCACATCGGGGTCGTCTCCCGGCCAGGTCTCCGCCACCGCGGCCCCCACGGCCCGGGCCCGCGCGTCCAGCGCCTCCACGGTGGACCCGTCCTCGAGGCGGGCCACGGCGCGCATCCAGTGGGCGCCCGAGGCCCGGACCAGGATGGGCGTCAGGAGGCGCCCGGCGGTGTGGACCGGCACCCACATGCGCGCCTCCCCGCTGAGCCCCGCGAAGCCCGGAGGAGCGACCCCGACGACCCGCACCGACTCCCCCTCCAGGCGCACGTCCCGCCCCACCAGGGAGGGGTCGGCGCCGAACCGAGCGGTCCACAGCCCATGCCCCAGGACCACCACGGAGGGCGCATCCTCCGTGTCGTCGCCGGAGGCGAAGAGGCGCCCCGCGGAGGCTTCCACGCCCAGCGCCTCCAGGTAGCCCGGCGTGACGACCTCCGCCGTGAGCCTCTCCGCGAGGCCTCCCGACGTGAGGGTGAGGGGCCGGACCGCGAAGCCCCCGACCGCCGTCACGGGAAGGGTCCGATCCTCCAGGAGGAGACGGAGCTTGGGGTAGGACCACGGCGTGGTCCGAGGCGGCCCGGGGTCCGTCCGGGACGAGTCCGCCAGGTCCACCAGCGCCAGGCGCTCCGGCTCGGGAAAGGGGGGCGGGGCCAGGAGCGCCGCCTCCACCGCCGAGAACACCGCCGTGTTCGCCCCGACGCCCAGCGCCAGGATCAGGACCGCCGCAGCCGTGAAGCCCGGCGTCCTCAGGAGCCCTCGCAGGGCCGTGCGCACGTCCGTCGCCAGATCCGCCATCCCGCTACCTCCCCTCGCGTGCGAGCGCCCCGTTCCGTGCCCTCCCCGGACGCGCTCGCCCAGGCCGGTGAGGGTCAGGTCCAGCAAGGCGCGGCCGCCCCACACCAGCGCCCGCGCTCCCGTCCGGGCCTCCAGCCCGTCCTCGAAGGTCGCCTCCATGGCGGCCCCGTACTCCTCCCGGATCCTGCCGGGGTGGGCCAGGAGCGCGACCCGGAAGAGGACCGCCAGAAGCCCTCGCATCAGCCTCCGCCGCCCTCGGGGAGCAGCGCGGCACCCTCCGCCACCCGCAGGAGCCTGCGCAGCCGGCCGCTCTCGGCCCGACCCACCGCCCGCCCCAGCTCGGTGGTGCGGTAGTAGCGACGCCGTCGGTCCGCGTCGGGCTCCGGCGGCTCGACCTCCTCCAGGAGGCCCCGGTCCACCATGCGCGCCAGCGTCGTGTAGAGGGTCCCGGGCAGAAGGCTCTCCTTCCCGCCGGTCCGGTCCTCCAGCGCCTGCATCATGGCGTAGCCGTGGAGGGCGTCCTCGCCCAGCGCCAGGAGCACGTGGTACTCCGGCACGGTGAGGGGGAGGAAGGACTCGGGGTCGGGCCGATCATTTATCATGACTCTCAATATAGTTTGCGCCATGATTTCTGGCGAGGGCACCGCGGATCCGGCCACCGGGTGGCGTCCCCGGGGCGGGGCGCCGACCTTCCCCGGCATGCCCTCGCGCTCGAGCCGGGTCGCCGCCCACCCGCTGACCCTCGCCCTCTCCTGGACCGTCGCCGTCGCCGCCCTGGCGTGGGTGGCGGGCCGATTCTGGATCCCCCTGGACGACGGCACGCTGGCCCAGTCCGCCGAGCGGGTCCTGGGGGGCGAGCTCCCCCACCGGGACTTCGGCGATCCCTACACGGGGCTGAACGCGGTGCTGGGCGCCGCGGCCTTCCGCCTCTTGGGCGTGGAGCTCCCCTCGCTGCGGGTGCCCCTGGTGGCGGGCTACGCCCTCTGGCTCCCGGCGGTCTGGCTGGTGGCCAGGCGGCTCGCCCGGCCCGTACCCGCCCTGGTGGCGACCGCCCTCGCCGCCGTGGCCTCGGTGGGGACGTACCCCGCGGCCATGCCCGGCTGGTTCGGCCTCTTCCTGGCCACGTGGGGGCTCTGGTGCCTCCTGCGGTTCCTGGACTCGGAGAACCGGGGATGGCTGGTGGGCGTGGGCCTCGCTGCCGGGGTCTCCATCCTCTTCAAGGTGACCGGGCTCTACTTCCTGGCCGCGGTCCTCCTCACGCTGGCGTGGCACCGGGCGGGGAGCGCCGGGCGGCGCCCGGAGGGCGGAGTGCGGGCCGGCCCCGACGAGGGCGCACGCGAAGGCTTCTCCACCTGGCGGATCCCGGTGTACCCGGCCGCCGTGGCAACCGGGGTGCTGGCCTTCTGGCTCCTCCTGGGCCGGCTCCTCGTGGGCCGGGCGGGGCTCGCCGGGCTGGTCCACTTCCTCCTCCCGGGCGTGGTCCTGGGAGCGGCGCTGGTGGCGCGGAGCTGGCGGGCGGCGGGGCGGGCCCACCACCCCTCCGCCGAAGGGCCGCTGGGCGCGCCCCTCCAGGCGCTCCTGGCGGACGGGGTGGTGCTCCTCTCCGCCCTCGCCTTCCCCGTCCTCCTCTTCCTCCTCCCCTACGCGGAGTCCGGCTCGGTGGGGCTCTGGGTCGAGGGCGTCTTCCTGCTTCCCTCCACCCGCTTCGCCTCGGCGGCCTCCGGGGCCGGGTCCCCGGGGACGGTGGTTCCCGGGCTCGTCGGCGTGGCCGTCCTGGCGCTCTCCGGCCGGGTCCGGGGCGTCGACCGCCCCCGGCTGGCGGCGGCCCTCGCCATCGCGCTCCTGGCGGCGGTCACCCTGGACGACGTCCTCGACGGGGCGGTGCTCGCCAGCTTCTGGTACGGGGTCCGCTCGTGGACCCCCTGGCTGATGGCGTGGGGCGCCCACGTCGCGCTCCGACGAGCCGAGGCGGACGGCGCCGACGCCTCCGCGCTCTTCGCGGTCGTGGCCGTGGCCGGCCTCTGGGCGCTGGTCCAGTTCCCCTACGCCTCCCCGGCGTACGTCTTTTACCTCCTCCCCCTGACCGTGCTGGCCACCCTGGCCGTGACCGGTCGGACCGCCGTGGGCCACGGACCCGTCACGGCGGTCCCGGCGGCGCTCCTCCTGGTCCTGGCCGGCGCCTACGTCGGAGGCGTGGCGGCGTCCGGCGAGGCACGCCTTCCCGGCGAGCGCGGAGGGCTCCTCGTGTCCGCGGAGGACGCCCGGGTCTACGGGGACCTGGTCACGGGCGTGGAGCGCCGGGCCGAACCCGGGGACACGCTCTGGGCCGGACCCGACGCCCCGGAGATCTACTTCCTCACGGGCCGACCCAACCCGGGACCGGTGCTGTACGAGTTCCTGGGCGCCCCGGGGCGGCCGGAGACCACCCGCGCCGGTCCGCCGCCGGGCACCCGCGTGGCGGTGCTCCACACGCGGCCCCTCTTCTCGCCGGCGCCCTCCGCCGCCCTCCGCGCCGACCTGGAGGCCCGGGGCTTCCGCCGGGTCGAGACGGTGGGCCCCTTCGAGCTCCACGTCCGGGAGCGCGCCGCCCCGGACCCCGGCGAAGGAGGCGGGTCGTGAGGAAGCCGTGGGCCCCCCTGCTGGAGATCCCGTGGGTCTACCGGGCGTGGCAGGCGCCCTTCGCGGAGCGGAAGCTCGCCCCCGTGTGGCGCCACAACGATCCGGACGACGTCCGCCGCGTCCTCGACGTGGCGTGCGGGCCCGGGACCAACGCGCGCTGGTTCCGGGACAAGGAGTACCTGGGCCTCGACCTGAACCCGGACTACGTGGCCCGGGCCCGGGAGCGCTGGGACATGGACTTCCGGGTGGCCGACGTCACCCGCTGGGAGGTGCGCGACGGCGCCTGGGACTTCATTCTGGTCAACAGCTTCTTCCACCACGTGGGCGACGAGGACGCCGAGCGCATCCTGGCCCACCTCTCCACCCTCCTCAGCGAGGACGGCTCCATCCACGTGCTCGACCTCGTCCTCCCGGAGCGGCCTTCGCCGGCCCGCCTCCTGGCCCGCATGGACCGGGGGGACCACCCCCGCCCCCTGGAGGCGTGGCGCGCCCTCTTCCGCCGCCACTTCCGGGAGGAGGTCTTCGAGCCGTACGACCTGGGGCTCCCGGGGCTTCCCCTGTGGAAGATGGTGTACTTCAAGGGCGGGAGGATGGCCGGATGAGCCCGCCGGCCCGCCCCGCCCCCCGCGTCTCCGTCGCCGTCCCCCTCTACGACGAGGAGGACAACGTGGAGGAGCTGGTCCGGCGCGTCACCGCCGTCCTCGACGACCTCGCCGGCGGCCCCCACGAGCTGGTGCTGGTGGACGACGGGAGCCGGGACCGCACCGCCGCCCTCGCCCGGGAGGCCGCCCGCGCCGACGACCGGGTCGTGGCCGTGACGCTCTCCCGGAACTTCGGCCACCAGGCGGCGCTCTCCGCCGCCCTGGACCACGTCCGCGGGGACGTGGTGGTCCTCATGGACGGCGACCTCCAGGACCCGCCGGAGGAGATCCCCCGCTTCCTGGCCAAGCACCGCGAGGGCTTCGACGTGGTCTACGCCCGGCGCGAGCGCAGGAAGGAGCCCCTCTGGCTCCGCGCCGCCTACTGGACCTACTACCGCCTCCTGGCCCGCATGGCCCGGCTCACCCTCCCGCTGGACGCCGGGGACTTCTCCCTCATGTCCCGCCGGGTCGTGGACGAGATCCGCCGGGCCCCGGAGCGCCACCGCTACCTCCGCGGCCTGCGGGCGTGGACGGGCTTCCGCCAGGTGGGCGTCCCGGTGGAGCGGGCGGCCCGGGCCGCGGGACGCCCCAAGTACTCGCTGGGCCGCCTCGTGGAGCTGGGCCTGGACGGGATCTTCTCCTTCTCCATCGTGCCCATCCGCGCCGCCGCGGTGCTGGGCGCGCTCGCCATCCTCCTCACCGTCCTCTTCGCCCTCTACGCCATCTGGGCCCGCCTGGTCTGGGGCCAGGTGCCCCAGGGCTTCACCGCCCTCCTCACCGTCATCACCTTCGTCTCCGGTGTGCTCCTCTTCTTCCTGGGGGTCATCGGCGAGTACGTGGGACGCATCTACGAGGAGGTGAAGGCCCGCCCGCTCTACGTCGTGGACCGTGTGGTCCGTGCCGGGGCCGAGGAGTCCTCCCCCGGGGGAGGCGCCTGACGTGGACCCGGAGTACGGGGCCCGCTACCGGGACCTCTACCGGCGCCACTGGTGGTGGCGCGCCCGCGAGGCCGTGGTGGCCCGGGAGCTGGAGGGCCTCGTCCCGGCCGGCGGCTGGGACCGTGCGCTGGACGTGGGGTGCGGCGACGGCCTCCTCTTCCCGGTCCTGGGTCGATTCGCCCGGGAGGTCGAGGGCGTGGAGCCCGACGGCGATCTGGTGACCCGCGCCGCCCGGGACGACGGGGAGATCCACGTGCGCCCCTTCGACACGAGCTTCCGGCCCGGCCGCCGCTACGGGCTGGTCCTCTTCCTGGACGTGCTGGAGCACATGGACGACCCGGAGGGCGCGGTGGCCCACGCGGCCGAGCTCCTGGAGCCCGGGGGCGTGGTCCTGGTCACGGTCCCGGCGTGGATGCACCTCTGGACCTCCCACGACGAGCTGAACCGCCACGTCACCCGCTACGACGCGCGCTCCCTCCGGGCGCTCCTCTCCACCGCGCTCGAGGTGGAGGAGGTGCGCTACTTCTTCCGCTGGGTCCACAAGGCCAAGCTGGCCCAGCGGGCCTGGGAGGCGGTGACGCGCCCCGAGCCGGCTCCGCCGGGCGTCCCCCCGGCGCCGGTGAACGCCGCGCTCTACGCCCTCTCCCGGGTGGAGGAGAAGCTCATGCGCCGCGTGCCGCTCCCCATGGGGAGCTCGCTCCTGGCGGTGGGGCGGAAGCCCGCCGGGCCCTCCTAGCGCCGCCCTTCCTCCAGCGCGCTCAGCGCCAGCCTCGCCACCTTCTGCTGGGCCACCGGCAGCGCCACGCCAGGCTCGTCCAGCGGCGCCCACACCCGGTCCTCCCCGTCCTCGCCGGAGCCGGTCAGGAGCACGGGACGGTACGTGGCGTCCAGGTGGCTGAAGCGATGGCGCACGGGCGAGAGTGTCCGGGGGGACCCGGGGCGTCCGCGGTGGGCGCCCTCCCCGGAGGCCGCTCGCCCGGCCTCCGGCCCGGCCATCACGGCCCCGGCCTCCTCCGCCGCCTCCCGGGCGGCGTCCACCACGTCGTCCCACCCGTCCAGCCCCGCGTCCGGGAAGGTCCACATCCCGCCCAGGAGCCCGTCCTCGGGACGGCGGACCAGGAGCGCCCGCCCCGCCCCGTCCACCACCACCGCGGTGGCGAACGCCCGCTTCGGGACCGCCTTCCGCTTCTTCGTCTCCGGCCGCTCCTCCTGGGTGCCCGCGGCGCGGGCGGCGCACCACGCCGACACGGGGCACGCCCCGCAGGCGGGCCCGGTGGGCGTGCACGTCGTGGCGCCCAGCTCCATGAGGGCCTGGTTCCAGTCCCCGGGGCGCTCCGGGTCCACCAGCTCCGCGGCCGTCTCCCGCAGCCAGGCCTTCCCGGGGGCGGGGTCGTCCCAGAGGCGCGCCAGGACCCGCCGGACGTTGCCGTCCACCGCGGGCACCCGCTCTCCGAAGGCGATGCTGGCCACGGCGCCGGCCGCATACTCGCCCAGCCCCGGGATCTCCCGGAGGCCGTCGTAGGTGGAGGGCACCTCGCCGCCCATCTCCTCCCGGACCAGGCGCGCCCCGGCGTGGAGGAAGCGGGCCCGACGGTAGTAGCCGAGCCCCTCCCACGCCTTCAGCACCTCGTCCTGCTCGGCATCGGCCAGGGCGGCCACGTCGGGGAAGCGCTCCAGCCACCTGTCGTAGTAGCCGAGGACCGTCGAGACCCGGGTCTGCTGGAGCATCATCTCCGAGACCCAGATCCGGTACGGATCGTCCTCGCCCCGCCACGGCAGCTCCCGGGCGTGGGCGTCGTACCACCCCAGGAGGGCGGCGCGGAGGTCGGGACGGGCGTCGGGAGCGGGGGGCGCCGGAGAGCCCGGCGGAGGGGAGTCGGCCATGCCGGAAGGTAGGGAGTGCGCGGGGTCCGGTCAGCGGCCCGGCACCCTCGGCGCCGGGGAACCGCCCGCCCCGGCGCCCGTACAACCCACCCTCCCGCGTGCGAAACCTCCCTTCGGCGGCCAGATTCCCACCATGCGCTTCACCACCTACACGAAGTACAAGGGAGGCTGGCTGGACGCCCTGAACCTCCAGGGCCTCCTGGAGCACCTCTCCGACTTCCTCATGGACGGCGGCTTCGCGGGCGGCCCCAGCTACCACCCCTACTGGGGCTGGTCGGGCCTGGACGACACCTCCTCCACCGACGCGCTGAAGAACGCCCTCCTGAAGGCGCTCATCGAGAGCGGCCAGCTCACCCCGGAGATGCTCGAGGAGCTCCGGGGCGAGGGCCAGGGGGACGAGGCCGTCCAGCAGGCCATCGCCGAGCTCCTGGACGACCTCATCCAGAAGATGGTGGAGGAGGGCTACATCAACCTGGAGACGGGCAATCCCCAGATGCCCGGAGCCACCTACGACGTCACCGGCCAGGGGAACGTCGACGAGGCCAAGCAGGCGGCGCAGCAGGTCAACTTCTCCCTCACCCAGAAGGGGATGGACTTCCTGGGCTACCGCGCGCTCAAGGGGCTCCTGGGCGCCCTGGGCAAGTCCAGCGCCGGCTCCCACGAGACGCCCCACCTCTCCACCGGGATCGAGGCGGAGGCGGTCTCGAAGCCGTACGAGTTCGGGGACACCATGAACCTGGACATCCCCGCCACCCTCAAGAACGCCATCGAGCGGGAGGGGCTCCAGGTGCCGCTGAACCTGGAGCACGGCGATCTCATGGTGCACCAGTCCGAGTACCGGTCGAGCTGCGCCACGGTGCTCATGCTGGACATCAGCCACTCCATGGTGCTCTACGGCGAGGACCGCTTCGCCCCGGCCAAGCGGGTGGCGCTGGCGCTGTCCCACCTCATCCGCACCAAGTTCCCGGGGGACTCCCTCCACGTGGTCACCTTCGGCGATCGCGCCGAGGAGATCCCGCTGTCCCAGCTCGCCAAGGCCCAGGTCGGGCCCTTCCACACCAACACGGCCGAAGGCTTCGAGGTGGCCCGGCGCATCCTCACGGCGCAGAAGAAGGACATGCGCCAGATCATCATGATCACCGACGGGAAGCCCAGCGCCATGACGCTCCCCGACGGCCGGGTGTTCACCAACTCCGGCGGCCTCGACCCCCGCATCCTCAAGCGGACCTTCCAGGAGGTGGCGGCGTGCCGGAAGGCGGGCATCCCCATCAACACCTTCATGCTTGCCCAGGACCCGTACCTGGTGCAGTTCGTGAAGAAGGTCTCGGAGATCGCCCGGGGGAAGGCGTACTTCACCACCACCCTCACGCTGGGGCAGTACATCATGATGGACTTCATGAAGCGGAAGCGGCGGAGGGTGGGTTGAGGCGACGGCTCCGGGGCGCGCTCCCGCTGGCTGCGGCGCTCCTCGTGGCGTCCGCCTGCGCCGAGCCGGCGCCCGAGACCGCCGTGGTGGCCGCCGAGGACACGACGCCCCAGACCCCCGAGGGATACGCCTTCCGCCTGGACAGCGAGCGGAGCGATCCCGGCGAGTTCCTCCTCCGGCCCGGGCGCGCGGGACGCGCGGACCTCCACGTGACCACCGGCCCCGCCGGGATCGCCTGGCGCGCCGAGGACGCCGTCTCCCGGGACCGGTTCGCGGTGCGCGCCTCCTTCCTCCAGCGCGGAGCGCCGGTGGGATACCGGGAGGCCTACGGGATCTTCGTGGGCGGCCGGGACCTCGACGGGCCGGACCAGGAGTACACGTACATGCTGGTGCGCGGCACCGGCGACTTCCTGGTGAAGCGCCGCCGCGGCGAGACCACCGAGACGCTGGTGGACTGGACGCCCCACCCCGCCGTGGTCCGGGTGGCCGCCGAAGGCGACGAGCCGCGCAACGAGCTGGCGGTGGAGGCCGGAGCGGAGGAGACGCGGTTCCTCGTCAACGGGACCGTGGTCCACACCATGCCGACGCCCCGGGCTCGCCCCCACGGCATCCCCGGAATCCGGGTGAACCATCGCCTGGACGTGGAGCTGGAGGACTGGACCGTGGAGCCCTGGCCCGACGCCGCCGAGGACGAGCCGACCGAGTCCTGAGGCCCCGGCGCTAGAACGAGGGCGCCGGCTCCGGCCCCTCCAGCAGGGGCAGCGCTCGCCTCCGCGCCTGGATCTCCAGGAAGACGTTCTCCGCCAGGAGCCCCACCACCGCCAGCGTGACGCCCATGCGGGCTCCGTTCTCCCCCATGGCCGCCAGCAGCAGCGGCGCCGCCGCCAGGATCACCCCGACGCGCAGCACCGCCCCCCGCCCCACGAGCTTCGTGCACCCGGTGCGGACGAAGATCCCCTGGTAGTACTGGCGGTGCCCGTAGAGCGCCGGGTAGAGCGCCGCCACCGGGAAGGCCAGCCCCGCCGGCTCGAGGAGCGACGGGTCCAGGCGGAAGCCGGTCCACAGGATCCACTCCCGGATGGCCGGGAGGGAGAGGACCAGGAGGAGCCCGGTCACCCCCACGGCCAGGACGGCCGCGTAGACCCGCACCCTCCGGTGGGCGTCCCGGCAGTCCACCAGCGCCAGGGAGGCGTGCTGCAGCTGCCCCACCGGGGCCGTGAGGAACCACGCCACCGCCTCCACCACCGTGAAGGCCGCGATGGAGCAGTCCGGCTCCGGGGTCCGGGCCAGTACCGAGTTGATGATGAGGGGCGTGCTCCACCACAGGAGCACGTTGAGCATGAGGGGGCCGGAGAAGGCCAGGAGCCGGTCCTCCCCGGGCTGCTCCAGCTCGGTCTTCTCCGGGGCCTCGGGGGTGGGCGCCGGGGCGAAGGACACCAGGAGCGTCTCGGCGAACAGCCCGGTGGTGAAGGCCACGCCCCCGACCCACGCGCCCCCGCCGCCCGCGGCCAGGACGAAGGCCACGCCGGCCAGGACGGCGGTCCGCACCCCCGTCGCCGACGCGATGGGGTTGGTGCGGTGCCCCGCCACCAGGCGCCCCTGGTGCAGCGCCCGCACCCCGGTGAGGAGGGGCACCGGCCAGAGCACGCCCATGGCCTCCAGCGCCTCGTCCAGGATGGGGCCGTCGACGCCCACCACGGTGCGGAAGATCCACACGCCCAGGGGGGTGAAGGCCACCAGGACCGCCAGCGCCGAGAGGAGCAGGCCCAGCACCAGCGCGAAGGTCCGCACGGGCTTGAGGTCCCGGGCCTCCAGCAGACGCTGGGCCGCCACCTGCTGCACCACCAGGAGGGGCGCGTACAGGACGCCGGTGAGGGCGAAGGCCACGCCGTAGCCCGAGAGGGCCACGGCGGGGTCGGCGGTGCGGGCCAGGGCGGCGGCCAGGAGGGGGTTGGTGGCCGTGAGCAGGAGGCTCGTGGCCGCCAGCGGCAGATAGAACCGCGAGAAGGGGGCGGGCCCCACGGTGGGATCGACGGCGCTGCTCATCCGGGCCGACCCGCCCTCCCCTCCCCCGCCGGTCTACGCAGGGGCCCGATCGCCCCGGCGCGGCCTCAACAGGAGACGCAGTTGTGGTTGTTCACCGCGCCCAGCTCCTCCAGGAGCTCCACGGTGGCCGGGTAGGGCTGCGTCCGCTGGTACGGACCGTTGGCCATGTCGGCGGTGGTCTGCCCCTCGCGGCTCACGGCGGTGACGTCGGCTCCGTGGTCCACCAGGTAGTGGATGAGCTCGTTGTCGCCCCGGGAGGCGGCGTGGTGCAGCGGGGTGTAGCCGTTGTGGTCCCGGGCGTTCACGTCCGCGCCCACCTCCTCCACCAGGAAGCGCACCGCGGGCACCCAGCCGTCCACGACGTGGCGGTGGGCGTTGGCCGCGAACCCCTGCCCGTACCCCACGCCGGAGGCGGCGTGGATGGGGAAGATGGCCGGCCCGCCCACCGGGACGGGAGGCAGCCCGGAGTGGTCCGGCTCCTCCTCGTCGCTCTGCCGGTAGCGCCGCTCCGGCACCTTCATGGTGGGAATCTCCGGATCGGCGCCGTGGGCCAGCAGGAGCCGCATGGCCGGGATGTCCAGGCCGTAGGCCGCCCGCCAGAAGGGCGTGGCGCCCCTGGTGTCGACCTGGAGCAGGTCGAAGTTGAACGACATGTACCAGAGGTGCTTCTCCAGGCGGGCGTTCACGTCCGCGCCGGCCTCGAGGAGGGCCTCCATGAGCTCCAGGTGGGTGGTCTGCTGCTGCTTGTAGGCGTGCTGCTGCGGGTAGCGCGACTTGGGCGCCCAGTGGGTGTTGATGGTGGCGTAGAGGGGCTGGTTGCCCGCCGTGCTCGCCAGGTTCGGATCCGCGCCCCGCTCCAGGAGCTCCGCCGCCAGGTCGAAGTGGCCGTTGATGGTGGCCATGAGCAGCGGGGTGGTGTGGTCCCCGCCGCTCGGCTGGTTCAGGTCCGCGCCCGCTTCCAGGAGCGCCCGCGCGATGCGGGTGTGCCCCTCGCGCACCGCGTGCAGCAGGGGCGTCAGGCCCCCGTGGCCGCCCACGAGCTCCGCGTAGGACATGGGCTCGGGCTCCTCGATGGGGCGGTTGGCCTCCTCCTCGGCCTCGCGTTGGGCGCGCTCCGTCGCCGACTCCTGGCTCCGCCGCTCGGCGGCCTCCCGCTCGGCCGCCTCGGCGGTGGCCGGGTCGACCCCGGCGCGCCGGGCCTCGAGGCGGCGCTGGCGCTCCCGCTCCAGCCGCTGGCGCTCCTCGAAGACGGCCACCACGTCCTCCACGCGGGTCTCGTGGCCCACGTCCGCGCCGGCGGCCACCAGGGCGCGTACGGCCTCCAGGCGGTCGTGGGACGCGGCGAAGATCAGCGGGGTCTGCCCCCACTTCTCCTCGACGGCGTCGACCTCGGCGCCGCTCTCCACGAGGAGCTCGACCGCTCGGGCCGAGCCGGCCTCGGCGGCGAAGTGGAGCGGGGTCACCCCACCGATGCTGGAGGAGGCCCCCACGTCGGCCCCGGCCCCGAGGAGCAGGGCCACCACCCCGGCCTCGCCGGCGCGAGCGGCCATGTGGAGGGGCGTGTAGGCGCCGATCCGCGTCCCGGCCTCCAGGGCCGCGCCCCGGTCCACCAGGAAGCGGGCCAGCTCCTCGTTCCCGTTCCGCGCGGCCCAGTGCAGCGCGGTCATGCCGTCGCCCTGGGCGGCGTTCACGTCCGCGCCGCTCTCCACGAGCGTGCGCACCATGGAGGCGTCGTCCCGCTCGGCCGCGTCGGCCACGGGGGCGTCCGCCAGGAGGTCGGCGGGGAGCGCCGGGGCACCGGCGGCGAAGGCGTCCGCGTCGAGCTGCCCGGCGGGCGCGGCGCCCACCATGAAGATCACCAGGAAGGCGCTCACGGCCTCCCGGAGGCTCCGGGACGACACCCGGTCGATCAGCTCCCGCATGCTCAGACCTCCAGCCCCAGGGTGCCGGTGCTGTCGCCGAAGTCCTCGACGTCGTCCATCCCGAGCTTGTGCATGAGGCTGAGCATGGCGTTGGCCATGGGCGTGCCGTCGGGGGCCTTCAGGTGGAGGTTCCCCTGGAGCTGCCCGTTGGCCCCGCCGGCCACGAAGAGCGGGCAGCGCTTGTGGTTGTGCACGTTGGGATCGCCCATGGGCGAGCCGTACATGATCATGGTCTTGTCCAGGAGGTTCATCTCGCCCTCGTCGATGCTCCTGAGCCGATCCATGAAGTACGGGAGCATGCTCACGTGGTATTTGTTGATCTCGGCGAAGTCGTGGATGTTGCGCTCGTTCCCGCCGTGGTGGCTGGCGGGGTGGAAGGGCTTGTCCACGCCGCTGTCCGGGTAGACCCGGGCCGAGGAGTCGCGGCCCATCTTGAACGAGAAGACCCGCGTCATGTCCGAGGCGAAGGCGAGGGCCTGGAGGTCGAACATGAGCTTCACGTGCTCTTCGAAGTCGTCGGGCACGCCCGCCGGGGCTTCGGGGAGCTCCCGGGCCTGGCCGCTCGTGTTCTGCGCCTCCACCATCTGGATGCGGCGCTCGATCTCCCGGATGTTCTCCAGGTACTGGTCCAGGCGCCGCGCGTCGTCGGTCCCCAGCTCCCGCTTGAGGTCCGCCACGCGCCCGGTGATGAAGTCCAGGATGCTGGCCTTGGCGCGCCGCCGCCGGGCCCGCTCCTCGGGGGTGCCGCCGGTGCCGAAGAGCTGGTCGAAGGCCACCCGGGGATCGCGGATCATGGGGAGCGGCTCGGTGGGCGACGCCCACGAGATCGAGTCGGTGTACACGCAGGCGTAGCCGTACGCGCAGCCCCCGGCCTGGTCCACGTTCTCGATGCAGAGCTGCATGGACGGGATGGGCGTGTCCTGCCCGAAGCGCCGGGCGTACATCTGGTCCATGGACTCGCCCACGAAGATGTCCGAGCCCTCGGTCTGCTTCGGGTGGGACTGGGTGAGGTAGACCGCGCTGGACCGGAAGTGGTCGCCGCCGATCTCCTTGGGCTTCATGGCCTCGGCGGAGCGCACGTCCGTGTTGCTGATGATGGTCAGGTAGTCACGGTACGCCTCGAGGGGCTCGAGGCTCGTGCCGGCCAGGTCGAAGTCCCGGCCCAGCCCCGCCGGGGACCAGAGGTTCTGCTGGAGGCCGTACGGGCTCGCGCCCGCGGCGCCGTGGACCATCTCGATGGCCACGAGCCGGGTCGCGTCCATCTCGGCCCGGGTGGCCGCCGCCAGGCGGCCCGCCGGGATCATGGCGTCGAGGAGCGGAAGCGCCACCGCCGCGCCCATCCCCTGGAGGAAGGTGCGTCGGGGAATGTGGGTGCCGGTTATGAACATGTCTGGATCTCCGCTCGTTCGGTTCGCCGTCGATTCGGTCGTGCGTGTCTCGGTCCCGCTCGCCTACTGCCCGTCGGAATCCGTCGTCGTCGACGACGGAAGCTGACCCATCCGGAAGGCGGGACTCTCCACCACGCCCAGGATGAAGGACGACATGGCCCAGTCGTTCTCCTCGGCCCGGGCCTCGATGGCCCGCACCGTCGGCATGTCGTAGTACTCGGTGCGCCGCCCCAGGGCGTACGCCATGAGGTTCTCCGTGAAGCCCCGCACCAGCGACTCCTCCCGCTTCAGGAGGGCGGAGCGCAGGTCCGCCGGGCCCTGCAGGGGCGTGCCGTCGTACAGCTCGCCCTCGACCACGATGGGCATCCCGTTGTCACGGATCCGGTAGGAGCCCGTCACGTCGAAGTTCTCCAGGGCCAGCCCCAGGGGGTCGATCATGGAGTGGCAGGAGTTGCACGAGGGGTTGGCCCGGTGCATCTCCATCTTCTCCTTCACCGTGAGCAGACGGCCGTCCTCGGCGGCCGCCTCCTCCTCGAGCTCCGGGACGTTGGGCGGAGGCGGCGGCGGGGGCGTGCCCAGCAGCACCTCCATGATCCACTTCCCGCGGAGCACCGGCGAGGTCCGGTTGGCGTGGGACGTCAGCGTCAGGACGCTGCCGTGCCCCAGGATCCCCCTCCGGTCGTCGCTGGGGTACTCCACGCGCCGGAAGCGCTCGCCGTTGATCCCGGGGATCCCGTAGTGGCGGGCCAGCCGCTCGTTCATGAAGGAGTAGTCCGCGGTGAGGATCTCGAAGAAGCTCCGGTCCTCGCGGATGAGGTTCACGAAGAAGCGCTCCGTCTCCTCCACCATGTCGTCGGCGAGCTGCTGGTAGAAGTCCGGGAACTGGAGCGCGTCGGGGTGCACCTTGTCCAGGTCCTGGAGCCGCAGCCACATGTACGCGAAGCGCGAGCCCAGCGCCTCGGCCCGGGGGTCGGCCAGCATCCGCCGCACCTGGGCCTCGTACGTGTCGCCCCGGGTGAGCATCCCGGCCTCGGCCAGCTGGAGGAGCTCGGCGTCGGGAGCGGCGCCCCACAGGAAGTACGACAGCCGTGAGGCCAGGTCGAGGTCGCTCAGCGGGAAGGTGCCGTCGTCGGCCACCTCGCCCACGGGCTCTTCCATGCGGAAGAGGAAGTCGGGGCTCGCCAGGATCCCCTGGAGCGCCACCTGGACCCCGGCCTCGAAGCCGTCCTCGGCGGACCCGTCGTCGTAGAGGCGCATGAGGGCGGAGACGTCCCCGTCGGTCAGGGGCCGGCGGTACGCCTCACGCGCCAGCCGGCGCACGATCTCCTCCGCGCACGCCCGGGGCTCGGCGCCCCGGTCCGGATGGCAGGTGAGGATGTTCTCCCGCACCTCGAAGTCGCTCACGCCGCTCGCGTCGTACGGTCCGCCGATGGCGGCGTCCCGGATGTGGGCCAGCGGGGTGACGCCGTAGGAGTAGCCGATCTTCTTGTCGGCCAGGCTCCACTCGTGGGGCGAGACCACGTCCTCGATGGGCCCCTCGAAGGTCTCCAGGAACGCGATGGAGACGCGCTTCGGCCCGGCGGTGATGTGGATGGGCTCGCTGCGGATCGTCACGCCGTCGGGGTCCTGCCGGTGCATGAACCGGTCGACGGGCAGGAGCGCGCGGCGCTCCCCGTCCACCGAGATCTCGAGCTGCTCGTCGAAGGGCGCCGTCGCCCCGAAGAAGTTGCCCGTGGACTCGTGCTGGAAGGACATCCGGAAGACGTAGTCCCCGTCGGCCGGGAAGTTGTGGATCACCGACAGCCCGCCCCGCGTGCCCACCGGGGCGCCGGGCACGCGCTCGCGCTGCTCGGCGTAGCGGGACACGCGGTAGGTGGTCTCCTTCGGGGTGGCCCGGGGGTCGCCCAGCGCCAGGCGGCTGATCTCGCCGGCGGCGGTCAGGTACGCCTCCAGGCGGGTGGCCGAGAAGGTCTGGACGTCGGCCACGTTGTCGAACCCGCCGCTCATGGTCTCGGCGGGCAGCAGGCCCTCCACGTCCACCTGGAGGCCCAGGAGGTCCCAGATGGCCCGGGCGTACTCGCTGCGGGTCAGCCGCTGGTAGGGACGGGCGCCCACCCGGGGCTCGGAGGAGGCGTGGTCGTCGATGCGCTCCTCCAGGCTGGAGGCGAGCATCATCAGGGAGTCCTCGGGCGGACGGTCCGCTCCCGCGGGCGGCATCATGCCGGCCCGCAGCTTCCGGATCATCCGCTCGGCGGTCTCCCACCGAGCGGCCGGGTCGGCGGCGTCGAAGCCCTCCAGGGAGAGGTTCCCGCGCAGCCGCCGCTCGTTGTGGCACCGGGTGCAGTACTCCTCGACCACGGCGTTGGGGTCGAGCTCGTCATCCTCCGGCCCCGCCACCGGGTGCACCGGCGAGGGCAGCGCGGCCGCGTCCGCGTGGACGTAGGGCGACGGCGCCGGGGTGGGCGCCGGCGACGGGCGGAGGCCCGGCAGGAAGCTCGAGACGAAGAGCCCCACCAGGAGCATGGCGGCCGAGAGGTTGTTCATGTCAGCTTCCTTGGGCTGCTTGAGCGCGCGCCATGGACTCGCGGATGGCCCGCGCGGTGTGCTCGATGCGGTACTCGAGGAGCTTCCTGCCCACCTCGATGGCCCGCTCCTTGGGGTGGATGTCCACGCCGTTGATGAGCGTCTCCCCCGCGGCCACCCGCTGCTCGTACCGGACCACGGTGGGGTCGGTGACCATCATGATGGAGGTGATGTAGAAGTTGTCGTGGAGCCCGTCGTCCACCGGCTGGACGAAGCCCAGCTCCTCCTCCATGTACCGCTCGACCTCGGCGTAGTTGTAGAACTCCCCGACGTGGTGGGCCGTGGCGTCGTCCCACTCGGCGTTCAGGCGCGCGGCCACCGCCTCCTGGTGACGCTGGTTCCCGCCCGAGTCCCCGATGAAGACGATGTCGGTGAAGCCGTGGGCCCTCAGGCTGCCGGCCACGTCGGTCAGGATGGCCTGGAAGGTCTCGGGACGCACGCTGATGGTCCCGGGATAGCGCATGTGACCGGAGGGCGGATCGATGTCGCCCTCGGGAACGAGCTTCACGATGGGCGCGCAGAGCGCGTCGCCCAGCTCCCGGGCCAGCATGTCGCAGGCGCTCTCGAGCACGTAGTTGTGCTTGCCGGTGGCCACCCACGGGCCGTTGGGCTCGACCCCGCCGGTGGGGATGATGGCCGTGGTCGTGCCCTCCCGGAGGAGGTCGCGGACCTCCATCCAGGTGAGCTCCTCGATCCAGACCGAGTTCAGCGCCTCGATGGGCCGCTCCCGGGCCATGTCGGCCTGGTACTGGCGCTCCATCTCCGCCATGTAGCGGGCGCGCTCCTCGGGGGTGGGCTCCCGCTGCTGACCCGACAGGGACGCCGGGAGAAGGAGGGCGCCGGTCACGACGAGGGCGGCGGCGCCGCGGAGAATGGATGGCATGGGCAGGCTCGGTGGTGTCTTCGGATCCGGGCGGTTCGGGGAGGCGCATGATACGCCTCCCCGTCCCCGTACGGCCAGCCGGAACCGTGACGCTGATCCCGCGGCCAACCTTCGAGGAC
Organism: uncultured Gemmatimonadaceae bacterium; assembly: GCA_964569085.1. GTDB lineage: Bacteria > Gemmatimonadota > Gemmatimonadetes > Longimicrobiales > Gaopeijiaceae > JAJCZZ01. The sequence continues at coordinate 46,382 of CAZMTA010000013.1, read as the reverse complement.
ATCCGAGGGGGCGGAAGCGTTGAAGCCGCCGACCCCCTCGGACGCTCGACCCTCAGCTTCCCCGCAGCTCCCGGATCTGGCGGACGGCGGTGTCCACCTTCATCTGCATGCCCACGTACCCGAGCTGGATGGAGGCCTGCGTGGGATCGCCCGAGACCCCGCTTCCCTCGAAGCCGCCCCGGGGCGCGAGCTCGCCGACGCGGATCTGGTCCGAGTCCACGTACAGGAGCTGGGACGTGTCGATGACGCCGGCGTGGCCGCCCTGGTCCTCCTCGGAGATCCCCTGGGCGGTGACGTAGTCGCGGAAGCCGTTGTTCGAGTAGTAGTCGCCCACGAAGTGGACCCGGGAGCCGCCCTCGCCCCACTCGGCGTTGAGCATGTCGGCCACGTTGCTCATGCCCCGCTGGTTCCCGCCGGAGTCGCCCATGAAGACGATGTCGGTGAACCCGTGGGCCGCCAGGCTGCGGGCGGCGTACTCCAGCACCTTCTCGAAGTGCTCGTTGGGGAGGGTGATCGTGCCGGGCATCCGCATGTGGCCCGAGGGCGGGTCCACCTCACCCTCGGGGACGTAGGTCATGGTGGGCGCGACGAGCGCGTCCCCCAGCACCTTCGCGATGCGCTCCGAGGCGTGCTCGATGATGAAGCGGTGCTTCCCGAGCACCATGTGGGGGCCGTTCTGCTCCGTCCCGGCGGTGGGGACGATGACGGTGGTCCGCCCGGCCTCCAGCGCGTCCCGCACCTCGGTCCAGGTGAGCTCCTCCAGGAAGACGGAGGGCAGCTCCTGGGCGGAGGCGGCGAGGGGGAGGAGGGAGGCGGCGGCCAGGGTGAAGACGGCCACGAGCCCGGCGGTGCGGGAGCGGATCGGGCGCCTTGGGTGCATGGGGTGCTCCGGGCGAGAGGGTCGGTGGGCCCGCGGGCGGGCCGTGGGGGGGGACCATTGTGCGGCCCCGGCCCGTCGCGGGCCAGGGAGGGCCGCTCAGCTCCCGCCTCCCTCCCGGTACCGACGGAGCTGGTCGCGGAGCGTCCGGACCAGCTCGTCCTGGTCTCGCGCCCGGGCCAGCGCCAGGGCCTCCTCGGCGACGTCCACCGCCGCGTCCCGGGCGCCCAGGTGGGCGTGGACCTCGGCCAGGGTGGCCAGCGCCTCCGGGTGGCCCCGGCCGGTGACCTGGACGGCCCGCTCCGCGATGAAGCGGGCGGACGTGCCGTCGCCGAGACCCAGGAAGGCCCGGGCCAGCCCCACCAGGCTGCCCACGCTGTCGCTCCGGTACTGGAGCGCCTCCTGGAAGTGGGCGACGGCGTCCCGGTGCCGCCCTTCCTCCAGCGCCGCCTCGCCGCGGCGCAGCTCCATGGTCGCCATGTACGCCATGTCCTCGGCGTCGTGCTGCCGCGCCTGCGCCTGGAGCAGGACGTCCCGGTCCTGCTCGCTGCGCGGGAGGACCTGGAGGATCAGGTCCGCCATCTCGTCCGTGGAGTTGGAGCCGTAGACGATGCGGCGGGGCGGGTCGAAGGGGTTGTCCGGGTTGGCCGCCGAGTTGTCGTAGGAGTACTCCATGACGAGGGTCGTCCCGGCGGGCAGGGAGACGGGCCGACGGAAGCGGTACTCGTCCTGCCAGTCGAAGTCCCAGTCGGGGATGTGGAGGAGCTCGACCTCCCCGCCCCCGGGGCGGACGGCCGTGACCGTCATCTCCTTCCCCAGGTAGTGGGCGTGGGGATACACGGAGAGGACCTCGACCGGGACCGGCAGCGTGAAGGCGTTGGAGACCCGGTAGTCGTCCTCTCCCGGGGGGATGTCGATCATGAAGGAGGAGAGGATCACCACCGCCGGGTGCAGCGTGGGAGGCTCGTCGGCGAAGTAGAGGCCGACCTTCCCGCGCACCGTCTCCTCCCTTCCGGTGGGGCGCAGGTGGAGCTGGGGGACGAGGTCCGTGTCGGGCGTGAGGCGCCAGGCCATCCCCTCCAGCGGCTCCAGCAGCCCCTTCCCCGGCGTCCACCCCACGAAGTGGCCCGGCGGGTTCGCCGCGTCGGTGGACAGGTCCATCCCGTCGAAGCCCGGCCCCGGCTCCTCCAGATCCCGTTCCCGGGAGGAGGGGCCGTGGTCCACCATCATGCGGGCGTGGTGGACCACCCGGGGATCGCCGGGACGGAAGTCCACGGCCCGCACCCAGCGGTCCTCGTCCACCGGGACGGGCACGACCAGGTTCCGGTAGATGTCCTGGCCGTCGGGCGGGACGGTGAAGGCCGGGATCTCCACCACCAGGTCGGGCGGGCCCAGCGGCCACGTCGAGGACGGGGGCTCCGGCGGCGGTGGCACCGACGCGAGGTCGCCGGCGGGGGCGCCGGCCTCCGCCCAGTCCCGCAGCACGCCGATCTCCTCCCCGGACAGGATCCGCGCGCCCTCGAAGGTCCGCCCGTCCGAGTCGGGCAGCCAGGGCGGCATGTGCCGCGCGGCCACCGCCCGCGCCACCCGCTCGGCCCGGGGCGCGGCCTCCTGGAAGGTCATGAGGGAGAAGGGGCCCGAGCCGCCGTCGTAGTGGCAGTCCCCGCACCGGGCGCGCAGGATGCGCGCGACGTCGGCCCAGGTGGGCGGGGCCGTGGCGGACGCGGGGACGGGGACCCTCCCGGCGCCGACCAGGACGGTCGCGACCCCGGCCAGGGCGAGCGCGCCCACGACCCTCCCCACCGAATCCTTCATCGCTCGCCCTCCGTACGCCCCGACATGGTCCTCCCCGCTCCGGTCGTCGCCCCCGTCAGAATACGGGTGCCGCCCTCTTCCTTCCATACCCCGTGGCAACCGTTCCGCCCACGCGGGCGTCCCACTTCACGTGTGGACGCGAGGAGGTGTGGAGGAACGATGGACGGATCCGCTGGCGCTCGGGAGGAGCGCGGTGAAAGATTTCGCGATCGCCCGCGCATGTGTTGTTGCGGGATCGGGAACCTCTCCGCGCCAGGGACACCAGCTCCCGGGCGCGCACCGTCTCCACCGGAGCGTCCATGAAGTCAGCCTTCGTCCGAGCGTTCGTACCCCTCTTCCTGCTGGGAGTCGCGGGCTGCCAGACCTTCCAGCCCACGTCCTTCGACCGGGTGTCCCCGGGCGAGCGGGTCCGCGCGCGGGTCAACAGCGCCTGGGCCGATTCCCTCGACGCGCTCCTCCAGCGGGACGGCCGCGTGGTGGAGGGCACCGTGGTGGAGAAGCCCGACGGAGCCCTCCTCCTGGAGGTGCCCGTCCAGAGCGAGCTCCGTGGCATCGAGTTCCAGACCATCAACCAGCGGGTGCGGATCCCCGAGTCGGCCTTCGTGGAGCTCGAGCTCCGCGAGCTGGATCGGGGCCGGACCCTCGGGGTGGCGGCGCTGGCCGGGGCCATCGTCGCGGCCTTCGTCGTCCAGCAGCTCTCCAAGGAGTCGGGGGGAGGGACCATCCCCGGCGGCGGCGGTCCCGTGGAGAGCCCGGTGGGCCCCGTCTTCCGGATCCCCGTCCCATGAGGCGGTCCGTGCCTTTGCCGCTACGGACGTCCGCCCATAGGATGACCGCGATGAGCTTATCCGCCGAACGACCCTCGTCCCCTCGGCCCACCCGCGCCGGACGCATGGCCCTGGTGGCCGCGGCGGCGTTGGCCGTGGCCGGGACGGCCGCGTGCTCCAGCTCCTCCCTGGAGATCGGGAGCGAGCTGAGCCTCGAGCTGGACGCCCCCGCCTCGGTACCCCTCGCCGACAGCCTCGTGATCCAGTACGACGCCCGCGGCCGCAGCCTCCTGGGGCTGGTGGTGGAGTACGGCGACGGGACCGCGGACTCGGTCGCCTTCGTCGGATCCCAGTCGGCCGGCGGGCGCTTGGCGCATAAATATTCAGAATCGGGAGAATATCGAGTCACCGGAAGGGTGCAGGACGGTGTCGAAGGAACTACTATGGCCGACGTCACCGTCTCCGTTACACCCTGATCGCGAACCCGTGAAAAGGAGGAGACCGCCACCCCAGTCTTCGTCGTACTCGCGTGGACACCCGTCGTACGCCGCCGGGGTCCTGCCCGTCCGAACCGGCCGAAGGCCGGCTCGACAGCCGGTGGACGCCCGGCAAAACCCCAGAGGAGGAAGCAACCGATGAATCAGCTACTGGCCCGACGCGGCCGAGCAAGGCCGCCTCGATGGCGCACGGCCCTCACGGCCGTCGCCCTCGTCGCCGGATCTCTCGTGGCCGCGACCCCGGCCCTCACCCAGCAGACCGGCACCATCACCGGGAACGTGACAGACGCCCAGTCCGGCGCCATCATGCCCTCGGTGCAGGTCTACCTGGTGGGCACCGGGCTCGGCACCCTCACCAACTCCAATGGCCGCTACCTGGTCGTGAACGTCCCGGCCGGTTCCTACACCCTGCGCGCGGAGCGCCTCGGGTACGGGACCCAGGACGTCCAGATCGAGGTGACGGGCGGACAGACCCTCACCCAGGATTTCGCCCTGGAGAGCGAGGCGCTGGGGCTCGACGAGATCGTCGTGACCGGCACCGCCGGCGCCGCCCGGCGCCGTGAGGTGGGCAACACCATCGCCCAGCTCGACGTGGCGGACCTCCCGGAGAACCCCACCAACGTGGACGGTCTCCTCCAGGGGCGTGTCCCCGGCATGACGGTCATGCAGACCTCCGGCAACGCCGGCGGCGGCGCCAAGATCCGCCTCCGCGGCAACGTGTCGGTGGCCATGTCCAACCAGCCGCTCATCTACGTCGACGGGGTGCGGATGCGCTCCGACGCGTTCCACAAGAACGTGCCGCCCACCGGGTACCCCGGCCGGAGCGGCAACGACGTGGCGAGCCCGCTGAACAACATCAACCCCGACGACATCGCCCGCATCGAGGTCATCAAGGGCGCCGCGGCCACCACGCTGTACGGCACCGAGGCCGCGGCCGGCGTGATCCAGATCTTCACCAAGCGCGGCCACCAGGGTCAGGCCCGGTGGAACGCGTCGGTGACCCAGGGCTTCCAGCGCCTTCAGAAGTTCGGCGTGGACCCGTCCCTGCGTCCGTCCTCCGAGCCCAGCGAGACCTCGGCCGGCGGTTCCTCGGACTTCATCTTCATCGATCCGTGGCTGCGCGACGCCTACCAGCAGAAGTACAACCTGTCGGTGTCCGGCGGCGGCGAGGGCCTCCAGTACTTCGTGTCGGGGTCGTACGCCGACGACGAGGGCGTCCTCCCCAACGACGTGCAGAAGACGGCGACGGTCCGGGGGAACTTCACCTTCACCCCCCTGGAGAACCTGCAGCTCCAGTGGAACACGTCCTACACCAACGACGAGTTCTACAACACGGCGGCGGGGAACAACGCCCACGGGCTGACGCTGAACGTCTTCCGGCGTGACGCGAACTACCAGGGCGACGAGTCGCGGGCGGCCATCGATCCGCTCCTCAACCAGACGATCAGCACGCAGATCGACCACCTGGTGACCGGTGGTACGGCGACGTGGACGCCGCTCTCCAACTTCACGAACCGCCTGAGCATCGGGTACGACCTGGCGGAGCAGGACAATCGGAACCTCCGCCCCTTCGGCTTCGCGCTGGCTCCCGACGGGATCCTGGCCGACGGCCGCAGCGAGTTCGAGACGCTGACGTTCGACTACGTCGGTACGTTCAACTACGACCTCACCGGCTCCATCGGCACGGCGCTCTCCTTCGGTGGTCAGAGCGTGACCTCCGAGACGCAGCAGACCGTGGCCTACGGTGAGGACTTCCCCGGGCCCGGTGCCCCCACGGTGACCACCGCGGGGACCAAGCTGGGCTTCGAGGTGCGGGAGCGGGTGGTCAACGCCGGCTTCTTCGTCCAGAACGTCCTGGACTTCAGCGACAAGTACTTCCTCACCGCCGGCTTCCGGGTGGACGGAAACTCGGCCTTCGGTGAGGACTTCGGGCTCGAGTTCTACCCGAAGGTCTCCGGGTCCTGGGTCATCTCCGACGAGGACTTCTGGAGCGACGGCATGGGCCAGGTGAAGCTCCGTGCCGCCTGGGGTGAGTCCGGCCGCGCGCCGGGCGCCTTCGACGCCGTGCAGACCTACGACGGCGTGGGCTGGGGCGGCGTGCCCGCCTTCTTCCCGCGCGTGCTGGGCAACCCGAACCTGGGCCCCGAGCGCACCACCGAGTACGAGCTCGGCTTCGACGGATCCTTCTGGGACAACCGCCTGTCGCTGGACTTCACGTACTACAACCAGAAGACCACGGACGCCCTCTTCTCCGTGCCGCAGCCCCCTTCCACGGGCTTCGTGGACGTGAACGGCGGCAACTCGCAGCTCGAGAACGTGGGTGAGATCAAGAACAAGGGCTTCGAGATCTCGACGCTGGCCACCCTGATCCAGGGCGACACCTGGAACTGGGACCTGGGCTTCAGCCTCAGCACCAACGACAGCGAGGCCGGCCTGCCGGACGAGATCGGCGAGCTCGCCGTGGGCGGCAACGGCTGGATCATCGACGGCCAGCCCGTGCCGGTGATCCGGGGCGAGAAGGTCATGAACCCCGACGCCATCGCCGACCCGATCATCGAGGACGACCAGATCTACGGGCCCAACGCGCCCACCACGATCTTCGGCGTGAACACCAGCATCACCCTCCCCGGGAACGTGCTGGTCTCCGCCCGCGGTGAGTACCAGGGCGGCCACTACGTCACGGTCGGTGTGGCGAGCAACGCCCTCGGGCGCTCCGTCATCTGGCCCGGCTGCTACGCCGAGTACGCCATCGCCGGGACCAACACCCAGAACGGCCCGATGACCCCGTCCAACTCCCCCAACTACGGGGCGCTCACCGCGATGCAGCGGGCGCGCTGCAACCCGAACCTGGTGGAGAGCGAGTTCTGGGCGGAGTCCGCGGACTTCTTCAAGATCCGCGAGGTCACCGTCCAGGTTCCGCTTCCGGCGAGCCTGATCCCCGCCAGCGGGGGCGCCAACCTGACCTTCTCGGGTCGGAACATCTGGCGCTGGACCAACGACGACTGGACGCACTACGACCCGGAGATGGGGGGCAACAGCGACAACAACCCCATCAGCCGTGACGGCGTGAGCACCGGGGACTTCCTGGTGACGTCCATCAGCGAACACATTCCGCCGCCGGCCACGTTCTCCGTGGCTCTGCGCGTCAGCTTCTAAGGAGGCGACATGACGAGCGACACGAGCAAGCGCGCCAGCGGGCGGCAGCCGGCTTGGCGCAAGACCCGGAACGGGGTGAAGGGCGTTCTCGCCCTGACCCTCGGGCTCGGGCTCGCCGCGTGCGACACCGACGTGGTGAACCCCGGACCCATCGCATCCGACTTCCTCAATTCCCCCGACGCCCAGAGCGCCATCGTGAACGGCGCCGGCCGGGCCCTCGCGGACGCGATCAACTGGATCGCGTACACGGGAGGCGCCGTGGCCCGGGAGATCCACCCGTCGGGCTCCACCGGGAGCTTCGGCATCACCCCCGAGCAGCAGCGGGGTGAGCTCAACGACGACGAGGTGGGCACCCACTGGGAGAACGTCCACCGGGCGCGCTTCATGGTCGAGAACGGCCTGGAGCGCATCCAGGGCCTGGACAGCGGCGATCAGGACCAGGCGCAGCTGGCCCAGCTCTACCTCTGGGGCGGATACGCCTATCGCCTGGGCGGTGAGTCCCTCTGCCAGGTGGTCGTGGACGGCGGGGCCCCGCAGGACAACGGGACGTTCCTGACGCGGGCCATCGAGCTGTTCGACCAGGCCGCGAGCCTCGGCACCGGCGATGTGCGGACGGCGGCCATCGCCGGCCGGGCGTCGGTGAACGCCTACCTGGGGAACTGGTCGGCCGCGGTCGCGGACGCCAACCAGGTGCCCGACGGCTTCAGCTACGTCGTCCCCTACTTCAACATCGGAGACGACTCCCAGGGCAACCGGGTCTACCTGGCCACCAAGGGCCAGCCGTACAAGGCCCACACCCAGTGGAGCACCTGGGTGGAGGACTACGGCTTCGAGCCCGTGGGCAACCCCGACGGAGACCCCCGGGTCCCGTACCGGGTGACCGGCGAGACCGGGGACGCCTCGACGTCCTGCTGCGGTCTCGTTCCCTGGAACCCGCAGACCAAGTACCCCAGCGACGACGCGGACATCGAGCTCAGCTCGGGTCCGGAGATGCGCCTCATCCAGGCCGAGGCCGCGCTGAACAACGGCGACATGGGTACGGCCGTGGGCATCATCAACAACCTGCGGGCCTCCGCCGGCATGGGCCCCGTCACTCCGGCCACCATGGCGGAGGCGTGGGCCGCGCTCAAGCGCGAGCACGCCATCGAGATGTGGCTCGAGGCCCGTCGTCTCCCGGCGCTCCGGCGCTGGAACGAGAACAACACGCCCGGCGAGCTCCAGCCCCTGGAGCAGGTCAGCGGAAGCCTGGACACCGGCTCGCACCTGACCACCCGGGACTACTGCTTCCCGATCCCCGAGTCGGAGCAGAACACCAACCCGAACGTGCCCTGATCCACGCACGCTAGGGAAGGAAGCAAAGAAGCACCGGGGCCGGCGCGAAAGCGCCGGCCCCGTTTCTTTGCCCCCCTGGAAGCCCAGGCCGAGCCCGGCGCGCAGCGCCGCGAGGCCAACCGGGGCGCAGCCCCGGAAACCCCGGCCGAGTCAGGCGCGCAGCGCCGCGAGGCCCCCCGGAGCGAAGCTTCGGAACGACCGGGAAAGGGATCGTAGGCACGCCCGGCCAGGCCGCGCAGCGGCCGCCCGCCGGGCACCGGTGGCGAACCCACCCGCACGACGAAGGCGGGCGCCAGCCCGCCACGGCCCGCCCCTCGGGGGGACCAGGACGCCCGCCCGGAAACCCGAAACGGTGGACAGGCAGGAATCGCCACCAGGGTGGGGGGCCCCACCGCGGGCTCCCTGCACGGAGACTCTGCGAGGGGATCCGGTCGGCCCCGAGCAGAGCGGAGCCACCCTCACGGCATGGTGCCCCCTCGCCCACATCGGCGAAGCGGTCTCCTCGCAGGGAGCCCGCGGTGGGGCCCCCCGTCACGAAGGCCGCCCTACCCCTCCCGCATGGACTCCTTGATCCGCGCCAGCTCCCTCGCCGCCCACTCTCCGTCCTCGGTCCCCGCGAGCTCCTCGGCCATGCGCGCCAGCTCCGGCGCCGCCCGCGCCTCCTCCCCCATGCGGTGCACGTACAGCTCCACCAGCTCCCGACGGGCCACCGCAGCCCGCCCCGGCGTCAGGTCCGCGTCCCGGAGCGCCCGACGGAACCACCCCGCCGCCGCCTCCAGCTCGTCCAGGTGGTCCCGGTGGACCCGGGCGATGCGGAGGTAGGGCGTGGGGTCGCCCGGGTCCTCGGCGATGGCCGCCTCGAAGACCTCCACCGCCTCCCGGTAGTGCCCCCGCACCACCAGCGACTCGGCGCGGGAGTGCTCCCGGGCGTGGGGGGTGCTCGCGCCGGACGGAGCGTGGATCCGGCTGCCGGCGGCGCCCGACGCCCCGACCAGGCCCTGGACCATCATGTACATCGCCACGCCGCCCACGAGGGCTCCAACGAAGGGGTGGCCGCCCACGAACCCGCCCAGGCCCCCGAGGGCCACACCCACCAGCGACCAGAGGGCGATCTTCAGGTTCTGCGCCTGCTCGAAGGCGTCGCGGGTGCGGCCGCCGGTGGGCGCGGTGTAGTGTCGCCGCACCGGGGCGAGGGGTCCTTCGGGCCGGGGATCGGGAGGGGGTGCGCTCACCGGGCGGGCCTCCAGGTGGGGGTCGAACGTCCCCCATGGTGCGACGGCGGTGGGACCCGCCGCAACGGCGGGGCCGTCGGAGCCCTCCGGGATCGGAGGGCCGGGAGCCTCAGTCCGCGGGGACGACCGGGGTGGCGGCGGCTACGCGGGGGCTCCGGGCCGCGGGACCGTCGACCGGAAGGGAGCCCGACTGGAGAGCGGGCACGACCACGGCCAGGACGAGAAGCGCCGGGATCACCGCCCAGGCGAGCTCGACCCCCATGTGGCCCCGGTGGGCCGGACGGCCGGACGCTCCGTCGGCCTCGCGCAGGCGCACGAGGACGAGCAGGACCGCCGCCCAGAGGGCGGAGAGGACGAAGGTGCTGCCCAGCAGCACCCAGGCGTAGGGCGTGGGGCTCACCGCTCGGGGGTCTCCCCGGCCTCGCCGAGAAGCTCCTCGGCCTCGGCTTCGTCGATCTCGTGCATCCGTCGCCGCAGCCAGTATCCGGCCCCCGCCACCATGCCCAGGGGCAGGAAACTCAGGAAGGCCGTCGTGGCCAGGAAGGCCATGCGGTTCTCCTCCCGGGGGTCGAAGCAGACCGGGCACGCCGCCGCCACGTCGGGGAGGAGCGCCAGGAGGAGCAGGGCCAGGCCACCGATGATCCAGCGTCGCGAGGAGATCACAGGTACACCTGCCAGTAGAGGAGAGGCCAGAGGAGGACGACGAAGTACCAGAAGAGCTGCACCGTGGCGAAGGCCGGCTGGCTCAGGTCGTCCCGCTGGAGCCGGACCCAGGCCCAGCCCAGCGCAGCCAGGGCTCCCACCGCGTGGAGCGCGTGGGCTCCGACGATGAGGTAGAAGAAGCCCCCGTAGGAGGACGACTGGATGGTCAGCCCCTGCGCCAGGAGCTGGGCCCATTCCACGCCCTGGAAGCCCACGAAGAAGAGCCCCAGGAGGATGGACGCCGCGAAGGGCACCAGAGCCCGGCGGCGGTCCTTCCGGTAGGCGTACTGGGCGAACCCGAGGACCAGCCCGCTCAGGAGCAGCGCCGCCGTGTTGACGGCGGTCTCCTCGGCAGGGAGCCGGGGCTGGCCGTAGGGAGGCCACATCTGCCCGGCCGCCCGGGACTTCACGATGACGAAGGCCGAGATGAACCCGGCGAACAGCATGGCCTCCGTGAAGATGAAGAGGAGCATCCCGAGGACGCCGTCGGGGAGGATCTTCCTCCTCGGACGGGGCTCGGGCCTCGTCTCCATCTCGGGGGCAGTGGCGCTCTGCATGCTGCTCGCGGGGTGGGAGGGTCTCCGGCGCGGCTACGGCCGGAAGGTCTTCAGGTGATCGACGATCTGCTGGATCTGCTCGTCGGTGTAGAGCGAGCCCCAGGCGGGCATGGCGGCGGAGAGGCCGGCGGCCGCGCCGCCGTTCTTGATGACGTTGGCCATGCTCTCGTCGGTGGCGCCCTCCCAGAAGGAGGCGTCGTTGAAGGAGGCGGGCTGCGGGTCCAGCGCCGCGGCGCCGGGGCCGTCCCCGCCGCCCTGCGGGCCGTGGCAGGTGGCGCAGGTGGAGGTGTAGGCCTGGGCCGGGTTGAAGGCGACGGCGGCCGGGGCCTCGGCCTCCGCGGCGTCCTCCTCCGCGGCGTGCTCCTCGTCGGCGGCGGCGTGCTCGCCCTCACCGTCCTCGCCGTGATCCTCGGACTCGATGCCCCGCTCGATGGCGGCCATGGCCGCCAGGTTCTGCCAGCGGAGGCCCTCGTGCTTCATGACGTCGGGCGCGACCCCGAAGAAGAAGAGGGCCACGATGACCAGGGACGTGGCCAGCATCCACTTCATGATGGCCTTTTCCCACTTCAGGTGCATGAAGTTGTTGATCACCATGGTGGCCTTCACCAGGGCGATCCCGAAGGCCGTGACCAGCGTGACCCAGGTGATGCCGATCTCGGGCCCCAGGATGCTGATGACCAGCAGGACCAGCAGGGCCACGTAGATCTTGGTGTAGTTGACGTCGTGGTGGCCGTCGTCGTGGTGCTCGGTGGTGTCGGTGTGCTCAGCCATGGCGTGCCTCTACTTCGCGATGTAGAGGAGAGGGAAGAGGAAGATCCAGACGACGTCCACGAAGTGCCAGTAGATGCCGGCCAGCTCGACCCGCTGGAGCTCCTTGCCCTGGGCGGCGTCCTTCGCCACGAAGCCCATGACGATGGCGCCGGCGATGACGTGCGCGGCGTGGAGCCCGGCGGCCGTGTAGTAGAACGACCAGAAGCCGTTGCTGGTGATCGTGTAGCCGTGGGAGATCTCGTACCACCACTCGTAGCTCTTGATGCCCAGGAAGAGGCAGGCCCCGATGATGGTGAAGACCAGGAACCTGGCGGCCTTCTTCCCGTCACCCTTCTCCGCGGCCTGGTGCGCCAGCACCGCCGTGAAGGAGGAGGTCAGGAGGACGAAGGTGTTGGTCGCGCCGATGGTCGTGTTGGTCACCGCCGCGGCGTCGGCCCACTCGGGGTGGCCCAGCCGGAACAGGAGGTAGGCGGCCAGCAGGCCGCCGAAGATCACGACCTCGGAGGCCAGGAGCCACCAGACGGCCAGGCGGCCGGTGGGGATCCCGGTGGCGCTGCGGAGGGTTGCGACAGGCTTTTCCACGGTGGCTTACCTCAGCTCGGCTCGTTCTGGGGCCAGTAGTCGGTCTCTCGGTCCGGCACGCTGTACTCGTACGGGCCGCGGTACACGTTGGGCAGCTCGTCCCGGGGCCAGTTGCCGTGGGGCGGCGGGGACTCGGTGGTCCACTCCAGCGTGTTCGCCTTCCAGGGGTTCTTCCCGGCCTTCTTCCCGCTCCGCAGGCTCTTGAAGACGTTGAAGAAGAACACGAGCTGGAAGAGCAGCATGATGATGAGCGACACCGTCGCCACCACCCGCAGGGGCTGCATCTCCGCCAGCTCGGGGAAGTTCTGGAAGTTGTAGATGCGGCGGTGCTGCCCCCCCATCCCCAGCGCGAAGAGCGGGATGAAGATGAAGTTGAACGGGATCACCGTGCCCCAGAAGTGGATCTTGCCCAGGGTCTCGTCCATCATCCGCCCGTACATCTTCGGGAACCAGTACGTGTAGGCCGCGAACGTCCCGATGATGGCGATGGGGAAGAACGTGTAGTGGAAGTGGGCCAGCACGAAGTAGGTGTCGTGCAGGTACACGTCCGCGCCCGACGCTCCCAGGAAGATCCCCGTCACGCCCCCGATGAGGAACGTGGCCACGAAGGACAGCGCCCAGAGCATGGGGGTGGTGAGGCGGATCGAGCCGCCGTACAGCGTGGCGATGATGACGAAGAGGAGCTCGGCGATGGGCACCGAGATCAGCAGCGTCGTCACGGTGAAGATGTTCGCCATGCGGGGGTCGATTCCCGCGATGAACTGGTGGTGCGCCCACACGAAGAAGGAGAGCACCGCCGTGGCCACCGCCGTGTACACCATGATCTTGTACCCGAAGAGCTTCTTCCGGGCGAAGGTCGCGATGATGTCGATGACGATGCCGATGGCCGGCAGGAGCACCACGTAGACCTCGGGGTGCCCGAAGAACCAGAAGAGGTGCTGCCAGAGGATCGGGTCCCCGCCCCGGGCGGGGTCGTAGAAGCCCGTGCCCAGCGTCTGGTCGAAGAGGAGCATGATCGCCCCGGCGATGAGCGGCCCCACCGACAGCATGAAGAGGATGCTGGCGATGACGATCATCCACACGACCACGGGGATGTCGTAGGCCTTCATGCCCGGCGCCCGGGAGTTCATCAGGGTGACGATGAAGTTGATGCCCCCCAGGAGGAAGGCCACGAACTCCAGCGCCACCGCCAGGAGCCAGAGCGTCGAGCCCAGGTCCGTGAGGTTGTACTCCGCCGTGGACGACAGGGGCGGGTAGGCGGTCCAGGCGCCGCCGAAGCCGCCGCCCTCCACCACGAGCGAGGCCAGGATCAGGATCGCCGACACCAGGAAGACCTGGTAGGAGAGGCGGTTGATCCGCGGGAACACCATGTCGTCCGCCCCGATCATCAGGGGGATCAGGAAGTTCCCGAAGGCGGCGATGAGCATGGGCATCGCCACCCAGAAGATCATGATGGAGCCGTGGTTCGTGACCAGGGCGTTGTACTCGCCGGGAGACACCACGCCGAAGCCCGGGACGGAGATCCCGGGGAAGGCGAGCTGCATCCGGAAGACGTACGCCATCAGCCCACCGATGACCGCCATGAACATGCCCGTCCAGAGGTACTGCTGGGCGATGATCTTGTGGTCGGTGGACCAGATGTACTTGAGAATCCCCGAGGGACCGTGATGGTCGTCGTGGTGGGCGTCGTGCCCGTGGGTCTCGGGGACCTCGGCGGTGGTTGCCTGAGCCATTCGCTCGTGTCCTCGCTACTGGGCGGCTGTGGTGGTCGCGGCGTTCTCGGACACCCAGGACGCGTGGGTCGCCTCGTCCTGGATGTGGATGCGCCCGGCCATGACGCCGTGACCGATCCCGCAGATCTCGGCGCACTGGATGTCGAACGTCCCGGTCATGGTCGGGTGGAACCACCCGGTGATGGTCCGGCCCGGGACGGCGTCCTGCTTCAGGCGGAACGCCGGCACCGAGAAGTTGTGGAGCACGTCCCGCGACTCGAGCTGGAAGTGGTAGGTCCGGTCGACCTCCACGTACATGTCGTCCAGCGTCAGGATGTCGTCGTCCGTGTCCAGCTCGTTGTCCGGCCCCGGATGCTGGAACACCCAGGCCCACTGCTGGCCGGTCACGCGCACCACGGTGTCGGGCTCCGGAAGGTGCTGCTTCACGTCGTACCAGACGCGGACCGCGCCGACGATGATGAAGACGTCGCACACGAGCACCAGGGCGTGGGGGATGGTCACCCAGCGCTTGAGGTGCTTCTCCTTCCCGGTGATGTACTGACCCTTCTGGCCTTCCTTCTCACGGAAGCGCCAGATGAGCCAGAAGAAGATCCCCTCGGCCAGGATGAACCAGAAGCCCACCAGGACGAGGATCAGGAGGATCAGGCCGTCGATGTCCCCGGCGAAGGAGGAGGCCTGGATTGCCAAACGCTCGAACATGATTCCGTCGCGTCAGAGAAGAAGGAAGACGACGATGGCGCCGCAGAAGAGGACCGCGCCCATGATCGTGATCACGTACGTCTTCCGGGCGTCGATGATCGCCGGGTTCCGGTCGTCCGGGGGCGCGGCGAACATGTCGAACTCGTCGGAGCGATCCTGGGCCGGGTGGTCCGGGCGGACCTCGGGCTCGGTCGCGTCGGGCCTGGTCTCGGTCATGTCCCGGCCTCGGAGAGGGTCTGGATGTAGGCCACCACGTTGCGCATGTCCTCGTCGCTCAGGAGGAGGGCGTTGGCGCGCATGGTGGCGCCCCACGTGTCGTCGGGGTCCGTTCCCCGCCACCCGCGCTTGAACTTCTCGAGCTGGTAGACGAGGTAGCTCGGGTGCTGGGCCAGCAGCGGCGGCGCCATGACCGCCTCGTTGCCGGCGGCCTGGGGGCCGTGGCAGGCGAGGCACGTCTGGAACACCTGCTGGCCGGCCTGGGCGTCCCCGCCCTCCCAGACGTGCTGCATCCCCTCGAAGCTGGGCACCGGCATGGAGGCCACGTACTCGGAGACGGACGGCCGGTCGGCGGCGAGGTCCAGGGCGTTGGCCATGGAGCGCATCTTGATGCCGACGGTGTCCATGGGGTTCCCGCCCCGAACGCCGTGCTCGTACTTCTCGAGGGCGGGCTCCACGTACCACTGCGGAAGCCCCGCGATGCGCGGAGCGCCGAGGTCGTGGTTGCCCTCACCCTGGGCGCCGTGACACGGGACGCACGTCCCGTAGACCTGCTCGCCCCGGGCCATGCCCGCCTCGGGCTCGGCGCCGCACGCCGCCATCGCCAGCACGGCGACCAGCGTGATCGAGTTCCTGATTCGTGCCATGTCCCTCACCTGGGAGACTGGATGTTCGGTTTCGGAGGGTCCGTCCCCCGGCCGGCTTCTGCAGCGGGCCGGGAAAGGAACGTCAAGTACCCTTTTTCACAAGCCCCGTGCCCGGGACCTGGACGGCGGCGCGCCTCAGCCGCCCTCGCCGAGGCCCTCCAGCGGGATGGCCTCGTCCACCAGCATGACCGGGATCTCGTCCCGGACGGGGTAGAGGAGCGCGTCGTCCTCCCGGACCAGGCCCGCGGTCAGCGGCTCGACCACGGCGTCGCCGCCCCGGTTCCGGAGCTCGCCGGCGGACACCGCCCGGTTCACCCGGGCCAGGAGCGCCTCGTCCGCCTCGCGGACCGGCTGCTTCGACTCGGGGCAGACCAGGATGTCGAGGAGCTCGGGGTCCACCATCCGTGTGGCCTCCGTCGGGTACGCTCGCCCCCCGCCCTCGTGGCGGAGGCGCCGAAACCCCCCGTTCGGGGTTCACGAGGAACGCCCGACCCCTGGGATACGGCGTGCAGCCGCGTAAGTTATCAGTCTGACCGGGGCATCGGCACCCCGGCACGGTACGAGACATGGACGGAGGACACGGGATGCGGAGAATCACGACGGTGGCCGCCCTCTTCGGGAGCCTGATCCTGGCGGGCGCCTGCGGGTCGGCCCAGCAGGGGGAGACCGAGGCGGCGGAGCGCACCCGCTCCGTGCCGGCCGCGGCCTCCGCGGCCCCGGACACCACCCCCGGGACGGCGCCGCGGCGACCGGCCCCGGACCGGGCCTGGGTGATCTTCGGCTCCGACACGGTGGTGGCCGAGGTCGCCCGCACCCCCGACGAGCGGGCCCAGGGGCTGATGTACCGGGAGGAGCTCCCCGACGGCACCGGCATGCTCTTCGTCTTCCCCGACGAGGGCGTCCGGTCCTTCTGGATGAACAACACCTACGTCGCGCTGGACATCGCCTACATGGACGCGGCCTTCCGGGTGGTGGACGTGCAGCGGATGGAGCCCAACACCACGGCTCCCCACGAGAGCGCCGCGCCGGCCATGTTCGCGCTGGAGGTCCCGGCCGGCTGGTTCGCCGCCCACGGGGTGACGGTGGGCGCCGTGCCCGACGTGCGGTTCGGCGCCATGGTGGGCGGGTAGCCGGACCGGCCTGCTACCCCACCGCCTCCCGGAGCACCTCGGCCAGGGCCGCCACGTCGTTCTCGTCGTTGTAGACGTTGGGGGAGAGACGGAGCGCGGTCCCCCGGAGCGACACCACCACGTCCCGGCGCCCCAGCGCGTCCCGGAGCGCCGCCAGGTCCAGCCCCGCCGGCATCCTCAGGCCGAAGAGGTGCCGGCCCCGCCACCGCTCGTCCTCCACGCCGAACCCCAGCCCCCGGGCCTCGTCGAGGAGGTCCCGGGTGAGGTCCCCGCAGTAGTCCTGGATGCGGTCGGGACCCCACTCCGTCACGAGACGGAGCGCCGCCACCGCGACCGGAAGGAGCGCGAAGTTGGAGCGCTCGGCCACGTCGTACCGCACCGCCCCGGGCTGATACGCGTCCTCGTAGTCCACCAGGTTCTGGAAGTCCTCGCTCCGGTCCCGCCCGATCCACGTCTCCTCCAGCGGCACCCCGTCGTCGAAGCGCTCGGAGAGGTAGGTCAGCGCCAGGGAGTAGGGGCCCAGGAGCCACTTGTAGGCCGCGCACACCAGCACGTCGGGGCGGACGGCGTCCACGTCGAAGGGGAGCGCGCCCACGGACTGGGTGGCGTCCACCACGAGCGCCGCGCCCACCTCCCTGCTCCGGGCCCCCAGCGCCTCCAGGTCGAAGCGGGTGCCGTCGGTCCAGTGGACGTGGGGGAGGCTCACCACCGCCGTGTCGCCGTCCACGGCCTCCAGGAGGCGGCGGTTCCACCCCTCGCCCCGGGGGCCCTCCTCCGGGGGGGCCACCATGCGGAGCTCGGCCCCGGCCTCCCGGGCCTTCCGCATCCACGCGTACACGTTGCCCGGGAACTGCTCGTGGGTCAGGACGACGTTCTGGCCCCGCTCCACGGGGAGGTTCCGGGCCGCCGTGGCGATCCCGTACGAGACGCCGGGATGGATGGCGATCCGGCGCGGATCGCGCACGCCCACCAGGCCCGCGAAGAGCGCCCGCAGCTCGTCGCTGGTCTCGAAGAAGTCCCCGGGGTGGATGTCGGTGGGAAGCGCCTTGCGGCGGAGGCCGCGGACGCCGGCCTCCTCGGCGGCCCGGGGGAGCGGGCCCATGTAGGCGCAGTTCAGGTAGTGGACGTGCCCGGGGATGGAGAAGAGGTCGCGCTGGCAGGCGAGGGGCTGGCTCACGGGCGAGGTCCGGGGAGGAAGGGGTGGGGCGGCGGGGACGGCGTCAGTCGTCGTCCCACTGCCGGGCGTGGTCGGCCGCGTAGAAGATGAGGGCCAGGAAGCCGATTCCGATGAGGATGAGGGTGACGATCTCGAGGACGCTCACGGCTTGACGCGCTCCTTTCCGGGCGGGGCCCGGAGCGATGCCGGTGTGGGGAGGGGCTGGACGGCCCGCTCCGTCCCGGGAAGATAACGTCCGCGGGGAGCCGGATCTTGCCTCCGGGACGTCGGCCCCGTAGCTCCCCGCATGACCTTGTCCCTCCCGGCCGGCCGGCCCCGACCCGGCCGCCCCGTCCTCGTCCTCGTCCTGGCGGTCGCCCTCGCGGCCGCCGGGTGCGGCGAGGACCCCGACCGGGGGGCGCGGTCCGGCCCGGGGGACGGGGAGCGGGCGGCCGGAGAGTCGGCGGCCGGGCGGGCCGCCGCGATGGTCGTGGTCCGGCCCCGGGTCCTGCCCCTGGGTCCCGGCTCGGTCCGGGTCGTGGAGGACCACGGGCCCCGGCTGGTGGCGGTCCTCTCCCGGGAGGAGGGGCGGGTGTGGGCCCGGGCGGCCTTCCGGGACCGGGCGCTGCCCCTCCTGGGCGCGGGGAGCGCCCGTGACTCCCTCCCCGAGAGCCCGTTCACCGAGCTGGACCCGGCCCGGGTGCCCCGCGCGGGGGACCGCAGGGTGGTGGTCGGACGGACCGTCCCGGTGCGCTTCGAGGTGGGGTGCGCGCCGGTGGCCGATCCGGCCACGCCGGGCGACACCCTGGGGTGGCTCGCCTCGACGGCCGTGGAGGCGCGTCGGGGCGCGGCCGGGGGCGTGGAGCTCGTCACGGAGGAGCTCCGTCCGCTGGCGCGGGGCCGGCTGCACCCCGACGGGGGCTGCTCCGGCCCCGGCCGGGAGGTCGAGGTCTGGGGCTGGGAGGCTACAGCCCCAGCCAGTAGTTCACCTTGACGATGAACCGGTCGTCGGCGGGGGCCGCGAAGAGGCCGTCCAGGTCCCGGCCCAGGTCGAAGTCGCCCTGGGAGATCCGCCCCCGCTGCTGCCGCTGCCAGACGAGGAA
The DNA here is from genome assembly GCA_964569085.1 of uncultured Gemmatimonadaceae bacterium. Classification (GTDB taxonomy): domain Bacteria; phylum Gemmatimonadota; class Gemmatimonadetes; order Longimicrobiales; family Gaopeijiaceae; genus JAJCZZ01. Next base: position 27,410 of record CAZMTA010000013.1, on the reverse strand, counting down.
GATCGTGGAGCCGGGCCGGTACTCCCAGCGGAGCACCGCGTTGCCCACCAGGGAGCGGAAGTTGAAGTCCCGGTCGCCGAAGCTCGCGTCGGCCACCCCGTCCCCGTCGAAGTCGACGTGCTGCACGCCGTCCCGCTCGCAGATCGTCCCGCCGGAGCAGACCAGCGTGCCGTCGCCTGCCACCGAGGCCTCGCCCGGCGTGTAGCCGAGGAAGTCGTACGTGCCCGGCTGCGCCAGCTGCTTGTAGCTCACGTAGTCTCCGGAGGACAGGAGCGGCTGGGCGAAGAGCTGGAGGGAGAGGTCGGGGCTGAAGATCCAGTTGACCCGGGTCTCCATGGAGAAGCTCCGGCGCTCCAGGTCCGAGAAGAAGTAGCGCGGCCCGTAGGTGGGCGCCCACTCGAAGCCCGGCTGGTCCAGGGTGGTGACGTACTGGGCGCCGTCCTGCTGCCACGAGACCCGCGGCTCCAGGCGGATCTCGAGCCTGTCGTTGGGCTGGAGGTCGAGGGACCCGCCCAGCGAGGTCTGGCCGCCGGTCCCGACCCGGTCGTCCTGGTAGTTGGCGTTGAGGCCCAGGCTGACGGCCTTCCGGCGGTCCGTGTTGAGCCGGAAGCCCGCGTTGACCGAGGCCGGCTCGGCCATGATCGGCCCGCCCCGGGTGGCGCTCCGGCTGAACGCCTCGGGGTTCCACGAGATGTTGGCGTTGACGTTCCAGTTGTTCAGGAACTCGGCGTGGCCGTTGAGGTTGAAGCTGCCCCGCATGCGCGCCCGGCGCCACGAGTCCCAGCTCCCGGCGTCGTCCAGCGCCTCGTGGCTCCAGTTGTGGTACGTGAAGAAGCTGACGTTGTAGGAGCGGAAGAGGTCGCCGGGTTGGATCTCCCGGTACCCGACCCGGAAGCCCCCGTCGAGGCGCTCGGAGTTCTGGCTGAAGCCCACGTCGTTGATCTCGAACCCTTCGGTGACCTGGGCGGCCCAGACGGCGCCGGTCCAGTCCCCGCGACGGCGCTCGAGCTGGAGACGCCACTCGGCGCCGGTCATGGACGTGGCCGTGGAGTCGATCTCCAGACGGCTGGCGTCGGGGCGCTGGAAGTAGTGGTTCGGAGCGGTCTGGAGCTCCAGCATGGCCTCGCGGCTCCCCTGGACGGTGCTCCCGGCGGCGAAGCCCCAGAAGGCCCACTCCCGGTCGGCCCACTGGTGCTCGAAGCGGAGGCCGGCGTTGAAGGCGTCGTGGGAGAGGAAGTCGAAGGACGCGTCGTCGGGCAGGTCCCGGCGCATGGCGGTGACGATGCCGCCCACGTTGGACGCCCCCTGGTTGAAGTCCTGCTGGAGGCTCACCACCGCGAACTCGGAGCGGGGCTCGACCAGGAACTCGCTCCGGCTCCCGTCGTCGAACACCGCCCGGCCGTCCTCGGCCTGTGTGACCGCCGCCAGGGCGCCGATGGAGAGGCCGGACTCGGTGCGGCCCGCCAGCTTGGCGGCCCCCAGGATCGTGGCGTTGTCCGGCACGTCGGAGTAGACCGCCCCGGACGGGGCCCCGCCGTGGGGGGAGCGCCCGATGCGCCGGCTGTAGAAGAGGGAGTTCCGGCCGCCGGAGAGCCCGAAGTCGAAGACCCGGGCGTCCTCGACGAAGAAGGGACGCTGCTCCTGGAAGAAGGTCTCGAAGGCCGACAGGTTGATGACCGCCGGGTCGGCCTCGACCTGACCGAAGTCCGGGTTCAGCGTGGCGTCCAGGGTGAAGGCGGCGCCGAGGCCGTAGCTCAGGTCGACGCCCACCCGCTGGTTGCTGGCCGTGCCGTCGAAGAAGGGGTCGCCGGGCTGGGCGGGGCCGCGGTGCAGGGTGCCCACCACGTAGGGGAGGGCCTCCAGCCGCATGGGCGGCTCGGGGACGCGCACGCCCTCGAGGCGGCCGAACTGGCTGACCTGGCCCTGCTGGAGCCGGGAGATCAGGTGGAGGAGGGAGCGCTCGTTGGACGCCACCCGGTACCGCTCCACGTTGAAGCCCCACGTCTGGGCCTCGGCGGAGGCCTGGTAGCGGATCTGGGAGAGGGGGATCCGCAGCTCGGCGGTCCACCCCCGCTCGTCCACCCGGACCTGCGAGGACCACACGGCGTCCCAGGCGCCGTCCTGCCGGTTGTCGTCGTAGAGGTACTGGTCGCTCTGGACGTTGGCGGCGCTGACCCCGAAGACGTAGCCGGTGCGCCGGTCCATGTTGGGATCGAAGGCCACCTGGATGCGGTCGGCGGACCCGTGCCCGTCCCGGCGGTAGAGCTGGCGACCGATCTGCTCGGGCTCCGGGTCCCACATGCGCAGTCCGACGTACACGGCCTCGTCGTCGAAGAGGACCCGGACCTCCGTGTCGTGCTCCGCGGGCACGCCTTCGACCGGCTGCTGCTGCACGAACCCGGTCATGGGCTCGGCCGTGGCCCAGGCGGCCTCGTCCAGATCCCCGTCCACCGTGATCTCGGCGGTGATGGGGACCGCCCGGGTGACCCGTGCCGGCGCCGGCCGGGCGGCGCCGGCGGAAACGGCGGGCGCACCCTCGTCGGGCTCGATCTGCTGGGCCGCGGAGGGGGCCGCCGCCGCGAGGCCGGCCAGGGCGGCCAGCGCCAGGGCGCGTCCGGAGGACCGGAGCACGGCCCGCGTGCGGGGACCGGAGGTCGTGCGGGTCGGAAACTGCGTCATAGGCTGTCTATCGGGGTGAACGCACCGCCCCGGGGCCCTCCGGCGCATGCCGGCGGACCCCGGGGCGGGCGTGCTGTTCTCAGTCGTTCGCGAACGTCTCGGCGGCCGGGTGGAGCGGGATGGGCGCGTCGGCCAGCCGCGAGAGATCGATCTGCCTCGCCATGTCGTGCACTCGTTCAAGAGAGACACGGTTCTCGGACAGAATGTTCAGCACCGCGCCCACGACACCGGCGTCCAGGGACTCGTCGGCCACCAGCCAGTTCATCATGGTGACGGTGGCCACGTCCTCCTCCATGCCGGGGTAGGCGTCGGCCGGGATCGTGCCCGTGGCGTAGTACGGATAGCGCTCGCGGAGCGCCGCGGCCCGGTCCGGGGAGACCGGGAGGAGCCGGACGCTTCCGGTGGTGCTGGCCTCGAGGACGGCGGCCGCGGGGATGCCCACGCTGAAGATGGCCGCGTCGATGGCGCCGTCGCGGAGCGCCGAGGCCGACTCGTTGAAGGAGAGGTACCGGGCGTCCACGTCGTCGTAGGTGAGGCCGTAGAGCTCGAGGAGCTGGCGGGAGGTCTGCTCCGTCCCGCTCCCCGCCGAGCCCACGGAGACGATGCTCCCCCGCAGGTCCTCCAGCGTCTCGGCGTCCGAGTCCCCGGGGACCAGGACGTGGATGACGTTGGGGTAGAGGGGCGCCACCACGCGCAGCCCCTGGGCGGGCTCGTCGAAGCCCTGCCCGCCGTGGTAGGCCTCGTAGGCCGTGACCCCCAGGGAGAAGGCGAGGTCGATCTGGCCCTGGATGATCCGGTTCACGTTCTCCACCGACCCGCCGGTGACCTCGGCCGTGTACTGCCGGGTCGAGTCGGCGACGGACAGCTCGGCCGCCAGCGCCCCGCCCAGGGGGTAGTAGACGCCGCCGGTGCCGCCGGTGCCCACCGAGAGGAACTGACGGGGGGCTCCGTCCCCGCACCCGGCCGAGGCCACGGCCACGGCGAGGGCCAGGGCTGCGGCCCGGAGGGAGGCGGAAGGGCGGCGGCTGGACGTGATGCTCATGTGGATCTCCGGATCGTCGTGTCTCAATGAGGTACGGGCGCGCCGCGCCCGGTCCGTCCCGGCGGCCTCAGGCCGAAGGGGCGACCGTCGCCTCCCGGCGCCGCACCATGAAGACCGCGGTGAGCGCCAGGAGCCCGAAGGCGTCGGTGACCAGCCCCGGGAAGACCAGGGCCACGGCGCCGGCGCCCAGGAGCACCCGCTCCCAGACGAGCAGCTCCTGGCGCAGGTAGCCCATGGAGGCCGCCGCCAGCGCCGTCACGCCTGCCGTGGCGGTGATCAGCACCAGGGCGATCTCGCCGGGCGAGCCGTCCAGCAGCAGCGCGGGCCCGTATACGAACATGAACGGGACCAGGAATCCAGCGCCCGCGAGGACGGCCGCGCTCATGGCGGTCTTCACCGGAGGCGCGTCCGCGATGCCGGCCGCGGCGAAGGCCGCCAGCGAGACCGGGGGCGTCACGTTGGAGATGGCGCCGAAGTAGAAGATGAAGAGGTGGGCGCCGAGGAGGGGCACGCCGAGCTCCACCAGCGCCGGCGCGCCCAGGGCCGCCAGCACCACGTACGCGGCGGTGGTGGGCAGCCCCATGCCCAGGACCACCGAGCCCATGGCCGTGAGGATCAGCGCCACCAGGAGGTTCCCCTGGGAGACGTTGATGATGAGCTCCGACATGCGCAGCCCGATGCCGGTGAGGGACGCGACCCCCACCACGATCCCCGCCGCGGCGCAGGCCGCCGCCACCTGGACGGCGCCCCGACCGGCCCCCTCCAGCATGTCCAGGAGCCCGTCGAGGGAAGGCCGGGTCGCGGGGCGCAGGTACGCCATCACCAGCCCCGAGATCACCCCCCAGAAGGCGGCCCGCATGGGCGAGCGCCCCGAGGCGAGGAAGAAGACGATGATGGCCAGGGGGATGAGGAGGTGGAGCCGCTCCAGGACGGGCTCCCGGTTCTTGAGCCCCCCGGGCTCGATCCCCATGCGCCCGGCGCGGAAGTGGATGGCCGCGAGGAGCGCCACGTAGTAGAGCAGGGCCGGGATCGTGGCCGCCGCCGCCACCTCGATGTAGGGGATGTTGGTCCAGGTGGCGAGGATGAACGCCCCCGCCCCCATGATGGGCGGCATGAGCTGCCCGCCCGTGCTGGCCGCCGCCTCGATGGCGCCGGCGAAGAAGGGCTTGAACCCGGACCGCCGCATGAGGGGGATGGTGAAGCTCCCCGTGGTCACGACGTTGGCCACCGCGCTTCCCGACAGCGAGCCCATGAAGGCCGACGCCACCGCCGCGGTCTTGGCCGGGCCGCCCCGGGTCTTCCCGGCCACGCGGTCCGCCAGGGCGATGAGCAGGGCGCCGCCCCCGGCCCGGTCCAGGACCGCCCCGAAGAGGACGAAGAGGTAGACGAAGTCCGCCGACACCCCCAGGGGCACGCCCCAGATCCCCTCGGTGGAGAGGTAGAGGTGCTCGATGAGGCGGACGGTCCCGTAGCCGCGGTGGGCCAGGATGCCGGGGAGGTACGGCCCCGCCAGGGCGTATCCCAGGGCCAGGACGCACACCGCCACCAGGCCCCACCCGGTGGTCCGGCGGGCCAGCTCCAGGACCAGGAGCACGGCCGCCGCCCCGAACACCAGGTCCAGCGTGGTGGGCGAGCCGGAGCGCTGGACCAGCTCCTGGTTCTGGGACGCCAGGTAGACGCAGACCGCCGCGGCCATGGCCGCCAGGATCCACGACAGGATGCCGGGACCCGCGGCCCCGTCGTCCCCGGGATCCGGGGCCGCGGGGCTCTGGGGCGCCGTGACCTCCGGGTCGTCGTCCTCGTCGGAGGTGGCCACGAGGCCCACCCCCAGGAAGCCGAGCACGGCCATGAGGGCCAGGTGGACGGGACGCTGGACCAGCGCCGTGAAGGGCGAGAATCCGGCAGCATACAGATGGAAGATCGCCGCCACCACGGCCACGGCCACGGTGAAGCGGCGGAGGGTTCTGGATCGCATGCCGGCGAAGCTAGGGGGACGGCCCCGGTCCGGCGAGGGGGGTCCCGCGCCGAGCCGCCGGGCCGCGGGACGGCGGCGGCGCGGCCCGCCTACGGCGCCAGGGGCGCCAGGACCATGGCCACGAGGACGTTCACCGTCAGGAGAAGGGCGGCCGCGCTCCCGAAGGAGCGCCGGGGCTCGATGGCGTGCGCCCCCTGGGCCAGCACCAGGAGCCCCCAGATCTGCGCCAGGTCCAGGAAGCCCAGGACGTCGGCCACGTACCCTCCGCCCAGGAAGGGGAAGAACGTGCCCACGCTCAGGACGAGCTGCGGATCCTGGAGGGAGATGCGGAGGGGGACCAGCGTCAGGCCCACCGCCGCGGGGATGAGCCAGGCGTGGGTCAGCACCGCCAGGTACTGCCGGTACCGCCCCTCGTCCCCCAGCACGAAGGCGAAGAGGAGGGTGACGAGCCCCGCCAGGAAGAACGCCATGAGGACCCAGGCCACCGAGCCTCCCACGACGCTCCAGACGCGCATGATCCCACCGCCGAAGCCCCCGTCGGGCGGGGCCTGTCCCCGGTCCAGGAGGAGGCGGCGGAAGACCGCGTCCCAGACCTCGGCCGGAATGAGCCCGATCTGGAGGACGACCAGGGCCGCTCCCAGGAGGAGCGCCCCGACCCACACCGGACGCTCGGCCAGCTCCTGGGTGAGGCGGACCGGGCTGAGGAACACGTCCACCGCCCGCCGGGCGAGCGGGGGCGGGGCGGCCCCGGTCTCCACGGCCATCGCCTCAGCCACGGGACCGCTCCGGCACGGTGGGAACGACGACGGTGCGACGCATGGGCGAGCTCCGGACGAGGAAGCGGGTCGACGAGGACGGACCTCCCACCTTCCACGGTGGTACCGTAGAACGTATCGTCCGGAAGCCCCGGACCCCAGAAGACCGATCCACACGCCCTCGGAGCGTCGTATGAGCTATCGCACCAACCCCGACCGCATCCTGGAGGGCATCGACCGAGCCCGGAATCGGGACGCCGAAAGCGCCAAGTACTCCCTGGAGCGGCAGGCGATGGGTCGGGAGCTCGACACCGACGTCCCCGACGTGGACTCCACGAACCCGGAGCGCTTCAAGCGGGTCTTCAAGACGGTCGAGCTGGCCTACACCAAGGCCGCCAGCCGCAGCGAGCTGGGCCGGCTGGCCCAGCGGTTCCAGTCCGTGGGCGACATCCATCACCACCACGCCCGCGGCGACGTCAGCGTCTCCATCCACTGGCTCGACCACGACCGCTCCGACGACGTGGGGGTCGTCCCCTTCGAGATCCGCGCCCACGAGGTCGAGGACGCCAAGAAGGAGACCAAGACGAGCCGCCCCGACGTGAACGCGCTGAAGATCCTGCGCAAGAAGCTCCGGGACGGCGTGCTCCAGGCCTACCAGAAGATCGAGCCCCGCATCCGGGACGCCATGCGGGAGCGGGCCGACATGGGGCACGTCCAGGCCCAGGTCACGGTGGATCTCCGCCCCGCGGAGTGACGCGCCGGCGGGCATCCCCCCGACGCGGCCCCGCCCGCGTCCCTCCCCCACCCCACCCGGCGGGCTGAGCTTCCCGTGTCCCGCCGTGGCCGGCAGGTGCGCGCCCTGGTGGTGGTGGTCCTGGCGCTGACGCTGGCCGTGGCCCTGGTGGACCTCATGGGTTCCGATTCGCGCATCCGCGCGGCCTTCTCGGGGCTCGTGGACCGCGAGCCCCGGCGCCCGCCGGTGCGCCGCGTGCTGGACGACCTGCGACCGTGAGCGGACGCGGGGAGGGGGGCGGCGGCGGACGGGTCCTCATGGTCTTCGTGGACGGCGTGGGCGTGGGGGAAGGAGGGGCGGAATGGAATCCGTTCTTCCGCGCCGTGCTTCCCACCCTCCTGATGGTAGGGGGTGGGAGTCTGCCGACCCTCGACCACCCTGCCCCCGGCACCGACCGCAGCGCCTACCTCCCCCTGGACGCCACCCTCGGCGTCGACGGCACCCCCCAGAGCGGGACGGGGCAGGCCGCCCTCCTGACCGGGGTCGACGCCGTGCACCGCTTCGGCCGCCATTTCGGGCCCTGGACCCCGGTGGCGCTCCGCCCTCTGGTGGAGAAGGCCAGCCTCCTCCGCCGGGCTCGGGACGCGGGTCGCGCCGTGGCCTTCGCCAACGCCTACCCCCGGGGCTGGCCCGGTCCCAAGGGCTCCCGCGCCATCGCCGGCCCGCCGCTGGCCGCCCGGGGGGCCGGAGTCCTCGACCGCCACGAGGAGGCGCTGGCCGAAGGTCGGGCCGTGGCCAGCGGGATCGTCAACGACGGGTGGCGCCGGCACCTGGGGCACGACGCCCTCCCCCGGGTCACCGCCGCGGAAGCCGGACGGAACCTGGCCGGCATCGCCGGAGACCACGACCTGACCCTCTACGCCCACTACGCCACCGACACCGCGGGGCACCGGGGCGGGATGGAGGGGGCGGTGGCCGCCCTGGAGCGGCTCGACGCCTTCCTCGGAGGCGTTCTGGAGGCGCTTCCCGGCGATTGCACGCTGATCCTGGCCAGCGACCACGGCAACATCGAGGACGTGCGGGCCCAGCACACCCGGAACCCGGCCCTGGGGCTGGTGGTGGGGCCGGGCGCCGGGGACGCGGGGGAGCGGATGCGCGACCTCACCGACGTGGCGCCCGCGGTGCTCGAGCTCCTGGGGGTGGGGACGGCGGGGGACCCTCCCGCCGACGACTGAGGCCCCGACCCGGTCGCCCCCCCGGAGGCGGCCGATCCGGAACGCGGCCGATCCGGCCATCCCCCCGCCCCACGACGACCGGCAATCTCCTCCATGCCCGCCGCTCCGCCCCGCTCCCGCATCCTCGGCGCCCTCCTGGAGGAGGCCGGCGCCGTCACGCCCGCCGGCCTCGAGCGGGGCCTGGCGGAGCAGAGGAGGACCGGGGAGCGCCTGGGGGTGGTCCTGGCCCGGACCGGGGAGGTCGACGCGGCCGCGGTGGCCCGCTCCCTGGCCTCCCAGCTGGGGCTCCCCGTGGCGGAGGGCCCCCTGGAGACGACGCCCGAGGCGCTGGCCGCCGTCCCGGCCGAGGTGGCCCGCAGCCGGAGGGTCCTCCCCCTGGGGACCCGCGGCCGGACGCTCCGGGTGGCCATGGCCGACCCCCTGGACCAGGGCGCCGTGGACGACCTCCGCTTCATCACCGGGCGGCACGTCGAGCCGGTGGTGGCGACCCCGGACGCCGTCGCCGAGGGGCTCGAGGCGGCCTACGGCGGACGGGTGGTGCAGGAGCTGGTCGCGTCCCTGGAAGCCGACGGGGACGACCGGGCCCGGGACGACGCGCGGGAGCTGGCCCGGGCGGTCCAGGCCGCGCCGGTCGTGCGGGTGGTGGACCACGTCCTCCGAGCCGCGGTGGAGCAGGAGGCCAGCGACATCCACGTGGAGGAGACGGGCGCCGACGTGCGGGTGCGCTACCGCATCGACGGGGTCCTCCGCCGGAGCGTCGACCTCCCGGCCGCGGCGCGCCACGCCATCCTGAGCCGCATCAAGGTGATGGCGGGAATGGACATCTCGGTGAGGCGGCGCGCCCAGGACGGCCGGATCGCCCTGTCCCACGGCCCGAGGCGCCTCACGCTGCGCGTCTCGACCCTCCCGGTGAACGGCGGCGAGAAGGCGGTGGTGCGGGTGCTGGATCCCGACGCCGTGCCCGGTGGGCTCGACACCGTGGGGCTCGCCCACGCCGACCTCGCCCGGGTGCGGCGCCTCCTCCGGGCCCGGGAGGGGGTCGTCCTCGTCACGGGGCCCACGGGGAGCGGCAAGAGCACGACCCTCTTCGCGGCGCTCTCCGAGCTGGACCGGGAGCGCCTCAACGTGGTGACGCTGGAGGACCCGGTGGAGTACCGTCTCCCCGGCGCGAACCAGGTGCAGGTGGATCGCCGGGCGGGGCTCGGCTTCGCCGAGGCGCTCCGCGCAGTCCTGCGTCAGGACCCCGACGTGGTGATGGTGGGGGAGATCCGGGACCGGGAGACCGCGGAGATCGCCATGGCGGCGGCGGTCACGGGACACCTGGTGCTCTCCACGCTCCACACCAACGACGCCCCCGGCGCCGTCACCCGGCTCCTCGACATGGGCGTGCCGCCCTTCCTCGTGGCGGGAGGCCTCACCGGGGTGGTGGGGCAACGCCTGGTGCGCCGCTGCTGCCCGGCGTGCCGGGGTCGGGGCTGCCGCCGCTGCCACGAAGGCTACCGGGGGCGCACCGGGGTCTTCCAGGTCCTGGTCGTCACCGAGGGGCTCCGGGACCGGATCGCACGGGACCTCCCGGGCTCGGAGCTCCGGCGCCTGGCCCGGGAGGCCGGCATGGGGACGCTGGCCTCGGACGCGCGGCGAGCCGTCTCCGAGGGGCTGACCACGCCCCACGAGATCGGACGGGTCCTCCACGCGGACCCCGGGGCGTCCCTCCCCTGCCCCGCGTGCGCGGCGGCGGTGCCCGCCGGCGCGGCGGCGTGCCCCTCGTGCGGCCGGGTCCGCCTCCACCGCTGCCGCTGCGGGCGCGGGCTGGAGGCCGGGTGGCGTTTCTGTCCGTCGTGCGTGCGAAAGGTCGGGTTTTGAGAACCGCGTTCTAGTCGCTCGACGCCCGGCGCACCACCTCCCGGAGGAGGCGCTCCACGGGATCGCCGGCCCCGGGCCAGAGGTACCGGTCCGCCACCTGGTTCAGCGCCCGTCGGACCCCGGCGAACTGCCGGGCCACCTGGCCCAGCGTGCCCTCCACCCCGAGTCGCCGGGCTTCCCGGGACCCGGCGGCCATGTGGTAGCCCCCGGTGCCCATCTCCTCGTAGTAGCGCATGGGCGGGGCGCCCCGGCGCCGGGTCCGGGCCTCGATGAAGTCCGGGAAGAGCCCGGTGATCCAGAGGGAGTAGTTGCCCAGGTGGGTCCGCAGGAGGAAGGCCTCCCGACCGTCGGAGGCGGCCAGGCGGGCCACCATGTCCACGAGGTAGCGGAACTCGTCCTCCGCCCCGTCCTCGATGCGGTACGCGCGACGGCCCTCCCCGAAGCGCACCACCAGGGAGGCCACGTAGTCGGCCGTGCCCCGGTCCTCCACCCCGGCCTCCAGGAGCGCCTGGCGGATGAGCACGTAGAAGATCTGGGCGGGCGTCAGCTTCACGTCCTCGTCGCCCAGCAGCGCCGGCAGGACGCGAGGATCGTCGAGGAGGGAGTCGAGCCCCTCCTCCTCCAGGCGGGCCCGCACCGAGGTCCGCAGCTCCTCGTCGGAACGGGTCAGCAGCTCCACCAGGTGGAGCGCGTCGTCCCTCCCGAAGGAGGCTCGGACGGTGGGCAGGATCATGGGATCTCCTCTCGTCACGCGTTGCCGGGTGTTTCGCCCGGTGTCTACCTTTCTACCGAGGCTACCCCCTCGCAAGGTCCCCCGAGGCTCCCACGCCCATGGCCCCCTTCCGCGTTCGCAGCTTCCAGGGCCGCATCTTCCTCGCCATCCTCGTGGTGGTTCTGGTGCCGGCGGGAGCCGCGGTCTCCCTGGGGGTCGTCACCCTCCAGGGTCTCGGGAGCCGCTCCGGCACCCTGGGCGCCTGGGACTCGGTGGCCGGCTCCGGCCGGACGCTCCTGGAGGCCCTCGAGGAGGCCGGTGTCGAGGACCCCGCGGTGCGGGCGGCCGCCGAGGAGCACCGGGAGGCCCTCTCGGAGTCCGTGCGCCTCTCCCGGCTCTACGCCTTCGTGGCGGACCGCTTCCTGACCCTGCTCCCTCTGGCGGCGCTCCTCACCGGCGCCGTCATCGTGGTCCTGGCCCTCCTCACGGCCCGCTGGCTCTCCCGGCAGTTCGGGCGCCCCATCCGGGAGCTGGCCGGCTGGACCGGGCGCATCGCCCGGGAGGAGCCCCTCCCGCCCCCCGCCCCCGGGGAGGACGGAGAGATGACCGAGGTGGCCACCCTCCGCGCCGGGCTGCGCTCCATGGCCGCCGAGCTGGCCGAGGGTCGGCGCCGGGCCGTCGAGGCCGCGCGGCTCCGCTCCTGGACGGACCTGGCCCGGAGCGTGGCCCACGAGCTCAAGAACCCGCTGACCCCCATGCGCATGGCCGCCGCCACCCTGGGTCGGGGGCGGACCGGCGCCGAGGCGGAGGCGGCCGCGGTTCTCCGGGAGGAGATCGACCGCCTGGACGAGATGGCCCGCACCTTCTCCCAGTACGGCCGGGTGCCCGACGGCCCGCGCTCCCGGGTGGCGCTGGTGGAGCTCCTGGACCGGCTGGCGCGCCAGCACGGCACCGACGCGCTCCCCGTCCGGGTGGAGGGGGAGGAGGTCGAGGTGATGGCCCACCACGGGGCCCTGGAGCGGGCGTTCCGCAACCTCGTCCTCAACGCCGTGGAGGCCCAGTCCGGCCCGACCGCCCGCCCCGGCGACGGCCACGGGCCCGCCCCGGAGGTCCGGGTGCGCGTGACCCGGGAGGACGGGTGGGCCGCGGTGCGGGTGGAGGACCGCGGCCCCGGAATCCCTCCGGAGCTCGTCGAAGCCATCTGGAACCCCGACGTCACCACCAAGCGTAGTGGAACCGGGCTCGGCCTCGCCCTGGTACGCAAGACGGCGGAGCTCCACGGTGGCGCGGCCCGGGCGGAGAACCGTCCCGAAGGCGGCGCCTCCTTCGTCCTCCTCCTCCCGCTGGAGCCGGCGGAGACCCCGGCCGCCGAGCCCGGGTCGTCGGACCCCGGCACCTGAGCCCCTCCTTCTCCCAGGCCGGCATGCGCGTCCTCATCGTCGACGACGAAGGCAACATCCGGCGGATGGTCCGGGCCCTCCTTGAATCCGAGGGCTGGCGGGTCTCCGAGGCCGGGAGCGCCGAGGAGGCGCTGGCCGAGGTGGAGGAGCTGCGGCCGGAGGTCGTCCTCCTGGACCTCATGCTCCCGGGCATGAGCGGCCTCGACGCCCTCCCCCGCCTCGTCGACGCGGTGCCGGGCACCCCCGTGGTGATGATGAGCGGCCACGCCAGCCTCCCCGACGCCGTGGAGGCGACCCGGCGCGGCGCCTTCCACTTCCTGGAGAAGCCGCTGTCTCCCGAGTCGGTCCTGGTGACCCTCCGGGCCGCGCTGGAGGTGAGCCGCGCCCGCGACCTGAGCCGGGCGCTGAGCGAGGCCCTGGGGCCCGACGCCCGGCTCGTCGGCGAGACCCGCGTCATGCGCGAGCTCCGCGAGCGCATCCGGAAGGTGGCGCCCACCGAGGCCCGGGTCCTCATCACGGGCGAGAGCGGCACCGGAAAGGAGCTCGCCGCCGCCGCCCTCCACGGCCTCTCCCGCCGGAAGGGCGGCCCGTTCGTCCGGGTGAACTCCGCCGCCATCCCCCGGGAGCTGGTGGAGAGCGAGATGTTCGGCCACGAGGCCGGCGCCTTCACCGGAGCCGGAGAGCGCCGCCGGGGCCGGTTCGAGCTGGCCGACGGAGGCACCCTCTTCCTGGACGAGGTGGGCGACCTGGGCGCCGACGCCCAGGCCAAGCTCCTGCGGGCCCTGGAGGAGGGGACGATCCAGCGCGTGGGGGGGCAGGAGACCGTGCCCGTGGACGTCCGGGTCCTGGCTGCGTCCAACCACGACCTGGAGCGCGGCGCGGCCGACGGGACCTTCCGGGAGGACCTCCTCTTCCGCCTGGACGTGGTCCCCCTCGAGATGCCCCCCCTGCGGGCCCGTCTGGACGACCTCCCCCTCCTGGTGGAGCACGCCCTGGACCGCCTCCGGCGCCGCCAGGGGATGCGCCCACCCTCGTTCTCCCCGGGGGCGCTGGAGCGCATGGCGTCGTACGGCTGGCCGGGCAACGTGCGGGAGCTCCTCAACGTCGTGGAGCGCCTGGCCATCCTGGCCGACGGACCCGAGGTGGGCCCGGACGCCGTCGACGCGGTGCTCCCCTCCCAGGTCCCCGGGCCCGGGTCCGGCGCTCCCGCCTGGCGGGACGACGACGACCGGGGCCTCACCGAGCGCCTCGAAGACTACGAGCGTCACCTCGTCGAGTCGGCCCTGGAGGCCGCCGACGGGAACGTGGCCGAAGCGGGCCGCCTCCTCCACACCGACCGCGCCAACCTCTACCGCCGCATGAAGCGGCTTGGGATCCGATCGTGACCACCCCCCGCGCCCGACCCCGACGCGTCCGACGCGCGGTGGCCGCCGCCCTCGCCCTGACCGGGCTGCTGGCACCCGCGGCCCTCCACGCGCAGCTCCGGGTGCTGGACCGCCCGGACCTTCCCAGGGCCGAGGCCGAGGAGGTCGTGGCCTTCTTCAACGCCCCCGGCACGGTGCGGCTGCTGGGCCGGGTCGAGGTCCCCGCGGGGCGGGAGATCCGGGGCGACGTGGCGGTCCTGCGGGGCCCGATGGAGCTCGCCGGGACCGTCCGGGGCAGCCTGGTGGTGGTGAACGGAGACCTCACGCTCCTCCCCGGCGCCCGGGTCGAGGGAGACGTGATCGTCCTCGGGGGGACGGTGGACGCGGCGGACGGAACGGTGGGCGGACAGGCGGTGGTCTACGACGAGTCGCTGCGCTACACCGCCCGGGGCGAGCGCATCTCCCTCGACGAGGTGGCCCGGGACGAGGCGGGGCTGGAGCTGCGGGGCCCGCGCACCGGCGCCCGGCTGTCGGTCCGTGTGGAGGAGAGCTACAACCGGGTGGAGGGGCTGCCGGTCCTCTTCGGCGGGGTCTGGGAGACCCGGGCCCGGAACTTCACCCGCTTCGACGCCATGGGGATCTGGCGCAGCGACCGGGGGCTGGAGGGGGACGAGCTGGGATGGCTCTTCCGCGCCGAGCAGAACCTGGGTGGGTTCACCGTGGGTGGAACGGCCCACTCCATGGTGTCGCCGGTGGAGCGCTGGCACCTGCAGGACGTGGAGGCCTCGCTCTCCACCTTCCTCTTCCACCGGGACTACCGGGACCACTTCGAGCGCGAGGGCTTCTCCGCCTTCCTCCGCTGGCAGGACGTCTTCTCCGGGATCACCCTGGGGCTCGAGTACCGGGACGAGGAGCACGCCTTCGCCCCGGTGGGGAGTCCCTGGACCCTCCAGCGGAACGCGGATCCCTGGCGGCCCCAGCCCCTGGTCGGCGAGGGCCGGCTGCGCTCGCTCCACCTCGACGTCGAGCTCGACGGGCGGAACGACCCCGAGGACGCCACCGACGGATGGTACGTCCGGGCCGAGGCCGGGCTGGGGATGGGCGGTGGCCTGGTCCTCCCGGCCTACCTCCCGGAGGATCCGATGGACCCCGGGCCCGGCGTCGAGGCGGAAGACCTGGGCTCCGCCTTCCACTCCACCTTCCTGGACGTGCGGCGGTACGTCCGCCTGAGCCCCGTGTCCCACGCGCGCCTCCGGGGCGTGGTGGCGGGCTCGCTGGACGGCGATCCCCTGCCCCCCCACCTCCAGCGCGCCCTGGGCGGCGAGGGCACCCTCCCCGGCTACCGCCTCTTCCGGGCGGACTGCGGCGCCCGGGAGGCCCGGCACGCCCTCGTGCGGGAGCGGGACGGCGAGACGGAGCGGATGCCGGTCTTCGCGGCCTACGGGTGCGACCGGGTGGCCCTCTTCCAGCTCGAGTACCGCCATGACTTCACCCTCGGCCTCGACCTGGGGCCCGACGACGAGTGGGACGACGAGTGGCACTGGTACCCGGTGGTGGACTTCTCCCCCAGCCTGGTGCTCTTCGCCGACGTGGGCCGGGGCTGGACGCTGGAGCACGAGGGCGAAGGGTTCCGCTCCGACACCCCCACGCTGTCCGACGTGGGGATCGGGCTCTACCTGGGCGACCTGGGGCTGCGCTGGGCCTGGCCGCTCCACGACCGCGAGCGCGGCGTGAACTTCTACCTCCGCATCGACCATCGCTTCTGACCTCGCTCCCGGACGCGCGCCTCGACGCGGTCCCCGCGGGGGCCGGGAGGTGACGGCGCGGGGCGCGGGACGGACCCGCGCCCCGTGGTGGGCGGCGTGCGCCCTCTTCCTGGCCCTGGCCTCCGGCCCGCCGTCGCCGTGGGGACCCGCTCCCCTCCCCGCCCAGGACGCCCAGGTCACCACGCTGGCGGTGGAGCCCGGCACCGGGGCGCTCCGCATGGAGGTGGGCAACCTCCTGGAGGAGGGGGGCCTGACGCGGGCCCTCCACTCCGGCCTCCCCCTCCGCATCCTCGTGGAGGTGGAGCTCTGGTCGGACGGCTTCTTCGACAGCCAGAAGGGCGAGGGCGCGTGGCGCGCCTCGGTCGTCTACGACCCCCTGGCCCGGCGGTACCGGGTGGGCGTCGAAGGGGGCGGCGAGGTCGTGGTGGACTCGCTCCCGGCCGTGACCCGCACCCTCCAGCGGGCGTTCCAGCTCTCCCTCCGCCCCCGGGAGGAAGGGCGCTACTACTACCTGGGCGAGATCCGCGTGGAGACCCTCTCCCTCTCGGACCTGGAGGAGCTCCAGCAGTGGCTCCGCGGCGACCTGGCGCCGGCCGTCTCCGGCGAGCGCCGCGTGGAGGACGCCGTCGGGAGCGGCGTGCGGCGGATGCTGGTGCGCATGCTCGGGCTCCCGGCCCGCCGGGTGCAGGTACGGAGCCCGACCTTCGAGGTGGGGCCCGGCCCCCTACCCCGTGAAGACCTCCCGCCGGACCGCCAGGGCGTCGATCCGCTCCAGGTCCGGCTCGACGCCGATCCCCGGCCCGTCCGGGACGCGCATGCTCCCGTCCTCCACCTCGAACTCCGGCTCCACGATGTCCCGCTCCCAGTAGCGACGGCTGGCGGAGATGTCCCCCGGGAGGGTGAATCCCGGTAGGGACGCCAGGGCCACGTTGTGGGCCCGGCCGATGCCCGACTCGAGCATCCCGCCGCACCAGACCGGGAGGTCGTGCTCGGCCATGAGGTCGTGGATGCGCACGGAGGACGCGTGTCCGCCCACCCGGCCCGGCTTGATGTTCACGATGCGGCAGGAGCCCAGCTCCAGGGCCAGGCGCGCACCCTCCACCGACTTCACCGACTCGTCCAGGCAGACGGGGGTCTCCAGGCGCTCCTGCAGGCGGGCGTGCTCCAGGAAGTCGTCGTAGGCCAGCGGCTGCTCGATCATCATGAGGTCCAGCTCGTCCAGCGCCTGGAGGCGGTCGGCGTCGGCCAGGCGGTAGGCGGAGTTGGCGTCGGCCATGAACGGGGTGTCGGGGAAGCGCTCCCGGAGCCCGGCCAGCATCTCCACGTCCCGCCCCGGCTTGATCTTGATCTTGATCCGGGCGTACCCCTCCTCCAGGTAGCCCGCCACCTTCTCGTGGAGGAGCTCGTCGGACTTCTGGAGCCCGATGCTGACCCCCACCGGAACCGTCTCCCGGACGCCGCCCAGCTTCTCGGACAGAGACACCCCGTCGAGGCGGGCCGCCAGGTCCCAGCCGGCCATCTCCACCGCCGCCGTCGCCATGCGGTTCCCCCGGATCCAGGAGACCGGGGCGAGGACGTCCTCGGGGCCGTCGGCCTCCCGGCCCACGATGCGGGGAAGGACGAACTCGGTGAGGACGTGCCAGGCGGTGTCCGTGGTCTCCGCCGAGTAGGACGGGTCCTCCGCCGCCACGCACTCTCCC
This sequence comes from uncultured Gemmatimonadaceae bacterium, assembly GCA_964569085.1. GTDB lineage: Bacteria > Gemmatimonadota > Gemmatimonadetes > Longimicrobiales > Gaopeijiaceae > JAJCZZ01. Next base: position 10,186 of record CAZMTA010000013.1, on the reverse strand, counting down.
CACCCGGTGTGGCCCTCCCCGGTGAGCTTCAGGAGCACGATGCGGCGGTCCTGGCGTCCGCCGCTGCTGATCTCGAAGTACTCGCGGAGGCGGAGGGGGAGCTCGATGAGCTCGGCACGGTCGATCTTCATGAGGCTCCGGCATTTCGGAGGGAGGATGGGATGGACTCTCGCAGGAGGCCCACGGCCTGGTCCACCTGCTCCCACCCCACGCGGAGGAGGAAGGTGGCGTTCCGGCCGTAGGACTTGGAGCCCAGGACGAAGAAGTCGGGCTCGGGGTTCTTCAGGACGTCGGGCCCGGTCTCGGGCTGCACCAGGCAGTCCCCTCCCCCGGCGCCCAGGAGCGCCGCCGCGAGGGACATGGGACCCGAGGTGGCGTAGCATTCGTGGACCTGGAGCTGGCGGTACAGGGAGGCGTCCCCCACCGAGCCGGTGAGCGACACGATCCGGTCCACCTCGACCCGGCGCGCCCCCCCGGATGTGGCGAGCATGACCGCCACGCCCTCGCCCGCGGCATCCAGGGCGGTGACCTCGGCGCCGGGGACGACCTCGACCCCGGGCGCGCCCCCGGCCAGAATCTCGTGGGCCCGGCGGGCCAGCTCGGCCCGACCGGGGAGGGGATCGTCGGGGACGGCCCCGGCGTCGGGGTCGGGGCTGCGCACGGCCCACAGGACCCGGGGGCCTCCCTCGGCCGCGGCGTCCTCGGCCAGGTCCCGGGCGGCGGTCTGGGCCGAATGGCCCGCCCCCACCAGGAGGACCCGCAGCCCGGCCAGCCCCGCGCGCTCCTCCGGAGACGGGATGCCGCGCAGGATGAAGTGGGCGGCGGCCTCCTCGCCGGGCGCGGGAATGCCACCCGCGCCCAGGGAGTTGGGGTTCCCCCAGGTGCCCGTGCAGTCCAGGACCGCCCGGGCCCGCTCCACCCGCTGGGCCCCGTCGGGGCCCTCCACCAGGAGGCGGAAGGGTCGGCCCGCGCGCCCGCCGGTGCCGATCTCGTCGCTCTTCAGCAGACCCTCCCGCCCGACCGCGCGGACGCGGCTCCCCGTGCGGAGGCCCGGGGCGAGGGCGGGGAGAGCCGCCACCGGCTCCAGGACCCGCGCCACCAGCTCGGCGCCGGTGGGACAGGTCTCCTCGGAGGCCGGGACCTCGTGGCCCGCGTCCTCCAGGTGGCGACGCATGCGCGCCGACACGCTCATGCTCCACGGCGTGAAGAGCCGGACGTGGCCCCACGAGCGGACGTGGGCGGCGGGCCGGGCCGCGGCCTCGAAGACGACGAAGGACAGGCCGGCGTCGTGGGCGGCCAGGGCGGCCTCCAGCCCGACGGGGCCGGCGCCCAGGATCGCGAGGTCCGGGAGGTCGGAAGGCGTGGAGTCGCTCACGTGCGAACCAGGAGGTAGTCGGAGGTGACGGGTCCGCGGAAGAACTCCCGGACCTCCCAGCCGGTTTCCAGATACCGGGTGAACACGGCGCGGGTCGCCTCGCGCCAGGCCACGGCCAGGGGGAGGTCGTCGGCCATGAGGTGGGAGATCTCGGCGGGAATGGCGACACGGAGCTCGTCGGCGTCGAGATCGAGCATGGGCTCGCCGGGTCGGGGGTGCCGGCCGGACCCCTCCGCCGCGCCCAGGGCCCGCGCGCCCCTCCCGTCGTCGGCCGGAGCCGGATCCCGCCCGGACAGACGTCCGTCCACCCGCTCGGAGGCCATCTCCCAGAGGGCCACGAAGCGGTCCGTGCCGATGCCGTGGTGGAGCGGGGAGTCCGTGTCTCCGTACATGTCCCGGCGGTACTCCCGCACCACGATGCCCAGGTGCGCCAGGTTCAGGTGCGCGTTGCGGGACTGGAGGGGGTCGAAGGTCCAGTACATGGTCTCCACCCCGGCGTCCAGGAGCGCGGCCCGCTGGTGCTCCTTGAGCCGCCGCCCGAGCCCCGAGTCCCGGATGCCCCGGCGCACCGCGAGCATGTCGGACCAGTGGACCACCCGTCCGTCCCGCACGCCGGTCAGGCCGAACACGAAGCCGGCCAGCGTGCCGTCCTCGTCCCAGGCCCCGGCCGAGACGCCGCCCAGGAGCTGGCCCACCTTGAGGATGGCCGGCGAGACGCGCTCGCTGAAGCCGTGGCCCCAGGTCTCCTCCTGGAGGGCCACGCAGGCGCGGTACTCCTCGATGGTCTCGAAGGGGCGGATCGTGTAGTCGGGCATGGCTCAGGGAAGGAGGAGGAGCCGGGCCAGGACGGCGCAGCGCTCCAGGGACGGCCGGATCCGGATGTGCTCGTGCTCGGCATGGGCGCCGTCGCCGACGCACCCCAGCCCGTCCAGGGTGGCGGTGTGGAGGCTGGTGGTGTTCCCGTCGGAGCCGCCGCCGGCCATGGCCTCCTCCAGCTCGAGGCCCATCTCACGGGCGGCCTCCCGGGCCTGCTCCCAGAGGCGACGGTTCCGGGGCGTGCGCTCCAGCGGCGGCACGGCGATGCCCCCCTCCACGGAGACCGAGGTGCCGGGCACGGTGGCCTCCAGGGCCCGGACCGCCTCCTCCAGGCGATCGCCGTCCTCCCGGGTGCGCACCCGGGCGTCCACGAGGGCGCCGGCGCGGGCGGGAACGACGTTGGCCCGGGTCCCGCCTTCCACCACGCCCACGTTCACCGTGACCCCGCGCTCGGGGTCGGCGAGGGCGTGGAGCCCCTGGATCACGTGGGCCAGCTCCAGCACCGCGCTGGCCCCGGCCTCCGGGTCCAGACCGGCGTGGGCGGAGCGCCCGGTGACCTCGACCCGGAACCGTCCCACGCCCTTCCGCGCGGTCTTGATGCGGCCCGCCTCGCCCAGGGCGGGCTCGGCCACGAAGGCCCTCCGGACGCGGCGAGCCAGGCGGTGGACGGTGCGCTTCGAATCGGGGCTGCCCGTCTCCTCGTCGGAGTTCACGAAGACCACGGGGGTCAGCTGGGGCTCGAGCCCCAGGTCCCGGAGCGTCCGGAGCGCGAAGACGATCTGCGTGAGGCCGCCCTTCATGTCCAGGGTTCCCGGTCCCGCCAGGCGGCCGTCGTCCTCCCGCACCGGCATCCGCTCGAGGGTGCCCACGGGCCACACCGTGTCGCTGTGCCCGATGAGGAGCTGCGCCGGCGCGCCCTTCCGCCGTGCCCGGGGGCGGGCGTAGAGGTGGCCGCCGCTGGCCCCGCGCCCCGGCAGGAAGCGGACGTCGAAGCCCAGGTCCTCCAGCGCCTCCCGGAGGACGGCCTGCACCGCCGCCTGGGACGCGGGGACGTCGGTGGGGGATTCCAGCTCGGCGAGCCGGGTCAGGAAGGAGACGAACTCGTCCCGCCGCCCCAGCACGTGCTCCAGGATGCGCGCTCCGCTCACTCGTAGTACCCCGCCCGTCGATAGCTCTCGTCGAGGAGCTCCACCGGGTGGAGCACCCCCTGGTCGGATCCCGCCAGCCGCAGCCCGCCCCCGATCTGCATCATGCACCCCGGATTGGGCGTCGCCACGGCCTCGGCGCCGGTGGCCCGCACGGCCCGGACCTTGTCCCCCCCGATGCGCCCGCCCAGCTCGGGGTGGGTCAGGCCGTAGATGCCCGCCCCGCCGCAGCACTCCCCGGCGTCCTCCACGACCCGCACCTCCGCGCCGGGGACCGCGGCCAGGACCCGGAGAGGGGCCGCCTCCACCCGCTGCGCGTGGAGGAGATGACAGGGGTGGTCGTAGGCCAGCGTGCACGGGACCGGAGCGCCCCGCCGGGGACCCACCTCGGCCAGGAGCTCGTTCACGTCCCGGACCCGGGCCGCCACCTCGGCGGCCCCGCCGGGGTCGTCGTCGTGGGCCAGCAGCGTCCCGTACTCCTTCATGACCGCGCCGCACCCTGCGGCGTTCACCACCACGTGGTCCACGTCCGGGCCGCCGAAGGCGACCACGTTCTCCCGGGCCAGGGCCCGGGCCTCGTCCAGGTCGCCGCCGTGGGCGTGGAGCGCTCCGCAGCACGCCTGCCCCGGCTCCTCAACCACCTCGAAGCCGTTGGCGCGGAGGACCCGGATCGTCGCCTCGTTGACCCGCCGGTAGAGGCCTTCCTGGACGCAGCCGGTGAGGACGGCGACCCGGCGGCCGGCGCCGTCGGCCGCGCCCGCGGCCTCCCCGGCGGACATGCCGGCCCGCGCCTCCCGTCCGGGCCCGCTCCGCCCGTCCTCGGCCGCGCCCGCCTCCCCCTCCGGGCGCACCCAGCGGAGCCCCTCCCACGCCTCCGTGGAGGCGAGCATGGCCAGCCCCAGACGGACCCCCCGCAGCGGCCCGACGGCGGGCAGCGCCCCGGCCAGGCGGGCGAGCCCGGTGGCGCGCAGCAGACGGCCCCCGAGGAAGAAGAGGCGCTGGCGGCCCGGAGACGCGAAGACCCAGAGGAGGAGGCGCGTGGCCGCGTCGGGGGGCCGGTGCCGCGCCGCCACGTCCCGGGCCAGCTCGAGGAGCGCCCCGTACTCCACGCCGGAGGGGCACGCCGGCTCGCAGGCGCGGCACCCCAGGCAGCGGTCGATGTGGGTCCGGAAGGCGTCCGACGCGGGGTCGAGCCGGCCTTCCACCACGGCGCGCATGAGGTGCAGGCGCCCCCGGGGGGAGTCGGCCTCGTCCCCGAGGCGGGTGTACGTCGGGCAGACCGGGAGGCAGAAGCCGCAGTGCACGCACGGCATGAGGCGCTCCCGCTGCTCCTCCAGGGCCAGCTCCAGGGCGTCGGTGCTCACGTCTGCCTCCCCTTCCCCATCCAGGTGCGCAGGGCGGCCCACAGTCCGCCGAGGCCGCGGCGGGCCCGCCAGGAGAGGACGGCCCGGACCAGCCGTCGCCCGCCCTCCGAGTAGGGGAACCACCAGAGCTCCCGGCGGAGGCCCGAGCGGTCCACCAGGACCGAGCGGGTCCGGCTCATCTCCTCCAGCGCCTCCCGGCCCCGGCGGCGTCCGAAGCCGCTGTCCCCGGTCCCGCCCACGGGCAGGCCCGGCACCGCGTAGTGGCTCAGCACGTCGTTCACCGAGAAGCCGCCGCTCCGGAGCCTCCTCCCCAGCCGCAGCCCCCGCTTCCGGTCCCCGGTCCACACCGAGGCGAAGAGGCCGTACGCACCGGCCCCGGCCAGGCGCACCGCCTCGTCCTCGTCGTCGAAGGGGACGACGGGCAGCACGGGCCCGAAGGTCTCCCGGGTCCACACGTCCATGTCGGGCTCCACGTCGGTGAGGACGGTGGGAAGGAAGGTCTCGTCGTGGTCCCGGGCCCGCTCGCCCCCGGCCCGGACGGTGGCGCCCCGCGCCACGGCGTCGGCCACGTGTCGCTCCACCACGTCGAGCTGCGCGTCGGTGATCATGGGTCCCAGGTCGGACGCCTCTCCCGGGCCGGCCCGGAGCTCCTCCGTGAGCTCCACCACCCGCGCCACGAAGGCGTCGTGGAGGGGGCGGGCCACCAGGACCCGCTCCACCGAGATGCACGTCTGCCCGGCGTTGAAGAATGCCCCGTACACGATCCCCCGTGCGGCGCGGTCCAGGGGGGCGTCCTCCAGGACGATGGCCGGGTCCTTCCCCCCCAGCTCGAGGGTGACCGGCGTCAGACGCTCGGCGGCCGCGGCCATGACCTTCCGGCCCGTGGCGGTGCTGCCGGTGAAGACCACCCGGTCCACCCCGGCGTCGACCAGGGCCCGCCCGGTGTCGCCCGCGCCGACCACCACGGACACCAGGCCCTCCGGGAGGCCGGCGTCGGCGGCGAGCTCCGGGAGGAGGAGCGCGGTCCAGGAGGTGAGCTCCGACGGCTTCACCACCACCGCGTTCCCGGCGAAGAGCGCCGCGGCGACGCAGTCCATGGCCAGGATGAAGGGGTAGTTCCACGCGGTGATGGCGCCCACGACGCCCCAGGGCTCCCGCTCCACCCATGCCGATTTCCCCAGGAGCCAGCCCCGCTCCACCCGCCGCCGGGCCAGCGTCCGGGGCGCGGTGCGGACGTAGTGCTGCACCAGGTCCGCGGACACCGCCACCTCGGTCAGCGCCTCGGACAGGGGCTTCCCCGTCTCCTCCCTGACCCGCCCCGCGATCTCCTCGCCCCGCTCCTCCAGGACCCGGGCCAGGACCCGGAGCCGCCGGGCCCGGGAGCGGACGTCGAGGGCGCCCCAGGCCTCCTGGGCCGCCCGCGCCCGGGCCACCGCCTCGGCCACGGCCCCCGCGTCGTGGGCCGGGATCTCCTCCAGGACCCGGCCGTCCAGCCGGCTCCGGGCCACCACGGGCTCGGCGCCCCCCGGGGGTCCCCCGCTCCCGGCTCCGGTCATCGGGCCAACCTCCCCGGCGTCAGGACCCCATGGGGGTCGAAGCGCCGGCGGAGCTCGGCGGCGAGGCCTCCGGCGGACTCCGCCCCCCAGGGCACGGCGGCCCCGTGGAGGCGCGGGTCCAGCGCCGTGAACAGGAGGGGCCGGCGCAGGGCCTCGCCGGCCGCCCGGAGCCGCCCCAGGGCGTCGGGGCCCGCCTCGGGGAGCGAGCCCCGCACGATGCCCGAGAAGACGTCGGCGTGGAGGGCAAGCCCCGGCTCGGCGGCGCGGAGGGCCGCCCACCGCGAGGCCAGCTCCGACGGAAGGCCGCCCTGGCGGAAGGCCAGCGCCCCCTCCGCTCCGGCGTCCCGGGCGGCGGACGAGAGGTCGTCCCCGTCGGCGGCCCGGGTCAGCGTCCCGCCCACGGCCTCCTCCAGCGTCCGGTGGTCCGCGTCCAGGGCCGCCTCCGGCCCGTGGAGGGTCACCACCAGGCGGGAGCCGTCCGGCGCGCCGAGGACCACCCCCCCCGCCGGCACCACCGCCGCGGTCGCCACCGCGCGGGCCGCGGCCAGGACGAGCTCGTCGGGCCCTTCCAGGACCAGCACCCGCCGCCCCCGGGGCCGGGGGAAGACGCGCATGGAGACCGAGACCACGACGCCCAGCGCCCCCCGGCTCCCCACCGCCAGGCGGACCAGGTCGAAGCCCGCCACGTTCTTCATGACGCGCCCGCCCAGCCGGAGCACCCGACCGTCCCCCGTGACCAGCGACAGCCCCAGCACCTGGTCCCGCACGGCCCCGTACCCGGCGTGGAGCGCGCCGCCCAGCCCCGTGGCCACGACGCCGCCCAGGGTGCGTCCCGGCGCGCCCGGGGGGTCCACCGGGAGCCACTGGCCGTGGGGCGCGAGGACGTCGTCGAGCGCCGCCAGGGTGGTGCCCGGGCGGGCCGTGAAGGTGAGGTCCCCGGGCTCGTGCTCCTCCACGCCGGAGAGCCCCTCCAGCAGGAGGGCCTCGAAGGGCCCCTCCGGGGGGAGCGGGCCCGTGCGCCCACCGGCCCCCACCGGCACCACGCTCCGCCCCGCCGCCCGGGCCTCCTCCAGGACCGCCGCCACGGCCTCCGCGCTCCCGGGGCGGCGGACCGCCTCCGGCTCGAAGCCGGGGGGGAGGCTCACGACTCCTCCCGGTCCGGGACGACCTTGCCGGGGTTGAAGAGGCCCCGGGGATCGAAGGTGTCCCGGGCGTCCCGCATGGCCTCGAGCTCGAGGGGGCCGTGGACCAGCGTCATGTACTTCCGCTTGTCGAGCCCCACCCCGTGCTCCCCCGTGATCGTCCCCCCCGCGTCGACGCATACCTGCATCATCTCCCGGGAGGCCTTCTCGACCCGGGCCAGCTCCTCGGCGTCCCGGCGGTCGAAGAGGATCTTGGGGTGGAGGTTCCCGTCGCCCGCGTGGAAGACGTTGGCCACGTGGAGGTCGTGGCGCTCCCCGATCTCCATGATGCGGTGGAGGACGTCGGGGAGCCGGGTGCGGGGAACGGTGGCGTCCTGCACGAGGACGTCGGGCGCGATCCGGCCCATGGCGCCGAACGCCTTCTTCCTGCCCTGCCACAGGCGGCCCCGCTGGGCGTCGTCGCTGGCGCGCTCGACCGCCCGGGCCCCGGCGCCCATGCACGCCGCCTCGGCCCGGTCCACGTCCTGGTCCAGGCCGGCGTCCGTCCCGTCGAACTCCACCACCAGGGCCGCCCCGGCGTCGGTGGGGTAGCCGGCGGCGTAGGCGCTGGCCTCCACCGCCCGGATGCTGGCCCCGTCCATGATCTCCAGCGCCGCCGGAAGTAGGCCCTGGCCCACGATGTCCGTCACGGCCCGGGCGGCGTCCTCCACGCTCTCGAAGATCCCCAGGAGGGTGCGCACCCCGCCCGCCAGGGGAAGCAGGCGCACCTCGATCTCGCAGGCGATGCCGAAGCAGCCCTCCGACCCCACGAAGAGGCCCACCAGGTCCAGCCCCGCCGCGGGATCGCGGGCGGCGCCGCCCAGCTCCACGACCTCGCCTCCGGCCAGGACCACGGTCAGGCCGGAGATGTAGCGGGAGGTGACGCCGTACTTGAGGCAGTGGGGCCCTCCGGAGTTCTCCGCCACGTTCCCGCCCAGGGTGCAGGCGGACTGGGACGAGGGATCCGGCGCGTACTGGAGGCCGTGGGCCGCGGCGGCCCGCCCCAGCGTGCTGTTGACCACGCCCGGCTGGACCCGCGCGAGGCGGTTCTCCGGGTCAAGGGAGAGGATGCGGTTCAACCGGGCGGTCCCCACCACCACCGCGTCCGGGTCGGGAAGCGCCCCCCCGGAGAGCCCGGTGCCGGCGCCCCGGGGCACCACGGCGATCCCGGCGCCGTGGAGGGCGCGGACGGTGCCCACCAGCTCCTCGGTGGTCCCCGGGAGGACCACGGCCCGGGGGGTCCTGTGGTACTGGGTGAGCCCGTCGGAATCGTAGACCAGCAGGCGCGCCGGGTCCGTGATCAGGTGCTTCTCGCCCACCAGGGTGCGCAGGTCGCGCTGGAGGGAGGCGGGGAGAGGCGTGGGCACGGAAGCGGGGTCGGGCTGAGCGAAGGGGGCGCCCCGGGCCGGAGCCGGGGGCGCGACTCGTCCGGGGCGGAGACCCGGGCCACCCGGCCGCGGGCACCCCGGTCCCCGGAGGATACCCGGCCCGCCCCGATTGTGCCACGGCGCCCCGGCGGCCGGCCCGGCCCCCGGCGGGACCACGCCGGGCGCCCACGGCGCGACCGCCCGCTACGCTCCGGCGCCCCCCTCCCGGACGTGCTCGACGAGGGCGGCGAGGCTCCGGAGCGCCGGCCCCCGGACCGCCGAGGGGAGGGCCTGTCCGTAGACCGCCTCGAGGAGCTCCTCGTCGGAGGCGTCCGGGTCCGCCTCCAGGGCGGCGCGCACCTGCTCGATGCGTTCCCGCCGATGGGCCTCGAAGCGGTCCAGGGCGGCGCCAGGGTCGTCCAGCGGCGGACCGTGGGCCGGGTAGATCACGTCCAGATCCAGCTCACGGAGCCGGTCCAGGGAGGCCAGGTAGTCGGCCACGCACCCCGGGTACTCGGCCACCCAGGTGGTGTCCCCCTGCCCCAGGAGGTGGTCGCCGGCGAAGAGGGCCCGGCGCTCGGGCCAGTGGAAGCAGAGGTGGCCCGGCGTGTGGCCGGGAGTGTGCACGGCCACCAGGTCCCCCTCGTCGGTCCCGATCACCGCGCCGTCGGGGACCACGGTCTCCGGCGCGGCTTCGGCGGGCCCCAGGACCGGGGCGCCCAGCGCCTCGGCCACCCGGGAGGCGGCCCCGGCGTGGTCGGCGTGGCCGTGGGTCAGGAGGACCACGGGGCGGCGGGGCGTCCCCGCCGAAGACACCACGGCCCGGACGTGGGCATCCACGTCCGGGCCGGGGTCCAGCACGACCATGCGGTCGGGTCCTCCCACCAGGAAGGTCCGGGTGCCGTCCAGCGTGAAGAGGCCCCGGTTTCCGGCGTTGAGGTGGACCGGCCGCTCAGGCATGGAGCGCCGTCAGCGACGCTCCGCCATGATCTGCTCGGCGAGCTTGTCCGCCACACCCTGGAGGCCGATCTCGTCCTCCTCGGTGAAGGCGCCCTTCTCGTCCGAGTCGATGTCGATCTGGCCGAAGATCTCGTCGCCGGCGCGGATGAGCACCACCAGCTCCGACTGGACGTCGGGGGAGCAGGCCAGGTAGTCCTCCTCCTCGGAGACGTCGGGGATGTTCATGTTCTCCTTCTCGGCCACCGCCCGGCCGCACACCCCGGTCCCGACCGGGATCTTGGCGTGCTGCGTGGGCTCACCCACGTAGTTGTGGAGCCAGAGGACGTCCTCCTCGGTGTCGAGGAGGTAGATCCCCACCCAGTCGTAGCGGCTGTCGGAGGCTCCGATGGTGCGCACCGCGTAGCGCATGAGCGCGTCGGACA
>CAZMTA010000012.1:74820-105108 GCA_964569085.1 uncultured Gemmatimonadaceae bacterium | reverse complement strand
TTGCGCCCCCACCCCCGCCTGGTGCATCTAAGAAGACCAGCCCCCCCGTCGTTACCCCCCGGCGACGCACACCCCTTCCTTGCCCTAGGAGGTCCTGTGTCCCGGTACCTCGTCGTGCCGCTCTTCCTGCTCGCAGGTTGCGGAGAGAGCCCCACCGACACCCCCGCCCTGCCGCCCCCCGTGGTGTGGACGGCATCCCTGGAGCTGGCGTCCCTCTCGCTCGCCGATCCCCTGGTGGACGAGACGCTGGACGTCCTGTCCGATCCGACCGTGCGCGCGCTCGTGGTGGAGGCCCGGAGCCTCGCCGCAGCCCGTGACGTCCGGTCCGCGGACCCGCTGGTGACCCGGGCGCTGGAGCGCCTGGCCGCCCCTTCCCCGGAGGAGAGCGCCGTGGAGGCCTCCGTCCTCCGGCTCGTGCTCCAGGATGTCGACGAGCGCTTCCGGACCGCGCTCGCGACCCCGTCCGTCTCTCCCTGACCGAGGAACCACACCATGAACGCACGTACGAGCATCCACCGTGCCCTGGGGGCGGTCCTGGGGATCGCCCTCTGCGCCCTCGCCTTCCTCCCGCAGGACGCCGCCGCCCAGGATCCAGGCGATGACCCCGTGGTCCTCTTCGCCTGCTACGTCCCGGGGAGCGGGGTGGTCTACCGCGTCGACGGCCCCGGCCCCGACACCGATCTGCCCGACGACTGCCGGGCGCGCCGCCACGTCCTCTTCTCCTGGAGCGAGAGCGGCCCCGCCGGCGAGGACGGGGAGGACGGCCAGGACGGGCTGAGCTGCTGGGACACGAACCAGAACGGCGTGGCCGACCCCGAGGAGGACCGGAACGGGGACGGCGTGGTCGACGTGATGGACTGCGTCGGCGAGGGCACCCCCGGCGCGGACGGTGAGGACGGGCAGGACGGCCTGGCATGCTGGGACCGGGACGGGGACGGCGTGGCCGACCCCGAGGAGGACGTGAACGGCGACGGCGTCCACGACGCCCTCGACTGCCAGGGCCCCGAGGGTCCGGAAGGGCCGGCGGGCCCCGAGGGACCGGAAGGACCCCAGGGGCCGCAGGGTCCGGCGGGCGGGATCGCCTGCCGCGTGCCCGGCGCACCGGTGCCGGTGGGCGCGCCCTACGACGCCATGGGCGGCATGGCCGCCCGTCCGGTCCCCTACGCGCCGATGGCCGCTCCGGAGGTCGGGAGCGGGGTCGAGGCTGCGGCCGTCTTCTCGGAGCCGTTCCTCGGCATGTTGATGCTGGTGCCCTACACCTTCGCGCCTCGCGGATGGGCGGAGGCGGCGGGCCAGCTCCTCCCCATCAACCAGAACCAGGCGCTCTTCTCCCTCCTGGGCACCACCTACGGCGGGGACGGGCGCACCACCTTCGGGCTGCCGGACCTGCGGGGCCTCGAGCTCGTCTGCGGGCAGCGGTGGGTCATCGCCCTTCAGGGGATCTACCCGTCGAGGAGCTGACCGCTCCCGGGTGCCCGACCTGCCCGTGAGGTCGACGCTCCGGTGGATCGGAGCGGGTCTCGCCGCCGTCCTGGCGGCGGGGCCCGCGCCGACGCCCGCGGCCGGGCAGCACGCCGGCCACGCCCCCCCGACGGACCACTCCGTCCGGACCGTCCGAACCGCTCCGGACGTGACGCTGGAGGTCCTGGACTGGGGGGGAGACGGGCCGCCCCTCCTCCTGCTGGCGGGGCTGGGCAACACCGCCCACGTCTACGACGACCTGGCCCCGCGCCTGACGGGCACCCACCGGGTGCTGGCCCCGACGCGGCGGGGCTTCGGCGCGTCCACGGGCGGGGACGGCGCGGTGGACATGGACGCGCTGGTGGCCGACCTCCTGGCCGTCCTGGACACGCTGGGCGTGGAGCGGGCGGCCGTGGCCGGCCACTCCTTCGCCGGGGACGAGATGACGGCGCTGGCCGTGGCCGCCCCGGAGCGGGTGGCCGCGCTCGTGTATCTCGACGCGGCCCACGACCGCACGGGGCTCCCTTCCCTGGCGGCGTCCGCCCCCTATCCCGAGGCGCCCCCCATGGGCGCCGACGAGGACCCCGCGTCCGTGGACGGCTGGTCGCGGTACATGGAGCGGGTGCGGGGGGTGGCGTTCCCCCGCCACGAGGTGGAGGCGGGGCTGGGCGGAGCCCCCGGCGGAGGCCTGGCGCCGTCCGAGGCCGAGGCGGCCTGGAGCGGGCGGATCCTGGCCGGGCTCCGGCCGCCCGCCTTCGAAGGGGTCCGGACGCCGGTCCTGGCGCTCTTCGCCCTCCCGGCGCGGCCCGAGGACCTCTTCCCTTTCGCCGACGAGGCGGCCCCGCCCGAGACCCGCCGGCTGGCGGTCCGAGCCTTCGAGGTATATGGCTGGTGGGAGGAGGAGCAGATCCGCCGCATGGAACGCGCGCTCCCCGGCGCGGACGTGCGGGTCCTCGAGGGAGCGCCCCACCACCTCTTCCTGGCGGACCCGGAAGGGGTCGCGGACGCGATCCTCACGTTTCTCACTCATTCGGGAGGCAGCCCATGAAGGTGCTCTCGTCCGCTCTGGCCCTGGGGTGGCTCCCGGCCGCCGCCCTGGCCCAGGCCCCGCCGCCCGTCCTGGATGTCCACGTCCACGCGTACGCGGCGGATCAGCAGGGGCCGCCCCCCCTGGCCATGTGCACGCCCATCCCCGAGTTCCCGGCATGGGATCCGGCCGGTCCGTACGGCCCGGTCTTCATGGACCTTCTGAAGAACCCACCGTGCGACGATCCGGTCTGGTCCCCCGAGGCCGACGACGCGCTCATGCGCCGGACGCTCGACGTCATGGAGCGCCGGAACGTCTACGGCGTCCTCGGCGGGCCCCTGGACCGGGTCCAGGCCTGGATGGAGGCGGCGCCCGGCCGCTTCATCCCCGGCCTCGACCTCAACGCGGCGGCGCCGGTCGTCTCGCCCGATTCCCTCCGGGCCCTGGTGGAGTCGGGCACGGTCGAGGTGCTGGCCGAGGTGACGAACCAGTACACGGGTGTGTCGCCGGACGACCCTCGCATGGAGCCCTACTGGGCGCTGGCGGAGGAGCTGGACATCCCCGTGGGCCTCCACATCGGGCCCGGCCCGCCCGGCGTGTTCCACCTGGGGGCGGACGGGTACCGGGCCCGCCTCCACAGCCCCCTCACCCTCGAGCCCGTCCTCGTGCGGCATCCGCGCCTCCGCGTCTACGTGATGCACGCCGGCTTCCCCCTCGTCGACGACCTCCTGGCGCTTCTCTACGCCCACCCGCAGGTGTACGTCGACACGGGCGTCATCGTCTTCACCCGTTCCGATTTCGACGGGTTCCTCCAGCGGATCGTCGAGGCCGGCCACGCGAATCGGGTCATGTTCGGCTCGGACCAGATGGTGTGGCCCGAGGTGATCGAGCGGGGCATCGACCGCATCCAGCGCGCGCCCTACCTGTCGGAGGCGCAGAAGCGAGCCATCCTGTACGACAACGCCGCGCGCTTCCTCCGCCTCAGCGACGAGGAGATCGCGCGGCACCACGGCCGGTGAGGGACGGAGCGCGGCTCTGAACCCACGCTGTCGGCGCCCCGACCCCGCCCGTACCTTGGACGGATGAACGCCGACAGCCTGATTGAGCGCCTCAAGCGCGCCCGGATCGTCCAGGTCGGGGCCGTCTACCTGGGCGCGTCCTGGGTGGTGCTCCAGCTCGTGGACGTCCTGGCCGACGCGCTCCGGCTTCCGGAGTGGGTCGCCCCCGTGGCCGTGATCCTCCTGGGGATCGGGTTCGTGGTGGTGGCCGCCACGGCGTGGGTCCAGTCGCTTCCCTCGACCACCGCGGCCGAGGAGGCCGGCGAGCGGCCCACCGACTGGGAGATCGCGCCGGCGGACGCCGTGGCGAGCCTGAAGGCCGGTCGGCTGCCGCACCTCACCTGGGCCCGGGCGCTCCTGGGCGGCGTGGTGGCGCTCTCGCTCCTGATCGGCGGCGCGGGCGGCTACGTGCTCCTGACCGGAGGCGAGGGCCTGGTGGGCGCCCGGCGCCTCGTCGGGCCCTCCCCCGCCGGCGCGGACGAAGCGGCGGCGGGCATCGCGGTGGTCCCCTTCACCGTGAGCGGGAGCGACTACGAGCTCTACCGGGAGGGCATGGTCGACCTCCTCAGCACGAACCTCGACGGCATCGGCGGCTACCGGGCCATCGACAACCGCACGGTGCTGGCGCGGTGGCGGGAGGAGGTCGGGGACGACCCGACCCCCGACCTCCGCACGTCGCTGGCGGCGGCGGGCCGCACCGGCGCCCGCTTCGCGCTCGTGGGCGGCCTCACCGCCGTGGGGAGCCAGGTCCGGCTGGCGGTGGACCTGCACGACCTCGCAGACGGGCGGGAGATCGGGTCGGCCCGGGCCGAGGGCTCCCCCGACGAGCTCCTGGCGCTGGTGGACGAGCTGTCCGTCGGGGTGGCCCGTGAGCTGCTGGGCGCGGACTCGGCCGCCGTGGTCACCCGCCAGGGGCTGAGCAGCCTCACCACCCACTCGCTCACGGCGCTGGAGCACTACCTGGAGGGGGACCGGCTCCTGCGCCGCGCCCAACCCGGCCCCGCCGCCGAGCAATTCCGGGCCGCCGTCGCGGCGGACTCGACCTTCGCGCTGGCCTGGTTCCGGCTCACGGAGGCCCGCGGCTGGCTGGCCCAGGAGTACGGCCCGGAGCTCCGGGCCGCCGCCCGCCACGCGGACCGTCTCTCGGCCCGCATGGCCGAGCTGGTCCGCACCACCGTCCTCTTCCACGACGACGACCCGGCGGGCCTCCCGACCATCGAGGCCTTCATCCGCCGGTACCCCGACGAGGCCGAGGGATACCACCTCGGCTCCGAGTTCCTGGTGCACAAGGCGCACCTCGGCTCCCGGAGCCGGGAGACGCTGATGGAGTGGCTGGAGGCCTCCGTGTCCCTCGACCCGGAGTACGCCCCGAGCCAGAACCACTACATCGAGATGCTCCTGGCCTTCGGGGACTCGGTGGAGGCGGAGCGCTGGATCCGGAGCTACGCGGAGCTGGTGGACGGCCCCGGCGGCTACAAGCCCGGCTTCCTCTCGGCCTACGGGATCCTCTTCCGTCCCGACGGGGCCCGCCCCGACTGGTACGAGGCCGCCGTCCCGACCCACGCCTTCTCCGGCAACCGGCACCGGACGGACTACCCGGCCCGCCTCCTCCCCTACCTCCGCGCGCTCGCCCGGGACCGGGCGCGGCCGGACGACGCCCTGGGGGCCACCCTCGCCGCCTACCGCGCGGGCCGCCCCGGGGAAGCACGGGAATGGGCCGCGGGGCGCGACCCCGGCGGAGAGATCGCCCTGGTCGTGGCCGAGTGGGAGCGCCTCTACGGGCTGGACGACGCCGAGGTGGTCCACGCGGCCTTCGAGCGGGCCGGGTGCCCCTCCCCCTACCACTGCTTCCGCCTCGCGGAGGCCCGCGCGGTCCACGCCGCCCACGCCGGCCACGCGGAGGAGCGGGCCCGGGCGCTTCGCGACCTGGAGCGCCACTCCGAGGCCTTCGCCGCCGAGGGCGCTCCGGACGAGCTCGCCTTCTTCTCGCCTCCCGGCTTCGGGCCGCGGCGGACCCCGGTGGCGGTGGGGGACGCCCGGGCCCGGGCGACCGGCCTGCTCGCGGCCGGCGACGCCCGGGCGGCCCTGGACGACCTCCGGGCCCAGCTGGGGCGCACCGCGGTCGATCCCCTCCTCCTGGCCGAGGCCGCCGAGGCCGCGGGCGACGACGGCCTGGCCGAGCGCACGCTGGTGGGCTACACGTGGCAGATCCAGGGCCCCGTGGCCACGCTGCGCCTGGCCCGGCTCTACGAGCGCACGGGCCGCGCGGACGAGGCCCTCGAGGCCTACCGGCGCCTGGCCGTCACCTGGGAGGAGGCGGAGCCGGACTTCGCGCCCGCCGCCGAGGTCCGGGAGGCCTTGACCCGCCTGGCCTCCTAGCCGCCCGGCCCCGACGGATCCGGCGAATCCGCCACGTTCCGGTCGATGCGGAGCGTCACCCCGTCCCACGTCTCCTCCACGTCGAAGACGCCCTGCCACACGTCGGCGTCGGGCACCCCGGACTCCACCGGGGAGGCGCGGAGGCTGAAGGACCCCGAGCCCGCCACCCAGAGGGGCGGCTTCTCCAGCACGCCGGCCCGGGCGTAGCGCTCCACCACCGCGCGGCGCAGCGGGCCCACGTTGGACGTGTGGGCGTACAGGCCGGGGACGAAGCGGCCGTCCTCCAGGACCGCGTCCACCCACGCCTCCACGTACGTGAGGAGCTCCGGGCTCACCGAGGCCACCCGCTCCACGTCCAGGTGGACGACCGTCCCGGCGGGGAAGCCCTCCTCCGCCATCGCCCGCACCGCCGCCCGTCCGTTGGCCGTCCCCACCGAGTCGGTGAGGTTCGAGCGGGTGCAGCGCGGCGCCTCCTCGGAGGCCTCCACCGCGGCGCTGTCCGCCATGTGGGGCTCGCCGGCTCCGGCGGCGCCCATGGCGGCCCAGTCCTGCTCCCCGACGTACACCACCGCCAGCCCCCAGCCCTGGGACCGGAGCATCCGGCGCCGCCCGGTCCAGGTGGTGCCCGTGTAGCACGGGGAGGCCAGGTAGTACCCCACCCAGCGGTACGGCGACTCGGCCATCCAGCCGGCCATGACGTCGGCGCCCGGATAGTCCCGGGTGTCGAAGCCCGGCACCCCCCGGGCGTCGGGCAGGCCGGGCAGCGAGAGGCCCCCGCCGGCGCAGCCGGCCGCGCCCAGCAGGAGGCAGGCGAGGACGAGCCCGATCCCGCGACGGGCGGAGCGGGGGGGCGCGGGCGGACGGGGGTCGAGCGGCATGGCGGTTCCTCCGGTGGACGGGGTCGGACGAGGCTTCGGCGACCTCCGGTCGCAAGAACGGAGCCGAAACGACCCGGATCGCCGGAAACACCCCGGAACGCCGCGCTTTCCCCGGCACACCGCGCCGGCGTATCTTCGCGTCGCACCTTCCCTCCCCCGGCGACCCTCCCATGAACCGTCTGCGTCACATCGTACGCGAGATCCACCGCCGGTCCGTCTGGCAGGTGCTGGGCATCTACCTCATGGGCTCGTGGGGCGCGCTCCAGGTGGTGGAGAGCCTCACCGAGAGCGCCGGCCTGCCCGACTGGGTGCCGCCCTTCGCGCTGGTGCTCCTGGTGCTGGGGCTGCCCATGGTCGTGGCGACGGCGTTCGTCCAGGAGGGGGCACCGGGGCTCGATGCGGACGAGGACGAGGCGGCGTCCGGGGTGGCGGACGAAGCCGCGGTGGAGCCTGCCGCCGGGCCGGAGCCCGAGACGCTGCCGGCCGGGAACCCGGGCCGAAGCCGGTTCGACGTCCGCGGCCTCTTCACCTGGCGCAACGCCGTGGGCGGCGGCGTGGCGGCCTTCGCGCTCCTGGGGATCGCGGTGGCGAGCTACTTCGCCATGCGCTCCACCGGCGTGGGCCCCGTGGCGTCCCTGGCCGCCCAGGGCGTCTTCGAGGAGGGGGAGCCGCTGGTCCTGGCCGACTTCTCCACGACCTCCGGCGATGCCGGGCTGGCCCGTCTCGTCACCGAGGCCCTCCGGGTGGACCTGGTGGAGTCCAGCGCCCTCACCGTGGTCCCCCAGAGCTACGTGGCCGAAGCGCTCCAGCGCATGGGTCGGCCCGACACCTCGGCGGTGACCCCGGCGGTGGGCCGGGAGATCGCCCGTCGGGACGGCTTCAAGGCCGTCCTCCAGGGCGAGGTGGGCTCCCTGGGATCGGGCTACGTCCTCACCGCCTCGCTGGTGGAGGCCCAGACCGGCGAGAGCCTGGCCGCCTTCCGGGAGGCCGTGGAGGGAGACGACGGGCTCCTGGCCGCCATCGACAAGCTGTCGGAGCGCATCCGGGAGAAGGCCGGGGAGTCCCTCCGGCAGATCCGGGGGGGCGGGTCGCTGGAGACGGTGACGACGGCCTCGCTGCCGGCGCTGGAGGCGTACACCGAGGCCATCGCCATGTCGAGCCGGGGGCGGGAGGCCGAGGCGATCGCGCTCCTGGAGTCGGCGCTGGAGCTGGATCCGGAGTTCGGGATGGCGTGGCGGAAGCTGGGCGCCATGCTGGGCAACGTCGGGGCCGGCCGGGACCGGCAGCTCGAAGCGGCGCGCCGGGCCTACGAGCTCCGCCACCGCATGGGCGAGGTGGAGCGCCTCCTGTCCGAGGCGTACTACTTCACCAACGTGGAGCCCCAGGAGGAGCGGGTCATCCAGGCCTACGAGCAGGTGCTGGCCGCCTCCCCCGACGAGCCCACGGCGCTGAACAACCTGGCCATCACCATCGTGGGGCGGGACACGGACTACGCCATCGAGCTGCTGGAACGGGCGGTGGACGGCCCCGGCGCCACGGCCGTGGCCCACACCAATCTGGTCCAGTACTACTGGTCCACCCGGCGGGACGACGACGCCATGGCCCTCCTGGAACGGGTCCGGGAACGGTACCCCGGCAGCCTCCGCGGGACCGTCCTCGGCTTCGACCTGGACGTCCTCCAGGGACGCTTCGCCGAGGCCCACGCCGAACGGGAGGAGCTCCTCCAGAGAAGCAGCTTCGGCCCCGCACAACGCTACCGCCAGGAGATCCGGCTCGCGGCGGAGGACGCGGGGCGTGGTCGCCTGGCCGAAGGCCGGGAGCACGTCCAGGTGGTCCTCGACCTCGCCGAGGCCGAGGAGGAGGACGCCTGGGCCATGGATGCCCTGACCTCGTGGGCCTTCATCGAGTCCCTGGTCGGCACCCCGGCCGAAGCCCGCGCCTACCTGGCCCGCGCCCGGGAGATCGGAACGCTCTGGGACCTCGACTTCCAGGGCTGGAGCACGGCCCCGGCCATCGCGGCCGCGGGCCTCTCCGGCGACGCCGAGGGCGCCGGTCGCTGGCTCGCGGAGTGGGAGGCCGCGGTGCCCCCGCCGGAGCGCACCGAGTCCCAGCGCATCGCCATCACGTGGGCGCGGTGGGCGGTGGGCGTGGCCCGCGGCGACGGCGAGGCCGCGCTGGAGTCCATGGACCTCATCCAGGACGAGTTCCTGCGCTGCGGGGACAAGCGTTGCTGGGGCTGGTGGGACCGGGGTCGGGCGCTGGAGGCGGCGGGACGCCTGGAGGAGGCGGTGGCCATGTATCGACGGAACAACGAGGGCCTGGACGCGACGGAGGCCCGGTGGTTCCCGCAGCAGTACATGGACGCCGTCCAGCGCATCGCCCGCCTCTCCGAGGAGCTGGGCGACGCCGAGACCGCCCGCGCCCACTGGTTGGAGCTCGCGGAGCGGTGGGACGGCGCCGACGCCGCGCTCCAGCCCCGGGTGCGCGAGGCCCGGGCCCGCGCCGCCGCGCTGGAGCCCTGAGCCCCGGGGACCTCACCCGTCCCCCAGCAGCTCCCTGGCCTCCTCCGGGGTGAGCCCCGCCTCCTCCACGTCCCGGGCCATCTCGTCCCGCGCCCCGCCCTCCCCCGCCCGGGCCAGCGCCACCGAGGCCGCGGCCGCCGCGGCGCCCCCCAGCATGAACGGGCCGGCCAGGAGCGCGGTGAGCTCCCCGATGGGGACGTTGGCGGTGGCGAGCCCCAGGAGGGTGAGGATGGCCGGGACCAGGCTGACCAGGAGGCCGCCCGCCGCGCCCCATACGGCCGTGCGGGGCAGCGACAGCTCCTCGAGCCGGCGCCCCCGCCCCGCCACCCCCAGGACCACCGCGAAGGCCACGCCGCCCAGGAGGCCCGGATAGACCAGCGCGGCGGGCCAGATGTCCACGGCCGCCCCCACCGGGTTCGGCCAGACGTTGTGGACGACCTCGATCGCCACCCCCAGGACGAAGCCCGCGACGCCCCAGGTGAGCCCCATCCCCAGGGCTCCTCGTACCCGCTTCCACCATCGCCTCACGCGCGCCTCCTCGGCCCCGGGTGTCCGGTCCTGCGCTTTATCTTGCAGAGTACTTGGTCTTAATACAAGCTTCACGACGTCCGGTCCCGAGGGACCGCCCGGGCCGGCCGACGCGGCGCCCCCCCTCGCACCCACCGCCCCGCCGCGGTATCGTAGCTTTCAGCCCCGTCGTCCCCCGTCGAGCCCGAGCTCGCCCGCGCGAGCCCCTCGACCCCGCCACCCGCAGGAGAGGCATACTTGACCCCCCAACCCAGAATCGGCTACGCCGGGTACGGTGGATACCTCCCGGATCGCATCGTCACCAACGACGAGCTGGCCGAGATGGTGGACACCAGCGACGAGTGGATCACCCGGCGCACCGGGATCTCCACCCGCCGGGTCCTGGAGCGGGACGAGAGCATGCTGGGCATGGCCGTGGGCGCGGCCCGGGCTGCCCTGGACGACGCGGGGATCGAGCCCCACGAGGTGGACGACATCCGCGTGGGCGTGAACACCTGGCTGCGCTTTCCCTCGCTGGCCACCCAGATCCAGGCCGAGCTGGGGTGCGAGAACGCCGCCGCCTCGGACGTGTCGGCGGGATGCGCCGGCTTCGTCTACGCCGTGGAGGAGGCCTACAACCGGGTCTACCTGGAGCGGGCGCGGTACGGCCGACGCTCCGTGGCGCTGGTGGTGGGCGTGGACGCCCTCTCCCACATCACGGACTGGCGGGACCGGCACACCTGCGTGCTCCTGGGCGACGGCGCCGGAGCCGTGGTCGTGGCCGAGGACGCGCCCTCCGAGATCCTGGCGGTCCACACCCGGGCCGACGGCCGGTACGGCCATCTCCTCTACTCCGATCCGGTGGTGGGCACCCAGATCCCCGCCAACGGAGAGGCCGAGGACGGCGAGGCTTTCGTCCGGGACGACACCGCCGAGCGGACGTTCCTCCACATGGACGGCCGCAAGGTCTTCCCGGTGGCGGTGCGCTCCATGGTGGAGGCGGTCGAGCGGGTGCTGGAGAAGCACGCCGAAGCCTCCGGGGTCTCCCTGGGCCCCGACGACGTGGACTACGTCTTCCCGCACCAGGCCAACCTCCGGATCATCGAGGCCGTGGCGGACCGGGTGGGCGTGCCCATGGAGCGGGTCTACACCGACGGCGTGAAGCACTACGGCAACACCTCCACCGCGTCCATCCCGCTGGCCTACTGGGAGACGGCGCGCAACGGCGGCGGCCCCGTGGAGCCCGGCTACCAGGTGGACGTGGCCTTCGGCGCCGGCTTCGCCTACGGGGCCATCCTGCGGCGCCGGGGCGAGGCGTAGCGGACGTGCGCCGGGCCGTCCCCGCGCTCCTCGTGGCCCTCGGGGCCTGCGTCCCCGGCCCGGGAACGCCCTTCGACGAGGTCCCTCCGCCCGAGGGGCTGGTGGCCCTGGCCGACGTGGACGAGCCCCCCCGGGAGCTCGCCTGCCCCTTCGACGACCCCCAGCGCGTGCCCCCGCCGGAGCTCCGGGTCAGCCTGAGCTTCGTGGTCTCCGAGCGCGGCGAGGTCGTGCCGGGCACGGTGCGCATCCGGCCCTCGCACCACTCGGAGGCCGACACCTGGCGTCAGGAGCGGGCCATGGAGATGGTGCTGTCGTGTCGCTACGAGCCCGCCCGGATCAAGGATCGCCCGGTGGCCGTGCGCTACCACGAGACCTTCTACATGCGGCCCTGAGGCCGTCCTTCACCCCTCCAGGCACGGCTCCAGCGTCCGGGCCAGGACGGCGGCCCACGCCGCCGGCTCCCGGGGCTCGGGGGCGTCCACCCCCGGCGGGGCGTCCTCGCCCCACCCCTCCAGCAGCCCGGTCCCCACCTCCAGCTCGACGCCCAGATAGGCGTCGGGATCGAAGGCGGCCCGGAGCCAGGTGGGGAGCCCGTCCGAGACCCCCCGGTACGGACGGTTCCGGTGGACGCGCACGCCGGGGAGGGCGCTCCGGAGCCCCTCGGCCCAGTCGGCGCACAGGCGACGCTCGGGCGCCCGGCCGGGGTCGTACAGGATCCCGATGTGGGTGTCGCGCACCGTGCGTTCGAGCACCGGGGTGAAGGTGTGCACCGCCACGTGCACGACGCGCCCGCCTCCCGAGACGGCCCCGCGCACGTCGTCCAGCACCCGCATGCGGTGGGGCCGGTGCCACCGCTCCAGGACGGCCTCCCGCCGGGCGGCGGGAAGGGCCCGCACGTCCTCGCCGAAGACCCGGGGGTGGGTCTCGGAGCGGTTCACGTCGGCCACCAGCCGGCTGACCTGGTGGGCGCGGAGCGGGACCACCAGCCGGCGCCCGAGCCGACGCTCCAGGCCCCGGGCCAGCGGCAGGGCGCCCGGGTCCCACCCGTAGTGGTCCTCCAGGAAGCGGCGGCGTCCCCGGACGACGTCGGCCAGCTCCGGGGGCACGGCGTTGCCGGCGTGCTCGCAGGTGAGGAGGACGCCGACGCTCACGGCCGGAACCCCTCGCCCCGACCCAGCCCCTCTTCGAGGCGGCGCCACGTCTCCCGCAGGCGGTCCCGGTCCACCTCCGTTCCCCGGTCCCGGAGGCCGAGGCCCAGCGAGGCCAGGAGCCGCTCCGCCAGGCTGCCCTGGTCGACCAGGGTGGCCAGCGCGTCGGCCCATTCGCCGCCGGGCTCCAGGAGCCCGGTGTCCTCCAGTAGGAGGGCCCAGACGTCCCCGGCGTCCCGCGCCCGGTGCGGCAGCGACAGGAGCGCCCGGTAGTCCACCCCCTCGGGCTTGGCCCGACGGCCCACGCGGATGGTGCGGTCCAGGAGGTCCGCGAGGCGCGGCGTGTTCCACCGGCCGTGGAGCACCGGGTCGTCGGCCAGGACGTCGGCGGCCCGGCGCACCGCGGCGGCCACGGCGGCGGTCACGGCCAGGTCCGCCACGGGCCCCTCCTGGGCGTCCACGACCCGGACCTCCACCGAGCCCCGGTCGAAGCGGGCGATGGCGCCGCGGGCGTTCACCCACTCGTGGCGCAGCACGCCCTCGGGGTCGAGCCCCCGCATGTCCCGGTAGATGGGCTCGAGGATCGTGGCCTCGTACTCGGCCCGGGAGGCCACCCGCTCCGGGACCACCTTCCCGGTCACGGAGGGGACGCGGCGCGCGTTGTCCCGGTACGCCAGGAGGCGGGTGTCCAGCGAGCCCGTGATCCGTCCGTCCAGGACCGGGGACGCCGCGGTGAGCGCCGGGATCAGGGGGAGCACCACCCGCACGGCCTCGTGGAGGAGCGCCAGCTCGGCGTCGTCCGCGAAGGGGAGGTTGAGGTGGGTGCTCTGGAGGTTGGCCCACCCGTGGCCCCGGCACGAGAAGATCCGGTCGAAGGTCCGGTAGACCTCGGTGTACTCGTGGGGCCAGATCCGGAACTCCCGCTCCGGGTCCATCCAGGGGTGGGCGCCCCCGGGCAGGAGCGTGCATCCCTCCTCGGCCAGGAGGTCCCGAGCCCGCTCCAGGCTCGCCTGGAAGCCGGCGGCCAGCCCCTCGAGGGAAGCGGCGGGCCCCGGCGTCTTCAGCTCCAGGACGTGGAGGGCGAGCTCGTTGCTCCACCCCACCCCCAGGACCTCGGGGTCCGCTCCGTCGTCGGCGTCGTCCCCCTCCCCGTGGTCCGCGTCCCCGGCGACGCGCTCGAAGAGCCGGTCCGCCACCGGGCGCACGTCGAGGGAGTCTGCGTCCACGATCATGAGCTCGATCTCGACGCCGTACCCCTCCCAGAGGCGCAGCGGCTCCGCCGGGACGAGCCCCTCGGCGGGGCCGGCGCCGGGCTCCAGGCCGCGCTCGCTCACCGCTGCCCCCGGGCTTCGAGACGCGCGCGGAACCACCCCGCCACCCGCTCGTAGAGCGCCGCGCCGACCACCGCGTCCTCGTAGCCCGCCTCGATGTTCGGGTTGTCGTTGACCTCCATGACCAGGAGACGTCCGTCCACCTCCTTCAGGTCCACGCCGTAGAGCCCGTCCCCCATGAGCGCCGCCGCGCGGAGCGCCAGCGCCACCACCTCCTCGGGGACGTCCTCCAGGGCCACCGCCTCCACCTTCCCGTAGCGCGAGCCTCCGGCGTCCGCCCGGGCGATCTGCCAGTGGCCCGGCACCATGTGGTAGCGCGCCGCCCACAGGGCCTCGCCGCCCAGGATCCCGACGCGCCAGTCGAAGTCCGAGGGCGTGAAGGCCTGGGCCACCACCAGGTCCGAGCCGGCGAGCATGGCGTCCAGCGCCGCGTCCCGCTCCTCCGCGGTGCCCACCTTGCGCACGCCCCGGCTGAAGGCGCCGTCGGGCTCCTTGAGCACGCAGGGCAGCCCCACCGCCTCCACCGCGTCCCGGCCCCGGGCGTCCACGATGACCGTGGGCGGCGTGGGGATGCCGTGGCGCTGGAAGGCCTCGTGCTGGAAGACCTTGTTGGTGCAGCGGACGATGGACTCGGGGTCGTCCACCACCACCAGCCCCGCCGCCTGGGCCCGCCGGGCGAAGCGATAGGTGTGGTGGTCGACCCGGGTGGTCTCGCGGATGAAGAGGGCGTCGTGCTCCGCCACCCGCCCCAGCTCGTCGGGGCCGAGCACGTGCATCTCGATGTCGGCGGCGTGGAAGGCCCGCTCGAAGGCCTTGAGCGCCCGGGCGTCCGACGGGGCGTCGGGGTCGTCCTCGGACCAGAGGACCGCCAGGTCCCAGCGGTGGGGGCGGCGCTCGGGGGTGCGGACCCGACCGCGCTGGAAGAAGTCCCGGGCCTGCTCCAGGACGAACTCCCGGTGCGTGTCGGGGATCTCGGCGGTGGCCACCGGGCGCACCCGCACCAGGCTCCACTCCCCGTCCTGGCGGTGGAAGCGCGCCCGCATGAGGGGCATCGGAAGCTCGTTGAAGAGCCCCCGGGCGAGGGCGTCGTAGCGCCGGGCCAGGTTCCGGCCGAAGTAGACGCTGAGCTCGAAGTCGTCCCCCTTGAGCGGCTTGAGCGCCCGCTGCATCCGCTCCGAGAGGTCTTCGGAGACGGTGCGCACCACGGCGCCCTCCCGGAGCCCCCGGAGGGTGGCCACCGAGGGGAGCGGCCGGTGCCCCCGGGCCTCGGCCAGGAGGGAGACGTAGTAGCCGAAGGTCTGGTAGGCGTACGAGCGGGAGAGGTTGAAGACCGTCACCCCCCGCACCCCCGCGTGGGCCGGATCCACCAGGTAGTCCCGCGCCGACACGACCTGCACGCCCTCGAGCTCCAGGGGCCAGCGCTTGCCGTTCTCCACCACCACCAGCGGCTTCACGGGCAGACCACCAGGAAGTTGGCGTCGTAGGTCAGCGCGCCCAGGAGCACGGCGTAGAGCACCTGCTCCACCCGGGCCTCGTAGGTGTGGGTGTTGAAGCGCGGGTTGTCGTGGAGCGGGTCGGAGATGGTGAGCGTTCCGTCGGGGTGCCAGCCCGACAGCACCACGAAGTGGCCCGCGGGCTCGCCGGCCACGTCGTCGTACTCGGTGCCGTCCGGCCCGTCGACCTCCCGGGGGGTCCCGTACAGGTACGTGGCGCTGAGCCCGGTGAGGATCGGCGTCCCCTGGCGCAGCGTCGTCTCGACGAGCTCCGGCCCCAGCTCCTGGTAGCGCACCTCGCCGCCGCGCTCGAGAAACTCCAGGTAGGCCGCCGTGGCCCGGCGCAGCCGCGGGTCGGCCTTGGCCTCGGCCTGGGCCCGCAGCTTGGCGGGGAGGTCGGTGGGCGCCAGGAACCACGACGGGTCGAAGAGCGCCAGGTTGTAGGTGTGGAGCCGCGCCCGGTAGCCGCGCTTGAGCGCGTGGATGCCCAGGAGGACGGCCAGCGTCCCCTGGTTCTCCAGCCGCTCCACCTCCTGGATGACCCGCTCCAGCGGCATCTCGTCCCCCCAGAAGCGGTACAGCGCATGGAGGCACGTCGGCCCGCACGTGGTGTCGTCGGGCTGGGGCAGGATGGGTACGTCGAGGCGGGCGGAAGCCACGGTGGGCCCGGGAGAGGGTCGAATGCCGCGGGGCGGAACGCCCACGCGCGGCGGGGGAGAATGTAGCGGGGCGCCCTCCGGTCGATAAGAGGGGGCGGGGCCGACGTCGGTGGTGCCGCCGTCGGGGCGGCCGGCCCTCGTCACCCCCGCCTAGAAGACCCGGACCTGCACCCGGAACAGCCGGCCCGCCCGGGGCAGGCCGCACTGGTCGTAGAGCGCCGTGTCGGCCAGGTTCTCGGCCCGCACGCTGGTCTCGAACCGGCGGCCCTCGCCGCCGCGGCCCGTGCGCCAGACCTTGCTCAGGGCGGCGTTCAGCCACGACCCGCCGTCCAGCTCCACGTCGGCGCCGGTCCCGGGATCCTGGCAGAACTGGGGGCCCGTGTACTCGGCCTCGCCGGTGGCGTACACGCCGCCGCCCACGGGGAAGCGGGCCCGGAGGCTCCCGGAGCGCTCGGGGACGTTCTCGGGCTCGGTGGAGATCGTCGTCTCCGGGTCGGTCAGGTCCACGCTCTGGAGGGTCAGGTCGCCGCCCACGGCCAGGGGGCCGAAGGACTGGGTGAAGAACACCTCGATCCCCGTGCTCACCAGCTCCTCGGAGTTGATCCGCTTGCGGCGGCCGTCGGGGAACGTCACCCGGCGGATGGCGTCGGAGAGCTCGTTGTGGAAGCCCACGACCTGGATCTCGCCGTCGCCCATGCGGGTCGTGACGCCGCCCTCCACCGCCACCAGGTGCTCCGGGCTGAGCTCCGGGTTGGGGATGAAGCGGTTCAGCGCCTCGGAGTACGTCTCCCGGAGCGAGGGGAAGCGGCCCCGGCGGCTGACGCCCAGGTGGAAGAGGGTGGCGCCGTCGTTGGCCAGCGCGGACAGCCCCACCCGCGCGCCCCAGTCGTCCAGCGTGCCCAGCGACGCCAGGCCGCCCGTCTCCGGGGTGGTGCCCCGGTCCCAGGCGCCGCCGAAGCTCAGGCGGAGCGCCTGGAGCGGCCCCGTCGGGTCCTCCAGGAGGCGGACCACGGTCTCTGCGCCGGTGCTGAAGAGGGTCTGGCGGTACGCGCTGCGCACCCCGTCCTCGATGGCGTCGTGGTTGATGTCGGCGTAGGTCAGCGACGCGCGCAGGTCGGCGCGCTCGCCCAGGGTGTGGTCGCCCAGGAGGCGGAGGGTGGCGGTCAGGTCCTCGCCGAACTCGCTCCCGTCCATCTCGTCGTAGGCGCGGCTGGAATAGGACCGGATCTCGGTGCGCCCCACGTCCACGCCCACGCTGGCCTCCAGGTCCCCTCGACCCCACGGGGTGTCCCGGTGCCCGGTCCCGCCGCTCAGGGCGAAGATCCCCCGGGCGATCTCCGGGTAGCGCCAGAAGCGGGCGTCGGTGGTGCCCAGCTCGGCGGCGATGCCCCGCTCGGCCCGGTGGCCCGCCGCGGAGAAGCTGCCCCAGGCGCCGCCCCGGTCGGTGTAGCGGACCGCCACGAAGCCGTCGACGTTCTCCATGTCCGTGTTCACCCGCAGGTCGTCGCCCCCGGGCAGGGGCTCCACGACGCCGTCGGCCAGGGGGCTCCCCGGCGAGTCCCGGAAGCCCACCCCCACCCGGACCACGCCGCTGCCCCCGTCCGTGCGGAACGGGGTCAGGGCGTTCCCCGACGTGGCCCAGCCGCCCACGTGGTCGGCGCCGGCCGAGAAGGACCAGTCGGGCTCGGCGGGATAGTCCTCGCCGCGGGCCAGGTTCATCTCCACCACCCCGCCGAGCACGTTGGGCCCGTGGAGGATGGTGGAGAGGCCCCGCACGAAGGTGATGTCCTGCACGGCGCTGGCGGGCAGGACCGACACGTCGGTGCGCGCGTCCCAGTTCAGCGTGAGGGGCACCCCGTCCAGGATCACCGCGACCTGCCGGGACTCGGAGCCCCGCACCGACACCTCGGCCTGGCCCCGGGAGTTGGTCCGCACGTGCACCGAGGGCAGCTCGCGGAGGAGCTCCTCGGCGGTGGGCGCCGCCGGCAGGCCCAGCGAGTCCACGGACACCTCGACCGCGCTGGCACCCCCGATGGTCGTCACCGGGCGCTGGGCCTGGATGCTGATCCCCTGGATCCGGAAGACGGTGGTGTCCGGCGGGAGGGTGTCCTGCTGGCCCGCCAGGAGGGCGGGAGCGAGGAGCAGGGTCGGAAGGACCAGAAGGGAACGGAGGGCGCGCATGGGGCGGGGGTGGGGGTCGGGGTGGCGGCCCGGGAGGGGCCGCGCGGCGTGGGGTCCGGCCTCCGTTACCGGGGGGCCCCCGCTCCGGTTCCCTCCAGCGGGGCCTCGGAGCCGGCCTCGCGCCCGACCGGCGGGGTTCCCACCGCCTCCCAGCGGGCGCCGCCCAGGCGCTCCCGGATGCGACGCCGGCGCCGGAAGACCAGGTGGTGGACGCCCACGCCCACGGTGTACAGCAGTCCGGTGGCGAGGTGGATCCAGGCCAGCACGACCAGCCAGGTCTCGGCGGTCACGGCCTGGATCAGGTAGCCGCTCAGGACCATGGGCGCCACGAGCCACATGGTGGTCAGGCCGGAGCGACGTCCGATGCGCACGCCGCTGCGCCAGTGCTTCCAGATGTGGTCCACGGCGATCACGCCCACGGCGAACACCAGGAAGGGTGCCACCACGATGTGGGCCTTGAGCACCCAGGGCTGGAGGGGATGGTTGATGACGGCCCACTCGCTCACGGGCTCGAGCATGTGCTCCATCCACCAGTAGACCAGGCCGGTCACGGCCGTGGCCACGGTGCTCCCCCACAGGAGCCACTTCTGGAAACGGGTCACCGGCGGGCCGTGGTCCCCGGCTCCAGCGGCGCGACCACCCGGTGCAGCGCCAGCACGCGGCGGGCGGCGGCCGTCACGGCCTGGGCCGTGAGCGTGGCCCCCGTCATGGCGGGGATCTCTCCCTTGAGAGAGAGGTCGGGGTCCAGCTCCCGCCCCTGGAAGAGGTCGAGCCAGCCCTCGGGCGCCGCGTACTCCGGCGGCTCCCGGAAGCTCACGGTCTCGATGCGGCGGATCCGGTCGTCGCGGCCCACCACCACCATCAGCACCTCGTCCAGGGTGCGGACGCGGTGGACGTCGAAGTAGGCCACGCCCACGGGGCGGCCGCCCTCGAGCGCCACGTAGTGGTTGACGATGGTGGAGGTGACGTCCACCTGGCCGCCGGCCAGCTCACGCACCCGCTCGAGCTGCGCCTCGTCCAGGTAGGCCGTGCGCCGCTCGACGGTCTGGGCGTCGGGAAACGCCAGCGCCAGGGCCTGGTCCTGGGTGAGGACCTGGGCCCCGGCGGGCGTCGCCACGAAGGCGGCCGCCGCGAGCGCGGCGACCGCCATCCTGGTGAGGTGTCTCAGAAGAGCCATCCGATCTGAAGGTTCCACTGGTCGAGCCCGGTCTCGGCCTCGTTGGCGTGGTTCTGCCAGCCGAGCTTCCAGACCACCTGGGGCACGGGCTTCCAGGCGACGCCCAGCGCGGTGACCGTGGCGTCGTTGACGGGGTTCGCCGCAAAGCCCTCGGCCACGCTCCGCTGGGTGTTCACCCGCTCGTACCGGGCGTAGGGAACGAGCTCGTGGGCCGTGTCCATGCCGCGGAGCACGTCGTACCCCGCCTCCAGGTACCACCCCAGCATGCTCTCGCCGATCCCGTCGGCGCCGCTGAGGCCGTTGAGCTGGTTGAGGGCCAGCGGCTCCTCGACCTGGGCGCCGGCCACGAGGCCGCGCAGCGTCCATCCGTTCACCCGCCAGTCGGCGTGGAGGTCCCAGATGAAGACGTCGCCGTCCACCTCGGTGCCGTCGGCGAGCTCCCGGTTCTGGGCGGTCTGCCCCCAGTGGCCCGAGGCGCCCAGGATGAGGCCCGGGGTCTCGGTGTAGTCCACCCGGCCCACGAGGCTGAAGTCCTCGGCCAGGGCCTTGGCGCCCTTCTGGCGGCCGCCGCGCAGCCCGCCGGCGCCGAAGCCGTCGGCGTCCAGCGAGTTCATGACGTAGGCGCGCCACTCCAGCGGGCCGGCGTCGCCGAAGAGGCCCACGCCGTTCTCACGCCACGTGGTGGGGATGATGCGGCTCTCGGTGAGGGACCGCTTCGTGCCCAGGAAGAAGGTGGGCTCGTGGAGCTCGTTGACCAGGCCCATGGGCGACAGCAGCAGCCCGCCGCGCAGCCCGAGGCTCTCGGTGATGTTGTAGTCGACGTAGGCGAACTCCAGGAAGATCTCGTCGGCGTGCTCCACCTCGATCTCGGAGTTGAAGAGCACCTTGTCGTTGAACTTGTAGCCCACGTACAGGATGCCGCGGAGGGCGTCGAACTGGTCGGTCTTGCCGGCCGCCGCGCCGTTCTCGAGCTCGTCGGCGAAGTTCTCGTAGAGCACCTCGCCGTAGCCGCCCAGGGAGACGCCCTGGCGGATCTGGTAGACCTTGGAGGCGCCGTACGGCAGGCCGCCCACGGAGGTGTCGGCCTGCACGACCTCGCCGCCGAGCTGCATGCGCTCGAGCTCGCGGGTCACGGCCTCGATGCGGCGCTCCAGCTCCGCCACCTTGGCGGAGTCGGCGTCCTGGGCGGAGAGATCGGCGGGGGGTGCGGCCAGCGTCGTGGCGGCCGCGGCCAGAAGGAGGGTCGAACGGAGTCGACGGAACAAAGGATTATCCCTCGTCGGGGGTTGTCTTGGATTTCTCGGATGCCGGACGCGCGGGCTCCTCGGGGAGGGCGCCGCCGGCGAGCCAGGGCTCCATGGCCCCGGTCCAGCGTGGGATCACCGCGTCGTCCCGGTGCTCCAGGAAGAGCGCGGCGATCCCGGGATGGTGGCGCTCGAGCCACCGGGGGCCCTCGACGGGGCCCAGGACGTAGAGCGCCGTGGCCAGGACGTCGGCGGCCACGGGGTCGGGGTGCACCACGGTCACCGTGCCCCAGGCGGGGGCGGGACGGCCGGTGCGGGGGTCGAGGATGTGGCCGAGGCGCTCCCCGTCCACCTCCACCCAGCGCTCGGAGGTGCCGCTGGTGGCCACGGAGACGTCGTGGAGGACCAGCTCGGCCCACGGCGCGTCGGCGGGGTCGGCGGCGGGGCGGGTCCGGTCGGCGGGGTGGGCCACCCGCACCCGCCACGGCTCGTCGGCCGGGGCGGCGAGCCAGAGCTGGCCGCCCAGGTCCACCCGGGCCCGGCGCGCGCCGGCCTCGTCCAGGAGGGCGGCGGCCGAGCGGAGCGCGGCGCCCTTCCCGAAGCCGCCCGTGTCGAGCCAGGCGTCGGGATGGTGGCGGACCGCGGCGCCGTCGGGGAGGATCGCCAGGGCCTCGGGGCCCGTGGCGGCACGGGCGGCGGCCAGCTCCGACGGTCCGGGCACGCGCCCCTCGCCCCGGAGGTCCCAGGCGTCCACCAGGGCCCCGACCACGGGGTCGAAGGCGCCGCCGGTGGTCCGGGACCAGGCGGCGGCCT
This sequence comes from uncultured Gemmatimonadaceae bacterium, assembly GCA_964569085.1. GTDB lineage: Bacteria > Gemmatimonadota > Gemmatimonadetes > Longimicrobiales > Gaopeijiaceae > JAJCZZ01. Next base: position 83,910 of record CAZMTA010000012.1, on the reverse strand, counting down.
CGGCCAGGAGGGCGTGGAGCTCCGGCGAGAGCGGGCGGGGCTCGCCCACCGGGGCCCCGTTGAGGACGCTCGTCTCGGTGGTGGGGTCCCACGTGCTCAGGAGCGCCTCGAGCCGCTCGACCTCCCGCAGCACCGCCTCCGTGGCGGGGCGGGCGGCCCCGGCCGGGGCCTCGGCCACCACGTGGAGGCGGGTCCCCATGGCCCACGCCTCCCGCTCGACGCGCACCTCCGGCCCGGCCCCGGCCGGGGAGGCCAGAGCGAGCTGTACGGCGGCGAGGAGGGCTACGGTGGGGGCCACGGCAGGGGGCGCTCGGGGCGGGGGGTCGAGAGGGGGCATTGGGTTGCGATTGAGAACCGTTCTCAACCGACGCCCCAACGATAGTCCCGCGCTCCGGACAGATCAAGTCGGGAGCCGCCCCACGAGGGGGTCCGGGCATCTACGGAGGCGAGAAACAGGGGATTCCCCAATTGTGGCTCCGGGGGCCTCCTTTGACCTTACAAATGATTATGAAACCGATAGATACCCTCCCCCTGAGCGCGCCCGCGCGGCTGCGCCGCCTGCGCCGGACCCCGGCGCTGCGGCGGCTGGCCCGTGAGACGTCTCTGGCACCCGAGAACCTCGTCCTCCCGGTCTTCGTCACCGACGTGGAGGACGAGGTCACCGCCATCGAGTCCATGCCCGGCGTGTCCCGCTGGCCCGTGGCCGAGCTGGCCGGGCTGGCCCGCCGGGCCGAGGACGCGGGCGTCGGAGCCCTCCTCCTCTTCGGCATTCCCGCCGAGAAGGACGCCGTGGGCACCCAGGCCTCGCACCCCGACGGCGTCGTGCAGCGCGGGGTGCGCGCCCTGGTGGAGGCGGGCTACGAGGGCGTGATCGTCACCGACGTCTGCCTCTGCGAGTACACGGACCACGGCCACTGCGGCCTGGTGTCCGAGGACGGGGAGATCCGCAACGACCTCTCCCTGCACCGGCTGGCCGAGACCGCCGTCTCCCACGCCCGGGCCGGCGCCGACGTGGTGGCGCCGTCGGCCATGATGGACGGACAGGTGGGCGCCATCCGGGAGGCGCTGGACGACGCCGGCTTCCCGCACGTCGCCATCCTCTCCTACTCGGCCAAGTACGCCTCGGCGTTCTACGGCCCCTTCCGCGACGCCGCCGACGGCGCCCCGAGCTTCGGGGACCGCAAGAGCCACCAGATGGACCCGGCCAACGGCCGCGAGGCGCTCTTGGAGCACGAGGCGGACATCCTGGAGGGCGCCGACATGCTCATGGTGAAGCCGGGCGTGGCCTACCTGGACATCGTCCGACGGACCCGGGACGCGTTCCCCGAGTATCCGCTGGCCGCGTACAACGTCAGCGGCGAGTACTCCATGGTGAAGGCCGCCGCCGAGCGCGGCTGGATCGACGAGCGCGCCGTGGTGCTGGAGACCCTCCTGTCGTTCCGCCGCGCCGGCGCCGACCTGATCATCACGTACCACGCGCTGGAGGCGGCCGGCTGGCTGGCCGACCTCTGACGCATTCCATAGACCCTGCCCGATGACGACCCACCTCCCCACCGCATCGCTCCACGAGACGCCGGCCGTCCGCGTCCACGGCCCCCGGGGCTGAGGGACGAGATGGAGCTCTTCGTCCTCGGCACGAGCCAGTCCGTCGCGTCGGCGCGCCTCCGGGAGCGCCTCCACGTCGACCTGGACGAGGTGTACGCCGCGGTGGAGGACCTTCTCGAGCGCGGGGTGCTCGAGGAGGCGGTCCCCCTGGCCACCTGCGGCCGGCTCGAGCTGTACTGCGTGTCCGAGCGGCCCCGGCGCGCGGTGGGGCTGCTCCGCCGGCTCATGGCGGCCCACACCGAGATCCCCGGGCACGAGCTGGAGACCTGGAGCTACGCCCACCACGGCGAGGATGCCGTCCGCCACCTCCTGCGGGTGGCCTCCGGCCTCGACTCGGTGGTCCACGGCGAGGTCCAGATCCTGGGACAGGTCCGGGGCGCGCTCCACCACCCGGACACCGAGGTCACGGCCGGCCCCCTCCTCCACCGCCTCTTCCAGCGGGCCCTGTCCGCGGGGAAGCGGGTGCGCACCGAGACGGAGATCGGGCGGGGCGCGGCCTCGCTGGCCAGCGCGGCGCTCTCCATGCTCCAGCGCGAGGTCGGTTCGCTGGACCACGTGACCGCCCTGGTCCTGGGCGCCGGCGACACCGGCGCGCTCATGGCCCGCCTCCTCCGCAAGGCCGGCGTCGGGCGCCTGGTCGTGGCCAACCGCACCGAGGAGAAGGCCCGGGAGCTGGTGGCGGAGCTCGGCGGCGAGGCCGTGGGGCTCGACGAGGTCCCGGGCATCCTGCCCGAGTGCCACCTCGTGGTCGGGGCGGTGACCGCCACCGAGCGCGTCCTCGGCCCCGAGGACCTGGCCGCGGACGGTCCGCGTCCCGGCTTCTTCCTGGATCTGGCCCACCCCCGGAACTTCGACCCGGCGCTGGCGTCGCTCGCGGGGGTGCGGGTCTTCGACCTCGACCACGTCTTCGAGCGCGTCGAGGCCGCCCGGGAGGAGCGGGCCCGCCAGGTCCCCCACGCCGAGGCCATCGTCGAGGAGGAGGTCGAGAGCTTCCTCCAGTGGCTGCGCAGCCGGGAGAACGTGGAGGTCCTGCGGGCCGTCCGCTCCCAGGTGCTCGAGGTCGCCCAGGCGGTGGCCGAGCGCCACGGCCAGGGCCGCACCGAGTCCGAGCGGGAGGACATGCGCATGCTGGCCCGCTCGCTGGCGCGGACCCTGCTCCACTCCCCCACCCTGGCCCTCCGCGAGGCCGACCCCGAGAGCGCCGAGGGCCGCTGGCTCCTGGACAGCGCCACCACGCTCTTCGGCGTCCCCGGCGGGAACGGGGTGGCCGGCGCCTCCAACGGGAACGGCGCCACCGCCAACGGCACCGGCGGGGCCGCGGACCCCTCCTGACCCCACCCCCTGCCCTCCCCATGACCTACACCCCTCCCGGGACCACCCTCTTCGAGCGCGCCTGCCGCGGCGAGCGCGGCGACCACGCGCCCGTCTGGATCATGCGCCAGGCCGGACGCTACCTCCCCGAGTACCGGAAGCTCCGGGAGAAGGTGGACTTCCTCACCGCCACCAAGACGCCGGAGCTGGCCGCGGAGATCACGCTCCAGCCCATGCGGCGCTTCGACCTGGACGCCTCCATCGTCTTCAGCGACATCATGACGCCGCTGGAGGGCATGGGGGTCTCCCTGGACTTCGCGCCCGGCCCGGTCATCGAGGACCCCGTCCGCACCGCGGAGCAGGCCCGGGCCCTCCGGGTGGCCGACCCCGAGGAGGCCACCCCCTTCGTGCAGGAGGCGCTCCGCCTGATCCGGGCCGAGCTCCGGGACGAGGCGGCCCTCATCGGCTTCGCCGGGGCGCCCTTCACCCTCTTCTGCTACCTGGTGGAGGGGGGCGGCTCCAAGTCCTTCATGGAGGCCCGCAGCTTCCTCCGGGCCGAGCCCGAGGCGGCCTCGCACCTCCTGGACACCCTGGGGCGCTCCATGTCCCGCTACCTGGTGGCCCAGGCCCGCGCCGGCGCCGACGCCCTCATGCTGTTCGACTCCTGGGTGGGGCTCCTGGGGCCCGAGCAGTACGCGCGCTTCGTGCTCCCGGTCATGCGCCGCACCGTGGAGGAGATCCGCGCCGAGGTGGACCGGCCCATCATCTACTTCGCCAACGGCGGCGCCACGCTCCTGGACCACACGGTCCGTGTGGGCGCCGACGTCCTGGCCGCCGACTGGTCCCTCCCGCTGTCCAGGATGGTGGACCGGCTGGGCGGCGACGTGGTAGTCCAGGGCAACCTGGACCCGGCGGCCCTCTTCGCCCCCCGCGACGAGCTCGGCGCCGAGATCGACACGGTCCTGGAGGAAGGCCGCGGCGCCCGCGCCCACGTCTTCAACCTGGGCCACGGCATCCACCGCACCACCGAGCCCGACGCCGTGGCCTTCCTGGTCGACCGGGTCCACGAGACCTCACGGAAGCTGCACGCCTCCCTGGAAGCCACGTCCACCCCATAGATCCCACTCCCATGTCCGCTCCCACCGACCGCATCGGCGTCGTCTTCATCAACTTCGGCGAGCCCGACGAGCCCACCCCCGAGAAGGTGATCCCCTTCCTCGAGCGGATCTTCCTCCAGAACGGGGGGCTCGAGGGCCACGACGAGGCCCAGGCCCGGGAGCGCGCCCGCACCCTGGCCGAGCGCCGCGCGCCGGGGCTCATCGAGGAGTACGAGGAGATCGGGGGCTCGCCCCTGAACGGGCAGGCCGACGCCCAGGCCGAGGCCCTGCAGGCGGAGCTGGAGGAGCGGGGGTGGGACGCCCGGGTCTACTCGGCGTACCAGTTCACCCGCCCCACCATCGCCGAGAAGGTGGCCCAGGCCCGGGAGGACGGCGTGGACCGCCTCGTGGCGCTCCCCGCCTACCCCATCTGCGGCCAGTCCACCACGGTGGAGGCGCTGCGCGCCGTCCAGCGCGCGCTGGACTCGCTGGGATGGGACCGGGAGCTGGTCTCCATCTCCGGCTGGCACCACCACACCGGCTACCGGGCCCTCCGCGGCGAGCACGTCCGGGACTTCGTGGAGGAGCGCGGCCTGGACCTCCAGGACGACGACACGGTCCTCTACTTCAGCATCCACGGCACACCGCTGAAGTACCTCGACGAGGGCAACCGGTACGACCGCTACGTGGAGGAGAGCTGCGCCGACCTCGCCGAGCGCCTGGGCACGGACCGGTACGCGGTGGGTTTCCAGAACCACTCCAACCGCGGCATCCCCTGGACCCAGCCCGACAACGAGGACCTCATCGAGAGCCTCGACGAGACGAAGCTGGTGGTGGTCCCCCTCTCCTTCATGCACGAGCAGTCGGAGACGCTGGCCGAGCTGGACCACGAGCTCCGGGAGTTCGCCGAGGAGCGGGGCAAGGAGTTCCACCGCGTCCCCGTGCCCCACGACCACCCGGACTTCCCGCCCATCCTGGCGGACCTGGTGGCCGAGGCGCTGGAGGCCGCGGAGGGCACGCCGCGCTCGCTGGCGCTCTGCCGCTGCAGCGACGTCCCCTCGACGTGGTGCACCAACGGCGCCCGGGACCTCCCGCGGAGCCCCTACGTGCCCGAAGAGGCGCCGGGCCGCCCGGCATGACCGCGGCCGGCCCCCGCTCCGGCCCCGTGGAGGTGAGGCCGTGATCGCCATCGTCGGCGGCGGCATCACGGGGCTCGCGCTGGGCCGGGAGCTGGAGCGCCGGGGGGTGGACTTCGTCGTCCTCGAGGCCAAGGACCGGCCGGGGGGCGTGATCCGCAGCCGCGAGGTCGAGGGACGCGTCCTGGACTGGGGCCCCCAGAGGGCCCGCATGACCCGGGACATGGTGGAGCTGGTCGAGGAGCTGGGGCTCGAGGACCAGGTGCTCCGCGCCCCCGACGACCTGGACCTGTGGGTCTACCGCAAGGGCGAGCTCTGCGCCGTCCCCTTCTCCGGCGCCGACTTCCTCCGCTCCGACGTCGTGGGCTGGGGCGCCAAGCTCCGCCTCCTGGCCGAGCCCTTCACCGCCGGCCCCGACCCGGACGAGCGGGTGGCCACCTTCTTCCGCCGGAAGATCGGGGCCGAGCTCTACGAGACGCTCGTCGCGCCGCTGTACGGGGGGCTCTACGCCTCGGATCCGGCGGACATGCGCATGGGCCTCTCCCTCATCCACGTGCTGCGGGAGTTCGGGATCCGGCGGAGCCTGCTGGTGCCGCTCCTCCTCCGGGGCGGGAAGATCGACCCGCCCCCGGCCTGCACCTTCCGGGACGGGATGCACACCCTCCCCCGCGCGCTGGCCGACGCCCTGGGCGACCGCCTTCGCCTCGGGACGCCGGTCCGCTCCGTGCGGCGGGTTCCCGGCGAGGACGGGGAGGCCGACCCGCCGCGCTGGCGCCTGGAGCTGGACGACGGCGCCGTGGAGGCCGACCACGTCGTGGTGACCACCCCGGCCCCGGTGGCGTCCCGCCTCCTGGAGCACGCCGCCCCCGACGCGGCGGAGCGCTTCGGGCGGCTGCGCTACAACCCCCTGGCCGTGGTGCACCTCCACGCCGAGACGGACCTGAGCGGGCTGGGCTTCCAGGTGGCCTTCACCGAGGACCTGGCCCTCCGGGGCGTCACCTACAACGACTCCCTCTTCGGCCGGAAGAACCTCTACACCGCCTACCTGGGCGGCGCCCGCCACCCCGAGGTGGCCGACATGGACGACGGGGCGCTGGCCGAGCTGGCGGTGCGGGAGTTCCGGACGTGCACCGGGGAGGAGGCGCGGGCCCTCGCGGTGGAGCACGAGCGCATGCCCGCCTGGGACGTGTCGTGGGAAGCGCTGGCCGGCGGGGTCACCCTGCCCGACGGCATCCACGTGGCCACCAACTGGTGGTCGCGCCCCGGGCTCCCGGGCCGGCTGGCCGAGGCCAAGCGGACGGCCGAGCGGCTCGCGGCGCTGGAGGGGGGGAGCCCGCCCGCCGGGGCGTCGCGGGAGCGCGCGGCCCGGGCGAGCTGAGAGCCGGGCCGCGGACGGACGCCGGAAGGCGGCCCCGCACCGCATGGACGAGGCCGGCCCCGGACGGATCCGGGACCGGCCTCTCGTGCGTCCGGCCGGAGGGGGCGGGGCCGCGCCCCGGTCAGCCCACCATGGGGAGCACGACCTCCCGCTTCAGCCCCCGGGCCCGGAAGTACTCCCGCACCGGCTCGGCCTCGCCGGCCTCCACCATGCGCTGGTACTTCTTGGGCACGTGGGCGCAGAAGGGCTCGGCCTCGTGGGGATCGCCGGTGACGGCGTAGGCCCGGGCCCGGCTCCCGCCGCAGACCGGCAGGTACTCGCAGACCGCGCACTTCCCCTTGAGGTTGGACTTGTCCCGGAGCGCCGTGAAGAGCTCCGACGACCGGTAGACCTCGACCAGGTCGTCGTCCCGGACGTTGCCCGCCTTCTTGGGCAGGAAGCCCGAGGGGAAGATCTCGCCGGTGTGGCTGATGAACATGAAGCCGTCGCCGTCGTTCACGCAGCGCGCCCGGCCGATGCCGTCGGCCTGGGAGTACCCGATCCCGTCGGTGAGGACGTCGTTGGCCTCGTCCCGCTCGCCGGCCCGGCGCTCGGCGACCTTCCGCTGGAGCACCACCCGGTGGTAGTGGGGCGCGGCCGTGGCCTTGATGTCGAAGGGGACGGTCTTGGCCAGGTCGTAGAGCTCGTGGAAGACCGACTCGAAGGCCTCGGCGCCGGCCACGTCCTGGGGACGCGCGCGGCCCATGGGAACCAGGAAGAAGACCTCCCAGAAGACGATCCCCAGCTCGGACAGCAGGTCGGCCATGACGCCGAAGTCGTCCACGTTGTGCCGGGCCACCACCGTGTTGACCTGGGTGGACATCCCGATCTCCCGGGCGGTGCGCAGGATGCGCAGCCCGTGCTCGAAGGAGCCCTCCACCTGGCGGAACTCGTCGTGGACCTCGGAGGTCGGCCCGTCGAGGCTCACCGCCAGACGGGCCATGCCGGCCTCGTGGAGCTCCCGGAGGATCTCCTCGGTGCAGAGGTCGGTGGTGGCCGGGGTGATGGCCATGCGCAGGCCGAGCTCCGCGCCGTAGCGGGTGAGTTCGACGATGTCCGGGCGCTTCAGGGCGTCGCCGCCGCTGAAGACGAAGATGACCGGGCCGAAGCGCCGGATGTCCCGGAGCATCTCCTTGGCCTCGTCGGTGGAGAGCTCGCCGGGATGCCGGTCCGGCTGCGCCTCGGCGCGGCAGTGCTTGCACGCCAGGTCGCAGGCCTGGGTCGTCTCCCAGATGACCAGGAAGGGCGCCTTGTCGAAGTCCCGGACCATCCCGGGAGGACCGCCGCCGGAGCCGTGCCCGCCGCGGGGATGACCGCCGCCGTGGGGGTGGCCACCGGGGTGGCCGCCGTGGGGATGACCCCCGGACGCGCCGGAGCGGGCGCCGCGGGGAGGACCGCCGTTGCCGTTGGGGTGGGGCATGGGACTCGGAGGGTGTGGGCAGAAGGGATCGGGCCCTTCCCGATCCCACAACGAAGATCGCCGGGGTGGGGGGCCGGGGCTGTCGGGGAGGGTCGGGCACCCGAGTGGGGAGCCTCCCCACGCCCGGTCCGTAGAATCCGGGACGCCTCTCCCCTGGAGGCGACGCCGGCTGTCCTCCCGGGGGGACGCACGTGGCGCGCCGGGCGGGGCCCGCACGGGCCCCGTCGAGGGCCGTAACCATCGGTGTCCCAACGCGTTGGCTCGGGTTCTCCCAGGGCCGTCCCGGGGCGGCACGCGCCGTGCCTTCCTGCACCGCCAGGGGGGGGCGTCCACCAACGTGGAGGAGGGGATGATGAGACGAGGGACGATGGGGAGCGTGCTGGCGCTGCTGGCGCTGGCCGTGAGCGCCGGGGCGGCCGAGGCCCAGCGGCGGGATCCGCCGGCGGGAGCCACCGTGGGCTTCTCCTTCCTGGCGGCCGACCCCCGGGGCGACATGGGGGCGCTGGTGGACCAGGGCTTCGGAGGTCAGGCCTACGGGACCTGGCCCCTGGACCACGCGGGTCGCGTCCGCATCCGCGGCGACCTGGGCTTCGTGGTGTACGGCCACGAGCGCCATCGCTCGTGCTTCGCCGTGCCGGTGGGGTGCCGCATCGAGATGGACCTCACCACCACGAACAACATCCTCTTCGGCGGGGTGGGCCCGGAGCTCGTCCTGGCCACCGGCGCGGTGGAGCCGTACGTGAACGCCTCCTTCGGCTTCTCGTACTTCGCGACCACGTCCGCGCTGAGCGGGGCGCACGAGTGGGGCGAGGACTGGGGGAACACCACGAACTACGACGACGGGGGCTTCGCCTGGCGGGCCGGGGGCGGGCTGCGCATCCGCCTGTCCGAGGGGCGGAGGCCCGTCTCGCTGGACCTGGCCGCGGAGCGCCACGACAACGGGGTGATGGAATACCTCACCGAGGGCGACATCGTGGACCACCCCGACGGGAGCATCACCCTCTACCCGACCCGGAGCGAGGCCGATCTCCTGACCTTCCGCCTGGGGGTCTCCATCGGCATTCCCCGGGGGGACGACGACGGGCACCGGAGGGCGCGGAAGCG
>CAZMTA010000012.1:0-74720 GCA_964569085.1 uncultured Gemmatimonadaceae bacterium | reverse complement strand
TCTCCATCGGCATTCCCCGGGGGGACGACGACGGGCACCGGAGGGCGCGGAAGCGGAGGCGGTAGGGTAGCGGGGGGGCGGGGCGCGGCGGCCGGGCGGCCTCCGCCCGGGCGAGGGAATGGTCGGATGGGACCCGCCGGCCGGGGCGGCCTCCGTGCGGGCGAGGGAATGGCCGGATGGGACCCGCCGGCCCCCCCGCCTGCCCTTCGCCCCGCCCTCAGCTCCCTTCGAGCCGCGCCCGGACCGCCGCCCGGTCCACCTTGCCGTTGGCGTTCCGCGGCAGCGCGTCGGAGGTGGCCCACCGGCGGGGCCGCTTGGCGGCGCCCAGCCGCTCCCGGAGCCACGCTCCCACCACCTCGGCGTCGAACTCCCCCTCCACGGGCACGACCAGCGCACCCACCGTCTCGCCCCACTCGGGGTCGGGCAGGCCCACCACGCAGGCGTCCGCCACGGCCGGATGCGCCCGGAGCGCCTCCTCGACCTCCGCGGCCTCGACGGTCACCCCGCCGCTCACGATCCGGTCCGCCCTCCGCCCGGTGATCCAGACGTCGCCGTCGGCGTCCACGCGACCCAGGTCCCCCGTGTGGTACCAGCCGTCGGCGTCGGCCACGGGCCCGCCGTCCAGGCGTCCCCGCGCCAGCGCGGGGCCCCGGGTCAGGAGCTCGCCGGCCTCGGTGGCGCGGACCTGGACGCCGTCCAGGGGCGGCCCCACCGACCCGGGCTTCGCCCGCACCCGCGCCGGAGGGGCGGTGGCCACCTGGGACGCCATCTCCGTCATCCCCCAGGTGAGGGCGGCCGGCCATCCTCCGGCCAGCGCCCGGTCCAGGAGGTCCCGGGGCGTGCGGGCCCCGCCCAGGAGGACGCAGCGCAGCGCCGGCGGAGCGGTCTCCCCGGCCAGGTCGAGGACGCGCCGGAGCTGGGCCGGGACCAGGGACACGTGGGTCACGGGGCGGCTCCATCCCGGAGCGTCCGGCCCCTCCGTGACGACGCGGGCCAGGTCCTCGGCCCCGAGGCGCCCCGGCGCCACCACGACGCTCCCGGTGAGGAGGGCGCGGAAGAGCAGCATCAGCCCCCCCACGTGCCCCGGCGACAGCGAGGCCAGCCAGACGTCGCCGACCGGCGCGAGCTCCAGCCGCCGGACCACGGCATCCACGTGGGCCCCCATTCCCTCGGCGCCCAGGAGCACGCCCCGGGGGGCGCCCGAGGTGCCGGAGGTCCAGAGCACCACCTGGGCTCCACCGCCGTCCCGCCCCTCCAGGGCGTGGCGCGCCGTCTCCAGCTCCCTCGGGGTCAGGGCCGTGTTGAGGGGCGCGGGCGTGGCCCCGAGCCGCCAGAGCGCCAGCAGCTCCACCACGCCCTCGCCGTCGGGCTCGACCCCGAAGGGGTGGATGCGGCCGGCGCGGACGCCGTCGGCCCGGAGCGCCTCCACCCGCTCGGACACGACACCGTCCAGCTCGGCCCCGGTGAGGGCGCGGAGGCCGGAGCCCGGCCCGCCCGGGAGGGCCGCCACCAGCGCCGTCGCCCCGGGGTCGGCGCCCCGCTCCCGCGCGGCGGCGAGGACGTCGAGGACCCGGCTCACCCCAGGCCCAGGCCCAGCGCCAGGAGCGCGCCGTACAGCGCCACGACCCGGGCGGTCTGTCCCAGCGCCGGAAGGAGCTCCCGGGGATCCCGGAAGCCCAGGACCCGCCGGAGCGCGGGGAGCGCGAGGGGGAGCGCCAGGAGGGGGGCCAGCGCCGCCGGCGGCCAGCCGAAGGACGCCACCCCCGCCACCGGGACCACGCCCGCCATCGCGAGCAGCGCCACGTACTCCACCTGCGTGCCCCGCCGCCCCAGCCGCACCGCCAGCGTGCGCTTGCCCGCCACCGCGTCCGTCTCGATGTCACGGAGGTTGTTCACCACCAGGATGGCCGTGTTGAGCGCGCCCATGGCGCATCCGGCCAGGAGCGCGTCCGACGGCCAGGCCAGCCCCTGCACCCAGTACGTCCCGCCCACCGCGACCGGCCCGAAGAAGACGAAGACGAAGACGTCCCCGAGGCCGTGGTACGCCAGGGGGAAGGGCCCGCCGGTGTAGAGGACGGCGCACGCCAGCGAGGCCAGGCCGATCCACACCACCGGCCACCCGCCGACCACCACCAGGTAGACCCCGACCAGGAAGGCGAGGGCCAGCGTGACGAGCATCCCGTTCCGGACGGTTGCGGGCGGGAGGATGCCCGCCTGGGTCACCCGCACCGGCCCGACGCGATCGTCCGTGTCGCCGCCCCGGACGAAGTCGTAGTAGTCGTTGGCCAGGTTGGTGGCGATCTGGATGAGGATCGCGCCCACCAGGGCGGCCAGGCCTGGCCCGGCGGAGGCCACCCCGTCGTGGGCCGCCAGCCCCGTGCCCACGAGCACCGGCGCCACCGCCGCGCTCAGCGTCTTGGGGCGGGAGGCCAGGATCCAGGCCTGGAGGCGGGAGATCCCGGCGTGGGGGGAGGAGGCGTCCACGGCCTTCCCCGTCACCGCCACTCCGCCGTCACCCGCGTCGTCACGATGGAGTCGAGCTGAGGGTAGTGGCGCCGCAGGTAGGCGTTGCCGTGGGCCGAGATCGAGTCCTGGAGGGGCGGGTCGTCGGCGTAGGCCCGGTAGAGGCCGTCGAGGACCGCCATGTCCTCCTCCTCGATGACGCCGAGGGGCGGATACCCGGCCACGCCTCCCACCACGACCGTGTCGAGCCGGGGGTTGTCGGCGTAGTTCACGAAGAGCGTGTACGAGCGCGTCTCGGCGCCGCCCCGGGCGAAGCTCACCACGCCCCGGCGGTTGCTCGCGCCCACCGGCTCGTCGGGCAGGGTGTGCTCGCGCCAAAGGGAGTCCCGCGCGGGCCGGCCCGAGAAGCCCCACTGGGCCACGAACTCCGACTCCACGCGGTAGAAGCGGGCGCCGGCGTAGTAGTCGTTCCGGAAGAGGTGCCACGCCCGGTCCACGCCCACGGGCGCCCAGGCCCGGTGGAAGGTGATGTCCACGGGCCCTTCGGAGGTCACCATCTCGACGCGGAAGGAGTCCGGCGCCGCGCCGGTGAGGCCCTCGGGGCCCGGGTCGACCAGCACGCCGGGGCCCGACGCGCAGCCGGCGGCCAGGCCCACGAGGAGGGCTCCGAGGAGGGGCGGGAGGGATCGGCTCATGACGGGCGAGGGCTGGGTGGGCGAGGGAGCGGGGCGCGACGGAGGCGCACGGGACGGCGAGCGCGGCGTCCCGGCGCCGCGGGCCGCCGGAGGGCAAATCTACCGACGGGCGGGACGCGGGCCAGGGCACCCGGGGGCCGGCCGCCGGTACTGGAGGGCCGGGCGCGGCGCGTCGCGCCGCGCCCGGCCCCACCCCCGAGCCAGGAGCGAGCATGTCCCGACGGCCCATCCAGGGCGGCTTCGACGCCGGCCGCGCCCCCGACCCCGAGGGGGACGGCGACGCCGTGGCCGCCGAGGCCTTCAAGGAGGCGCTCTCGTGGTGGGCCGCCACGGTCACCGTGGTGGCCGCCCGGGACGGAGGCCGCGTCCTGGCCACCACGGCCACGTCCTTCGCGCCGGTCTCGGCGCGGCCGCCCCTGGTGGTCGTCTCGCTGGGCGCCTCGGCCCAGGTGGTCCCGCCGCTGAAGGAGGGCGCGACCTTCGCGGTGAGCCTCCTGGCCCGGGATCAGCGCCGCGTGGCCTCGGTGTTCGCCGACTCCTTCCCCGTGGGCCCGTCCCCCTTCCCCGAGGACGGCCCCCCCGTCGTGGAGGGCGCGCTCGTGGCGCTGGTGTGTCGGGTGGTGTCGGTCCATCCCGTGGAGGGCCGGTCCCGCCTGGTCACGGGCCGCGTGGTGGAGGTCCGGGAGGGCACGGCGGAGGAGCCCCTCGTCTACTGGCGGAGGGGGTACCACGGGGTGGACCAGGGGTAGCGGACGCCGCCCCGGAGCGCCTCAGGCGAGGGCGGCGCGCACCCGCTCGGCCACGGCCCGGGCGACGTCCCGGCGGCGGGCGTGGCTGGCCTGGCTGTCGGTCTTCACGCGGAGGATCCGGGTGTGCGGGCCGCCCAGGTAGGCGTGCACCGCGGCGCCCACCTCGTCCACGGTCACGTCCTCCAGGGGGATGCCGTGGAGGGCCGCCGCGTGCTTGAACTCCATGCCGTGGGGCGTGGTGAAGTACCGGGTGAACTCGGGCTCGTGCTCCGCGACGGGGAGCATGCGGAAGATCGAGCCGCCGTCGTTGTCCACCAGCACGAAGAGGACCGGGGCGTCCTCCTCCCGGGACCAGAGGAGCCCGTTCTGGTCGTGGAAGAAGGCGAGGTCGCCCAGGACGCACACCGTCGTGGCCGCGGTGGCGGCTCCGAAGGCGGTGCTGACGATGCCGTCGATGCCGCTGGCGCCCCGGTTGGCCAGGACCCGGAGCGCGGTGTCCCGGGGCCCGGCGAAGGCGTCCAGGTCCCGGACCGGCATGGAGTTGGACACGAAGAGGATCCGTCCGTCGCCGGCGGCCTCCGCGACCCGGGCCAGGACCAGCCCCTCGTGGGCCTCGCCGTCGGCCTCCTCGGCGGCCAGGGCGTCGGCCGCCGCCTCCGAGGCGGCCCGCCACCGTCCGGCCCACGCCTCGTCCACGCACCGGCCCGCGCGACCGGCCAGCCCCACCAGCGTCGGGACCGGGTCGGCCTCCACGTACCGGGTGGCCGTGGCGCCGTGGTCCTTCCAGCGCCCGCCCCCGTCCACGACGACCTGCTCGACGCCGTGGTGGTGGAAGAGCCAGCGCTGGAGCGCGGCGGAGACGGGGCTCGTCCCCACCCGGAGGACCAGGTCCGGGGCCAGCGCGTCCCGCACCGCCTCGTCCCGGAGGAAGAGGTCGTGGCCCGCCACCACCAGGGCGTCCCCCGGGTCGCCGAAGCGGGCACCCGAGAGGGGGTCGGCCAGGAGGGGGAAACCGGTCACCGCGGCCAGGTGGTGCGCGGCGCTCCCCTGACGGGTCCCGCCGGCGTCGGCGGCCGGCCCGGCCACGATCACGCCCCGGGGCGAACCCCGGAGGAGCGCGGCCAGCTCGTCCAGCTCCGTCTCGTCGGCGGCGCGCGCCCCCCGCCGGATGCGGACCCAGGGCGCCCCGTCGGGGCGGCCGTCGGCGGCCAGCGGGTGCTCGGCGCGGAAGGCCTCGAGCTCGGGGCCCTCGTGGGGCTCCAGGGGCTTGTCGAAGGGGAGGTTCACGTGGACGGGGCCCGCCACCGGGCCCTGGGCCGCCGCCACCGCCCGGCAGACCTGGCCCCGGAGGTGGCGGAGCTCGGGGCCGTCCAGCACCGCCGGAGCGGTCTGGAAGAAGGCCCGCACGTACTCGCCGTAGAGGCGGTGCTGGTCGATGGCCTGGTTCGCGTCGGCGCCCCGGAGGCGGTCGGGCCGGTCGGCGGTGAGGACGAGGAGGGGCACCTCGGACTGGGCGGCCTCCACCACGGCGGGAAGGAGGTTGGCGGTGGCGGTCCCGGACGTGGTCACCACGGCGGCGGGGACCCCGGTGGCCTTCCCCACGCCCAGGGCGAAGAAGGCGGCCGAGCGCTCGTCCAGGTGGACCCGGAGGCGAACCCCCTCCTCCCGGGCCAGCGCCAGCACCAGGGGGGTGGAACGGCTCCCCGGGGCCACCACGACCTCCCGCACGCCGGAGCGGACCAGCTCCTGGGTCACGGCCCGGGCCTGGAGGGTGGTGGCGGCGCCGCTCACGAGCCCCGGGCCGGGGAGGGGGGCTCCGAGGGGGCCGCCGCGGACCCGTCCGCGTGGGCCACCGGGGACTCCATCACCACGCCGGTCTCCCGGAGGGCTTCCAGGATCGGGGTCAGCTTGATGGCCGTCTCCTCCCACTCCAGCGCGGGGCGCGACCCTTCCACGATCCCGGCCCCGGCAAAGAGCCGCCACGTGCCGTCGTGGAGGACGGCCGTGCGGAGCGCCGGGGCGAAGTAGCCGTTCCCGTCCCCGTCGAACCACCCCACCGGGCCCGCGTACCACCCCCGCTCGAAGGGCTCCTCCTCGGCCAGGAAGTCCAGCGCGGCGTCCCGGGGGAGGCCGCACACCGCGGGCGTCGGATGGAGGAGCCGGAGCAGGTCCAGGATGCCCGTGTCCGCCCCGACGCTGGCGCGGATCTCGGTCTCCAGGTGCTGGATGCGGGCCAGCGTCAGGACGTGGGGCTGGGGGTCGGTGCGGATCTGGTGGGCCACCGTCTCCAGGCGGGCCAGCATGTCGTCCAGCGCGATGCGCTGCTCGGCCCGGTCCTTGTCGCTGGCCAGGAGGCGGGCGGCCAGCTCGGCCTGCTCCCGGGGCGAGTCGCCGCGGCGGATGGAGCCGGCCACGGCGGTGGCGTGGAAGACGCCGTCCCGGAGGGTGGCCACGGTCTCCGGCGCCGCGCCCACCAGGGCCGAGCCGGGCCGGGGCTCGAACATGAAGACGTGGCTCCCCCGGTTGGTCTCCCAGAGGGTGCGGGCCACGTCGGCGGGGTCCACGGGTCCGGCGGTCTCCACGTCCAGGGTCCGGGCCAGCACCACCTTGGAGACCCGCCCCGAGCGGATGGCCGCCAGGGACTCCTCCACCGCGCCCTCCCACGCCGCCCGGTCCGTGGCCCGCCCCACCCCGCGGGTGGGAGGCCGCCCCGACGCCTCGCCGGCGCGGTCCCGATGGGTGGCCAGCTCGGCCCGGAGCGCCTCGGCGCGGTGCCGGAGGCGGGCCAGGACGCCGGCGCCCTCCTCGGGCGAGGCCAGGGCGCGGGCCCGGAGCCAGGCGTCCCCGGTGCGGTCGCCCTCGAGCTCGAAGGCGGGCACGTGGAAGAGGGCCGACGGGAAGGCCGCCCACACGCCCTCGTCGCGGTGGTCGGCCCGGAAGGAGAAGCCGCCGTAGAAGGGCACCCGGGGAGCCCGCGCCGCCCTCTGGGCCAGGATCGGGTCCCGCACGAGACGGGCCGCCTGCTCCTGCACCGCCTGGTAGCGGTCGCCGCCCTCGGCGGCCACGCGCCCCAGCTCGGCCACGACCCCGCGGTGCGCGATCCAGCGCTCGCCCCGGGCCCAGAAGCCCCGCGGGGCCCCCCGGGCGTGACGGAGGAAGGCCTCCGGCCGGAGGTCGGGGGCGGGGATCGTGACGGTGGCGAGGCGGGCGTCGCCGGGGGTGGGGCTCACGGGGCTCCGGGCGCGGGAGGGGCGTCGAGCGCGGGCCAGGAATATAGGCCACGAGCCCGGGCGCGCGGAGGGTGGGCCCGGACCCACCCCGCGGACCCGCGGCGGAGGCCCCTGGATCTACCGCACGGGAAGCTGCCCCTGGAGCTCCCCCGGGCCCTCCCGGATCTCGTACCCCTGCTCCTCGTCCGCCACGTTCTCGCGGTAGTCGATGAAGAAGGAGCGGGGGACGCCCAGCGCCGGGTCCCACGTCACGTCGACCCGGTCGGCGCCGGTGGCGACCGCGTCGAGGAGCAGGTCGAAGAGCCCGTCCACGTCGGGGAAGAGGTGGTGGAGCTCCTCGGGGACCTGCTGGCTGGCGAGCTCGTCGTCCAGCTCGACCCAGTACCGACGCGCCCCCACGGTATCCCCGGCCACGTACACCTCCACCGGACCCCGGGCCTCGAGTCCGCAGAAGCAGTTCCGCTGGAGCACCATCCGGTAGGCCGAGGGCCGCCGGGCCTCCCAGATGGCGCGGTTGATCTCGATCTCCTCCAGGAGCTCGTTCTCGATCGACGAGCCGAAGGTGCACCCCGCCGGCACGAGGGTCAGCGTGACGAGGGCGACGAGCGCCGGGAGGCGGCGAGTGCGGGCCATGGGGTCTCCGGTCGGGTGGCTCGGCGGGCCGCGCGGGGCCGCCGGGGGTGGGCGCGGGAGCGCCCTCCCGGCCGCTCCGCATGGAGAAACGACGGAGGCCACCCGGTCGTGACACCCCAGGACCTTTCGCGGGCGCCGGGGCGGGGCGCATCTTGGGCGGTGCCCGAACCCCACCCCGAGATGGACGCCCCATGAGCCAAGCCGATTCCGGGAAGGTCGACGCCCCTCCGCTCCACGCCGCGCCGCTGTCCTGGCCCCCGCCGGGGCTGGAGCGGCTCCAGGGGCGGCTCTGGCGGGTGATCGCCCTCACGTGGATGGGCAGCCTGATCCTGGTGCTCCCCCTGCTGTGGGCGCTGGCCACGGAGCAGCCCTTCTGGAGCCTGGGTCCCTTCGAGGGGAACTGGTACGTGGGGACGGTGGCTGCGGCGCTGGGCCTCGTCGTCCTCACCGTCGCCTTCGCCACCCTCCTGACGCTTCTGCGCCAGGGCGCGGCGGCGGCCGACGAGGGCTACGGCACCCTCACGATCCTCGAGGTGGCCGCCGACTCGAGGCGGGACACCGGCTTCCTCATCCAGGGGAGGCGACACTTCGGGCAGCTCGACACCGCGTACCGGGCCACGGTGGTGAAGGCGCGGCTCCGCGGCGCGATCCTCCTCCTCACCGCCGCCCTCTGGCTCGCCGTGGGCTTCGGGGTCGCGGTGCTGCTGGCCGCCCGGGGCTTCGTCACCCCCTCGGGCATCTGGCTGATGACGGTGGCTCCCACCGCCATGCTCCTGGCCGCCGGCTGCTTCTTCCTCCTCTTCCAGGGCTTCCGGGTCCGGAGCGCGTCGCTGGGGTGGGCGGCCCAGGAGGGGCCGGACCGGATCCGTCACGAGTCCGAGGCGTGGACGCGGCGGCTGGACGAGGCGGGGGCCGCCGTGGCCCTCGGCGCCGGGCCCAAGGACGAGGGGGGCCGCTTCCGCCGCTGGGCCCTGGGGGCCGTGGCCCTCTTCGTCCTGGCGCTCATCCCCACGGCCACCCTGGCGGTGACCGCCGCGCTGGGCCCCATCCTGGCCGAGATCGCGGTGCCCCAGTTCCTCTCGGTGCAGGAGATGGCGGGCGCGGCCGAGGTCCTGCGCCGCTACCAGCTCGAGCCCGCGGCCGACATCCCCGCCGGCGAGGCGGGCGAGGCCCTCCAGAGCCTGGCCTTCGTGGGCTCGCCCGGGACGCCGGAGCCGTGGGAGCGGCCCCCGGTGCGCCGCTACGAGGAGGGATGGTTCCCGGAGCCCGACTTCTTCCCGGACCCCTTCTCCGAGACCGTGGCCCGGGACCTGACCGGGCAACCCTTCTCCGCCTTCTCGGAGGAGGAGCGCGCGGCCCTCGCCCAGGCCGCCGCCCACCCCGCCCAGGAGGAGTTCGAGCTCCTGGCCCGGGCCCGGTCGGTGGACGTGGTGACGGGGCGGTGGGTCCTCCCCTTCCCCGACTCCCTCACCTTCCAGTCGCTGCCGTGGCCACGCTTCGCGGCGTACCGGACCGCCGGGCTCGCCCGGGTCGCCAAGGCCGCGGTGGAGGCCTCCGAGGGCCAGGTCGCCGCGGCGGAGGAGACGCTGGAGGAGCTGATCTCCACCGGCTTCCTCCTGGTGGACCAGGGCCCGACGCTCATCGACAACCTCATGGGCGTGGTGCTGGTCAAGATGGGCGGGGACGCCCTCGAGGGACTGTACGCCCAGAGCGGCCGGGAGGACGAGGCCGCCGCCATGCGCTGGGCCCGGGAAGGGGCGGCCCAGGCGGCCAGCAAGGCCCGGGCGGGGCTGGTGCACGAGGACATCCACTCCCTGCTCCAGGGGATTCCGGAGCTGGTCGTGGACGACGCGCCGCTCCGGGGCCTGCGCTGGGAGTACTTCGCGACGTTCAACATGCTGGCCCCCTGCATCAACGTCCACAAGATGGTCTTCGGGCCCGACGAGTCCCTCTCGGAATGGCGCCTGGAGGCCCGGGACCACCTGGTCCAGACCCGGGGCGAGGTGGAGCTCTTCGAGCTGGCCCAGGGCGCGGTGGGGGGGAGCCCCACCGAGGAGATGGAGGGCTTCCTCCCCCGCTTCCTGAGCTGGACGCTGGGGAGCAGCGGATCGCCGGGGACGTGCGCCTCCCTCATCTCGCGGCTGGAGTCGGGCCGGGCCGACTGAGGCGTCGGCGTCCGGGCCTCCGGCGAGGGCGGAGCGGGCTTCGCGGACGCGGTGGCCGCCGGACCCGGGGCGTGCTAGCATGGCCCTTCGTCCCCGTCCCACGGCCCACGGAGCACGCATGACCCCGTCCGCACTCGCCTTCCGCCTCCTCCCCCTGGCGGCCGCCGGCCTCCTCCTCGCCCCGTCCTCCGCCGCCGCCTGGCAGGCCGCCGACGTGGCCAGCCTCGAAGCGAGCCCGGCCTCCGTGGTCGTCGAGCGCGGCGCCTCCGTCCCCTTCTCCGTCCGGGCCCTGGACGCCTCGGGGAACGAGATCGACGTGCCCGTGCGCGTGGTGGGCCCCCGGGGCGGGGTGACGGTCCAGGGCGGGACGCTGACGGGCGTGGCGCCCGGCGAGTACGAGGTCATCGCCACGGCGGTCCTGCCGGCGG
This sequence comes from uncultured Gemmatimonadaceae bacterium, assembly GCA_964569085.1. Classification (GTDB taxonomy): domain Bacteria; phylum Gemmatimonadota; class Gemmatimonadetes; order Longimicrobiales; family Gaopeijiaceae; genus JAJCZZ01. Next base: position 64,357 of record CAZMTA010000012.1, on the reverse strand, counting down.
GGCGGGAGCCCATCCAGCTCCGCGTCCCGGTGGAGGTCACCTGGCCGGCGGTGACGAGCGTGGAGGTCCAGGCGCCCGACGCCCGTCTGTACCAGGGCACCACCCTGGCCCACGCCGCCACGGCGCGCCACGCCGACGGGTCCGTCCGCCCCGACGCCCGGGTGCGCTGGAGCTCCTCCGACCCCTCGGTGGCGACGGTGGACGGATACGGGAACGTCACGGCGGTGGGCACGGGCACCGTGACCGTCCGCGCCGAGTTCGACGGGGCCGAGGGCTCGGCCACGCACCGGGTGGAGGCCTTCCCCGGCGCCACCCTGAGCCTCGAGGGCGTGCCCGCCCAGGCCCGCACCGGCGACGTGCTCACCCTCGACGCCCGGGTCCGCGACGCCCGGGGCCGCGTCGTCGAGGACGTGCCCGTCACCCTCTCCCATCGGTACACCCCCACCGAGGGCATGATGGGGACCCCCGCCACCGGCCAGCTCCGGGACGGGAAGTTCGTGGCCGACGTGCCCGGGCTGCACACCCTGGTGGCCACCGCCGGGCCCCTCTCGGCCCAGGCCACCTACGAGGCCCTCCCCCGGGACGTGGTCCAGGAGCTCGACGTGGTGGGCCACGCGCTGGAGACGTGGTACCGGACCACCGACCTCTGGGTCTTCGAGGGCGTGGACGGCCGGGATTACGCCCTCACCGGCTCCAAGCGCTCCGGCGGCTTCGCCTTCGTCTACGACGTGACCGACCCCGCCGCCATCGCCAAGGTCGACTCGGTGCAGGTGGACGCCCGCGTGGTGAACGACGTGAAGGCCTCGCCCGACGGGCGCTACGCCGTGCTCTCCCGCGAGGGCGCCACGAACCGGCGCAACGGGCTGGTCATCCTGGACATGGCGGACCCCAGGAACCCCGAGGTGGCCTCGATCTACGAGGACGGGATCACCGGGGGCGTGCACAACATGTTCGCCACCGACGACTACCTGTACGCCCTCTCCGACGGCGACAAGTACGTCATCGTGGACGTCACCGACATCCGCGCGCCCCGCTACGTCAGCGAGTACAACCACCCCGACTCCCGCATCCACGACGTCTGGGTGAAGGACGGGCTGGCCTACTCCGCCGAGTGGGGAAGCGGCGTCGTGGTGGTGGACGTGGGCGACGGGCGGTGGGGAGGCTCGCCGGAGAACCCGGTGCTGGCCACCACCTTCAAGACCAACTCCGACGCCACCCACGCCGTCTTCCCGTACTTCCAGGAGGAGACGGGCAAGACATACCTCTTCGTGGGCGACGAGATCATGAACCGCCGGGGGCTCCCCTGGGCGGGCTACCCGGGCAGCATGGGCTCCTACGCCGACCGGTACGACCCGGAGACGGGCCAGGGCGGCATCCCGCTGGTGACCCGGGGCACAATCCAGATCGTGGACTTCACGGACCCCATGGAGCCCGAGATGGTGGCGAGCTACGAGGTCCCGGAGTACGGCACCCACAACATCTGGGTCGAGGACGGCAAGCTCTACCAGGCGTACTACGAGGGCGGCCTGCGGGTGGTGGACGTCACCGGCGAGCTCATGGGGAACCTCTACACCCAGGGGCGCGAGGTCGCGGTCTTCAAGTCCGCCGACCCCGGCGGCTACACGCCCAACAGCACCATGGTCTGGGGCGCCCAGCCGTACAAAGGGCACGTCTTCTTCGCCGACACCAACTCGGGGCTCTGGGCCGTGAAGCTGGTGCCCGAGGACGTGCCGGTCTCATGACCAAGGCCATCCGCTTCCACGAGCACGGCGGTCCCGACGTCCTCCGCTGGGAGGACGTCGAGGTCGGCGACCCCGGTCCCGGCCAGCTCCGCGTCCGGCACACCGCCATCGGCGTGAACTTCGTGGACACGTACCAGCGCTCGGGCCTCTACCCGGTGGACACCCCGGCGGTGGCGGGGAACGAGGGCGTGGGCGTGGTGGAGGCCGCGGGCGAGGGCGTCGAGGGCTTCTCCCCCGGCGACCGGGTCGTCTACACCGGGGTGCCGGGCTCGTACGCCGAGGAGCGGCTGCTGCCGGCGGACCGGGTGGTGCGGCTCCCCGAGGGCGTCTCCGACGAGGCCGCGGCCGCCGCGTTCCTGAAGGGGCTCACCGTCCACTACCTGATCCACGACACCTACGAGGTCCGGGCGGGCGAGACCGTGCTCTGGCACGCCGCCGCCGGGGGCGTGGGCCTGCTGGCGTGCCAGTGGCTCGACCACCTGGGCGTGGAGGTGATCGGGACCATGAGCACCGAGGAGAAGGCGGAGCGGGCCCGGGAGGCCGGGTGCGCCCACACCGTGCTGTACACCGAGGAGAGCTTCCTGGAGGCCGTCCGGGAGATCACCGGCGGGGCCATGCTCCCCGTGGTCTACGACTCGGTGGGCGCCGACACCTGGGAGGAGTCGCTGGACTGCCTGCGGCCCCGGGGGCTCATGGTCTCCTTCGGGAACGCCTCGGGCCCGGTGACGGACGTGGACCTGGGGATCCTGGCGCGGAAGGGCTCGCTGTACGTGACCCGGCCCACGCTGGGCACCTTCATCGGCTCGCGGGAGGGGCTGGAGCGGGCCGCCGCCGGCCTCTTCGAGGTCATGGTCTCGGGGGCGGTGGAGGTCGAGCCCACCGAGCGGTACCCCCTGGCCGACGCGGCCCGGGCGCACCGGGACCTGGAAGGGCGCCGGACCACCGGGTCGGTGATCCTGGTCCCCTGACGGCGGACCGGGCGGGGTGAGCGGGGCGTTCGTCGGGGGGTCGAGGGCCGGCGGGCGGAGCCCGACGGCCTCCGCCGGTGTAGGGATCCACATGCGCCTCTCCCGCCTCCTCCCCGTGGCCCTCGCGGGTCTCCTCGTCCTCCCGGCCGGGCTCCACGCCCAGGCCGGCGCGCTCCTCCAGAGCCTCCGCCAGGGCGGCGGCTGGGTCGCGATCCCGGTGGAGGACGGCGCCGGAACCCTCCTCACCGACACCGTCCCGACGCTGGGGCTCACCCTGGACGGGTGCGTGACCGTGTGGCCGGGCCACTCCGGCGAGTTCCGCATCGAGGCCCGGGACGGCGTGGGCGGGGGCCGCCTGGAGGCGGACGCCCGCCCCGGCGAGGGCGTGCCCTTCACCTACACCACGGGCATGCGCTCGCGCCTGGACGTGCGGGTGCGCTGGAGCGAGCCCCGGGACACCACCCTCCTGGTGTGGGTGGGGCTCGAGGGGATGGGGCTTCGGCAGCGGGACGCCTGCGAGCCCCGCTACGCCGAGCGCTGAGGGCGGGCCCCGCCCGCCTCACTCCACCCGGAGCGTCTCCAGCGGATCGGTCCGTCCGGCCCGCCGCGCCGGCAGCCAGGAGGCCAGCGCCGCCGTGGCCATGAGGAGCCCCGCCGCGCCCGCCAGCGTCACCGGATCCCCGGGCTCCACACCCCAGACCTGGGCCTCGAGGAAGCGGCCCGTGGCCCACGCCCCGGCCAGGCCCAGGAGCACCCCGGCCCCGGTCATGCCCAGCCCCGAGACCAGGAGGCGGCGCTCGATCCGCCCCCGGGAGGCGCCCAGGGCCAGGCGGATCCCCATCTCGCGGCGGCGCTGGGCCGCCAGGAAGAGGAGGGTGCCGTAGAGGCCGCCGGCGGCCAGGAGGAGCCCCACCGCCGCGAAGGCCGCGAAGACCGCGGACTGGAAGCGCCGCTCCGCCGTCGAGCGGCCGAGCCACTCGGACATGGGGCGCACCGTGGGCACCGGGAGCTCCGGAGCCACGGCCCACACGGCCTCGCGGAGCGCGCCCCCCAGACCGGCGGTCGCCCCGGGGGAGGCCCGCACGGCCAGGTGGGCCATGGGGATGGCGAAGCCGAGCTGGTCCAGGGGCAGGTAGAGGGCGGCGCCGTGGGCCACCTCCAGGCCGTAGTGGTGGTTGTCGGCGACCACGCCCCGCACCACCGCGACGGTCCCGCCGCCCCCCACCTCCAGCGTCCGGCCCACCGCCGCCTCGGCGGATCCGAAGGCCTCCCGGGCCAGGGGCTCGCTGAGCACCACGGGCACCGGGTCCGCGTCCCCCTCCGCCTCCGTCCAGCCCCGTCCGGCCAGGAGCTCCAGCTCGAGGGTGGCGAAGTACCCCTCGGTGACCGGGTGCATGCTCACCCGCAGGTCCTCGAAGGCCGTCCCGTCCACCACGACCCGGGAGCCCCAGCAGCAGCGGCCTCCCCCGGTGAACTGGAGGGGCATGGTCAGCCCCAGGGCGGCGGACTCCACGCCGGGGACGTCCCCCACGGACCGGACGAGCTCCTCGGCCAGCGCCCGGTACTCCTCGGGGGTCTCCACCGCCGGGCTGAGGGGCACGGTCCACACGCCCTCGACCCGGAACCCGGTCTCCTGGGCCCGGACCCCGACGAAGCTGCGCACCAGGAGCCCCGCGCTGGCCAGCAGCACGAGGGAGAGGGCGACCTCGCCGGCCACCAGGGCGTGGCGCAGCCCCCTGGCCCCTCGCCCCCCGGTGGCCGACCGGCCCCCGGCGTGGAGCGCCGCGGCCAGGTCGGTCTGCACGCTCCGCATGGCCGGGAGCATCCCGAAGACCAGCGCCGTCAGCGCCGACACGCCCCCCGCGAAGGCCAGGACCCTCGGGTCGAGGGTCACGGTGGCCGCCCGGGGGAGCTGGGCGGGGTTCAGCGCCAGGAAGAGCTGGAGGCCGCCCGCGGCCAGCCCGGCGCCCAGGAGCGCTCCGGCCAGGCCCACCAGGAGGCTCTCGGCGAAGAGGTGGCGCGCCACCGTGCCGGCGCCCGCCCCCACGGCCCGGCGCACGGCCATCTCCCGGGACCGCCCGAGACCCCGGGCCAGGAAGAGGTGCGCCACGTTGGCGCACGCCACCAGGAGGAGGACGCCCACCGCGGCCAGGAGGAGCCCCAGCCCCTGCCGCACCCCCTGGACCGTGGCTTCGGCCAGGCCCCGCACCGGGACCTCGGCCACCCGGCCCTCCCGGTCCAGGTAGTGCTCGTCCTCCGCGGCGAGGGCCGTCAGGAGCGCGTCCACCTCCTGCTGGACCACGCCCGCCGTCACCCCCGTGCGGGTCCGTCCCGCGATCTGGAGGACGCTGTAGCTCGTCTCCGTGAGCGACTCCTGGGTCCAGTCCAGGGGGCCCCACAGCTCGGGTCCCGCCCCGGCGGCCCCGCCGCTCCCCGCCCCCACCAGCGCCTCGGGCGCCTGGAAGTCCGGCGCCAGCACGCCCACCACCGTCCGGGGACGCCCGTTGACCCGCACCGTGCGTCCCACCAGACCGGGCGCGCCGCCCCAGTGGCTCCGCCACGCCCCGTGGGAGACCACGACGGCGTCGGTCCCGGCGTCGCCGGGCCCCAGGAGGCGGCCCCGGGCGGCCCGGGCGCCGAAGAAGCCGAAGAAGCCGTCGCTCACCGAGGCCTGGATCATGAGCTCCGGCCGCTCCGCCAGCTCGACGTTGGCCCGGGCGGTGGTGGCGCCGGCCCACGCCTCGACCCCGTCCACGCCCTCCAGGGCCTGGAAGAAGGGGCCCGAGTGGGAAGGGTTGCCCAGGTGGACGAGGCGCTCCTCGTCCGGGTACGGCAGCGGCCGCAGGAGGACGTGGTCCACCAGGGAGAAGATGAGCGTGACCGCCCCCACGCCCAGGGCGATGAGCCCCACGGCGGAGGCGGCGAAGGCCGGAGCCTTCCGTAGCGAGCGCAGCGCGTACCCCAGATCCCGGAGCATCTCCCGTCCTCCCGTCCTCGTCGTCGTCGTCCGCCCGGGCGCGGCGATCGCGCCCAGGTGCTCCAGCCACTCCATCGCCAGCACCGCCGGGAGGCGCCCCAGCGTCCGGGCCAGGAGCGCGGCTCGCCCCCGCCCGCCCCCGGCGTCGCGCCACAGCTCCTCGAAGGCCGCCACCATCTCCAGGCGGTACGCCCGGATGTCCGGCGGCAGGAGCCGCAGCAGGAGGCCGTACAGCCGCCCCGGCGGGCTGGGTCTCATCCCTCGCCGGCCACCGCGGGGCGGGCGTCGGCGAGGAGCCGCTCGAGGCGGCGGAGCTCGGCGGCCAGGAGCGCCCGTCCGTCCGCGGTGATGCGGTGGGTGCGCCGCCGCTCCTCCTCCTCCTCCACGTCCTCGATCCATGCCAGCGATCGCATGCGGCGCAGCACCCGGTACAGGTTGGCCGGGTCCAGGAGGACGCCGGAGCGGGAACGCTCCTCCACGGCCTTGATGAGGCCGTACCCGTGGAGGGGACCCTCGGCCAGGACCGCCAGGATCAGCAGGTCCCGGGGGGCGAGGGGAAGGTGGTCGGTGGGGTCCATGGGCGTCGGGCCGATATCGGTGGAGTGACAGACTGTCATCCTACAGATACTAGGACGGTCCGGAGCCCGCCAGGGTTGCAACGGTGTGCGGCGGCGGAGGGTGGCGCCCTACTCCACCCAGCCCTTCCAGGTCTCCTCGGCGTGGCCCACCGTGACGTCGTTGCCGTTGCGCACGAGAGGGGTCCGGAGGATCCCGGGCTCCTCCTCGGCGATCTCGAGCCAGCGATCGTCGCCGTAGTGGGCCGTGTGGAGGCCGAGGGAGCGGAACCGCTTCCCGTCCCGGTCCAGGACGGCGTCGGCGCCGAGCTTCTGGAAGAAGCGTCGGAGCTCCCCCTTGGACGGGGAGCGGTTCTTGAAGTCGTGGAAGTGGACCGGCACCCGCCGCTCCTTGAAGAAGCGCAGGGCCTTCTGGGTGTCGAAGTCGCTCTTGGTTCCGAAGATCTGGACGTTCATGCATCCAAGGTAGGGCCCGGCGCCGGGAGCGTGGAGGCCCCGGCGCGGGCCGGGGCGGCACCCCGCCCGCCGCCCCGGGAGCCCCGCTACTCGGCCTTGAGGGACCGCACGGGGTCCACGGTGGTCGCCCGTCGGGCGGGGAACCAGCACGCCGCGACGCCGGCGGCGGCCAGGAGCGCAACGACCGCCCCCAGCGTTCGCGGATCGTCGGGCTCGACGCCGTAGAGGAGGTCGGCGAGCACCCCGGTTCCCGCCAGCGCCACGGCGAGGCCCAGGGCCAGCCCCAGCGCCACGAGGCCCAGCGACTGGCGCAGCACCATGCCCAGGACGTCGCCTCCCCCGGCGCCCAGGGCCATGCGGATGCCGATCTCCCGGGTGCGCATGCGGGCCATCTGGGCGGTGACCCCGTACACCCCCACCGTGGCCAGGAGGAGGGCCACCACCCCGAACACCGTGAGGAGGCTCAGGATCATCTCCTCCCGCTCCATGGAGGCCCGCCACACCTGGCGCAGCGGCCGGACCTGGGCCAGGGGGATGAGGGGATCCATCTCCCGGAGGACGGCGCGGACGGCGGGGACGGCCGCCAGGGGCTCGCCGTCGGTGCGCAGCACGACCCAGTTGCTCCGGCCCCAGTCCTGCCACGCGCTCTCGAAGACCTCCGGCGCCACGGGCTCGCCGGGGCTCGCCTGGTGCTGGTCGCCCACGATGCCCACGACCTCCAGCCATCGGTGGTCGTCGGGGTCGGCGGCGGCGGCGCGATCGAAGGCGATGCGCTGGCCGATCGGGTCCTCGCCGGGGAAATGCTCCCGGGCGAAGGCCTCATTGACGACCACCACCCAGGGGTCGTCGGCCCGGTCGTCGGGCCCGGGGAAGCGGCCCCGGACCAGCGGGATCTCCAGGGCCTCGAAGTACCCCCGGTCCGCCCGGCGGTGGATCACCTCGTGCCCGACCCGCTCCGGCGGCCACCCTTCGGCCTGGAACTGGCTCGTCCAGCTCCATCCGGCCAGGGGGAGCGCCTGGACCAGGCCGGCCCGCTCGATCCCCGGGCGGGCCTCGACCGACTCCAGGAAGCGGTCATAGAAGGCCAGGACGTCGTCCCGCGCGGAATACCGCGCCTCGGGGATGGAGAACGTGACCGCCAGCGTCCCCTCGGCCGTGAAGCCCGGGTCCACCGAGCGGAGGAGGGTGAAGCTCCGCACCATCAGCCCGGCCGCCACCACGAGCACCAGCGCCAGCGCCACCTCGGCCACCACCAGCCCCCGCACCCCCCGGAGCGCCGTCCGCCCCGGGGAGCCGGCCCGCCCGCCCTCGCGGAGCGCCTCCTCCAGGCCGCCGCCGAGCGACCGGAGCGCCGGCGCGAGGCCGAAGACGAGGAGGGAGAGGGCGGCCGAGGCCCCGGCGAAGAGGACCACCCGGTGGTCCAGCACCGCGCCGGTGGCGCCCTGGATCCCCAGCGGGCTCAGGCGCCCGATCCAGCGGAGCCCGACCCAGCCCAGCGCCAGCCCGAGGGCGGCGCCTCCCAGGGCCAGGAGCACGCTCTCGGAGAGGAAGAGGCGGAGGACGCTCCGGCGGCCCGCGCCCATGGCGTAGCGCACCGCCACCTCCCGGGCCCGGTCCGCGGCCCGCACCAGGACCAGGTTCGCCACGTTGATGGAGGCCAGGACGAGGAGGAGCCCCACGGCCCCCAGGAGGATCGTCAGCGAACGGCGCACGTCACGGATCAGGAACGCCCGCAGGGGCATGAGCCCGGCCCCCATGACCCGGTTCGTCTCCGGGTAGGCCTCCTGGAGCCGCTCGACCACCACCTGGAGCTGGGCGTCGGCCTCCTCCACGGTGGCGCCGGGGGCCAGGCGCGCGACCGGCCGGAGCCAGTGGGCCCGACGGAACCAGGTGGCGTCCCGGGTGGACCGCTCCCAGCCGAAGGTGGACCAGAGGTCCGTCTCGGGGGACGGGTAGCCGAACCCCTCCGGCATCACGCCCAGCACCACGGCGGTGCGGCCGTTGATCGGGAGCGTGGCCCCCACCGCCTCCGGGTCCGCGCCGAAGAGCTCGACCCAGGCGTCGTGGCTCAGCACGACGCCCTCCCGCCCCTCCCCCCATTCCCGGCCCTCGGCCCAGGTCTCCTCCCACCGGAAGCCGCGGCCGAGGGCCGGCTGGACGCCGAGGACCTCGAAGAAGTTGCCCGACACCTCCGTCGCCCCCAGGAGCCGGGGATCCCCCTCCCGGAGGAGCGTCACCCTCCCCACGAAGGAGGAGAAGAGCGCCAGGTCCTGGAAGGCGTCCACTTCGTCCCGCCAGTCCAGGGCGTTGGCCGGAGCGGCCGTCTGGTGGGTCCACCCGAACTCGGGGTTGGACTCGTAGAGGTGGACCAGACGGTCCGCCTCCCCGAAGGGCAGCGGCCGGAAGAAGTAGGCGTTGGCCGCCCCGAAGATGGCCGTGACGGCCCCGATCCCCAGGCCCAGCACCGCCAGCGCGGCCAGGGTGAAGCCGGGGTTGCGCCGAAGCCCCCGCGCCGCGAATCGCACGTCCCGTCCGATCCCGTCCATCATCCCCTCCCCTCCCGTCCCGTGGATGCCGTGCCGTGCCCCGCGCCCACCCAGCCGGGTCCGCAGGACGAGGGCGGCCGTGCCCATCACCTCCCGCCATCCGAAGAGGAGCCGGCCGAGGCCGTGCCGCTCCTGGAGCCGTCTCCGGTGCACCTCCAGCATCTCCGGGCCGTAGCGATCCCGGACCCGGGCCGGCGCCAGGCGCAGGAGGAGCCGGAGGAGGCGCGTGCTCACGCGCTGCCCTCCGGCAGGAGGTTCCGCTCCCGCGCCGCCGCCACCAGCCCGACGAGGCGCGCCGACTCGGCCTCGGCCACCCGGCGCCCCCGGTCGGTCAACCGGTAGTACCGCCGCCGTCCGTCGGCCCCCTCGGAAGGGGGCTCGGCGTCGGCGATGAGGTCGTCGGCCTCCATGCGCTGCAGCGCCAGGTAGAGCGCGCCGGTGCTGGGCGCCGCCCCCTCCCCGTCCCGGGCCTCGATCTCCTTGATGATCCCGTAGCCGTGGCGGACCCCCCCGGCCAGGGCCAGGAGGATGCGGTAGGTCAGGGGCGTGGGGGGCTCGGCGGGGACGTCGGCTCGGCTCATGGCGGGCATGTCTCTTCGGGATATGTATTTGTCATTTATCTATATCTCACAGAGACATCGCGCAAGAGGACGGCGGGAGAGGCCCGCCTCCGCCCTGCGCCGGGCGGCGCAGGCCCTAGATTCCTCCCCATGACCGACCAGCTCGGCCTCTTCGGCTCCGATCCCCCGCCCTCCGTCCGCGCCGTCGGCCCCGCCGAGGCGCCGCAGGAGCTCCGCGCCCTCGCCGGCCGCCTCCCCCGGGGCGCGCGGCTGGGCACCTCGTCGTGGAGCTTTCCCGGGTGGGCCGGGCTGGTCTACGACCGGGAGGTCTCGACCCGGATCCTGGCCCGGGAAGGGCTCGCGGCCTACGCGAAGCACCCGCTCATGGGGACGGTGGGGGTGGACCGCTCGTACTACCGGTCCCTGGAGGCGGCGGACTTCCGGGCGTACGCCGACGCCGTGCCCGACGGCTTCCGCTTCCTGGTGAAGGCGGACCGCCTCGTCACCTCGCCGCTGGATCCCGACGCCGGGAGCGTGCGGACCCGGAACCCCCTGTTCCTGGACGCGGCATGGGCCACCGACGTGGTGGTGGGGCCCATGGTGGACGGGCTCGGCGCGAAGGCCGGCCCGCTCCTCTTCCAGCTCTCCCCCATGCCCGCCTCCTTAGTGGACGGGCCGGAGCGCTTCGCGTCCCGGCTGGCCACCTTCCTGGAGGGCCTGCCGGCGGGGCCCCTCTACGCGGTGGAGCTCCGCACGCCGGCCCTGCTGACGCCCGCCTACGTGGACGCCCTGGAGACGGCGGGCGCGGTCCACTGCCACACGGTGCACCCGGCCATGTCCGGGCTGGACGAGCAGCTCCGGGCCTTCCCACCCCGCCAGGACCGGCCCCTCGTGGCCCGGTGGATGCTCCACGCCGGGCTGCGCTACGAGGCGGCGCGCGACCGGTACGAGCCCTTCGACCGGCTGGTGGACGAGGACCCGACCTCCCGGAGCGCCCTGGCGGAGGCGGTGGTGGCCGCCACGACGGCCGGGAGCGAGGCGTTCGTGGTGGTGAACAACAAGGCCGAGGGCTCCTCGCCGATCTCGGTGGAGCGGCTGGCCCGGGCGGTGGCGGAGCGGGTGCGCGCCTAGGCGTCGTCCAGCCCCATCCCCGTGTCGACCCTCGCCGGAGTCCACGCCTCGAGCCCCGCCAGGAGCGTCTCCACGTCCCGCTCCACCCGGAGGAGCTCGCGGTGCGAGCCCCCCACGAAGCCCTCGGCCACGGTGTGGTCCAGGAAGGCCAGGAGAGCCTCGAAGTAACCCTCCACGTCCAGGAGCCCCACCGGCTTGGAGTGGATCCCGAGCTGGGCCCAGCTGAGGACCTCGAAGGTCTCGTCCAGCGTGCCGATGCCTCCGGGCAGCACGACGAAGGCGTCGGAGCGGTCCACCATGGTGGCCTTCCGCTCGTGCATGCTCCGCACGACCACCAGCTCCGCCAGGCCCGGATGGGCGAGCTCCCGGCCGAAGAGCGGCTGGGGGAGCACCCCGGTCACGTCGCCCCCGGCGTCCAGCGCGGCGTCGGCCAGCACGCCCATGAGCCCGGCCCGGGCCCCGCCGTACACCAGGCGATGCCCTCCACGGGCCACGGCCCGGCCCAGCTCGGCGGCGGCGCGGGCGTACTCGGGGCGGGCCCCCTCGCTGGAGCCGCAGAAGACACAGACGTTCATGGACGGGGCTCCGGGCGGGGGCTCATGGGGTGGGGCCGACGGAGGGCGCCGTGACGCGACGCTCCCCGCCGGTGTCGAGGTGCAGCATCCAGAGGGCGGCGCCGTCGGCGCCGTCCCGCACGAAGGCGAGGCGGACGCCGTCGGGCGCCGGCGCGGGGGTCCGGCCGGGGGTGACCACCAGGCGGGGGGCGGCGAGGACGTCGTCGTCCCAGTCGGCCCGGAAGATCGAGTCGCTCCGGGACCACCAGAGCCGCCCCCGGGGCCCGAAGGCGGGGTCGGCGCCCGCGACGAGCTCCCGGGTGGGCCCGCCCTCGGCGGCCACGGCGTGGAGCGTGCTGCCGCCGGGGCGGGAGAGCTCCACCACCAGGCCCTCGCCGGAGGGGGTCCAGGCGGGGGCCCGCCAGCGCGCCCCGTCCGGAGCCGGGACGCGGGTCAGGGCATCGCCTCCCGGTCGCACCACGCGGAGCGCGGAGCGTCCGCCGTCCTCCTCCACCAGAGCGAGCCTCGAGCCGTCGGGCGCCCACGCCGGATGGGACTGGGCTCCGGGCCCGGACACCAGGGGCTCGTCCCCCGTGCCGTCGGGGCGCATGCGGTGGACGTCCCCCCCGGCCTCGTACGCGATCCAGAAGCCGTCGGGCGCCCAGGTGGCCCAGGCGCCCCGCCCCCTGGAGAGGGGAAGCCCGCGGGCGGCGGCCCGGGGCGTGGAGTCGGTGCCCACCAGCAGACCGAGGAGTCGGGCGCCCCGCCCCCGGTCCCACGTCACCGCCAGCCGCTCGCCGTCGGGGGACCACACGCCCTCGTGGACCCGCTCCGGGGCGGCGGGTCGCGGGGCCCCGTCGGACGGTCCGGCGGCGCCAGGGGCGGAGGCCTCCGCGGGGGCGGTCGAGGCCGGACGGGGCTCGTCCTCCGGGCCTCCGGAACGCGCCGCCGGGCGCTCCTCCCCGCCCTCGCCGCAGGCGACCAGGAGGAGCCATGCCGCCGCCGTCGCGCGGGCCCCCACCCTCCTGCCGACCCGACGCGTCACCGCGTCCTCAGACGGACCAGGCCTTCCTGCGCCACCGACGCCACCAGGCGCCCCTCCCGGTCGTAGTACGCGCCCCGGGCGAAGCCGCGTCCGCCGCACGCCACCGGGCTGTCCACGCAGTAGAGGAGCCACTCGTCCACGCGGAGGGGACGGTGGAACCAGATGGAATGGTCGAGGCTGGCCACCATGAGACGGTCGTCCCGGAAGCTCATGCCGTGGGGGCGGAGCGACGTCACCAGGAGGCCGTAGTCCGAGGCGTACGCCAGGACGGCGCGATGGTGGAGGGGGTCGTCCCCGACCTCGCCCACGGCGCGCACCCAGTAGCGCTGGCGCGGCTCGCGCACCGACGTGTCGAAGGGCGTCTCGTCGTCCACCGAGCGGAAGTCCAGGGCCCGGTCCTGGGTGAGGACCGCACGGAGACGCTCGGGGATCCGGTCGGCGTTCTCCCGGATCACGTCCAGCTCGGGGCGGAGCGTCTCGGGGTCGGGCACGTCGGGCATCCCGTCCTGATGCTCCAGGCCCTCCTCCGGCTCGTGGAAGGAGGCGGAGAGGTTGAAGATCGCGTTGCCGTGCTGGATGGCGGTGACCCGGCGGGTCGTGAACGATCCGCCGTCACGGAGCCGGTCCACGAAGTAGACCACCGGGACGTCCAGGTCCCCGGGGAGGATGAAGTAGCCGTGCATGGAGTGGACGGCGCGGCCCTCCTCCACCGTGCGCCCCGCGGCCACGAGGGCCTGGGCGAGGACCTGGCCTCCGTAGATGCGGCCGGTGCCGATGTCCCGGTTCCGCCCACGGAAGATGTTGTGCTCGATGACCTCGAGGTCCAGCCGGTCGACGAGGTCGGCGGCGGTGAAGGACATGGCGACCTGGGTGGGAGGAGCGGACCGGGGGTCGGCGTCCCTACCCCGGCCTCCTCCCGCGGTGCCCTCGGTGGACGGGGAGGCCCGGGGGTGGCGCCACGCCGGGGCGCCGTGAATACTGACCCTGCCCGGGCTCCCTCTACCCACGGTCCGCTCCAGCCCAGCCTCGTGCGCGTCATGCCTACCCCCGCCCGCGCCTCGCGGGTGGCTCCCCCACTGTGGCTCTTCCTCGGCGCGGCTCTCGCGGTGTGGGTGGCGCTCGCCGTGCTGGTGGCCGTGGCGACGGACACGCTCCCCCGCCTGGGGATCCGGCTCCTGGCCCCGGGAGCGGCGGAGGCCGGGGTGCGGGGGGTCCTCTCCCTGGCCGGAGGTCTCTGCGCGGCGCTCCTGCTCCAGGCCCACCGCCACAGGGAAGAGGCGGTGGCGGTGCTGGACGCCCTGGACGCCGAGATCGCCGTCCTCGACCCGGGGGGCCGGATCACCTGGGTCAACCGGGCGTGGATCCGCACCGGAGCCGCCCGGGGCGCCGATCCGGGCGGGTACGTGGGGCGCCGCTACCTGGACGGGATCGATCCCGAGTCCGTGGAGGACGAGGACACGGCGCGCTTCCTCCGCGAGCTGGAGGCGGTCCTGGCCGGAGACCGGGACGAGTTCTCCCTGGACTATCCCTTCCGGGAGCCGGGGGGCCGACGCTGGTTCCGCGCCAGCGTCCGCGCCCTGCGGAGCGAGGGCGCCCGGGGTGGGGCCGTGGTGGCCCACGTGGACGTGACGGCCCAGAAGATGGCCCACGCCGCGTCGGTGGCGCAGGAGCTCCGCTTCCGCCGGGCCGTGGACCAGGCGCCCTTCCCCACCCTCCTCCACGCCGAGGACGGGGAGATCCTCCGCGTGAACCGGGCGTGGATCGAGTCCACGGGATGGGAGCCCGCGGACCTCCCGAGCCTCGAGGCGTGGGCCCGCCTCGCCTCCGACGACGCGGCGGCCTTCCTCGCCCGCTTCCGCGGCCACCTGGAAGGCGGGGAGATCCACCGCAGCGAGGACGGATTCGTGATCCGGACCCGCTCGGGACGCGAGCGGATCTGGGACCTGAGCTCCGTGGCGCTGGGCCACCTGGAGGACGGCCGTCGGCTCGTCCTCAGCATGGCCGCCGACGTCACCGGGCGCGCCCGGGCCGAGGCCGCCACGGCCCGGGCCCGGGACGAGCTCCGCGCCGTCTTCGACGCCTCGCCCGCGCCCATCGTGACGCTGGCCACCGACGGCACGGTGCGGCGGTGGAACCCCGCCGCCAGCGAGCTCTTCGGGTGGACCGTCGACGAGGCCCGGGGCCGCTACCCTCCCTTCGTCCCCCCGGACCGCATGGACGACTTCCGGGCCAACGTGGCCCGGGTGGTGGCGGGCCGACCGCTCCGGAACCGGGAGGTCCAGCGCCTCGCCCGGGACGGCCGGGAGCTGGCCGTGAGCCTCTCGGCGGCCCCCATCCTGGACGAGGCGGGGGCGGTGACCGGCGTCGCCGCCATCGTCGTCGACGTGACCGACCGGAAGCAGACCGAGGACCAGCTCCGCCGCCTGAACCGCTCGCTCCGCATCCTCGGGGCGACGAACCGGGCCGTGGCGCGAGGGAGCGAGCCCCGACGCCTCCTGGCCGACATCTGCGCCACCACGGTGGAGGTGGGCGGGCACCGGGGCGCCTGGGTCGCCCTCAAGCCGACCCACGACGGCGGGGACGTCCTGGTGGCCGCGCGGCACGGCGCCGACCTCCCGCCGGCGGCGGACCCCGCCGGAATGCCCGGCGTGTGCGCCGCGCTGGACGCGCTGGAGGGGGAGGCGGTCGTCCGCGACGCCTCCGAGGAGCCCGACTGCGCCTGCCCTCCGGCGCTGGTGTCGCCCCATCCGGCGGTGGCCGCGCTGCCCCTCTCCAGGGAGGACGACGTCGCCGGGGTGCTGGTGGTCCTGGCGGGGCCCGGCGGCTTCGGCCGCGGAGACGTGGACGACCTGAAGGAGATGGCCCGGGAGGTCGGGCGGGGCCTGGCGGTGGCCTCCACCTACCGGGACCTCCGCCTCCTGCGCACGGCCATCGAATCGTTGGACCTGGGCATCTCCATCGCGGACCAGGGCCAGCCCGGGCACCCGCTGGTCTTCGCCAACGAGGGGCTGGCCCGCATGACCGGCGTTCCCGCCCGGGAGCTCCTGGGCCGCCCCCCGCACTTCCTGGAGGGCGACGACGACGAGCGGTCCGAGGAGGACCGGGCGGCCCTGGCCGAAGCCGTGAGGACCGGCCACCCCATCCAGCGGGCCGTCCCCCTGCGCCGACGCTCCGGCGAGCGCTACTGGGACCGGGTCACGCTCGACTCGGTGCGGGACGAGTCGGGTGCCGTCAGCCACGTGGTGGCCGTGGAGGAGGACGTGACCGAGCGGCGGCGCATGGGCCGGGAGCTCAAGCACCGCGAGCGCCTGAGCGCCCTCGGCCAGCTCGCCGGGGGGGTGGCGCACGACATCCGGAACCTCCTCACGGCGGTCGGCGGCCTGGTGGACCTCTCCCTCCGGGACGGGGAGGACGCGGAGAGCACCCGGGCGAACCTCCTGGAGATCAAGGCGCTCCTCCCCCGGAGCCGCTCCGTCCTCAACCGGCTGCTCTCCTTCTCCCGGC
Organism: uncultured Gemmatimonadaceae bacterium; assembly: GCA_964569085.1. Classification (GTDB taxonomy): domain Bacteria; phylum Gemmatimonadota; class Gemmatimonadetes; order Longimicrobiales; family Gaopeijiaceae; genus JAJCZZ01. Next base: position 48,299 of record CAZMTA010000012.1, on the reverse strand, counting down.
GCGAGGACCTGGACGCCCAGGAGATCGACCTCCGGGACGCCCTGGGCGACGCCGTGAAGCTCCTCAAGTCGGTGTTCAGGGACGACGTGCGGGCCTCCCTGGAGATGGACGGGCCGGCCTGGGTCCGGATCGACCCCGGCCAGTTCCAGCAGCTCGTCCTCAACGTGGCCGTGAACAGCCAGCACGCCATGCCCGACGGCGGGCACTTCCGGGTCACGTGCCGCACCGACCAGTCCGACGTCGCCCTCCCTCCGGAGGCGCGGGAATGGTCGTCGGGGGCCGCCCAGCGGTGGGTGTGGGTCTCCATGGAGGACACGGGCGCCGGCATGCACCCGGAGACCGTGGCGAGGGCCTTCGAGCCCTTCTTCACGACCAAGGAGACGGGCCAGGGCACGGGGCTCGGCCTGGCGTCCTGCTACGGCCTGGTCAACGGAAGCGGGGGCCACATCTGGCTCGAGTCCGAGCCGGGCCACGGAACCACCCTCCACTTCGTCCTGCCCCGCCTCCCCCTCGCGGCGGTCAGGACCGAGCCCGAGGCGCCCGACCCGCGCGCCGAGGAGCCGGAACGGGGAGCGCCGCTGGAGATCCTCCTCGCCGAGGACGAGCAGGCCATCCGGGAGACGTTCCGCCGCTTCCTGGAGCGGGAGGGGCACCGGGTGCGCGCCGCCGCCGACGGCGCCGAGGCGTGGGAGATCTTCCAGGAGGCGCCGGACCGTCCGGCCCTCATCCTGACCGACGCCATGATGCCCCGCATGTCGGGCATCGAGCTGAGCCGGAGGATCCTCGAGCGGCGGCCCGACCTCCCGGTCATCCTCATCTCGGGCTACGTGTCCCGGGAGCTCCCCGAGCTGCCCCGGGCCGAGCGCGTGCGGCTGCTGCACAAGCCCTTCGACCTGGCCGACCTCCGGCAGGTCGTGGCGGAGATGACCCGGAAGTCGGGCTAGGAGCCCGCGCCGGGATCCGGGAGGTCACGGGGGACGCGCCCCCGCGCCCCCCGGGCTCTTTCCCCGCGCCGGGGCGCGCGCTACTCATGCCCGGCCGCCCCGCCCGTCGACCGCGAGCCCACCGCCGCGCGCCGACCCCACCCGACACCCGGAGCGAGCCCGTGAGCCCGCCGGTCCGCCGCCGTCCCCTCCTCGTCGCCCTCCTCCTCCTGGCCGGCACGGCCGCGCCCGCGGCGGCCCAGGACGCCGCCGCCCCCGACCTGGCCGCGCTCTTCGAGCCCGGCCCGCTCGTGGCCGACGGCAACGGAGACGGGGTACCCGACCGGGTGGTCGCCACCCTCCTCCTGGGCGACGCGCCCTCGGCGGCCGCCACGTCGGCGGCCGCCGAGGTCGCGGCCCGGCTGGGCTTCGAGACCATGGCGCTGGACCTCCCGGTGGCGCGGGGGGCCGAGGGCGCGACGGTCGTCGTGGTGGGGCGGGGCGGGCTGGACGCCGCCGCGCTGGAGCGCCCCGGCGTCGACCCCGCCTCGCTGGACGCCGGCGAGGGCGTGGTGGCCGTCACCCGGGAGCGCGGGCGCCTCTGGGTCCTGGTCCAGGGGGGCGACGACACGGGCCTCCTGGCGGCGGCCCGCCTCTTCGCCGGGGCGCTGCCCCACACCCGGGACCTGTCGAGCCCCGAGCTGGGCGCGGTGGCCGACTCGCTGGCGGCGGCGCTCGACTCGGCGGGCGTGGCGGGCGCCCGCGTGCGCCTGACCCAGGCCCGGGCCCGGAGCGGGGAGGCCGGCATCCGCCTGGCCGTGGCCGCCGTGGACGCCGACGCCCCCGGCGCCGAAGAGGTCCCGGAGGCGCTCCGGAGCTGGGCCGCGGACGGACCCCGGTGGGCCGGGCTCCAGGCGCTGGACGTGCGGCTGCCCGGGGGCGGAGCCGTGCGCCTGGACGGGCTGGCCCCGGTCGTCGAGCCCGGCCCCGTGGCCGGGCGCCCCGGAGCCGGGGGGAAGGACGGCCTCGACCTCTCCAACCTCTTCGGGAAGGACGGCCTCCTGGGCGACTCGGACTCCGACGAGATCCCCGACCGGGTGGACGCCCGCATCCTCGTGGGCGCCGGCGGCGTGGAGGCCGTGCTCGACCTGGCGGCGCGCCTGGGCCTGGAGTCCACCGGGCTGGTGCTGCCCCTGGCCGAGCCCGCCGGCGCGGTGACCCGCCCCGGCTCCGGCCCCACCTCGATCCTGGTGGGCTCGGACAACCCCCACACCCGCACGCTGGCCGACAGCGGGCGGGTGGACCCCGAGGCCCTGGGGGCCGGGATGGGCATGGTGGAGCTCGTCCCCGACGCCTTCGGCGGCAAGCCCGCCCTGGTGGTGAGCGGCGGGGACGAGGACGGCGCCGCGCGCGCCCTGGACCACCTGGCCCGCACCCTCCCCTGGATCGACGCCCGGGGCCGGGACCGCCCCACCCTCGACGACGTGGAGCGGGGGGTCTGGTCGGCGCTCTCCGGGCGCTCCCCGGCCGGGCAGGCCGCCACCGGGCTCTACAAGCTGGGCCGCATCGCCGGGGAGCTGGACGGACGGGAGCTGGCGTCGGCCCGGGTGCTCCTCTCGGTGGAGAGGGCCGACACCGGCCTGGCCGCGTACGTGGGGCACCGCGCCGCCGCCCTCCTGGGCACGTCGGACGTGGAGGTGGAGATCGACGACCGGGACGTCCAGAACGCCGCCGTGGTGCTGGAGGAGGCCCTGGACCTGGGGTGGGAGGTGGAGCGCTTCCGCGCCGCCGTTCGGGAGGAGCTCCTGCCGGCGGTGCGCTCCGGCGCGCCCGTGCGCGTCGAGGCGCGCCTCAGCGAGCCCCCGGAGCTCCGGGCCGAGCTCGCCGGGGAGCTCCGGGCCGCGCTGGTCGAGGCCGGCGCCGACCCCGAGGCCACGGAGGTCCGCGTCCTCTCGGCGTTCAAGCAGGGCTACTCGTGGCTCCGCGAGGTCGTGGCGCCGCGCCTGGAGGGGCGGGACCCGGCGGAGATCGTGGTCCGCTTCCGCACCTACGAGCCCCCGGCCGAGTGGCCCCAGCAGGCCATGCACACCCCGCTGCGCTGGCTCCACGAGATCTTCCCCATCGACGAGGTGCTGGCCCGGGAGCTGGGCCTGGAGCTGGAGGACGTCCGCTTCGAGCAGGTCGACGACGGGCCGACCTACGAGGTGGTGGCCACCGACGCCTCCGGCGCCGAGCTGGTGCGGGACACCTTCGATCCCCGCTGGGTCGTGCGGCCCTACTTCGACCGCTTCCAGGACTACGAGCGGGTGCGGGTCACCACCGGCTGGCTCCACGCCGAGTCCGGGGGCGAGACCCTGGTGGACCGCCGGATCGTCACGGACCCGGAGGCCTTCTGGGACCGGTGGCAGGAGGGGATCCTCCCGGCCCTGTACGACCACGTGATGGAGCGCCACGAGGGGCTGCCCCGGGGCGGCGACGCCGACGCGCCCTTCTTCGGCGAGCTCCGGGTGGAGCTGGCCATGAGCGAGCCCGACTACCGGCTGGGCGTGGACAACGAGATCCACGCGCCCATGGACGCCCTCCACGAGGAGATCTACTTCGGCACCCTGGAGTTCTTCGACCTCCTGGGCCGCAACTCCCGGGGCCAGGACCTGGCGTTCCCGGGGCGGGTGATCCCCGTCATGCGCCCCCGGGCCGGCGGCCCGCCCGAGGGCACCGTGCGCCTGACCGGCTTCGCCACCTCCCGGCCGGCGGTGGTGGTGACGTGGGAGGACGCCACCGGCGCGTCGGGAGAGGAGCGCCTCGACATCGCCCGGGTCGAGATGGAGCGTCCCTCGGCGCGGCGCGCCCTCGTGCGCGCCGGCGAGCCCGGGATCGAGCGCCTCGCCCTCCGGGTGCGGGTGGACTCGGAGGCGGACCTCCGGGACTCCCTGGTGACGCTGGCCCGCCCCCTCCAGGTGGACGAGGAGATGATCTCCGCCGAGCAGGTCGAAGCGGTCTTCGCCGAGCTGGAGTCGCTCCGGGCCGCGGGGCTCTACGCCCCGGCGCTGGCGTGGCCGGGCCTGGGCACGCTGGAGCTCTGGGCCGAGTGGACCCACGAGCAGGACCCCGAGGCCCGGCGCACCGTCGCACTGGCGGCCAACGGTCGGCCTGCGCCGCTCCCGGACTGGCGCGCCTTCCTCCCCGAGGGGTGGGCGTACGGCGGCGAGCGCATCGTGCAGTGGGAGACGCCCATCCCCCCGGCCGAGGGGAACGAGATCATGGCCAAGCTGGCCCACGCCTTCCCCGAGGCCCACATGTACAAGGCCGGGGAGTCGTACCTGGGCAAGGACGTCTGGGCGCTGGACCTCATGCCCGCCGTGGGGACGACCCACTGGTCCCGGGCCAAGGCGACGACGTTCAAGCCCACCGTCGTCTACTCGGCACGGCAGCACGCCAACGAGGTCTCCTCCACGAGCCACGTGCTGCGGTGGGCCGAGCTCCTCCTGACCGACCCCGAGGAGCGGCGGAAGCTGGACGGGGTGAACGTGGTGGTCCACCCCTTCACCAATCCCGACGGGGCCCAGCTCGCCTACGACCTGTACCGGCTCACCCCGGACTACATCCTCCACGCCGGCTACCTGGGCTCCCTGGGCGAGGACGCGACCTCCGGGGGCGGGGACGATCACCCCCTCTACCCCGAGTCGACCGTCCGGGGACGCCTGTGGGAGGCGTGGCTTCCCGACATCTTCCTCAACCCCCACGGCTATCCGTCCCACCAGGTGGTCCAGCTCTTCAGCGAGTACCAGGGGCTGGTGCGCCGCGGTCGGGTGACCGAGCGCAACTGGGGCTTCAACAAGGGCTGGTTCATGCCCGGCTTCGGCTACGTGGACAGCCCCCGCTTCCCCCGCCACCGGGACGCCGCCTTCGAGATCCGCGACTACATCACCCGGGCCATCCGGGGCGAGGAGGACGTGGTGGCGCTCAACCGGCGGACGTACGACCGGTACCGCCGCTACGGCCGGGCCTTCGAGCCCGAGGTCTACCGGATGCCGCTGGTGGACTCGGTCCTCATCGAGATGCCCCTGGAGGGCTCCAGCGGGGAGGGAGGCGGCTTCAACCCCCGGGTGACCATCTGGAGCGGCACCACCGAGGCTCCCGACGAGACCGCCTACGGGCCGTACATGGACCTGGTGGCGAGCGCGGGGCTGGCGTGGGACCGGGCCATCACCACATACCTCTGGGACGGTGACCACGAGGTGGAGCGCTCCGGCTCGACCTTCTTCGGGGGCCTCTCCCTGAAGATGGATCGGCCCCGGCCCCCCGAGGACGACGAGGACGAGGACGATGCCGACGAAGACCCGACCGACCCCGGCCCCGGGCCGGGGGACTCCGACCATGACTGAGGGCGGGGAGTTCACCCGCATCGAGGCCGACCGGATCCTCCGGCGCGCCGCGACCCTCGAGGGCTCGCCCGACGCGCTCCGGGTCAGCGCGGAGGAGCTCCGGGCCATCGCCCGGGAGGCGGGCTTCGCGCCCCAGGCGGTGGAGCGGGCCATGGAGGAGGTCCGGGAGAGCAACGACGCGCCGCCCGCCGCCCCTCCGGTCCAGAAGTGGGGGCTCTTCGTGATGAACCGCGCCACCCTCCGCCAGATCCCGGTGGAGATCGACTCGGACCAGCTCATGCGGGCGGTGCGGCTCCTCCAGCCGTACCGCGAGGGCCCGGCGCGCCTCAGCCTGGAGGAGGGCGAGGTGGCGTGGCGGGACCGCCGGGGGCTGCGCTTCACCGTGACCACCCGTCCCGGCCTCACGGAGATCCGGGTCCACGTCTCGAAGCTGGCGCTCCGGCGACGGCGGTGGACGCGCTGGGTGAAGGCGGCGGCGGACCGCCTGGAGGAGCTGGTGGTGCTGGTGGCCGAGCGGGATCAGGCGGCGGAGCCTCCGGGCCGCCTGGAGTCGGGAGACGCCCCGACCTCCTGAGCAGGGGCGCCCCCCGCGGCGTCCCGCGGGGATCAGTCCCGGGGCGCGCGCAGCATGGTCAGGAGCATGACGAAGTCCTCCGGCGCGTGGAGCGCGTGGGGGACGTTCGCCGGAAGGTGGAGCGTCTGCCCGGCGGCCACCTCGTGATCCTCCTCGCCGATGCGCACCTCCACCCGGCCCGACAGCGCGTGGACCACCGCGTCGTGGGGGGTGGCGTGCTCGCTGAGCCCCTCCCCCGCCCCGAAGGCGAAGAGGGTCAGGGAGCCCGAGGCGTTCTTGAGGAGGGTGCGGCTGACCACCCCTCCCGCCTGGACCTGGATGAGGGAGGCCGGATCGACGGAGGTGGCCAGGGGTGCGGCGGCGGTATCGGTCATGACGGGGTCCGGTTGCGGAGGAGGACGCGGCTCATGCGCCCGGCCCGGGCCACCACGTCCCGGGCGGCGGCCGGCGGCAGGGTGCGGGAGGCCGACGCCTGGAAGAGGGCGAGCCAGCGCCCGAAGTGCCGGGCTGCGAGGCCGGGGATGGAGGCGTGGGCGGCCAGCGGGTTGCCCCGGTAGCGCCCCGAGGCCCGGAGAATGCCCGACCAGAAGTCGCACATGCGCTCCAGGTGGGGCTCCCACGCTTCGATGTGCTCGTCGAAGATCGGGCCCAGGACGTCGTCCTCCTGGACGGCGCCGTAGAAGTCGTGCACCAGGGCCCGGATCTCCTCCTCGGAGGGAGGCCCGGCGGCCGCCTCGGGCGCGGCCCGATCGGCGGCGATCTCGTTAATTCTCATGTAGACATCTTAATTAAATCCCGGCGTCCGATCCAGACGTGGAACGAGGGGCGTCACCCCGTCCGTGCGTCCACCAGCGGGGCGTATCCCTCCCGGTAGCTGGGGTACCGGAAGCGGTACCCCGAGGCCACCAGCCGGTCGCTGCGGCACCGCTTGTTCGTGCCCCTCCGGCCCGTCGCCTCCCACGCCTCGGCGTCCTCGTCGGCGCACGGGTCCGGCGCGCCCCCCCGCTCCGCGATCCAGCGGTAGACGTCCCGGAGGGAGGCGGGGTCCCGGTCCACGCCCAGGTAGAGGGGCGCCGGGTCGTCCAGACGGAGGAGGTGCCGCGCCGCGCCGGCGGCGTCGTCGCGGTGGATCCGGTTGGACCACCGCTCCGGGTGGGGGCAGCCGGCCTCGCCGGCCAGCACCCGCTCGACCGTGGAGGTCCGCCCCGGCCCGTAGATCCCCCCCAGGCGGAGCGCCACGCCCGCGGGCGGCCCCGCCGTGGCCACCTCCTCCGCTTCCACCAGGATCTCCCCCCGGGGGTGGTTCGGCCCGGGCGGCGTGTCCTCGTCCACCCACCGGCCGTCGGCGTACCCGTAGGCCCCGGTGCTGGAGATCAGGAGGGTGCGGCGGAGGTCGGGGCTGTCCCGCCCGGCCGCCTCCAGCACGTTCCGGAGCCCGTCCAGGTAGGCCTCCCGGTACCGCTCGGCATCCCCTCCCCCCGGAGACACGGCGTAGACGAGGAGGTCGAGGCCGCCGGGCACCGCGTCCAGCGAGACCGGGTCGGTGACGTCGGCCGCGATGGGGACCACCCCGAGGGGGAGATCCCGGGGCGTCCGCTTCATGCCGAACACGTCGTCACCGTCCGCCACGAGGAGCTCGGCCAGACGGGTGCCGACGTAGCCGCAGCCGGCGATGAGGACTCGAGCCATGGGGACGTTCCTGGAGAGGGGCGGGCGGGGAGGGCGAGCGCTTCTCCGTACCCGGGAGCGGGGCCGGTTCTCCGTCCGGTCGAGCGTGGGCCTGGCCGGACCGGGCCGGGCGGCGAGGCTCGGTCCCGGCTACCTTGGAGGCCGCCCCGCCCGTACCCCTCCACCGGAGGTCGCTCCCATGGTCCGACGAAGCCTCCCCCTTCTCCTCGCGACGCTCCTCGGCCTCGCCACCCTCACCGTCGGCTGCGGCGCCGGGGACGGAGACACGGCCTCCGCCGCCGACACCCTCACCCGCCGGCAGAAGGACAGCCTGATCAGCACCATGCCGATCCCCGGGGCCCGGGGCGTCGGCGCCGCGCTGGACGCCCAGGACGCCGCCAACGCCCGCGCGGCCGACCACGACTCGATCCGGTAGCCGCCCCCCCGCGCTTCTTGACGTCGGGAGGTCGGGTCGCGAAAATGAATGAACGTTCATTCACTCACCCGGGCGCCGCCATGACCCAGCTCGAGACCCCCGCGCCGGCGGGAGCCAAGGAGGCGCGGATCCTGGACGCGGCCCTCCGCGTCTTCGCCCGCCACGGGTACCACGGGAGCACCATGGCCGCCGTGGCCCGGGAGGCCGGCGTCGCCACCGGGACCCTGTACCTCTACGTACAGCGGAAGCAGGATCTGCTCGTGGCCCTCTTCCAGCGCCACCTCACCGCGTATCTGGAGGCCTGCCGCCCGGTCCTGGCCGCGGCGGCCCCGGGCGTCGCCCGCCTGGAGGCCCTGGCGGAGCGGCACCTCCGCTTCTTCGCCGGGGACCGGGAGCTGGCCACGGTCTTCCAGATCCACATCCGGGAGCCCGATCCTATCCTCGCCGAGGGGATCCGCCCCAGCGTCGCCGCCTACTTCGACCTCATCGCGGAGGTCCTGGAGGACGGCGTGGAGGCCGGGGCCTTCGACCCGGAGCTGGACGTCCGCCTCGCCCGGCGGGTCTTCTTCGGAGCCCTGGACGAGATCGTCACCGGCTGGCTCCACAGCACCCGCGACTACGACCTCATGACGACGCTGGACCCCGTGGCCGGGATGCTGGCCCGGGGCTTCGGCGCCCCTGCACCCGGAGCGACCCCATGAGCACCGCCATCGAAGCCGGCCTGGGAAGCGGCACCTTCCTCCTGGGTCCCACCGACCCCGCCCACGTCTTCGTCCCCGAGGAGCTCGACGAGGAGGCCCGCATGCTGGCCGGGAGCGTGGAGGACTTCGTGCGGGAGCGGGTCCTCCCCCGCTACGACGCCCTCGAGGCCCAGGAGGACGGCGTGCTGGAAGGGCTCGTCCGGGAGACGGGCGAGCTCGGGGTGTTCGCCCTGGACGCCCCCGAGGAGCTGGGCGGCCTGGGCGCGCCCAAGACCACGGCCATGCTCGTCGCCGAGAAGATCGGCATCGGCGGCTCCTTCTCGCCGGCCATCGCCGTCCAGACCGGCATCGGCGGCCTCCCCATCCTCTACTACGGCACCGAGGAGCAGCGGGCCCGCTACGCCGAGGGGATCCTCACCGGCGAGCTCATCACGGCGTACGGACTGACCGAGGCCGGGAGCGGCTCCGACGCCCTGGGGGCGCGCACCACCGCCGTCCTGGACGAGGAGAAGGACGCCTGGATCCTCAACGGCTCCAAGCAGTTCATCACCAACGCCGGGTTCGCCGACCTCTTCATCGTGTTCGCCAAGGTGGACGGCGAGCACTTCACCGCCTTCATCGTCGAGCGGGGCGCCGACGGCTTCACGGTGGGCCCGGAGGAGAAGAAGCTCGGCCTCAAGGGCTCGTCCACCTGCGCCCTCTCCTTCGACGACACCCCGGTGCCCCGGGGGAACGTCCTGGGGGAGATCGGGAAGGGGCACCGCATCGCCTTCAACGTCCTGAACATCGGCCGGCTGAAGCTCTCCCCGGCCGTGCTCGGGGGCGCGAAGGTGTCCCTGGGCCAGGGAGCCCGGTACGCCGCGGAGCGGGAGCAGTTCGGACGCCCCCTGGCCTCCTTCCCCCTCATCCAGCAGAAGCTGGCCGCCGCCGCGGCCCGCACCTTCGCCCACGAGACGCTGGCGTACCGCACCGCCCACGAGGTCGATCGCTGGGTGGCGGAGCACGGGGACCAGGGGAAGGTCGCGGCCACGGTCGCCGCGCTGAAGGAGCTCACCGTGGAGTGCTCCATCAACAAGGTCTACGCCTCCGAGGCCGTGGACTTCGTGGTGGACGAGATGCTCCAGGTCTACGGCGGGTACGGCTTCATCGCCGAGTACCCCGCCGAGCGGAACTACCGGGACGCCCGGATCAACCGGATCTGGGAGGGCACCTCGGAGATCAACCGCATGCTCATCACCGGCACGCTGCTGGAGCGGGGGATGAAGGGTCCCCTGCCCCTCATGGGCACCGCCGGGGAGGTGGCCAAGGCGGTCAAGAAGGGACGCGGGACCGTGGAGCCCGGGAGCGGGCCCTTCGCCGAGGAGCTCGCCGCCGTGGAGACGGCGCGGCGCATGACGCTCTACGCGGCCCGCGCGGCGGCCCGGAAGCACATGCTGAAGCTCAAGCAGGAGCAGGAGGTCCTGGCCTGGCTCGCCGACATGGTGATCCAGACCTACGCCCTGGACTCGGTGGTGCTGCGCCTCCGGAAGGCCTCCGCCCTTGTGGACGAGTCCGGAACCGCCGCACGCCGCGCAGCCGTCCGCCTCCTGGCCGAGGAGGGCCTGGGGGTGGTGGAGGCCGCCGGCCGGAACGTCCTGGCCGCCAGCTCCAGCGGGCGGAAGCTGCAGAAGCACCTCGACGCCTGGGAGGCGCTCGCGCGCCGGACCCCCTTCGAGATCCGCGCCGAGGGCCGGCTCCTGGCCGAGGCGGTGAGCCGCGCCGAGGGCTACCCCTTCAGCGCGGCCTGAGGCCCCCGGAGCGCCCGGGGGTGGGGGCGGGAGGGCACGGGGCGGGTCGAAGCCCCGCGCTCACTCCCCGTCGCCGCCCCGCAGACGGTCCCGCTTCCCGGGATCGTCCAGGAGTCGCTCCGTGAAGTCCTGACGCTCCTCCACGAGCTGGAGGCGCGCGTTCATGGTCTCCAGGAGCTCCCGCATCTGCTGGAGCTCCACGTGCGCGCCGCTCCTCTGATCGTGGGCGTACAGCTCCAGGAGCTCGGAGACGCGCTTGGCCAGCGGGCGGAGGATCAGCACGCCCCCGACGGTGAGGATGAGCACGATCGCCACGACCATCGGGGCGATCATCTCCCAGGCGAGAACGTCCATGGCTCCTTCGGGAACGGGGAATGGTCCGCTGCGGACCCGTACGACCCCACGGTGCCCCCGGTTTCCGCCCCGCGCCCCCCGGTCGGCCACGGACCGACGCTCGGATGCCCGAGGCGGACACCCCACCATGGTCGAGGGCCCGGGGCGCGGGCGCCCCGCACGGAGACTCGGACCGGGGATCCGGTCGGCCCCGGTCCGAGCGAGGCGCCCCCAGGGTGGCGTGCCCCCGCGCCCCCCGGTCGGCCACGGACCGACGCTCGGATGCCCGAGGCGGACACCCCACCATGGTCGAGGGCCCGGGGCGCGGGCGCCCCGCACGGAGACTCGGACCGGGGATCCGGTCGGCCCCGGTCCGAGCGAGGCGCCCCCAGGGTGGCGTGCCCACCTCCCAGAGCGCCGAGCGGTCTCCACGCGGGGCACCCGCGCCCCGGGCCCCCCAACCCGAGAAAGCTCAGTCGTCCTCGAGCATCCGCAGCGGCGCGTCGTCGAGGTCGTCGAACTGCCCGTCCCGCACCGCCTTCAGGAAGAGGACGAGGAAGGTGAGGGCGAGCCCCACCGCGGCCGGGATCAGGAAGAGGAGCGCGTTCACGCGGCCACCTCCGCCCACGCCCGCTCCACCGCCGCCACCCGCCGCTCCACCCGGGAGGCGCCCCACACCACCAGGGCGCTGGAGAGGGGCATGAGGATCGCCGCCACGAGGGGGTTCACGAGCCCCGCCGCGGCCGCGGACACGGCCAGCACGTTGTAGCCGATCGAGCGGCGCTGATTGGCCCGGATGGCGGCGCGGGTCGCCCGTGCGGCCTCGATGCCCACGGCCAGGGGGAGGAGGGAGCCCGCCGCCAGCACCCCGTCGGAGGTGAGGATGCTGGAGGCGGCCCCGGTCCCCATGGCGACGCCCACGTCGGCGGCGGCCAGGGCGGGGCCGTCGTTCAGGCCGTCGCCGGCGAAGAGCACCCGGGCGCCCTCGGCCTGGCGCGCGCGGATCCAATCGGCCTTCTCGGAGGGACCCATGCGCGCCTCGACCTCGTCGAGGCCCGCGCCGGCGGCCATGCGCGCCGCGGCCTCACGGTGGTCCCCGGTGAGGAGGGCCACCTCCACCCCCAGCCCCCGGAGGCGGGCCACGGCCGCCCCGGAGTCGGGGCGCACGGCGTCGCCCAGGCGGAGGGGCGCCCGGTGGCCGTCTTCGCCCTCCAGGAGGACCACGCCCGCCCCACCGCTCACCAGGCGCCACCGGCGGCCGTCCACCACGCCGGAGATCCCCACACCCGCCTCCTCCCGCACCTGCTCGGCCTCCGGGAGGGGGATCCCCCGGGCGGCGGCCTCCCGCACCACGGCCCGGGCCACCGGGTGCCGGCTGAACCGCTCCAGGCCCGCGGCCACCCGCAGGTCCCGGTCGTCGGCCTCCAGGACCTCCATGGCCCCGGCGGTGACCGTGCCCGTCTTGTCCAGCGCCACCCGGTCCACCCCTTCCATCTCCAGGAGCGCGTCCGCGGAGCGGAGGAGGAGCCCCCGGCGGGCGGCCGCACCCAGCCCGGCGGCGGCGGCCAGGGGGCGGGAGAGGGCGAGGGCGCACGGGCACGCCACCACCAGGACGGCCACCGTCGCCTCCAGGGCGGCCCCGGCCCCCACGGCCCACCACCATCCGCCGAAGGTGGCGGCGGCCACGCCAAGCGTGAGCCCGGTGAACCAGGGCGCCAGGCGGTCCGTGGACCCGGGCCGGGCCCCCCGGTCCGCCGCGGCCCGGAGCTCCTCGGCCATGCGGTGCACGACGGTGTCCTGGGCGACCCCGGTGACGCGGATCGTGGCGGCCCCCTCCACCACCACCGTCCCGGCCCAGACCCGGCCCCCGACGCCGACGGAGACCGGCTCGGCCTCGCCGGTGAGGAGCGCGGTGCGGAGCCACGCCTCGCCGGAGGCGACCACCCCGTCGGCGGGGACCTCCTCCCCCGCTCCCAGCGCCACCCGGTCCCCCTCGGCGAGATCCGCGGAGGCCACCGTCTCCACCCCCCCGTCGACGAGACGGCGGGCCGTGGCCGGCACGGTGGCGGCGAGGGTCACGGCGGCCTCGGCGGCGCGGCGCCGTCCCCGGGACTCCAGGAGGCGTCCGGCCAGGAGGAGCGCCACCAGCATGGTCAGCGAGTCCAGGTAGGTGTCCACGCCCGCCAGCGTCCCGATCACGCCCTGGGCGTAGAGGACGGCCACCGCCAGGGCGATGGGCACGTCCATGTGGAGCACGCCGGCCCGCAGGCCCGAGGCGGCCCCGGCGAAGAAGGGGGCGGCGCTCCAGAGCGCCACCGGGGTGGCCAGGACCAGGGACACCCACTGGAAGAGGGCCACGAACCGGGGCTCCATCCCCCCCGCCCAGCCGGCGTAGAGCGCGGCGTGGAACATCATGACGTTGGCGGCGGCGAAGGCCGCCACCCCCAGGCGCATGAGGAGGTCCCGATCCGGGCGAGCCTCCTGGCCCAGCAGGCGGGGGCGGTACCCCAGCGCGGCGATGCGCCCGGCCAGCTCGCCGAGGCCCACCTGCTCCGGACGCCAGCGCAGCGTGGCCCGCCCGGTCGCGTAGCTCAGCGTCGCCTCCTCCACCCCGCGCGTCCTCTCCAGGACGTGCTCGGTCACCCACACGCAGGACGCACAGCGGAGCCCGTCCACCGCCAGGCGCACCTGGCAGGTCCCGTCGGCGGCCGTCTCCACCGGAAGGGCGTCCCAGCCGCCGTCCAGCGCCTCCGGGCGCGGGGCGAACGCGTCCCGGTCCCGGTAGTACCGCTCCAGGCCCGCGCCGTGGATGATGGCCCAGGCGGTCTCGCAGCCCGTGCAGCAGAAGGCGTCCTCGGCTCCCTCGACCGCCGTGCCGCAGTGGGGGCAGCGGGCGACGGAAGGGGTCGACGGGTCGAGCGAGACGTCCGCCCCGAGGGGGCCGCCTCCGGTCCCGCCCGCCGGCGCGTACGGCTCGGCCGTGTCCCGGCGCCGGGGCGCCCCGACCCCTCCGGCCGGCGTCACGGCTAGCGCTCGCCGGTGACGTACGAAGGCACGACCTCGTCCTGGCCGCTCACCGCGACCCAGATGAAGACGACGTTCACCGCCACCACGGTGGCCAGGAACAGGGCGATGGCCGTCGGCCACAGGAGGTCGGAGCCCAGCGTGAGGGGCTCGCGTCCCCGCCGTCCGTCCCGGGCCCCGCTCATCGGTCGCCCCCGATGCTCGCCCCGGTCTTGAACGTCGTGGGCAGCAGCAGCTCCCCCGAGGAGGAGGACACCCGGACCCGCAGCGGCACCGTGCGCGCCAGCTCCACCTCCAGGGGGGCCCGCACGACCAGGGGGACGGTGGTCCGGCCCTCCGACGGCACCGAGACCTCCGACGTCGACACCTGGGCGCCCTCCAGCCCCTCCACCTCCACCTCGTACGCCACCGGCGCCGCCGAGGGCTCGTTGTTCGTGATGCTCAGGAGATACGTGTTGCGCACCCATCCGTCGGCGTCCGTCTGGAAGAGGGAGCCCGGCGCGCGGTTCACCGTGGCCTCGAACGGGACCCGGGCCAGGAGGAGGACCACGGCGGCGGCGGCCAGCGTGGTGAGGAGACCGCCGTACACCAGCGTCCGGGGGCGGAAGGCCCGGGGCTTCTTCCCCTCGTCCACCGCGATGGACGAGTACCGCACCAGCGTGGGCTGGTCGAAGTTGGCCATGACCTGGGTGCAGGCGTCCACGCACCGGGCGCACTGGATGCACTCGAGCTGGAAGCCCTGGCGGATGTCGATGCCCTGGGGACAGACCACCACGCACTTCTGGCACGCGATGCACCCGCCCTCCGGCCCTCGCTTGGGCCCCCGGGGCTCGCCCCGCTCCTCGTCGTAGGAGACCAGCAGCGTCTCGTCGTCGGTGAGGGCGCTCTGGAGACGGGCGTAGGGGCAGAGGTAGTTGCAGAACTGCTCGCGGAACCAGGTGAAGTCCAGGTACCAGAGCGCCGTGAAGACGGCCACGAAGGCGTACGACGCGGCGCTGGCCTCCCCGGTCCACAGCGGGCGCGCCCCGGCGAAGAGGCTGGTCATGGCCATCCCCAGCAGGAGGGACACGGCCAGGAAGAGCGTCCACTTGGCGCCCTTCCGCCACACCCGGTCCCACGTCCACCCCATGGAGTCCCGGCGCTTCCGCCGGCTCCGGTCCCCTTCGATCCAGAGCTCGATGGGGCGGATCCAGCTCTCCAGGAAGACGGTCTGGGGGCAGGCGTACCCGCACCAGATCCGCCCGAACACCGCGGTGAAGAAGAAGAGGCTGAAGGCCAGGAAGAGGAGGAGGAGCACCAGGAAGATGGTGTCCGACGGCGTGAAGATCGTCCCGAAGAGGAAGACCCGCCGGTGGGGCAGGTCCACCAGGAGGAGCGGGTGCCCCTTCACCGTGATCCAGGGCACGACGAAGAGCACCACGTGCAGCGCCAGGAAGGTCCAGCGCCGCAGCGTCATGAACGTCCCCTCGATGGACTGGGGGTAGACCCACTCCCTCGAGCCGGTCATGCCGGGCAGCTTCATGGTGGCCATGCCTCGTCGCTCCTCCCGGGGGCGGTCAGGGACCGCTTCAGCCGCCGGGGGCCGCGGCGCTGTCCCCCTCCGCGGCCTCCCCGGGCTCGGGGGCGACCTCGTCGGAGGCGCTCGGGGCTTCGTCGGCCTCGCCGTGCTCCTCCTCCAGCCCCTCCTCGGTGATCGGGCCCACGATCTCCTCCACCGGACGACCCGTGGCCTCGCTGTGGCGGCTGATCACGAAGGCCGCCACCTGGTTGACCTGCTCCGGGCTCAGGATGCCGCCCCACGGCACCATCCCCTTCTCCGGCACGCCGTTGATGATCGTGCTCAGGATGTCCTCGGCCTGCCCGCCGTGGATCCACTCCTGGTCCACGAAGGACGGGCCGATGCCGCCCTCGAGCTCCGGGCCGTGGCAGGCCACGCAGTTCTGGGCGTAGACCGCCGCGCCCGCCTCCACGGCCGAGGGGGTGACGGTGAAGCTGGTGGCCGCCATCGCCGTGGCCGACGCCTGCTCCGGATAGCGCGCCTCCGCGGCGGCCATCTCGGCGGCCAGCTCGGCCTCCTGGGACCGGTCGGCGATGACGTGGTAGTGGACCGTGTAGCCGATGGCCCAGACGATGGTCAGCCAGAACAACCCCACCCACCAGTCGGGAAGGGGGTTGTCGTACTCGTCGATCCCGTCGGCCTCGTCGGCGTGGCCGAGCAGCCGGTTGGTCTCCTTGCTCACCCTTCTCCTCCCTCGGCGAACGGCATCCTGGACGCCTCCTCCATGAGCTCCCGGTTGGCGGGGTGCCACGTCCACCAGATCCAGCCCACGAAGGAGACGAAGAAGACGATGGTCATGAGGCCCAGGAGCCATCCCATGGAGACCGACTCCTTGGCCGCCTGCAGAACCGTGTTCACTGCTCCCCTCCCGCGTCCTCGAGGTGCTCGCGCCCCTCGACGCCGAGCCGCTGGAGGTAGGCGATGAGGGCGACGATCTCGTCGTCCCAGGCCGCCTCGATCCCGGCGGTGGCGAGGCTGCTCACGATCTCCTCGCCCTCGGCGCGCATGCTTCCCTCGACGAACTCCAGGGAGGTGTCGTCGTACGGCGTCCCGGCCCGGGCCAGGGCGCGCACCGAGGCCGCGATGTCCTCGGGGTCCACGCTCCGGCGGTGCAGCCACGGGTAGTTGGGCATGATGCTCCCCGGGCTGGTGGAGCGGGGATCGCGCATGTGCTCGTAGTGCCACGCGTCGGGGTACTTCCCCCCCACCCGGTGGAGGTCGGGGCCCAGCCGGCGCGAGCCCATGAGGAAGGGCCGGTCGTACTGGTACTCGGCCGAACGGCTCCACTCGCCGTAGCGGAGGATCTCCGCGCGCATGGGCCGGATCATCTGGGAGTGGCACAGCATGCACCCCTCCCGCATGTAGATGTCACGGCCCGCCACCTCCAGCGGCGTGTACGGCGTGACCCAGTCGGCCCGCTCCCACCCCAGGCTCGCGGTGAACATGGGGAGGATCTCCACCAGGCCGCCGATGGAGATCACCACCGTGGTGAGGATGGCGAAGAGCGTCGCCTTCCCCTCCAGCACCCGGTGGAGCCGGCCGTACTCCGCGCTGCTCTGCTGCGTCTCGTCGCTCATGGTCGGCTCCTCAGTCCGCGCCCACGGGGACGGCCTCGGCCTGCTGCGGCCCGGCGGGTCCCCGGATGGTCTGCCAGAAGTTGATGGCCATCATCACCGCGCCCACCAGGTAGAGCGATCCGCCGATGAAGCGGAGCCACATGAAGGGGTCGAGGCGGTGGGTGATGTCCAGGAACACGGGGTTCGCCAGCTGGCCGGCCTCGTTCAGGGCGCGCCACTGGAGACCCTCCATCAGGCCGGCGGCCCAGAGCGCCACCGTGTAGAGAACGATCCCGATGGTGGCCAGCCAGAAGTGGTGGCTGGCCCAGGTGGGATGCCGGAGCGTCCGGCCCCAGATGTTGGGGACCATCCAGTAGAGCATCCCGAAGGAGATCATCCCCACCCACCCCAGCGCGCCGGAGTGGACGTGGCCGATGACCCAGTTGGTGTAGTGCGCCAGCGAGTTCACGGCCCGGATGGACATCATGGGGCCCTCGAAGGTGCTCATCCCGTAGAACGAGACCGCCACCACCATGAACTTCAGGATCGGGTCGGTGCGCACCCGGTCCCAGGCGCCCTTCAGGGTGAGGAGGCCGTTCAGCATGCCGCCCCACGACGGGGCCAGCAGCATGATGCTGAAGACCATGCCCAGGGTCTGGGCCCAGTCGGGGAGCGCCGAGTACAGGAGGTGGTGCGGCCCCGCCCAGATGTACAGGAAGACCAGGCCCCAGAAGTGGATGATGGAGAGCCGGTAGCTGTAGACCGGCCGCTCCGCCGCCCGGGGCAGGTAGTAGTACATCAGCCCCAGGAAGGGCGTGGTGAGGAAGAAGCCCACCGCGTTGTGCCCGTACCACCACTGCACCAGCGCGTCGGTGAGCCCGGCGTAGATGGGGTAGGAGCGGAAGAGCGTGGCCGGGATGGCCAGGCTGTTGAAGATGTGGAGCACCGCGATGGTCAGGACGAAGCTGATGTAGAACCAGATCGCCACGTAGAGGTGCTTCACCCGGCGCCGGGCGAGGGTGCCGAAGAAGTTGATGGCGAAGACGACCCACACCAGCGTGATGGCCACGTCGATGGGCCAGATCAGCTCCGCGTACTCCTTGGTCTGGGTGAGCCCCAGGGGGAGCGTGACGGCCGCCGCCACGATGATCGCCTGCCACCCCCAGAAGTGGATGCGCGACAGGGTGTCGTTGAACATCCGCGTCTTCAGCAGCCTCTGGGTGCTGTGGTAGATGCCGGTGAAGCAGACGTTGCCGGCGAAGGCGAAGATCACGGCGTTGGTGTGGAGCGGCCGCAGGCGCCCGAAGGTCGTCCACGGCAGATCCAGGTTGGCCGGCCACCAGGCCAGCTGCAGCGCGATGATCACGCCCACCAGCATCCCCACCAGGCCCCAGACGACGGTCGCCGTGAAGAACATCTTCACGACGTCCATGTCGTAGACCGGCGCGGTCTCCGTGGTGGTGGTGCCCGGGGCACCTGCGGTCGTCGATTCCATTCGCTTCCGGTCGGGGAGGAGTTCGCTTCGGACCCGGCGGGGCCCCGTGCCTTCGCCGGGCGGGATCAGGGGAGGACGCTCGAGTGGGTGGCCGCGGACGCGGCGGGTACGGCGGCGTGCATCTCGTGACGCTGGGCGACGGCCCAGAGGCCCGTCACCAGCACCAGCGCGGCCAGGGCGCCCCGCAGCCAGGGACGGGGCGCCGTGAGGCGCCGCACCCCGAGTCCGAGGGCCGCCAGCGCCGGTACCGTGGTCGCGCCGAAGGCGACCATGACGGCGGCGCCGCCCACCCCGCTCCCGGTGGCCACGGCCATCCCCAGGGCGGCGTAGACCAGCCCGCAGGGGAGGAGGCCGTTGGCCATCCCGAAGAGGAAGCGGGAGGCCCGGTCGTCCCGGCGGGCGGCCCGGATGGCCAGGCGCCCCAGGCCCGGGACCCGCAGGGCGGGCTCGGGGGCCAGGCCGGCCAGCGCGGCGGCGAACCAGATCACCAGGACGGCGGACACCGCCGAGGCGACCCATGCGGGCCCGGGAATGGCGGCGCCGGCCGCGCCGGCCGCCGCGCCCAGGAGCGCGTAGGTCAGGAGCCGCCCCGCGTGCCAGGCGGCGTGGTGCCCCGCCCGCTCCCCGCACGCCAACGCGAACGGACCGCACATGCCTACGCAGTGCGGACTTCCGACGAGGCCGGCCAGGGCGGCGGCCGTCAGCGCATGGATCATGGGCCGGGGGATGGGAGGGTACCGGGCGACGCAGGAATCTGGTCGCCCACCCGGCCGGGGTCTGTGGGGAGGAAGGCGGATCTCGATGCGGGGAGATTCCCCGCAGCCGCCTCCGGCCCGCCGGGGCCCCACCCTGGACGGACCGCCGCGCCGGTGTATCATATGTGAACGACTGCTCACATATTCAGGAGACAGGATGTCCGAGCCCGCCGCCGTCTGCGACGTCGAGCTGGTCCATCCCGAGGCCGTGGAGAGGGCGCGCGCCGCCCAGGCCCGGGAGGTCGAGCTCGAGGACCTGGCCGACCTCTTCCAGATCCTGGGGAGCCCCACCCGCCTCCGCATCGTGGAGGCCCTGGGAGCGGCCGAGCTCTGCGTCTGCGACCTGGCCGAGGTCGTGGGCGTGAGCCAGTCCGCCGTGAGCCACCACCTGCGCCATCTGCGCCAGCTCCGCCTGGTGCGCTTCCGGAAGGAGGGGCGGATGGCCTTCTACCGCCTGGACGACGACCACGTGACCACCCTCTTCACCACCGCCCTGGAGCACGTCCGTGAGTAGCGCGAAGCCCGCGGCCCGCGAGCGGGACGCCGCCGTGGAGGGCGAGGTCCTCCGCTTCCGCGTCGGGGAGATGGACTGCCCCTCCTGCGTGAGCAAGATCCAGGGGCGCCTGGAGACGGTGGACGGGGTCCTCGAGGTGCTGGGCAGCCCCGTGAGCCGCACGGTCACGGTGCGCCACGCCGGCTCCGTGGACCCGGCCCGCCTCCGGGACGAGATGGGCCGGATCGGCTACGCCGCCCACCCCCTGGACGGCGGCGAGGCCCCGGCGGAGGTCCCCACCTTCCGCACCCGGGCCGCCTTCGTCACGTACGCGGCCATGGCGCTCTTCGCCGTGGGCGGGCTCCTCCGCCTGGCCGGGGTGGACGCCGCCCTCCTCACGCTCCCCCTCCAGGTCCTCACCGTCCCGGACCTCTTCTTCCTGGCCGCGGCCGCCGTGGGCGGCACGAACTTCTTCTCCAAGGGGATCCGCGCGGTCTGGGCGCGCACCCTGGACATGAACTTCCTCATGACCGTGGCCATCGTGGGCGCCGTCGTCATCGGCGAGACCATGGAGGCGGCGGCCATCGCCTTCCTGTTCTCCCTGGCGGAGCTCCTGGAGAGCTATTCGGTGGACCGGGCCCGGGCGTCGGTGACCGCGCTCATGGAGCTGGCGCCCGACACCGCGCGCCTCCTCCGCGACGGGGAGGAGCGGGTGGTCCCGGCCGAGGCCCTGGAGCCCGGGGACGTGGTGCGGGTCCGCCCCGGCGAGCGCGTCCCCGCCGACGGTCGGGTGGCGGGCGGGCGCTCCGCCGTGGACCAGAGCCCCATCACCGGCGAGTCCATGCCCGTGGACAAGGAGCCCGGCGATCCGGTCTTTGCCGGGACGATCAATCGGGAAGGCGCGCTGGAGGTCACGGTGGAGCGCGAGGCCGGGCGGAGCACCCTGGCACGCATCGCCCAGCTCGTGGAGGAGGCCGAGACGAACAAGAGCCGCACCGAGCGCTTCGTGGAGCGCTTCGCGCGGTGGTACACGCCGGCGGTGACGCTGGGCGCCGTCCTGGTGGTGGCCGTCCCGACCCTCCTCTTCGGAGCGGAGTTCGTGCCGTGGTTCGTCCGGGGGCTGACGCTCCTGGTCATCGCGTGTCCCTGCGCGCTGGTGATCTCGACCCCGGTGGCGGTGGTCAGCGGCGTCACCGCCGCGGCGCGCCACGGCGTGCTCATCAAGGGCGGCACCTACCTGGAGGCCATGGGGGAGGTGCGCGCCATCGCCTTCGACAAGACCGGGACCCTCACGGTGGGCCATCCCCGGGTGGTGGCCCTCCGCCCCGAGCCCGGCGTGGACGAGGACGCGCTCCTCTCGGCGGCGGCGGCGGTGGAGGCCGCCTCGGAGCACCCCATCGCCCGGGCGGTGCTGGACGCCGCCGAGGAGCGGGGGCTGCCCCTGCCCGCCTCCCGGGACTTCCGGGCGCTTCCCGGCGTGGGCGCGCGGGCCGAGCTCGCCGGAGGGACCCACCGGGTGGCGCGGCCCGATGCGGTGGAGGCGGGCTCCCCGCCCGCGGAGCTCCAGGCCGCGGGCCACACGGTGGTCGGGGTCGAGGGCCCCGACGGCCTCCTGGGGTGGATCGCGCTGGCGGACCGGCCCCGGGAGCGGGCGGCGGGCACCGTGGCCGCCCTGCGCCGCGCCGGCATCGAGGAGATCCACATGCTCACCGGCGACAACGACGCCACGGCCCGGGCCGTGGGCGCCGAGACCGGGGTGGACGTGGTCCACGCCGGGCTCATGCCCGAGGACAAGATCCGCCTGATCCGCGAGATGGGGGAGCGGTGGGGCGCGGTGGCCATGGTCGGGGACGGCGTGAACGACGGGCCGGCGCTGGCCGGCGCCACCGTGGGCATCGCCATGGGCGCCGCCGGGAGCGACACCGCCCTGGAGACCGCCGACGTGGCGCTCATGGGGGACGACCTGACGCGCCTCCCCTACCTGGTGCGCCTCTCCCACGACGCCCGGCGGATCATCCGCCAGAACATCGCCGTGGCGCTGGGCGTGAAGGCCGTCCTGGCCGTCGGCGTCCCCCTGGGGATGGTGTCCCTGGTGGCCGCGGTGCTGATCGGCGACATGGGGGTGTCCCTCGCCGTCATCGCCAACGCCCTGCGCCTGGGACGGGTCACGGACCGGGACGCCGCC
This sequence comes from uncultured Gemmatimonadaceae bacterium, assembly GCA_964569085.1. Taxonomy (GTDB): domain Bacteria; phylum Gemmatimonadota; class Gemmatimonadetes; order Longimicrobiales; family Gaopeijiaceae; genus JAJCZZ01. The sequence goes on along the minus strand of CAZMTA010000012.1, from coordinate 26,426 downwards.
CCCGCCTAGAGCTCGAGCTCCTCCCAGAGCTCGCGGAGCCGCGCCCGGAAGCGGGCGTCGTTCTCCTCGAACCACGTCCGGGCCGCCCGCCCGAGGCGCGCCTTCTCCTCCGCCGAGCGGGTCAGGAGGTCCTCGATGGCGGCTTCCAGCGCGTCGGGATCCACGTAGAAGTTGGTGCCCAGCTTCCGGGGCTCGGTGCGCGCCCAGGGGACGAGGACGCCCCGGTCCGGGCGCACCAGCTCGTTCATGGGGGGGCCATCCGTGGTGACGACCACGGCGCAGCAGGAGAGCGCCTCGCCGATGTAGTGGCCCCAGCCCTCGCTCCGGGAGGGGCACAGGTGGATCCCGCACCCGTTCTGGAGCGCCTGGAGCTCCGCGTCGGGGAGGTAGTGGTCCAGGAGCTCCACGTTCTCCGGCACCGTCTCGGGGACGTCGCCCTTCCGGTGCATGACGAGGGTGAGGACGGGCCACTCGGGGTGGCGGGCCCAGACGTCCAGGAGGGTGCGGGTCCCCTTCAGGGCGCTCCCCCCCGCCAGGTGGAGGAAGCGGTCGTAGTCGGGACGCACCACGTCGCTCCGCCGGTCCGGCGACGTGAAGCCCATGTGCCACACCGAATCGTGGTGCTCGGAGAACACCTCCACGGCGTGGCGGGACTTGCAGAAGACGTGGTCCACCGCGTCCAGGAGCCCCACCAGGCGCCGGGGATAGCGCTCCTGGTTGGGGACGAGGACGTACCGCCCCGCGCCCCGGAGCCACCGGGCCGTCACCCGCTCCAGGAAGACGAGCGTCTCGTCCGGGTCCCGGCGTCCGAAGAAGCGCCGCAGCGGGGAGATGCTCCGGTAGCCCGAGAAGACGGGGTCGGGCCCCCAGCCCGAGAAGGCCTCGCCCAGGAGCCGGATGTCCGCGTCCACGCCCACCTTGTTGGCACGGGCGACGATCCGGACGGAGCGCTGGGTCACGGAGGGCGGCTCGGCGAGGGAGGACGGCCACGGCCCGGCGAGCCCGGGCCGCTGCCGCAAAAGGAACGACCCCGGCCGCGGCTGTCCATCCTGGACCGGACGGCGCCGGAGGATTGCGGCGGCCGATCCGTCCCCTTCCCTTCCCGCCATGAACTCCGTCTTCTTCGCCCTCGTGTTCCTGGCGAGCCTCCTCCTTCCCGCGGGGCTCATGGTGATCATCGTGCAGCGCATCCGGCTCAACCAGCGCCTCCTCGGCGAGGACCGGGAGGAGCTCCACGAGCGCCTCCTGGACGAGCTGGACGTGCTGCGCACCCAGCTCGAGCTGGTGAACCGGAAGCTCGACCGCCTGCCCGGCGCGACCGGGGCGGACGCGCTGCCGGGCCCCGGGGACGACGACCCGGACAGCCCCCGCCCCCCCGCGTGAGCGAGGCGTCCGGCCCCGACGCCCTGACCCGCGTCCTGGGCGTCCCCGGCGCCGTCCTCCTGGGGCTGGGCTCCATCCTGGGCACCGGGATCTTCGTGAGCATCGGCATCGCCGCCGGGGCGACGGGTCCGTCGGTGGTGCTGGCCGTGGCCCTGGGCGCCGTGGTGGCGACCTTCAACGGCCTCTCCAGCGCCCAGCTCGCCGCCGCCCACCCCGTGAGCGGGGGCACGTACGAGTACGGGTACCGCTATCTGAGCCCCACCCTGGGCTTCGTGGCCGGGTGGATGTTCCTGAGCGCCAAGTCGGCCTCGGCGGCCACGGCGGCGCTGGGCTTCGCGGGCTACCTCCTGGTGGCGGTGGGGGCCCCGGACGCGGGCCTCGGCGTCCGCGTCGGGGTGGCGCTGACGCTGGTGGGCGTCCTCACCGCCGTGGTGGCCGGCGGCATGCGGCGCTCCGCCCGGGCCAACGCGCTGATCGTGGGCTTCACCCTGGCAGCGCTGGCCGCCTTCGTCCTGGCCGGCCTCCCGGCGCTGGCGGCGTGGCTCGGCGGGGGCGGGACGGCCCCGGCGTCCGGCGCGGGTCCGGGCGCCGGGCTCTCCGGCCCGGGACCCGCGGGGGAGCCCTTCCTCTCCGGCGGGCTGGCGGGCCTCCTGGAGGCCACGGCCCTCATGTTCGTGGCCTACACCGGGTACGGACGGATCGCCACCCTGGGGGAGGAGGTCCGCGAGCCCCGACGGAGCATCCCCCGGGCCATCGTCGTCACGCTGGGCGTGTCCATGGCGCTCTACGTCTCCGTGGCCGCGGTGGCCGTGGCGCTGGCCGGCGCCGACGGCCTGGCCGCCGCCACCCGGGAGCAGGCGGCCCCCCTGGAGGTGGTGGCCCGGCTGCTACCCCTGCCCTGGCTGGTGTGGGTCGTGGGCGCCGCGGCGCTCACCGCCATGGCCGGGGTGCTCCTGAACCTCCTCCTGGGCCTCTCCCGCGTCCTCCTGGCCATGGCCCGCCGGGCCGACGTCCCCCCCGCCCTGGCCCGGCTGGACACGCGCCGGAGCTCGCCGGTCCTGGCCGTCCTCGCCGTGGGCGGGGTCGTGGCCGGCCTCACCCTCCTGGGCCGCGTGGAGACGACCTGGTCCTTTTCCGCCTTCACGGTCCTGATCTACTACGCGCTCACGAACCTGGCGGCGCTCCGGCTCCCCCCGGAGGACCGCCGCTTCCCGCGGTGGATCTCCGCCGCCGGGCTGGCGAGCTGCCTCGGCCTCGCCTTCTGGGTGGAGCCGGGGGCGTGGATGGCGGGGCTCGCGGTCCTGGCCGTGGGGCTCCTCTGGCACCGAACGGCCCGGGCCCTCGGGGGGTAGTCGGACCATGGCCGTCCCCTTCCCGCTGGTCCGCCCCGTGCGCCGACGCCCATGAGGTCCTTCCGCGATCGCCTGTCGCTGCGCTTCACCCTGGCCATGGCCGCCACGGTGCTGGTGATCTCCGTGGCCAGCGTCCTCACGCTCCGCCGCGTGCTCGACCGCGAGCTCAACGCCAGCATCCTCAACGTGGCGTCCATCCAGGCGGCGTCGGTCACCGACTCCCCCGGCGGCGCCATGCACTTCCACGAGTGGCAGCTCACCCCCGAGGAGGCCACCTCGGTCCGGGAGCTCATCCGCTACGCCCAGATCTGGAGCGAGGGTGGACAGAGCCTCCTGCGCAGCCAGTTCATGACGGGCAACCTGCCCCTGGACGACGCGGCGCTGGCCGAGGCGGGGCGGGGCAACCTGGTCTGGAGGGAGCAGGAGTATCAGGGGATGGCCGTGCGGTCCCTCTACTACCCCCTGGCCCGCTTCGGGCCGGCCCACGAGAGCCACGTCCTCCAGGTGGCGGCGCCCCTGGTGGCGCGCAACGAGATGGTGACGCGCCTGGCGCTCTTCTTCGCGGCGATGACGCTCCTGGTCACCGTCGCGTCGGCGCTGGGCTCCCGCTGGCTCGCCGGGCGGTCCATCCGTCCCGTGGACGAGGTCATCGACCAGGCCGAGGCCATCGGCGCGGCCTCCCTGGACCAGCGCATCGACGCCTGGGCGGACACCCGGGAGTACCAGCGGCTGGTGCAGGTCCTCAACACCATGCTGGAGCGGATCCAGCGCGCCTTCGACGCCCAGCGCCGCTTCACCGCCGACGCCAGCCACGAGCTCCGCTCCCCCCTCACGGCGCTCCGGGGCGAGATCGAGCTGGCGCTCCGGCGGCCCCGCTCCGCCGAGGAGTACCGGGAGGTGCTGGCCAGCAGCCTCGACGAGATCCTGCGCCTCTCCCGCATCACCGAGGACCTCCTCACCCTGGCCCGCTCCGACGCCGGGGCCCTGGACGCCGGCGGGCAGGCCGTGGACCTGGAGACCGTCACCGAGCGCATCGTGGGCCGGCTGCGCAGGGCCGCCGAGGCCAAGGACCTCACCCTGGACGTCCGGGTCGAGGCCGGCGATCCGGTTCTGGTCGACCCGGGCCTCCTGGGGCAGATCCTCTGGAACCTGACCGACAACGCGGTGAAGTTCACGCCGCGGGGCGGCACCGTCCGTCTCACCGTCCTGCGGACGCCGGGCGAGCTGGAGATCGCGGTGCGGGACACCGGACCCGGCCTCGGCTCCGATCCGGGCCGGGTCTTCGACCGCTTCTTCCGGGCGGATTCGGCCCGGACCCCCGGAGACGGCGACACGGGGACGGGCCTCGGGTTGGCCATCGTGCGGGCCATCGTGGAGGGGATCGGCGGCGAGGTGTCCGCCGAGAACCTGGAGGGCGGCGGAGCCCGCTTCCGGGTCCGCATCCCCCTGGCCGAGGCCGAGGACGTCCGGGGGAGCCCGGAGACGGCCCGCCCCGCCGACGCCACCGTGGGGGACGCCTCGAGCTGACCCGGGGCGGCCCCGACCCGGCCCGTCAGCCCAGGAGCCAGGCTCCCGCGCCCGCGAGGATCACCGCCCCGGCGCCCAGGGCCACCACCCGCTTGGCGGCCCCGCCGCCCCCCATGTCCATCCCGCCCTCGCCCATGTCCGTGGCCAGGAAGCGGCGGTGGAGCCAGATCAGCCATCCGGCCACGCCCGCCATCGCCAGGTTCAGCCAGAAGGTGTAGTCCACGGCGAACCGGGCCACGTCCTCCACGGCGCGCTGGCTCTCCGGGGTCAGCCCCGCCGCCCCGAAGCCCACGTGGAGCAGGAGCGCGGTGGCCACCATGCTCACGTACATCACCCCCGCGATGTAGAGGGCCACGCGCCACCCGTAGTACCGGGCGTTCACCGCCACCAGCGGCGGGACCACCAGGTCCGAGTAGATGAAGCCCATGATCCCCGCGAAGAGGACGCCGTTGGCGCTGAGCACGGTGGCCAGGGGGATGTTGCCCATGCTCCCGATGAAGGTGGCGGCGGCCACGAAGGGCGCCACCAGGGCGTTCTCCACCACGATGAGCCACCCGGGGAGGTCTCCCTGGAGGTCCAGCAGGAAGATCGTGCCCCACCAGGAGTCGGGCACGAGGACGGCCACGAAGCCGGCCACCGTGAACCCGATGAGGACCTCCTCCCAGACCATCTTCCACTCGGACACGAAGTTGTGGCCCACCATGCGCCACCCCTCGGCGCTCCGGATCCGGTCCTTCCAGTCGAAGTCGTCCTCGCCGCCCCCGGCCTCCTCCTCGACCCGCTCCCGGGCCGCCTCGAGCCACGACCCGGGATAGGTGAGCCGGATGAGGGCCGCGCTGATCACGATCATGACCACGCCGCCGATCAGCTCGGCCACCACGAACTGCCATCCCAGGAAGATGAAGATCAGGATGCCCAGCTCGATGACGAGGTTCGTGGAGGCGAACATGAACGCCACGGCCGCCACGAAGTGGGCGCCCTTGAGGACCAGGGCGCGGGCCGCCGAGAGGGCGGCGAAGGAGCACGACGAGGAGATGGCCCCGAAGACGGTGGCCAGGGAGATGGAGCCGGCCCCGGGGTCCCCCATGTGGCGCGTGAGCCGGGCCTTGGGCACGAACGCCTGGATCATGGCGCTGATGAAGTAGCCCAGGACGAAGGCCCACCCGGACTTCCAGAAGAAGCCGAGGGCCGTGCGGGCCCCTTCGGCCAGCGCGGTCAGCGGCTCCACGGCCTCAGCGGGAGGTCCAGCTCACCGCTTCGATCTTCCACTCCCCGTCGTGGCGCGCCAGCACGGCCAGCTCGGAGCCCCGGGCGTCGATCTCCCGCTCCCGGTACGTGCCCTGGACCCGGCTGTCCGAGGTGACCCAGGCCACGTCGCCCATGACGCGGACCTCCAGCGCCCCCCGCTCCCGGGGCACCGCCGAGGCGAAGGCCATGTCGGCGCCCAGGTGGTGGGACGCGTACTCGGCGCGGGTCTCCACCCCGCCGCCTTCCAGGATCCGGGCCTCGGGCGCCAGGAGCGCCAGCGCGCGGGCGCTGTCCCCGGCGGCCAGCGCCTCGTGGAACGCGGTCACGACCTGGGCCACCGCGGCCGAGTCGGCGGCGGTGCCGTGATGCATCCCGTGCATCCCGTGGTCCATGTCCTGGGCGGCCGCGGGGGCGGCCAGGGCGAGGAGGGCGGCGAGGGCGAGGGCGGTGGTGGGTCGAACGCGCATGGTCTGGATCCGGTCGGAAGAGGAAGAGGGGCCCATCAGTACCACCAGTGGACGCCGAAGGCCAGCGAGCCGCCGGAGACCTCTTCCCCGGCCAGGCGGGCCAGGTCGGCGGTCTCGCCGAAGCGGCGCTCCCAGGTCACGCCCACGTACGGGGCGAATTCCCGGACGATCTCGTAGCGGAGCCGGGCGCCCAGCTCGACCGCGTTCAGGCCGGAGCCCACGCCCCACTCGGGGACGTCCTGGAGCGCCAGGTCCACCTCGACCTCGGGCTCCAGGACCAGCCGCTGGGTGAAGAGCATCTCCCAGCCGCCCTCGAAACGGGCCGACACGTCGCCGTCCTGGCTCACGAAGAGAAAGGACTCGACGTGGAACCAGTAGGGCGCCAGGCCCTGCATGCCCACCCCCAGGAGCCCCCGCGTGGCCGAATGGTCCCCGTAGGCCCGGTCGACCCGCAGGCCGGCCTGGGCGTTCCAGAAGGCGGAGACGGCGCGGCTGTAGAGCGCCTGGGCCTCGAGGTGTCCCTCCCCCTCGAGGGTGGACTGCTCGCCGTGGGCCTTGAGCCAGAGGCGGTTGAAGTCGCCGCCGGTCCAGAGCTCGGCGTCGTAGCCCACCGGCTCGCCGGGGGCGCCGGGCCGGTACTCGAGCTCGTCGAAGGAGACGTAGGTGTAGACGTGGTCGTCCATGGTCTGGGCGCGGGCCGCCGGGGCCGCCACCAGGAGCGCCGTCGCCGCCAGGAGGAGGCGCTTCATCGGTCCTCCTCCGGGCCGCCGTGGTGATGGTGGTCCGCGTGCTCCGGCTCCACCACCTCCACCACCCTGAACATGCCGGCGTCCATGTGATAGAGGACGTGGCAGTGGAAGGCCCAGGGCCCCAGCGCGTCGGCGTGGAAGAGGAGCGACACCTGCTCCGCGGGCTTCACGTTGATCGTGTGGACCCGGGGGATCCGGTCGCCCTTCCCGTTCTCCAGCTCCATCCACATGCCGTGGAGGTGCATGGGGTGGTTCATCATGGTGTCGTTGATCATGACCAGGCGGATGCGCTCGCCCAGCGTGACCCGCACCGGCTCGGCGTCGGAGAACTCCACGCCGTCGATGGACCAGTGGAAGCGCTCCATGTTGCCGGTGAGGTGCATGACGATCTCCCGGTCCGGCTCCCGGAAGTCGGGCCAGGGCTCCAGCGCCTCCAGGTCCGTGTAGCGGAGGACGCGCCACCCGTCGTCGCCCAACCCCCCGCCGGCCTCGTGGAGACGGCTGACGGCCATCATGGCCACGCCGGCGTTGGCCGGACCGTGCTCGTCGTCCCCGTGCATGAAGGGCTCGGGGAGGGTGCCTGCCGGGCGGAGGGCCGGGGCGGCGGGCATGTCCATGGCGTCGTGGGACTCCATCTCGTCCATCCCCTCCATGCGATGGCCGGCGTGCTCGTCCATGGCATCGTGGCCCGCGTGGCCGCCCATGCCCTCCATCCCCTCCATGCCCATCATCCCCATGCCCATGTCGGCCATGGTGAGCTCGTGGCGCTCGCGGAGCTCCGGGACCGGGGCCTCCATCCCCTCCCGGGGAGCCAGGGTGCCCCGGGCGTAGCCGCCGCGCCCCATGGACTCGGCGAAGACCGTGTAGGCCCGGTTCTCCGTGGGCTCGACGATCACGTCGAGGGTCTCGGCGAGGGCCAGGCGGAACTCGTCGGTCTCCACGGGCTTCACATGCTGCCCGTCGGCCTGGACGACCGTCATGGGCAGCCCGGGGATGCGCACGTCGAAGAAGGTCGCCGCCGAGGCGTTGATGAAGCGGAGCCGGACGCGCTCCCCGGGCTCGAACAGCCCGGTCCAGTTGCTCTCCGGACCCAGCCCGTTGAGGAGGTACGTGTAGGTGTGGGCCGTGATGTCCGAGATGTCCGAGGGCATCATGCGCATCCGCCCCCACGCCTTCCGGTCCCGGATGGTGGCCTCCAGCCCGTCCTCCGACGCGTCCCGGAAGAAGTCGAAGACGGTCCGCTTCCCGAAGTTGTAGTAGTCCGGGTGCTTCTTGAGCTTGGCCATGATCCGGTAGGGGCTCTCGAAGCTCCAGTCCGAGAGGACCACGACGTGCTCGCGGTCGAAGGGCTCGGGCTCGGCACCCGCCGGGTCGATGACCATGGGGCCGTAGTGGCCGAGCTGCTCCTGCAGGCCGGAGTGGCTGTGGTACCAGTACGTGCCGTACTGGGTGATCGGGTAGCGGTACTCGAACGTCTCGCCCGGGCGGATGCCGGGGAAGTTCACGCCGGGCACCCCGTCCATGCCGTTGGGGAGGATGATCCCGTGCCAGTGGATCGAGGTGTCCTCGTCCAGCGCGTTCGTGACGCGGAGGACGGCCTCGTCGCCCTCGCGGAAGCGGATCAGCGGGCCGGGAACCGTCCCGTTCATGGTGATCGCGGTGCCGGCCCGGCCGTCGACGCCGATCTCGGTGCGTCCGACGACGATGTCCACGGGGCCGGCGCTCCCGTCCAGGACGCCGGGCTCCACGCGGGTCGGGAGACCCCGGGCGGCCATCCACGAGGGCATCAGACGGTCGAGGCCCGCCAGCGCGCCGACGGCCCCTCCGTAGCGCAGGAAGTCCCGTCGGGACACGGGAAGAGCGGGGGGCGCGTCGGAGGAGGGACCGGACTCGTCCATGGGTGGCTTCGCGGGTCTGTGGGGCGGAAGGGAGGCAGGATACGCTACCCTTCCGGCGGTGAACCCCCGATGAAGCTTCGATTAAGGCTTCTTAATCCGGGAGGCGCGCGGGGCGCGGCGCCTTAGATTCCCATGGGATGGGTCAGGCTCCCGGAACCCCGACGGAGGACGGATGCGCATCCTCGTGGCCGAGGACGACAGGAAGGTCGCCAGCTTTCTGGAGAAGGGCCTCCGGGAGGAGGGCTACTCGGTGGACGTGGCCCACGACGGCGAGGAGGGGGCCATGAAGGCCCTCGTGCACGACTACGACCTCCTCCTCCTGGACGTGATGATGCCCGGGAAGACCGGGCTGGAGATCGTGCGCGAGGTGCGGGCCCGGGAGAAGACGGTGCCCATCCTCCTCCTCACGGCGCGGGACAGCCGGGACGACATCGTCCGGGGCCTGGACGTGGGCGCCGACGACTATCTGACCAAGCCCTTCGGCTTCGACGAGCTCCTGGCCCGCATCCGCGCCCTCCTGCGTCGGGGCGGCTCCGAGCGGCCGGACCGGCTCCTCTACGACGACGTGGAGCTGGACCGGGTCAAGCACACCGCCACCCGGAAGGGAGAGCGGCTGGAGCTGACCCCCAAGGAGTTCCAGCTCCTGGAGTTCTTCATGCTCAACGCCGAGCGCGTGGTGCGGCGGACCGAGCTCCTGGAGAAGGTGTGGGACCTCTCCTTCGACCCCATGAGCAACGTGGTCGACGTCCACGTCGCCCACCTCCGCCAGAAGCTCCGGGGGGAGGCGGGCCGGGACCCCCTCGTCCACACCGTTCGCGGCGTGGGCTACGTCTTCCAGGGGGAGCCCGCGGACTGAGCGCCCCTCAGGCGCCGGGGCCTCCGCCTTCGGAGCACTCGGAGTAGCCGTGGAAGCCCAGCTCGTGGGCGGCGCCAGCGAGGCGCACGACGAGCTCGGCCTCGAAGAGCTCCCCACCGGGGCTGGCGCCCTCCAGCGGACGGAGCTCCGCGTCGACGCCTCCCGCGGCGTAGCGCGCCTGACCCACCGGGTCCAGGGAGACGAGCCGGTCGTTCAGCTTGATGACGCCGGGGCCGTTCCCCTCCACCGGGTACACGAAGACCGGAAACCCGACCCGGGTCATGCGGAAGCGGCAGCCGGTCTCGGAGCCGGCGATGGCCCCCAGGTCCGCCTGGGACATGATCTCGGGCTTGAGCAGCCCGACGGCCACGCCGGAAAGCGCCGCCTCCGCCGAGGCCATGGGGGCCGCGGGGGCCGGCGGCTCGAGCTCGGCCTCCCGGTCGTTGCCCGGGGCGGTGTTGTCCGTGCACCCGGCCAGGGCCACGAGCCCCGCCGCCGCCAGCGCCACGCCCCGGATCATCGGTCCTCCTCGCGGTCCATCGCGACACCGTCCGAGACCGTGTCGCCCGCCGTCGAGTCGACCGGCGGCACCCCGGGAGAGAGCGTGTCGCCGGGCTCGGGGGGTGGGGACGCCGTGTCGGCCGGGGGAGACGCGGGCATCGCTGCCCCTCCGCCGTCCACCGGACGGACCCCGTTCTGCTCGATGTCCGCGATGAGGTACTTCATCTCGGCGATCTCCCGGCGCTGCGCCGTGATGATCCCCTTGGCCAGGGCCCGGGTCCGCGGGTCCCGGATGTGGGCCCGCTCGCTGGTCATCACCGCGATGGAGTGATGCGGGATCATGGCCTTCATGAACGCGACATCGTCGATGGTCTGCTGGCTGCGGACCAGCCAGAGCGCCCCGACGAAGACCACGGCCGAGCCCACGTAGATGGCGAGGTTCACGCCCTTCTTCTTGTACATGCCCAGCATGAACGAGAGCATGACCACCGCCATGGCGGCCCCCATGACGAAGGCCATCCAGAACCGGGTCTCGCTCCAGAACACGTGGCCCCAGGCGAAGGTGTTGAAGTACATGAGGGCCAGCATGACCGCCGTGGACGTGGCGATCATGGCGAAGAACCGGCCGTAGCCCGGGCCTCCGTCGTGCTCGTCGCTCTGCATCGAATCTCCTCGGGTGCGGTGGGACTCGTCTCGGCCAGCCAGGGGGACGCAACTTCCGCGCCGTCCCGCCCGCCCTCGGAATTAAGATCCCTTCACCCCCGCTCTGGCCCCGGGTGTGGGGAAGGCCCCGACGGCTCATTAAGGCTTCTTCACCCGGCCCTCATCCGGGCTTCATGCGCCGGGCCCCACCTTGGATGCGTCCACCCGAGCTCTCCCCCCGGACGCGCCATGAGACGACTCCTTCGATTCGCCCCGCTCGCGCTGGCCCTGGCCGCGCTCGCGCCCCCGCCCGCCGTCGCCCAGGAGCGACCCGCCGCCGTCCCCCCGACGACGGCTCCGGGGCTGACCCTGCCCGACCTGCTGGACACGCTGGCCGCGCGCAGCCCCCGCCTCCGGGCGGCCGCGGCGTCCGCCACGGCGGCGGCCAGCCGGGTGCCCGAGGCGTCCACGCTTCCGGACCCGGTGCTCCAGCTCGGCGTGATGAACGTGGGCCTCCCGGAGCTGAACGCCGACATGGCCGCCTCCATGGCGCCCTCGGTGCAGCTCATGCAGCGGGTCCCCTTCCCCGGCAAGCTCGGGCTACGGGGCGACATCGCCGAGGCGGACCACGACATGGCCGAGGCGGGCGCCCGGGAGACGTGGTGGGCGCTGCGCGACCGGGCCTCGGCCCTCTTCTACGAGCTCTGGTCGGCGGACCGGCGCCTCGAGGTCATGCGGGAGACCCTGGGCCTCCTCCAGGACTTCCGGACGGTGGCCAACGCCCTGTACGCCTCGGGGACGGGCCGCCAGGCCGACGTCCTCCGGGCCGACGTGGAAGTGGCCCGCATGGACGGGGAGATCCGCCGCATGGAGGCCGCCCGCACGGCGGCCGCGGCCCGCCTGAACGGGCTCCTCGACCGCCCGGCCGACGCGCCGGTGGCCTCGCCGGTGCTGGGCCCCCTCCCCGACTCCCTTCCGGACCGGGAGACCCTCCGCGCCTGGGCGTGGGAGAGCCGCCCGGCGCTGGAGCGGACGCGGCTGGCGGTGTCCCGGGCCGACGCCCGGGCCTCGCTGGCCGACAGGGAGATCTGGCCCGACCTCACCTTCGGCGTCACCTACGGACAGCGCGACGCGGGGATGGGCACCGAGCGCATGGGGAGCGCCATGGTGGGCTTCAGCCTCCCGATCCACGCCGGCACGCGTCAGCTCGCGGCGCGGGATGAGGCCGCCGCCGTGAAGCGCATGAGCGAGGCGGACCTGGGGGAGCTGCGCGCCCGGGTGGACGCCCGCATCGGCGAGCTGGTGGCCGACCTCGAACGGGCCCGCTCCCTCGTGGCCCTCTACCGGGCGGAGATCCTCCCGCAGGCCCGGGCCAACGTGGAGTCCTCGCTCTCCTCGTACCGGGTGGGCGAGGTGGACTTCCCGACCCTCGTGGACGCGCAGCTCGCCGCGAACCGCTACGAGGGCGAGCTCCACCAGCTCCGGGCCGAGTACGGCCGGGCGCTGGCCGGTCTCGAGTCCACCCTCGGCCGGACCATCCCCTTCGACACCGACACCCTGGCGACCGACGCCCCGGAGATCCGATGAGCAACCGCAAGCAGATCGTCCTGTCCCTGATCCTGGTCCTCTCGGCTCTGGGCTTCGTGGGATACCAGGTGGCGGGGGACGACCCGTCGGCGGAGGCCGGGGGCATGGAGGGGCACGACCACGCGGCCATGATGGCCGGGGCGGACGAGCAGGGCCCGGTCCGGCTCTCCCCCGAGGACGCCCGGCGCATCGGCGTGACCTTCGCCACGGTGGAGGAGCGGGCGCTCGGACGCTCGGTGGAGGCCCTGGGGACGGTCACCTGGGACGAGACGGCCCTGGCGGTCGTGAACCCCAAGATCGAGGGGTGGGTGGAGCGCCTCTGGGTGGACTTCACCGGAGCCCCCGTGCGGCGCGGCGAGCCCCTCATGTCCGTCTACAGCCCCAAGCTGGTGACGGCCCAGGAGGAGCTGGCGCTGGCGGCCCGCCTGCTGCGGGACGCCTCGGGCGAGCGCGCCTCGGCGAACGCCCGGCAGCTCCTGGATTCGTCCCGGCGGCGCCTGGCCTACTGGGACGTCTCCCAGGAGGAGATCCGCCGCGTCGAGGAGACGGGGGAGATCACCCGGACCCTCGTGCTCCGGGCCCCCGCCTCGGGCGTCGTGGTGGAGAAGAACGTGGTGGAGGGCGACCGGATCGTCCCGGGCATGACCACCTACCGCATCGCGGACCTCTCCCGGGTCTGGGTGGAGGCCGACGTCTTCGAGCGGGACCTGGGCCTGGTGGATGTGGGCCAGACTGCCTCGGTCACCTTCGAGACGTATCCCGGCGAGGTCTTCTCGGCCCGGGTGACCTACATCCATCCCACGGTCTCCATGGAGTCGCGCACCGGCCGGGTGAGGCTGGAGCTGGACAACCCCCGGGGCGCCCTCAAGCCCGGGATGTACGCCCGCATCCATCTGAGCGCTCCCGACGACGTGCCGACGGCGGTCGTCCCCCGGAGCGCCCTCCTCTCCACCGGCTCCCGGTCGCTGGTCTTCGTGCGGGCGGACGACGGGTCGCTGGTGCCCCGGGAGGTCACGCCGGGACGCACCGCCGGGCGCTTCGTCCAGGTGCTGGACCGGCTCGAGCCCGGGGAGCGGGTGGTCTCGTCCGCGGCCTTCCTGGTCGACGCCGAGTCCAACCTCGGCGCCCTCACGGCCGGGATGGAGATGGACATGGAGATGGAGGGGGAGGCGGCCCCGGACATGGACCACCCGGACCACGACATGGGCGGCGGGGACGCGCCGGACATGGACCACTCGGACCACGACAGGGGTGGAGACTCCACCCCCGTGGACCACTCGAGCCACGACCCGAGCGCGCCGGGCTCCGCCGGCGGCCACGTCCACCACTGAGGCCCCACGATCATGCTCGAGCGCATCATCCAATGGTCGGTCGGTCACAAGTTCCTGGTCCTCCTGGCGGCGGGCTTCCTGGCCGCCGGGGGCGTCCTCGCCATGCGGACCATCCCGCTGGAGGCGCTGCCCGACCTCTCCGACGTCCAGGTCATCGTCCGCACCGACTATCCGGGCCAGGCGCCCATGATCGTCGAGGACCAGGTCACCTACCCGGTCGCCTCGGAGATGCTCAAGGTCCCCGGCGCCCAGACCGTCCGGGGCTACTCGTTCTTCGGGACCTCCTTCGTCTACGTGATCTTCGAGGACGGGACCGACCTGTACTGGGCCCGTAGCCGGGTGCTGGAGTACCTGTCCTCCATCCAGGGCGCCCTCCCCGACCGGGCCCGCCCCTCCCTGGGCCCCGACGCCACCGGGCTCGGGTGGGTCTACCAGTACGCCCTCGAGGACACGACCGGCACCATGTCCCTGGCGGACCTGCGCGCCTACCAGGACTGGTACCTCAAGTACCAGCTCACCTCGGTGCCCGGCGTGAGCGAGGTGGCCACGGTGGGCGGGTACGAGCAGGTCTACGAGGTCACCGTGGACCCGGTGAAGCTCCGGGGATTCGGGATCCCGGTCACCCGCGTCATGGAGGCGCTGCGCGCGTCCAACGAGGACGTGGGCGCCATGGTCCTGGAGATGGCGGAGCGGGAGTACATGATCCGCGGCCTGGGCTACCTCCAGGGGCTGGAGGACATCGAGGACGTCGTGGTGGCCTCCACCGGGCACGGCACCCCCGTGCGCGTGGCCGACGTGGCCGACGTGCGCCTGGCCCCCGACGTGCGCCGCGGGGTGGCCGACCTGGACGGCCGGGGGGACGTGGTGGGCGGCATCGTGGTCATGCGCTTCGGGGAGAACGCGCTGGCCACCATCGAGCGGGTGAAGGAGCGCCTGGCCGGCCTGGAGAACGGGTTCCCCGCGGGGCTCGTGGTGAAGCCGGTCTACGACCGCAGCGACCTCATCCACCGGGCCATCGACACGCTGAAGGTGAAGCTCCTCGAGGAGTCCCTCGTCGTGGCGCTGGTGACCCTCCTCTTCCTCTGGCACGCCCGCAGCGCGCTGGTGGCCATCGTGACGCTCCCCCTCGGCATCCTCATGGCCTTCATCGCCATGCGGTTCCTGGGGGTCGGGGCCGACATCATGAGCCTGGGCGGGATCGCCATCGCCATCGGGGCCATGATCGACGCGGCCATCGTGATGGTGGAGAACATGCACAAGCACCTGGAGCACGCCATCGACGCCAAGCGCGCCGACCTGCGGGCCCTGGGCGAGCCGGTGCCCGGCGGCGACGACCCCGACTACCTGCACACCGACGTCCTCACCCCCTCGGAGCGGTGGGGCGTGGTGGTCCGGTCGTCCAGGGAGGTGGGCCCGGCCCTCTTCTTCAGCCTCCTCATCATCACGGTGTCCTTCGTCCCCGTCTTCGCGCTGGAGGCCCAGGAGGGACGCATGTTCGAGCCCCTGGCCTGGACGAAGACGCTGGCCATGGGGGCCGCCAGCCTCCTCTCGGTGACCCTCGTCCCCGTGGCCATGGGCCTCTTCATCCGGGGCCGCATCCACCGGGAGCGCGCCAACCCGGTGAACCGGGTCCTCATCGCCGGCTACAAGCCGGTCCTGGAGTGGGTGCTCCGGTTCCGCTGGCCCGTCATCGCGGCGGCGGCGGCCGTCCTGGTGCTGACCGTCCTCCCCTTCCGGCGGATCGGCTCGGAGTTCATGCCGCCCCTGAACGAGGGGACGATCCTCTACATGCCGACCACCCTGCCGGGGATCAGCATCCAGAAGGCCCGGGAGACGCTGCGGGTCCAGGACTCCATCCTCATGACCTTCCCCGAGGTCGAGAGCGTGTTCGGGAAGGCGGGGCGGGCCACCACCGCCACCGACCCGGCGCCCCTGGCCATGTTCGAGACCACCATCGTCCTGAAGGACGAGTCACGCTGGCGTCCGGGGATCACGTACGAGGCCCTCGTCGACGAGATGGACGACGAGCTCCGCATGGCGGGAATCACCAACTCGTGGACCATGCCCATCAAGGGCCGCATCGACATGCTGGCCACCGGCATCCGCACGCCGGTGGGCGTGAAGATCTTCGGTCCCGACCTGGGCGAGCTGGAGCGTCTGGCCAAGGAGGTCGAGGCCGCGGTCCAGATGGTCCCCGGCACCCGGTCCGCCTTCGGCGAGCGCGTGGTGAGCGGGTCCTACCTGGACATCGACATCGACCGGGAGGCCGCGGCCCGCTACGGCCTCAACGTGGAGCAGGTCCAGATGGTCATCGAGTCGGCCGTCGGGGGGATGGACGTCACCCGGACCGTGGAGGGCCGGGAGCGCTACGGCGTCCGGGTCCGCTATCCCCAGGAGCTCCGGGACCGGCCCGAGAGGCTGGCGGAGATCCTGATCCCCGTGGGCAGCCGCCGGGGCGGCTTCGGCATGGCCGACATGGCGGCCCCGGCCACCATGGCCGGCGTGGGCGCCCGGGGCTCGGGGTCCGCCGCCATGGACGCCATGAGCCCGGGCCGGTCCCAGATCCCCCTGGGAGAGGTCGCCGAGATCCGGACCGTGGGCGGGCCCATGGTGGTGAAGACCGAGCAGGCCTTCCCCACCGCCTGGGTCTTCGTGGACGTGGAGGGGAGCGACCTCGGGGGCTACGTGGCCGAGGCCAAGGAGATGGTGGACGAGATGGTCACCCTCCCCGCCGGCTACTCCCTCACCTGGTCGGGTCAGTACGAGTACATGGAGCGGGCCAAGGAGAAGCTCGCGCTGGTGGTCCCCGCCACCCTCCTCATCATCTTCGTCCTCCTCTTCCTGGCCTTCGGGACCGTCTCGGACACCCTCATCGTCATGCTCTCGCTGCCCTTCAGCCTCGTGGGCGGCGTGCTCCTGATGTGGCTCCTGGGCTACCACTGGTCCGTGGCCACGGCCATCGGGTTCGTGGCCCTGGCCGGCGTGGCCGCCGAGACGGGCGTGATCATGCTCATCTACCTGCGTCACGCGTGGGACGACCGGAAGCGGGCGGGGCGCTTCGACGCCGAGGGCCTCCACGACGCCATCATGGAAGGGGCCGTGCTCCGCGTGCGGCCGAAGATGATGACCGTCGTGGCCATCATGGCCGGCCTCCTGCCCCTCTTCTGGGGTCACGGCGCCGGCGGCACCGTCATGCGCCGCATCGCCGCGCCCATGGTGGGCGGGATGGTCTCGGCCACGGTGCTGACGCTGGTGGTCATCCCCGCCATCTACTCGCTGTGGCAGGAGGCGGCGGTGCGGCGGGCGGAGGCCGCGGCGCGGCCGTCCGGCGAGCTCCAGCCGGTGGGCGCCGACTGAGGCCCGGGAACGCCCGCCCTCAGTGCCCCAGGGGCGACGTCCGGATCAGGACCGCCGTGACCAGAAGGACCAGGTTGGCCACCGCCAGCTCCAGAGTCGCGGAGCGGCGGAGCGCCCGGTCGCCGGCGTCGTCCCCCAGGCGCGGGGTGAGCCGCCGGTAGTTGACCGCCCCCAGCCCCAGGACCACGGCCACCACGGCCAGCTTGAGCAGGAGGAGGCGGCCGTAGGCGCCGGTCCAGAGGGACGCGAGGTCGGGCAGCTGGAGCCAGGCGCCCCAGGTCCCCGTCACGGCCAGGACCGCCACGCACGTCATCGCCAGGGGGGAGAAGGGGGGAACCAGCGAGGGGAGGAGGCTTCCGTCTCCGTCCCGGCGGGCCCGCCACTCCAGGAGGAGGACCACGGCGAGGCCACCGATCCATCCGCCGGCCGCCAGGACGTGGGCGGCGTCGGCGGTCAGCGCCAGGAGCCGCGGGCCCTCGACCCCGCCGGCGTGACCGGTGAGGCCCGGGAAGAAGCCCAGCACTCCCGTGCCGAGGGCGGCGAGCCACCAGCCGGCTGCCCGCCCCACCGCGGCCAGCCCGAAGGCCCCCAGTGTCACGAGGGCGGCGCCCGCGGCCACGTACCAGGCGGTGCCCCACGCCGACCCCATGAGAAGCGAGAGGTCCTCGCTCAGAGGGACGAAGGGATCCCGGAACTCGGCGAGCTGGCGGGCCAGGACCAGCGCCAGCCCCACCAGGATCAGGAAGGACGCCAGGACGCCCGCCGCCGCCGTCCGCCTCCGGTGGACGTCCTCGTCGGGAAGGCCGGCGGCCCGGGGAAGGAGGAGCCAGCGCCCGGACACGCTCCCCCCCGCCAGGACCAGCCCGGAGAAGAGGACCCAGCCGACCGCGGCGTCGACGAGGGCGCCCGTCGGGAATCCGCTCAGTGGGCGGCGACGGTGAAGGCGAAGTCGTCGCGGATGACGTGGCCGTCCTGGCCCATCCCCCGCCAGGCGACGGTGTAGGCGCCGGCGGCCACAGGGCCGTCGGGCGTCACGCTGAAGTGGGTGCCGTCCTCCGGGTCCTGGACCACGTCGCCGGTGGACACGAGGTCTCCGGCGGCGTCGACCAGGCGGATCGACGTGGTGCCCTCCTGGGGGACCTGGGTGAACCACAGCTCCACCGACTCCACGGCGTGGACGGTGGCGTCGGCCTCGGGGAGCGAGCGGTCGAGCCCGAAGTGGAGGGCGGCGGAGGCGGCCGTGCCGGCGAGGGCGAACACGGAGGCGGTCAGGAGGATGGAAGCGAAGGTGCGGGGCATGGACGTGTGGGTCGGAGGATCGCCGCGCGCGGCTGTGGAGGTGTACCTCCCATTATCCCCCACGGGCCATGAAGATCCGGTGAAGGGGGAATGAAGGAACATTCATCCGCGCTTCACCACGGATTCACGGATTCCGGGGCAGGATGGGAGGGTGTCGTGGTCCGTCTCCACCCTCGTCGCCAGGAGAGTCCGTGTCCCAACCCCGTGCCCACCACCCCGACGCCGCGCACCACGACGGCCACCAGAGCCACGCCGCCCCCGACGGCCACGGGCACCGCGACGAGCACGGCGAGCACGGCGGCCACGGCGGACACGCCCAGCACGGCGGCCACGACAAGCACGCGGGCCACAGCGTCGGCATGTTCCGCGACAAGTTCTGGTGGAGCCTGGCCCTCACCGTCCCCACCCTGGTCTGGGGGGAGCTCCTCCAGGAGTGGCTCGGCTACTCGGCGCCCGCCTTCCCCGGCTCCGGCTGGATTCCCCCGGTCTTCGGGACGGCGGTCTTCCTCTACGGCGGGCTGGTCTTCCTCCGCGGAGCGGCCCGCGAGCTGAAGGACCGGCTGCCGGGGATGATGACGCTCATCTCCCTGGCCATCACCGTGGCCTTCGTCTACAGCGCCGCCGTGACCCTCGGGTGGGACGGGATGGCGCTCTGGTGGGAGCTGGCCACCCTGGTGACCATCATGCTCCTGGGCCACTGGATCGAGATGCGCTCCATCTCCCAGGCCCAGGGCGCCCTGAAGGAGCTGGCCAAGCTCCTCCCCGACACCGCGGTCCGCATCCGGGACGGGAAGACCGAGGAGGTGCCCGTCTCCGAGCTCTCCTCCGGCGACCTCCTCCTCATCCGCCCGGGCGCGGGCATTCCCGCCGACGCCCGGGTCGTGGAAGGCCGCAGCGCCGTGAACGAGTCCATGCTCACCGGCGAGTCCCGGCCCGTGGAGAAGGAGCCGGGGCACGAGGTGGTGGCCGGGACGGTGAACGGGTCCGGCTCCCTGCGGGTGGAGGTGACCGGGATCGGCGACGACACGGCGCTGGCCGGGATCATGCGCCTGGTGGAGGAGGCCCAGACGTCCCGCTCCCGGGCCCAGGCCCTCGCGGACCGGGCCGCCCGCTGGCTCACCTGGGTGGCCATCGGCTCCGGCGCGGTCACGCTCGCCGTCTGGCTGCTCGTCGGCGACGATCCCTCCTTCGCCGTGGAGCGGCTCGTGACCGTGCTGGTCATCGCCTGTCCCCACGCCCTGGGGCTGGCCATCCCGCTGGTCGTGGCGATCTCCACGACCCTGGGCGCCCGCAACGGCCTGCTGGTGCGGGACCGGCGCGGCCTCGAGGAGGCGCGCCACGTGGACGCCGTCGTCTTCGACAAGACGGGCACCCTCACCATGGGCGAGTTCGGCGTGGCGACGGTCGCCACCGCGGACGGCGTCGCCGAGGACCACGCCCTGGCGCTGGCCGCGGCCGTGGAGGGCGACTCGGAGCACACCATCGCGCAGGGGATCGTGAACGGTGCCCGGCAGCGGAATCTGGACGTGCCCGCCGCCTCCTCCTTCGAGGCCGTCCCGGGCCACGGCGTGGTGGCCACGGTGGACGGTCGCCGGCTCCACGTGGGCGGCCCTGCCCTCCTGGAGAAGCTGGGGCTCGAGCTTCCTCCGGCGCTGGCGGAGGCGGCCGAGGAGAGCGAGTCCCGGGGCCACACCACCGTCTACCTCCTGGAGGAGTCGCGGCCGCTCGCCGTCTTCGGCCTTGCCGACCGGATCCGCGAGGAGTCCCGCCAGGCCGTCGACCGGCTCCACGAGCTGGGGGTGGAGGTGGTCATGCTCACCGGCGACGCCGAGCCCGTGGCCCGTGCGGTGGCGCGGGAGCTGGGGATCGACACCGTCTTCGCCCAGGTCCTCCCCGAGGGGAAGGCCGAGAGGGTCCGGTCGCTCCAGAAGCAGGGAAAGCGGGTGGCCATGGTGGGCGACGGGGTCAACGACGCTCCGGCCCTCCTCACGGCCGACGTGGGCGTGGCCATCGGCGCCGGCACCGACGTGGCCGTGGAGTCGGGGGACATCGTCCTGGTCCGGAGCGACCCCAGGGACGTGCCGCGCATCCTCACCCTCTCCCGGGCCAGCTACCGGAAGATGGTCCAGAACCTCTGGTGGGCGGCGGGCTACAACGTGGTGGCCATCCCCCTCGCCGCGGGCGTCCTGGCCCCGGTGGGCATCCTGCTCCATCCCGCCGTGGGCGCGGTGCTCATGTCCCTGTCCACGGTGATCGTGGCGGTGAACGCCCAGCTCCTCCGCCGGGTGGGCCTCTCCGGGTGAGGGAGTCGCGCCGGCGGCCGCGCCCCGCCCTCAGCGGGTGTTGGCTCGAGACCGGAGGGTCCAGAGGTAGGCGGCCACCGCCCGGATCTGCTCCGGGCTGAGCTGGCTTCCTCCCTTGGGTGGCATGATGACCCCGCTCTCCGTCTCCTCCGGGCCGATGCCCTTCAGGACGAGCCCGGCGATCTCGTCCACGCCCCCGGTGACATGCACCCACGCATCGTCCACCAGGGAGGGACCCGCGCCGGGCATTCCCTTGCCGTCCATCCCATGGCAGGCGAAGCAGAGGCCCGCCGACTTGAAGAGCTGCTCTCCCTGCGCCACCTGGGCGGCGGTGACGCCTTCCGGAAGCGGGCTCTGGGCCCGGGCCTGGCCGGGTAACCCGGCCAGGAGCAGCAGCCCCACGAACGCCCCGGCGAGGCGGCGCGCCGCCGGGAGGGCGGTTCCGCTCATCGCCGATCCTCCGGCCCCGGACCGGGCGCCGGCCTCCGGGGGGCGGCGACCGATTCCGCCCTCGGGGCCGGCGACGCCACCACCTCTCCGAGCCCGGTCGGTGACGCGGTCGAGGCGGAGGTCGCCTGCCCCTCCGGGATGTTGGTGGCGCGCAGGAATACCAGCACGGCCTCAGCCTGCCTGCCCGTGAGGTTCGCACGGGCCCGCATGTGCTGGACGATGGGGCGCCACTGGGCGTCCGTCCGCTCGGTGGCCGATCGCGCGTTGTGGCACCGGTTGCAGTTGGTGGCGAAGACCTGGGCGCCTTCGGCCATGAGCATGGGATCCTGACCTTCGGCAACGGAAGGCAGAAGGACGCACAGCGCGAGCATCCAGCCGATCGCTCTCTCGATCATGGTCGTCTCCTCTCGTGTCGGTCAGAATCCGAACGCCCACTGCACCACGAAGCTGTCGGCTCCGTCCTCGTGGTACTCCCAGGCGAGCTTCAGCGGGACGGACGCCTCGAGCCAGTAGTTGACGCCCACGGCGAGCTCGCTGCGGTCTTCGCCCACCACCACGTCGTCCACCGTGGCGTCGTTCATCCGGCCGAACCGTGCCACCGGCTCCCAGGCGCCCACGCGCTTGGAGGCCTGGAGGTAGAATCCGGACCGGTCCAGCGTCTCGTAGACGCCCACGTCCTCCTCGAACTCCTGCTGGAGGACGACGGCCTCGCCCCGGAGCTCGAAGCCGTCGTGGCGCCACTCCACCGAGAGCGCCCCGCCCGTGTAGTCCAGGAAGCTCTCGGGGTCGTACATGGCGTGGAAGCCGGATACGTAGGCCTCGAAGCTCGGGCCCTTCACCACACCCAGGCGTCCCCCGAGCATCTTGTTCTCGTTGTTGTCCGCGAAGGCGACTCCGAAGCCGACGGACGGGGCCGGCAGGTCCACGCGGTCGTCGCCCGGGGCGAGGACGTCCGGCCCGTCGTGGCCGGGAGCGGCCGCGAAGGCCGTGACGAGCGGCGGGGCCACCGGCGCGTGGCCGTGGTCGTCGCCCTCGGCCCCTTCCACGACGCGCGGGCCCTGGGACACCCACCCGGAGAAGTCGAGCGCCCAGCCCGTGCCGAAGGGCTGGGCCCACCGCACCATGAGGCCGGCGTCCGAGAGGATGGGAAGCAGCGCCCCTTCGGCCACGCCTCCGTGGGCGTGCCCGAAGAGGATGGGGGAGCTGGGCAACTTGTTGATCCAGGACGGATGCAGCCGCTCTCCGAAGACCCCGAAGGGGAGCAGGAACTTCCCGGCGACGATCTGGAGCCGGTCGAAGCCCAGGTAGTCGATCTGGGCGTACTCCAGCATCGTGGTGGTCCGGTCCCCGCTCAGCCCGAACTCCAGCTCCGTCTCGAACAGCACGTCCCCACCCATGGAGTAGAGGATCACGGGGCTCACCGAGGCCGAGAAGTCGTTGGGGTAGTCGTCGCTCAGGGTTCCCTCGTAGGTCGCCGTCCCGTACCCGGCCAGGACCACCGCGCTCTGGCTCTGAGCCAGGACGGGGCTGGAACCCGGCCACGCGAGGGGGACGAGGAGCGCGGCTGCCACGAGCGTGCGGATCATGGTCGGCTCCTCAGTGACCGTGGACGACGTGGGTCTCGAAGTCGGCTTCGCCGTCCGGAAGGTGCAGCCTGGCGACGAAGAGGCCTGCCTCGGCGAAGGTGTGGGTGGCCATGTAGACGCCGTGCTCCACCTCCGTGGCCTCGTGCTCCTCGCTGGCACCGGACGCTTCCAGACACTCGATGTGCGCCTGGAGCCCTTCCACCGGCGGACGGATCCCGTCGGCGTTCTTCTCTGCCTCGAAGACCCAGAACTTCATTTCGGCCTCGTCACCCTCGTGGAGGTGACCGGGGAAGCTCTCGAACTCGACCCGGAAGGCGCCGACCTCCACGTGGGCGCGCCCCACGTGCAGATGCTCGTCCATGGTGTGAACGATCTCGGGATCGGTGGTCCCGTGACGCAGGACGGAGACCCGCACCTGGTAGTCACCGCTTGTGGTGAAGGTGTAGGGAGCGGTCCAGGTCGTGCCCACCAGCGTGAGCTCCGTGCTCCGCCAGGTGTCGCCACCCTCGATGAGACGGTCCACCGTGACCGCCTGCAGATCGGTCACCGCTTCCCCGTGATGGTCCAGCACCACCACGCTGTAGGTGAGCTCCGACAGGGTGTGGACGTGATCGGCGGACAGGGTGAGCTGGGCAGTGAGGGTGTCGTCGTGATCGTCCTCCACCGCCACCGGGTTGTCCGCGCACGCCCCCGTCGCGAGGCAGAGGGTGAGGATCGCGATCAGGTGTCGGCGTAGCATGGGGTCCTCCTTCCGGCGTGCCGGGATCGGGTAAAGCGCTATGCCATCGGGAGGGTCGCTGCCCATCGCGGGGGGGCAACCGGCGTGCCAAGCTTGTAGCATCCGGCGGAATCCCATGTGAGACACGGGCTCCTGGCCCGCCCCCCCTATCTCACCATTGACGCGGATGGGGCATTTGCCCCACCATGGCAAGGAGGGACCCGTCGCACCTGGGCCATTTGCCCCACCGGCCCGTGCCGGAGACGGTCCGCAGGCCCCGGGCTTCCGGGAAAGAGCCGGGCAACGGGCCGCACGGTCCGATCCTTGCCCGGGTCCGGGGGTGAGGCGGGCGGTCTTCTCCCTGCGAGGGACGACAGCAGATGACCCCATCCACCGCGGATTCGGGTGGACCGAGCCTCCGGCGCAGGCTGCTGGTGGCCCTTCTCGCTCTCTCCCTCATCCCCCTCTTCGGATCCAACGCCGTCGGGTATCTCCGGAGCCGGGTCATCGTGGAAAGCCTCGTGGGCCGGTACCTGGACGGGCTGGCCACCGTCCAGGCGACCCACGTGGCGGACCGGCTGGACCAGCGCCGCTACTACCTGGAGGCCATCGCCGGCGGAAACCGCTTCCTGGAGGCCGCCCTCGAACGGGGCGGGGAGACGGAGATCCCGGGCATGAGCGAGATGGCCGACGAAGCGACCGTCCGTCGGTACCTCCGGCGGCAGATCGACGAGTCGGGCCAGTTCGCCGACATGGCCCTCCTGGATACGCGGCGCAGCGTGGTCGCGTCCTCCAATCCCGACGACGACCGGGACCTCTGGCGGCGGGGCGGAACCGGCTCGGTGGCCCTGATCCGCACCGAAGGGCTCTCGGCCCCACCCACCATCCGGTTCGAGGTGCCCGTCACCGGCACGGGAAGCGAGACGGTGGGCTACCTGGAGGCGACCATCCCCCTGGGCGACGGGCACGATTTCCTGGAGATCCCCGAGCACATCGCGGGAAGCATCGAGTCGTTCATCCTGGACGCGCAGGGCCGCCCGATCTTCATCTCCCACCAGCACGGGCACACCGAGTTCGATCAGCCACTGGCCAGCCCCCTCCTGGACATGGAGCCCGGCGCCCACGCCCAGTACGCCGACCGGGAGGGGATCGAGGTGATCGGGTCGTCCGCCTCGCTCATCGGCTACCCCTGGCTCTTCGTGACCGAGATCCCCGTGAACGACGCCTTCGGGGAGCTCCAGGCGCTTCGATCCCTCTCCCTGGTGCTGGGCGGCATCTTCGCGATCCTGGTCATCTTCAGCGCGATCCTCCTGGCCCGGAGGATCGTGGCGCCGGTCCGGAGGCTCGTGCGCGCCACCCGCGCCCTGGGAGCCGGAGACCTGGAGGTCAGGGTCCCGGCCGATGGAGGCGCCGAGGTCGCGGAGCTGGGTGCCGCGTTCAACCAGATGGCCGCGGAGATCGACGCCCACCAGAAGCGCATCGCACGGCTGCACCGACGGGAGATCGAGCGGGCCGGGCAGCTCGCCACGGTGGGGGAGCTCGCGAGCGGGGTGGCGCACGAGATCAAGAATCCCGTGGTGGGCATCTCCAACGGGCTCGACCTCGTGCTCCGCAGGCTGGACGATCCGGAGCTGGAGCCCATCACCTCCGAGATGCGTCGGCAGCTGGACCGGATCGACCGGGCCGTGAGCGACCTGCTGACCTTCGCGCGCCCGAGGGAGGCCCGCTTCGCCCCGGCCTCCGTCGGGGAGCTGGTCGAACGGGCCGTGACCCTGGTGGGGCCCGGCGCCCAGAAGAAGGACGTGACCATCCGGGTGGAGGCCGAGTCACCTCTTCCCGCCGTCCGGTTGGACGCCGAGCTCCTTCAGCAGGGCCTCGTGAACCTCCTGGTGAACGCCGTCGCGTTCTCCCCGCCAGGCGAGACCGTAACCGTCACCGTCACGCGCCGTGACGACGAGCTCGAGATCGCGATCCGCGACGACGGGCCGGGAATGGACGAGGAGACCCGGGACGGCATCTTCAAGCCCTTCTTCACCACCCGCGCCAGGGGCACCGGCCTCGGGCTGCCCATCACGCGAGGCATCGTGGAGCGCCACGGCGGCCGCATCGAGGTCGACAGCCGCCCAGGCGCGGGATCCACCTTCACCGTGCTCCTCCCCGTCGAGGGCGCACCGGTGGACGGGAGTGAGTCGTGAACGTGCGGATCGCGGTCTGCGACGACGAGATGCTCATCCGGGCGTGGCTGGAAGAGCACCTGACCGAGGCAGGGTACCAGGTCGACCCCTTCGCCCTCGGTGGGACGCTCGTCGATGCCATGAAGGAGGATCCTGCGGACCTGGTCCTCCTGGACCTGCGGCTTCCGGACGGATCGGGGCTCGACTTCCTCCGGGAGATCGGCCAGCTGGAGAGTGCGCCCCCGGTGATCATGATCACGGCCCACGGGGAGGTGGAGACGGCCGTGGCGGCGGTGCGGGCCGGCGCCTATCACTTCCTCGAGAAGCCCGTCGAGCTGCCCGAGCTCCTCCTTCTCATCGAGCAGGCCCTGGAAGCCCGCAAGCTGGCGGCCGAGGTCGACCGATACCGGGAGGGCAACCGGTGGCAGTTCTCCGACGTGACGCTGGTCGGCCGCTCGGCCGCGATGCGGAACGTGGCCGAGACCATCACCCGCCTGGGGAGGCGGGGGCAGCCGGCCACCGTCCTCATCCAGGGCGAGAGCGGCACCGGGAAGGACGTGGTGGCCCAAGCCATCCACGCCCGGGGGCCACGGCAGGCCGGGCCCTTCATCGCCGTGAACTGCACGTCCCTCCCCGAGTCCCTGGTGGAGAGCGAGCTCTTCGGACACCGTGCGGGTGCCTTCACCGACGCCCGAGAGGAGAAGAGAGGCCTGTTCGAGCTGGCCCACGGCGGGACGCTCTTCCTGGACGAGGTGGGCGACATGCCCCGGGGCGCCCAGGCCACGCTCCTCCAGGTCCTGGAGACCCGCAAGCTCCGGCGGGTCGGCGGCGTCCGGGACATCCCCGTCGACGTGCACATCCTGGCGGCCACCAACCGGAACCTGGAAAAGGCGGTGGACGAGGAGTTCTTCCGTCGGGACCTGTTCTATCGACTGAACGTGATCCCCATCACCATTCCGCCGCTTCGGGAGCGGCGGGAGGACATCACCCCGCTCACC
>CAZMTA010000011.1:88584-121904 GCA_964569085.1 uncultured Gemmatimonadaceae bacterium | reverse complement strand
CGACGCCAAGAAGCTGGTGGCCTACACCTCGGTGGCCCACATGGGCTTCGTGGTCCTGGGCGTGTTCGCCCTGACGGTGAACGGGCTCCAGGGCGGGCTGGTGGTCATGATCTCCCACGGAATCAGCACGGGGGCCCTGTTCCTCCTCCTGGGGATGCTGTACGAGCGGCGCCACACCCGTGAGATCGCCGCCTTCGGCGGATTGGCGCGGGTGGCGCCCCTCTTCGCCACGGCCTTCGTGATCACGGCGCTGGCCAGCATCGGCCTCCCGGGCACGTCCGGCTTCGTGGGCGAGTTCCTGGCGCTGCTGGGCGCGTTCGAGACCCGCCCGGGGATGGCCATCGTGGCCACCACCGGCGTGATCTTCGCCGCCTACTACATGCTGCCCATGGTGCAGCGGGTCTTCTTCAACGCGCTGGAGAAGCCCGAGAACCAGGAGATGAAGGACCTCACCGGCCGCGAGGTGGCCGTGCTGGCGCCCCTGGTGGCGCTGATGATCGTGCTGGGATGGCACCCGACCCCGGTGCTGGAGCGCATGGAGCCCTCGGTGCGCGTCGTGCTCCAGCGCGTGCAGACGGCCGCGCCCCGGCTGTCGGAGACGGTGGAGCTCGGCGTGACCGTCGACGCCACCGAGGCGGAGGCGTCGCCCGCGGAGCACACCGCCTCCCTCCCGGCCGAGACCTCCGAGGCGGCCCCCCAGGTCGCGCCCCGTACCCCGGACGCCCTTCCCGGCGACGACGACGTCGCCGCCGACGACGACGAGTAGAGCCTCATGACTCTCGATTTCTCCCGGCAGCTCCACTACTTCTGGGCGCTCCTGCCCGAGATCGTCCTGTGCGCCTGGGGCATGCTGGTCCTGGTGGCCGGCGTGACCGGCGACCGGGCCCCGGACGCCGAGAAGCCCGCCGTCGACGACCCGAGCTTCGGGAGCGGCGCCACCCTGGGGTGGCTCTCCCTGGCCGGCCTCCTGGTGGTGGCCTTCTTCAACGGCTGGCTCTACGGGATCAACGAGGTGGGGGACACCTCCATGATCGCCGTGGACGGGTTCCGCCTCTTCGCCAACTGGATCTTCCTGGGCGCGGCGGCGCTGTCGATCCTGATCTCCTTCGCCTACGTGAGCCGCCAGCGGCTCCAGGCGGGGGAGTTCTACGGGCTCATCCTCCTGTCCACCTCGGGGATGATGTTCATGGCGGCGGCCCGGGACCTCATGGTGATCTTCCTGGGCCTCGAGGTCATGAGCATCGGCGTCTACGCCCTGACCGCCTTCAACCGGCGGGACCGGAAGTCGTCCGAGGCGGGGCTCAAGTACTTCCTCCTGGGCGCCTTCTCCACCGGCTTCTTCCTCTACGGGGTCGCGCTGGTGTACGGGGCCACCGGCAGCACCAACGTGGCCCTGATCGGCGCGAGCGTGGCCGGCGGCACGGCCTCGACGGGGCTCCTCACCGCCGGGATCGCGCTCCTGGTCATCGGCTTCGGCTTCAAGGTGAGCGCCGTGCCCTTCCACATGTGGACGCCCGACGTCTACGAGGGCGCGCCGGCCCCGGTGACCGCCTTCATGTCGGCCGCGGTGAAGGCCGCCGCCTTCGTGGCGTTCCTCCGGGTCTTCCTGGTGGGCTTCGACGCGGCGTACGACACCTGGTACCCGCTCCTCTGGTGGCTCGCCGCCGTCACCATGGTGGCCGCCAACCTCATCGCCCTGGTCCAGGCCAACGTGAAGCGGATGCTGGCCTACTCCAGCATCGCCCACGCCGGCTACCTCCTGGTGGCCGTGGCCGCGGCCAACGAGACCGCCGCCGCCGGCCTCCTCTTCTACCTGGCCATCTACACGGTCATGAACATCGGGGCCTTCGCCATCGTCATCGGCGTGGCCCACCAGGGGGAGGAGCGGCTCCAGATCGAGGACTACGCCGGGTTCGGGTGGGCGCGGCCCGCCCTGGGCGTGGCGCTCACGATCTTCCTCCTGTCCCTGGCCGGCTTCCCCGGGACCGGGGGCTTCATGGGGAAGATCTTCCTCCTCCAGGGCGCGGTGGACTCCCAGCTCTGGACCCTCTCGGTGATCCTCGTGCTCACCACCGTCGCGTCGTACTGGTACTACCTGCGGGTGGCCTGGTACATGTGGATGCGCGACCCCGTGGCCGAGGGGCAGCACGACCTCGTGCTCACGCCGCTCCCCACCCGCGTGGCCCTCGTGGCCTCCGTCGCGATCGTCCTGTACCTCGGCATCTTCCCGGGCGACACCCTGGAGCTGGCCCGCGCCAGCGTCCAGGGGCTGCGCGTCCTGGGCGGTGACCTCCTCGGCATGGCTCCATGACCCGACTTCCTGCCCACGTCTTCCGTCAGTACGACATCCGCGGCATCGTCGGGGAGGACCTCGACGCCGACCTGGCCCGCGCCGTGGGCCGGGCCTTCGGCAGCCACGTGCGGGCCTCGGTGGACGCCGAGCGTCCCCGTGTGGTGGTGGGCGGGGACAACCGCGACACCTCGCCCGAGCTGAAGGCGGCCCTCCAGGACGGGGTCCGCGCCGCCGGGGTGGACGTGGTGGACGTGGGCATCGTGCCCACCCCGGTCCTCTACTGGTCCGAGGTGGAGTACGGCGCCGACGCCGGCGTCCAGGTGACCGGCTCCCACAACCCGTCGGAGTGGAACGGGATCAAGATGACGCTGGGGCGGGCCGCGCTGTACGGCGACGCCATCCAGGACCTCCGCCGCCGCGCGGTGGAGGAGGACTGGGCCCCGGTGGACGAGGGAGGGGAAGGGGAGCTGGACGAGGCGCTGGGCGTCCTGGACCGGTACGTGGAGGACGTGGCGGGCCGCTTCGAGCTCGCCCGCCCGGTGAAGGTGGCGGTGGACTGCGGCAACGGCACCGGCAGCCTGGTGGCCGTCCGCCTCCTGGAGGAGCTGGGCGCGGAGGTCACGCCGCTCTTCTGCGACTCGGACCCCTCCTTCCCGAACCACCACCCCGACCCCACGGTGGACGAGAACCTGGAGGACCTGATCCGGACGGTCCGCGAGGGGGACCACGACCTGGGCGTGGCCTTCGACGGGGACGCCGACCGCATCGGCGCCGTGGACGGAAACGGCGAGATCGTGCGCGGGGACATCCTCCTCCTCCTCTTCGGACTGGACCTCCTGGAGAAGCGGGGCCCGGGCCAGAAGCTCGTCTTCGACGTGAAGTGCTCCCAGGCGCTCCCGGAGGTCTTCGAGGCCGCCGGCGGCGTGCCGCTCATGGCCCCCACCGGCCACTCCCTCATCAAGAAGCGCATGAAGGAGGAGGGGGCGCTGGTGGCCGGCGAGCTCAGCGGCCACATCATGGTGGCCGACGACTACCTGGGCTTCGACGACGCCCTCTACGACGCCTGCCGCCTCATCGACCTGGTGGCCCGCTCCGACCGCTCGCTGGCGGAGCGCGTGGCCGAGTTCCCCTCCTACGTCTCCACCGCCGAGATCCGCATCGAGGTCACGGAGGAGACGAAGTGGACGGTGGTCGAGGCCGCCGTGGAGCACTTCCGTGCCCGGTACGACGTGATCGACGTGGACGGCGTCCGGGTCCTCTTCGGCGACGGGTGGGCGCTCCTGCGCGCCTCCAACACCCAGCCGGTCATCGTGGCCCGCTTCGAGGCCCGCACCCGGGAGCGCCTGGACGAGATCCGGGCCGAGATCCAGGAGTGGCTGGCGGAGCAGGGCGTCCGTCTCTAGGGGAGGCGTCCCGCACATGGCCCCGTCCGGAACGTTGAAGGGAGGCCGGCTCCTGGTCGTCGTGATGACGGCCTTCCTGGCCGTCTTCCTGGCGGGGCGACTCGCGTCCACCTTCTTCGTCGAGATCCTCTGGCACGGCCAGTCGGGCTACCTGGACGTCTTCTGGAAGCGGGAGCTCTGGCAGTGGGGGATCCGCGCCGCCGCCGGCCTGGCCGTGGGCGCGCTCATCTTCGGCAACCTCCGCCTGGTGTCCTCGACCCTGGGCGGCATCCGCATCAAGCGCCGTTTCGGCAACCTGGAGATCTCGGAGCAGCTGCCCCAGCGGTACGTGGTCTGGAGCATGCTCGCCATCAGCGCCGTGCTGGCCCTGTGGTTCGGAGCCGCCGTGCCCGGGTCCGTGGGCGTCCAGACGCTCATGATGCTCAACGGGGCGCCCTGGGGCCTGGTGGACCCGGTCCTGGGTCGGGACGCGGGCTTCTACGTCTTCTGGATCCCGCTCCTGGGGAGCGCGGTCACCTTCGCACTGGTGGTGGCCTTCCTGCTCTTCACGCTGGTCACCGCCGGGTACGCCGCCACCGGCGCCCTGGGCTGGGACGGCCGGCGGGTCGTGGCCCAGGACGTCACCCGGATCCACCTGGGCGCCATCCTGGCCGGGTTCCTCCTCCTCCTGGCCCTCCGCCTCTGGCTCGGGCGGTACCTGGTGCTCCTGGACGGCTCGTCGGCGGTGCAGGGGATCGTGGGCTTCACCGACGTCCAGGCCCGGCTGCCGGCGCTCCAGACCCTCTCGGTCATCTCCGTCATGGCCGCGGCCGGGACGCTGTGGGGCGCCTGGAAGGGACGCGGCGTCACCGTCCTGGCGTCGCTGGGCTCGGTGGTGGTGGCGGGGGTGGTCATCGGGCAGTTCTACCCGGGGCTCGTCCAGCGCTTCCAGGTCGAGCCCAACGAGCTGGGCCGGGAGACGCCGCACATCGAGCAGGCGCTCGAGTTCACCCGGGTCGGGTTCGGCCTGGCGGACCTCGAGCGGCGGCCCTTCGGCTACGACGGCTCCCGGAGCGTCGACTGGGCCTTCGCCCGGCGGCAGTTCGAGGGCCTGCCGGTGTGGGGGGCGGGACCGCTCCTCACCACGTACCGGGAGCTGGAGGCGCGCTTCCCGTACTACAACTTCACCGACGTGGCCATCGACCGGTACCGGGCCGGGGACCGGCTGGTGCCCGTGGCGGTCTCGGTGCGGGGCATCGACCCCCGGGGCATCCAGGACCCCAACTGGCAGAACCTCCACCTCCGGGAGCGCTACGTGGAGGGGATGGGCGCCGTGGCCTCGCTGGCGTCGGAGCGGACGCCGGAGGGCCGGCCCCCCATGCTCCTCTCGGGCATCCCGCCGGAGCGGGCCGAGGCCTTCGCCGGCTCCCTGGACCAGCTCCGTCTGGATCGACCCCAGGTCTTCTACGGCCCCACGGCCCAGGGCTACGCGGTCGTGAACCCGGGGGAGGGGCGCTTCCTGGCGGCCGACAGCACCCCCGGCGTGGCCGGCGTGGACTTCCCGCTGGGCATCGAGCTCACCTCGGCCCTGCGGACCTTCGCGCTGGCGTGGCGCTTCCGGGACGCCAACCTCCTCTTCGCCACCGAGCTCGGCGAGTCCAGCCGCTTCGTCTTCCGCCGGCGCGTGCTGGACCGGGTGCGGGCCATCGCGCCCTTCCTCCGCTATCCCGAGACGCCCTATCCGGTGGTGGCCGACGGGCGGGTGGTCTGGGTCCTGGAGGGCTACACGGGGACGCGGGCCTTCCCGCTCTCCTCCCCCCACGAGCTCCGCTTCCAGGGAGCGGTGAGCTACCTGCGCAACAGCGTGAAGGTCACCGTGGACGCCGTGACCGGCGAGGTGGCGTTCTACCGGGTGCCCGTGGACGACCCCATGGCCGACGCCTACGCCGGCGCCTTCCCCGGGCTCTTCCGCCCCATGGACGAGATGCCCGCGTCGCTCCGGGAGCACCTCCGCTATCCCCGGAGCCTCCTGGACCTCCAGGCGCAGGTCCTCCTCCAGTACCACCAGGAGACCGCCCCCGCCTTCCACGGCCAGCAGGACGTGTGGGCGGTGCCCCAGGAGCTGGCCCAGGGCACGAACCCGGTCACGTACCAGGCGGAGTACGGCATCTACCGGCTCCCCGGCGAGGACGAGGAGCGCTTCCAGCTCACCACGGTCTTCGTCCCGGCGGGACGGCAGAACCTCACCGCCATCCTGGCGGCCCGCACCGACGACGCCGGCGTGCCCGAGCTGATCCTCCAGGACGTGTCGGTGGAGGACCAGGCCCCGGGTCCCCGGCAGATCGAGGCGCTGGTGGAGCAGGATCCCCAGATCTCCCAGCAGTTCTCCCTCTGGCGGACGGGTGGGAGCGAGGTCTGGACGGGCCACCTGCACCTGGTGCCGGTGGGCGACCGCATCCTGTACATGGAGCCCGTCTATCTGGCCGCCGAGGCCGACGCCATCCCCGAGCTGCGCCGCTTCGTGGTGAGCGACGGCGTGCGGGTGGCCATGACCGAGGAGCTGGCGGACGCCGTCGCGATCCTGGCCGGCCAGGCGCTCCCGCCCGAGGTCGCGCCCGGGGAGACCGGGCGCCCCGGGGCGGCTCTGCCCACCCCCACCGACGGCTGGCCCACCTCGGCGCTCGAGCTCCTGGAGCGGGCGGAGGAGCGCCTCCGCCAGGGCGACTGGCAGGGCTTCGGAAGCGCCCTCGACGAGCTCCGCACCCTGCTGGAGGATCTCCGGGGCCGGGACGACCCCCAGGAGGCCTCCTCCCAGGGGGAATCCCCCACCGGGGGCCGTTGATCCCCCTTTGACGCCCCGGTAGCTTAGGCAGGCTCCTCCCCCGCCGGGAGGTCTCTCTCCGGCCGGCGATCCCGCCGGCGCACGTACCGACAACCACGGACGCGATGGATATCCACGAGTATCAGGCGAAGGAGCTTTTCCGGGCTGCGGGGATCCCCGTGCCCCCGGGCGACATCGCCACGACCCCCGACGAGGCCCAGAAGCTGGCCGAGCAGTACGGCGGGATGGTGGTGGTGAAGGCCCAGGTGCACACCGGCGGGCGAGGCAAGGCCGGCGGCGTCAAGCTGGCCAAGAACCCCCAGGAGGCCCGGGAGCACGCCGAGGCCATCCTCGGCATGGACATCAAGGGACTCACCGTCGAGAAGGTCCTGGTCACCACGGCCGAGGACATCGAGACCGAGGCCTACGTCGGCGTCCTGATCGACCGGAAGAAGCAGGCGCCCACGTTCATGGTCTCTCCCGAGGGCGGGGTCGACATCGAGCAGGTGGCCGAGGAGAACCCCGAGGCCATCCGGAAGCTCGCGGTGGATCCGCGCTACGGGCTCCTCCCGCACCAGGCCTACTGGCTGGCCAACTTCCTCTACGAGGACAAGAAGCTGGCCCGCCAGGCGTCCAAGATCATCGCCCAGCTCTACGAGGCCTTCGTGGCCAACGGGTGCTCCATGGCGGAGATCAACCCCCTCATCACCACGCCCGACGGCGAGGTGAAGGCCATCGACGCCAAGGTGAGCATCGACGACTCCGAGCTCTTCCGGCTGCCGAAGGTGGCCGAGATGCGCGACACCTCGGACGAGCCGGCGGCGGAGATCAAGGCCCGGGAGGCCGGGCTCTCCTACGTGAAGCTCGACGGGGACGTGGGCTGCTGCGTGAACGGCGCCGGCCTGGCCATGGCCACCATGGACCTGGTGAAGTACTACGGCGGCGAGCCGGCCAACTTCCTGGACATCGGCGGCTCGTCGAACCCGGACAAGGTCGTCTCCGCCCTGGAGATCATCACGGCCGACCCCAGCGTGAAGTCGATCCTCTTCAACATCTTCGGGGGGATCACCCGCTGCGACGACGTGGCCAACGGCATCGTCGAGGCCACGAGCCGCATCGACATCGACCTCCCCATCGTCATCCGCCTCACGGGGACGAACGAGGAGGAGGCGCTGAAGATTCTCGAGGACAACGGATTCTCGGCCTACACCTCCATGGACGACGTGGTGGAGAAGGCCGTCCAGCTGGCAAAGGGGCAGGGCTGACCCATGGCGATTTTCATCGATAACGACACGAAGCTCGTCGTCCAGGGAATCACCGGACGGGACGGCTCCTTCCACGCCCAGCAGATGATGGAGTACGGCACGCAGGTCGTGGCCGGCGTCACTCCGGGCAAGGGCGGCCAGACCTTCGAGGGCCCCAACGGGACGAGCTGCCCGATCTTCAACACCATGGACGAGGCCGTGGCCGAGACCGGGGCCAACACCTCGGTCATCTACGTGCCGCCGGCCTTCGCCGCGGGCGCGGTCATGGAGGCCGCCGACGCGGGCATCGACCTGGTGGTGGCCATCACCGAGGGCATCCCGGTGCAGGACATGGCCCGGGCCCACGCCTTCGCACGGGACCGGGGCGCGCGCGTCCTCGGACCGAACTGCCCCGGCCTCATCTCCCCGGGGAAGTCCAAGGTGGGCATCCTCCCGGCCCAGATCGTGGCCGAGGGGAAGGTGGGCGTGGTCTCCCGCTCCGGGACCCTGACCTACGAGGCGGTGTTCCACCTCACCAACGTGGGGCTGGGCCAGACCACCTGCGTGGGCATCGGCGGCGACCCGCTCATCGGAACCAACTTCGTGGACTGCCTGGAGGCGTTCGAGGCGGACCCGGACACCGAGGCCATCGTCATGATCGGCGAGATCGGCGGGACCGACGAGCAGGAGGCCGCGGCCTACGTGAAGGAGCACGTGTCCAAGCCCGTGGTGGGCTTCATCGCCGGCCAGACGGCGCCTCCCGGGCGTCAGATGGGCCACGCCGGAGCCATCATCAGCGGCTCGGCGGGCACCGCCGAGGAGAAGATGAAGGCCTTCGAGGACAACGGGATCGCGGTGGCCGAGCGCCCCGCGGACATCGTCGGACTCATTCAGGAAGGACTGGGCTGAGCCCCGTCCGACCATGAACGGACGAGCCTGGGGGCGGCTGGCCGAGCGGCCGGTCGCCCCCGCACCCCGGGGGGAGGGCGCATCATGAAGCTGGCGGATCTGCTGGTGGACGCCTGGGTCACCGTTCCCCTCGAGGCCGAGACGCTGGAAGAGGCCCTCCGGGAGATCCTCCAGCGGGTGTTCCGCGCCGGGGTGCTCTCCGAGGAGGAGGCGCTCCGTCTGGCCGACGCCCTGGCCTCCGGCGAGGCCGGGGAGCTCCATCCGGTGAACGACCGGGTGGTGGCCATCCTGGGAACCGTGCCGGCGCTGGAGGGTCTGTCGGTCGCGGTGGGCGTGGTGGACGGCGCCTTCGAGATCCGCCGCGTGCGGGACGGGTCGCCCGCGACCGCCAAGGCGCTGGTCGTGGTCCTCGGACCCGGCCCGGTGGAGAAGGCGAGGAAGGAGCTCATCCCCGAGATCGTCCGGGTCCTCAAGGATCCGGGCCGGACGGATCGGCTCCTCTCCGTGGCCTCGGTCGCGGACCTCCGGTCCTTCCGGGAGCTCATGGACGTCGAGCTCCAGACCCGCTCGCTGGTGAAGGACGCGCTCCTGCCGGTGCGGTACCGGGTCTACCCGGACACGCCGCTGAGCGAGATCCTCGACCTCATGGTGCGCCGGGAGATCCGGGCCGTGCCGGTGGTGGGGGAGCAGTACGAGGTGCTGGGCATCCTCACCTCCGGCGACGCCCTGGGCTGGCTCCTGAGACGGGGCCGGCCCGAGGACGAGGCCGCCGAAGGGCGGGGGAAGGTCCCCCGCGCCCGCGACGTCATGACCCGCACCGTCCTCTGCGTCTCCGAGGACCAGGGGCTGGTGGACGCCGCCAACATGATGGTGAACCGGGACGTGGAGCAGCTTCCCGTCGTCCGCGAGGGCGAGCTGGTGGGCTTCGTGACCCGCGACTCCATCCTGGGGGAGCTGTACGGCACCCCCGCCGAATCCGATACCGATCAAGCATACGAGAGCGATAGAGAGCCATGAGCCAGACCCTCGCCATCATCAAGCCCGACGCCGTCTCCTCCGGGAAGGCCGGCAAGATCCTCGCCCACCTGGAGGACGCGGGCTTCACCGTGCGCGCCCTGAAGATGGTGCACCTGGACGACCGCCAGGCCGGCGCGTTCTACGAGGTCCACGCCGAGCGCCCCTTCTACGGGGAGCTCGTCGAGTTCATGACGTCGGGGCCGGTGATCCCCATGGTGCTGGAGGCCGAGGGCGCCGTTCCGAAGCTCCGCGAGGTCATCG
Source organism: uncultured Gemmatimonadaceae bacterium (assembly GCA_964569085.1). Taxonomy (GTDB): domain Bacteria; phylum Gemmatimonadota; class Gemmatimonadetes; order Longimicrobiales; family Gaopeijiaceae; genus JAJCZZ01. Next base: position 111,977 of record CAZMTA010000011.1, on the reverse strand, counting down.
GCGCCACCGATCCCGCCGAGGCGGCCGAGGGCACGGTGCGGAAGCTCTACGCCGAGTCCAAGGGCCGGAACGCCATCCACGCCTCCGATTCGGACGAGAACGCCGCCGCGGAGATCGCCTTCTTCTTCAGCCGCCGGGAGCGCCTGGCGAACGGCTGAAGGCGCCTCAGGGGCCCGGCGAGGGAAACCGCGCCGTCATTGGCCTCTTCGCGTTGACACCCCCTCCCTCCACGGGTACCTTTCACGACTATGCTCAGGCTCGACCTTTCGCGTCTGGACCGCGAAGGAACGGTCCAGATCGAGGAGCAGGTTCCCCCCGATTCCGACCTCTGGCAGGACATGGAGGTCGCCTTCGAGGGGCCCGTCCGGGTCCGCCTGAACGCGATGGAGGCGGGAAGCGGCGAGATCGTGGTGCGCGGGACGGTGGAAGCGGAGTACCGGCAGGAATGCCGCCGCTGCCTCGAACCGGTGCGCTCCGAGCTCGACGCGGAGGTCACGGCCGTGTTCGTGGCCGCGGAGGACCCCGAGGCCCACGTGGGGGACGACGACGTCCGCCTCTTCGAAGCCGATGCGGGGGAGCTGGACCTGAGCTATGCGGTGCGCGAGGACATGGTCCTCGCCATCGACCGATTCGTCGTATGCGATCCGGAGTGCGCCGGGCTCTGCCCGAAGTGCGGCACGAACCTCAACGAGGACACGTGCGACTGCACCTTCGACGAGCCCGATTCCCGATGGGACGCGCTCCGGTCCCTTCAAGACACCGAGTGAGCTGGCCATGGCCGTACCCAAGAAGCGCACGTCCAAGCAGCGGAAGCGGAAGCGCCGCACCCACTACAAGGCGGCGCCCGTGAAGACGCACACCTGCCCGAACTGCGGGGACCCCAAGCAGCCGCACCGGGTCTGCCCCACGTGCGGGCACTACAAGGGCGAGCCCGTCCTCGAGATCGAAGACTAGATCCCGGTGCGCATCGCTCTCGACGCGATGGGCACCGATCACGCCCCGTCGGCTGAGGTCACGGGAGCGATCGGCGCCCTCCAGGCGCAGGATCCCGAGATGGAGGTCGTCCTCGTCGGCGACCGGGCGGTGATCCAGGCGGAGCTCGAGAAGCATCCCGACGCGCCTCGGGACCGGCTGCACGTCCACCACGCCTCGGACCGGGTGACGGCGGAGGATCCGCCGGCGTCCGTGCTGCGGCGCAAGCCCGACTCCTCCATCGCCGTGGGGCTCCGCCTCCAGAAGGAGGGGGAGGTCGACGCGTTCGTCAGCGCCGGGTCCACCGGCGCGGTCATGGCGGCGTCCCTCTTCACGCTGCGCCCGCTTCCGGGCGTGGCGCGGCCGGCCATCGGGACGCTCCTGCCCACCGCGGAGCAGCCGTGCCTGATGCTGGACGCCGGGGCGAACGTGGACTGCAAGCCGCAGCACCTGGTCCAGTTCGCCCACCTGGGGCACATCTACGCCCAGGACCTCATGGGGCGGAAGAAGCCGCGGGTGGGGCTGCTCAACATCGGCGAGGAGCCGGGGAAGGGTGACGAGCTCACCCTGGAGACCCACGAGCTGCTGGCGTCCGAGGGGCGCCTGAACTTCGTGGGGAACGTGGAGGGCCGGGACCTGATCCGCGGCGTGTGCGACGTGGTCGTCTGCGACGGCTTCGTGGGCAACGTCCTCCTCAAGTTCTACGAGTCCGTGGCCCAGTTCATCATCGGCCTCCTGCGCCGGGAGATGGACCAGGCCGGCGACGTGGGCAACCTGGATCTGGAAAGCGTCTTCCGGACCCTGGACTACGCCGAGTACGGGGGCGCCCCGCTCCTGGGCGTGGGTGGCGTGTCGATCATCTGCCACGGCCAGTCCCGACCCAAGGCGATCCGGAACGCGCTCTCGGTGGCCGCCCAGGCGGTGCGCTCCGGCATGGTGAGCCACATGGCCAAGGAGCTGGAGGCCGTCGAAGGAGGCACGGGCTGATGGCCGTGCAGCCGCTGGCGCGGATCGTCTCCACCGGCCGCCACCTCCCGGACCGCGTCGTCACCAACGACGACCTGGCGGAGGTCGTGGACACCTCGGACGAGTGGATCCGCACCCGCACCGGGATCCGCGAGCGCCGCATCGCCGGAGAGCACGTGGGCACCGCCGACATGGCGGCCGCCGCGGGACGGCAGGCGCTGGAGCGGGCCGGGGTGGACGCCGACGAGGTGGACATCCTCATCCTGACCACGGCCACGCCGGACCGCTGGCTCCCCTCGACGGCGTGCGAGACCCAGGCCCGCCTCGGGTGCTCGAGGGCCATGGCCTTCGACCTCATGGCCGCCTGCTCCGGCTTCCTCTACGCCCTGGCCATGGCGGAGGGATACCTCACCGCAGGCCGGGGCGAGACCGCGCTGGTCATCTCGGCGGAGAAGATGAGCTCGATCCTGGACTGGTCGGACCGGAGCACCTGCGTCCTCTTCGGGGACGGCGCGGGCGCGGCGGTGGTCCGAAAGGCCGAGGGCGACGGCCGCGGGATCCTCTCGGCCCGGCTCCGCTCCGACGGGAAGCTCGCGGACCTGCTCCAGCGCCCCGCCGGGGGAGCCGCCCGGCCCCTGACGCCGGAGCTGGTGGAGCAGGGGGCCCACTTCGTGCATATGGAGGGACGCGACGTGTTCAAGAACGCCGTGCGCTCCATGGCGGACGCCGCGGCCCAGGCCCTGGACGACGCCGACCTCGCTCCCGACGACGTGGACCTCATCGTGCCCCACCAGGCCAACATCCGGATCATCGAGGCCACGGCGCGCTACGCCGGGATCTCCATGGACCGGGTCTTCATCAACCTGGACCGGTACGGCAACATGAGCTCCGCCTCCATCCCGGTGGCGCTGGACGAGGCCCGGGAGCAGGGCCTCGTCGGCGACGGCTCCGTGGTCCTCAGCGCCGCCTTCGGAGGCGGTCTGACCTGGGGTGCCATGACCTGGCGCTTCTGATCCCGGGCCGCGGCCCGGACCTCCACCCGATCCTCCCTCCCACGACCCTCCCATGAGCCTCGCGCTACTCTTTCCCGGCCAGGGCTCCCAGGCCGTCGGCATGGCCCGGGCGCTGGCCGAGCGGCACGACGCCGCCCGCCGGACCCTCGAGGAGGCCGACGACCTCCTGGGCTTCTCCCTCTCCGGCCTCATGGCCGACGGACCCGAGGAGGAGCTCACCGCCACGAAGAACGCCCAGCCCGCCATCCTGGCCCATTCGGTGGCCGTGCTCCGCGTCGTGGCCGACGAGCTGGACGACCCGGCGCTGGCCGCGGGGCACTCCCTGGGGGAGTTCAGCGCCCACGTGGCCGCCGGCACCCTGGGGTTCGCCGACGCCCTGGAGGCCGTCCGCCTCCGCGGCGAGCTGATGTTCGAGGCCGGCGAGGCGCGCGAGGGCACCATGGCCGCGGTGCTGGGCCTGGGGGACGAGGCGCTGGAGGAGGCGCTGGCCGGCGTCACCGCCGGCGTGTGCGTCCCGGCCAACTTCAACTCCGAGGGCCAGATCGTCATCAGCGGCGACGTGGCCGGGGTGCGGGAGGGGATGGAGAAGGTCAAGGAGGCCGGAGCCAAGCGCGTGGTCCCGCTGAACGTCTCCGGCGCCTTCCACTCGCCCCTCATGGAGCCGGCGGCGGACGGGCTGCGGAAGACGCTGGAGGGCATGACCTTCAACGATCCGACCTACCCCGTGATCTCCAACGTCACCGCCCGCCCGGTCACCCGCGGGGACGAGGCGCGGGATCTCCTGGTCTCGCAGCTCACCTCGCCGGTGCGGTGGGCCGCTTCGGTGGCCTGCATGACGGAGAAGGGGGTGGACCGCTTCCTGGAACTCGGCCCGGGCTCGGTGCTCTGCGGCCTCAACCGACGGAACGCCCGTGGGACCGCGTGTACCTCTCTGGGCGAGCCCGACGACATCGACGCCTGGCTGGAGGAGAAGTGACGTGAGCCGCAAGGAGCTGGAGGGACAGGTAGCCGTGGTCACCGGGGGCTCCCGGGGGATCGGGCTGGCCATCAGCGAGGCCCTGGCGGACGCCGGCGCCCGGGTGGCCGTCCTGGGGCGCAACGGCGCCCGGGCCGAGGAGGCCGCCGCCGGGCTGCCCGGAGACGGGCACATGGGGCTGGCCTGCGACGTGGGCGACCCCGACGCCGCCAAGGACGCCGTGGCGGCGGTGGAGGAGGCGCTGGGTCCGGTGGACATCCTGGTCAACAACGCCGGGATCACCCGGGACAACATCCTCCTCCGCATGAAGGACGAGGAATTCGATGAGGTGATCGCCACCAACCTCAAGGGCGCCTTCAACTTCACCCGTGCCGTCACTCGCGGCATGATGAAGCGGCGCCGGGGTGCGATCCTGAACATCACGTCGGTGGTGGGCCTCACCGGAAACGCGGGGCAGGCCAACTACGCCGCCTCCAAGGCGGGGCTCCTGGGCCTCACCAAGAGCGTGGCCAAGGAGCTGGCCTCCCGGGACGTGCGGTGCAACGCCATCGCCCCGGGATTCATCCGCACCGACATGACGGACGAGCTGAACGACTCCCAGGTGGAGGGGCTGAAGCAGCTGATCCCCCTCGGGCACCTGGGCGAGCCCGAGGACGTGGCCGGCGTCGCTCGATTTCTCGTGGGCCCCGATGCCCGCTACATTACCGGCCAGACCGTGGCGGTGGACGGCGGCATGGTCATGTGACCACGTCGTCCGCGCCATCCGCAGAACCGAATTCGATCAAGCAGCGTGACCCCCAAGGAGGAATCATGAGCGAGGCCACCGAGAGCCGTGTCCGGGAGATCATCATCAACGAGCTGGGCGTCGAGCCTGAGAAGGTCACGAACGACGCGTCGTTCGTGGAGGACCTGGGCGCCGACTCCCTCGATACGGTGGAGCTCGTGATGGCGTTCGAGGAGGAGTTCGGCATCGACATCCCGGACGAGGACGCCGAGCAGATGCGCACCGTCGGCGACGCCATCGCCTACATCGAGAAGAACGCAGACCAGGGCTGAGCGAGCGCGGCGGGTACGGGACCGGTATGACGGACGGGAACGGAGCGGGCCAGGCCCGCAGGGTCGTGGTCACGGGTGCGGGCGTCGTCTCGCCCGTGGGCAACGACAACGCCACCACCTGGGAGAATCTCCTGGCGGGGGTGAGCGGAGCCGACACGATCCGGGCGTTCGAGGCCACGGAGGACTTCCCCACGCGCATCGCGTGTGAGGTGAAGGACTTCGAGCCCGAGAACTACATGGACCGCAAGGAGGCCCGGCGCTACGACCGGGTCTCGCAGTTCGCCCTGGCTGCGGCGGTGCAGGCCATGGACTCGGCCGGCCTCGAGGGGGTGCCCGGCGATCTCTCGCCGGAGCGCTTCGGCGTGGTGTTCGGCAGCGGGATCGGCGGCATCGCGACCTTCGAGGAGCAGCACAAGCGGCTCCTGGAGTCGGGTCCGGGGCGGGTGAGCCCGTTCTTCATCCCCATGTTCATCCCGGACATCTCGGCCGGGCTGATCAGCATGCGGTGGAATCTCCAGGGGCCCAACTACGCCACCGTGTCGGCGTGCGCATCCAGCGCGCACGCCATCGGGGCCGGGATGCGCCACATCCAGAACGGCGCGGCCGACCTGATGATCGCCGGGGGCACCGAGGCCACCATCACCCCCATGACCGTGGCGGGCTTCGCGGCCATGAAGGCCATGTCCACCCGGAACGACGATCCCAAGACGGCGAGCCGCCCCTTCGACCTGAACCGGGACGGCTTCGTCATCGGCGAGGGCTCCGGGGCGCTCATCCTGGAGGAGCTCGAGCACGCCCGGGCCCGGGGCGCCACGATCCTCGGGGAGCTGGTGGGCTACGGCCTCTCCGGGGACGCGTACCACATCACCGCGCCGCCCGAGGACGGGCGGGGAGCGCAGCAGGCCATGCGCCACGCCCTGGCCGAGGCCGGGGTCGAGGCGGCGGACGTGGACTACGTGAACGCCCACGGCACCTCCACGATGGCCGACGCCATCGAGACCCACGCGGTCAAGGAGGTCCTGGGCGAGCGGGCCCGCGAGATCGTCATGGGCTCCACCAAGTCCATGACGGGCCACCTCCTGGGCGCCGCCGGCGTCCTGGAGGCGTTCATCGTCCTCAAGGTCCTGGAGACGGGGAAGATCCCGCCCACCATCAACTTCGAGGAGGCCGACCCGGCCTGCGACCTCGACTACGCCCACGAGGGCGCGGTGGAGCGGGACGTCGAGCTGGCGCTCTCCAACTCCTTCGGCTTCGGCGGCCACAACGTGTGCCTGGCGCTGCGGCGCTGGGACGGCTGAGCCCGGACCCCCGCCCCCGGACGGTCGGCGGGACCAGCGAACACGGCGGGGGGCGGCCCGGACGGGCCGCCCCCCGTCTGGACATACGGAGGGGACATTGAGGATCGGAACCGGATACGACTCGCACCGCTTCGCCGCGGGGCGCCCCCTGATCCTGGGGGGCGTGGAGATCCCGGACCACGACGGGCTCACCGGCCACTCCGACGGCGACGCGGTGGCCCACGCCGTCATCGACGCGCTCCTGGGCGCCGTGGCGGCGGGCAACGTGGGGAGCCACTTCCCGCCCTCCGACGACACCTGGAAGGACGCGGACTCCATGGACCTGCTCCGCCGCGCGGTGCGGATCCTGGAGGAGCGGAGCTACCAGGTGGTGAACGTGGACGTCACGGTGGTGGCGGAGAGCCCGAAGATCGGACCCTGGGTGCAGGCCATGCGTGCCCGCCTGGGGGAGATCCTCCGGGTGGGCCCCGCCGGGGTCTCGGTGAAGGGGAAGTCCAACGAGGGGATGGGCTGGATCGGGGCGGGGGAGGGGCTGGCCGTGCACGCCGTGGCGCTGGTGGACGCCGTCCAGGGCTTCGAGGACCACTGGGGCGCCGGCGACGAGGGCCTGCCGGTCTAGGAGCGCGCCCATGCGTCGTCCCCGCGGGTCCGGAGCCGGCCGGTCGTGAGCAGCGTCACGCAGGTGGTGGCCTGGCTCGGGGGGCTCCCCCCGGTGCTGGTGTACCTGGCCCTGGGGCTGGGCGCCGCCCTGGAGAACGTGGTCCCCGCGGTGCCGGCGGACACCTTCGTCCTCCTGGGCGGGTTCCTGGCGGCGCTCCGCGAGACGCTGGATCCGCGCTGGGTCTTCCTCTCCACCTGGCTCCTCAACGTGGCCTCGGCCATGGGGACCTACGTGGTGGGGCGGACCCACGGCCGTTCCTTCTTCGAGGCGGGGTGGGGCCGACGCCTGCTGAATCCCCGGCAGATGGAGCGGATGCGCCTCTTCTACCGGCGCTGGGGGACGGTGGCCGTCTTCTTCACCCGCTTCCTCCCCGGCCTCCGCTCGGTGGTGCCGGTCTTCGCCGGGGTCTCCCGGCAGGGGTGGGTGTCGGTCCTGGTCCCCCTCGCCGCCGCCTCCGCCGTCTGGTACGGCGGGCTGGTGTGGGCGGGCGTGGTGGCGGGGCGCAACCTCCCCCGGGTCCGGGCGGTCTTCTCCGACGTGAACGCCGGCCTCCTGACGGTGGCGGTCCTGGCGATGGCGGGCGTGGCCGCCTGGTGGTGGCGGACGAGGCATCATCATGAGGAATGAGCCCGCCTTCCGTCTGGAGCAGTTCCAGGACTACCTGGCCTTCGAGCGCGGCCTCTCGGATCGGACCCTCGACGCGTACGGCCGGGATCTGGACCGCTGGACGGACTTCCTGGCGGCCAAGGGGGTGAAGCGGCCGGGCGACGTGGACGCCGGCCTCCTGCGGGACTGGGTCTACCACCTCCGGGACCAGGGGCTGGCCGCCTCCTCCATCCGACGGGCCCAGTCGGCGGTGCGGACCTACTTCGGCTTCCTCCTGGCCGAGGGCGTCCTGGAGGAGGACCCCACCGAGCGGCTGGAGTCCCCCAAGGTGCGGCGGACCCTCCCCGACCACCTGTCCCGGGAGGAGGTCGAGGCCCTGCTGGAGGCCGTGGACCCGGACCACGACCTGCACTGGCGGGACCGGGCCATCCTGGAGCTCCTCTACGCCACCGGCATGCGGGTGTCGGAGCTGGTGGACCTCCCCCTGACCGGGCTCGACCTGGACGAAGGGTTCGTGACGGTCTTCGGGAAGGGCTCCAAGGAGCGGCTGGTCCCGGTGGGCGGACCGGCGGCGCGGGCCGTCCGCCGGTACCTGACCCACCTCCGTCCGGAGCTGGAGGGAGGCCGGGGGAAGGGGCGCGTCTTCCTCACGGCCCGGGGCCGTCCCCTCTCACGCCAGTCGGTCTTCAACGTGGTGAAGAAGGCGGCGGAGCGTGCGGGGATCGAGCGGAAGGTCTCCCCCCACACCCTGCGCCACACCTTCGCCACCCACCTCCTGGAAGGGGGCGCGGACCTGGCGGCGGTCCAGGAGCTCCTCGGCCACGCCGACATCTCCACGACGCAGATCTACACCCACGTGGACCGGCGCTACCTCCGGGACATGCACCGGGCGCACCACCCCCGGGGGAAGTAGGGGGGCCTGCGCCCGGATCCGGCGGGGAGGCCGGGGCTCAGGCCGCGTCGGCCGCCCGGTCCCGGAGCTCCTCCGACTCGTGGACCCGCACGCCCTCGCCGGGATCCCCGGCAAGGGCCACCATGGCCCCCGCCACGTCCTCGGCGCGGATCGGGCGATGGCGGCGCAGCGGCCCCACCATGAGCGGGCCCAGCACCGACCCCACGAGCCTTCCCAGGGACTCGGCCACCCGGATCTCGTCCCGCTCGCCCAGGAGGAGGGCCGGCCGCACGAGGTGGACGCTGCGGAAGGGAAGGGCGCCCACGGCCGCCTCGGTCTCCCCCTTCACCCGGGGGTAGAACAGCCGGGAGTCGGCGTCCGCCCCCACGGAGCTCACCAGGAAGGCGTCCCGGGCGCCGTGGGCGGCGGCCAGGCGGGCCGCCTCCACCGTGTAGTGGAAGTCGACCCGGCGGAAGGCGTCCCGTGTCCCGGCCTTCCGGATGGTGGTGCCGAGGCAGAGGAACACCGCCTCGGCGGCCCAGGCGTCCGCCCCGGAGGCGAGGTCGTCGAAGTGCACCCGCACCGCCTGGACGCCCTCCAGGCGATCCCAGGCGGGCACCGGACGGCGCACCGGGGCCCGGACCTCCTCCACCTCGCGGCGGGCGGCCAGCAGGCGGACCAGGTGTCCGCCCACCAGCCCGGTCCCGCCGAAGACGGTGACCCGGGCGGGGAGGGTCAGCGCCCGCCGCCCTCCCGGGGGGCGTCCTCGCCCTGGTGGGCCGCCGTCTCGGCGGCGTCGGCGGCGCGGTAGAGCTCGGCCTGGGTGGCGGCCTGCCCGAGGAGGCGGACCGCCTCGGCCAGGACCCGGTCCCGCTCCAGCCGGAAGTCGGCCTCGCGACCGATGTCGTTCATGCGCTGGGCGATGCCGACGCGGGCGCGCCAGGCCAGGTAGTCCCGGACCTCGGCGTCGGCCACGGCCTCGGCGGGGAGCCCCTCGGACACCATCTGGTCGATGAAGGCGTCCAGGGCCTCCTCGTCCAGGCGGGGGGAGGCGTCGACCTCCAGGAGCTTCCGGGCCTCCTCGAAGGAGAACTCGGCCAGGCGGAGGCCCAGATTGTACTCGGCCTCGTTGGCCGCGATGATGAGCTCCTGCTCGGCGGTGGTGAGGGTGTCGGACTCGATCTCCAGGTCCGGGAAGATCCCGCCGCCGTCGACCAGCGTCCGGCCCTCGCCGGTGGTCACCCGGGGGAAGGTGTCCAGGTCCTCGTCCATGGGGCGCATCTGCATGTCCCGGGGACGGTGCAGCGAGCGGCCCAGGGGGGTCTGCCATTCGCCGGTGGTGAAGCGCAGACGCCGACCGTGGGGGAGCCGCATCACGGTCTGCACCACGCCCTTGCCGAACGTCCGCTCGCCCACGATGAGGGCGCGGTCGTAGTCCTGGAGCGCGCCCGCCAGGATCTCGGCGCCCGACGCGGTGAAGCGATCCACCAGGATGACCACGGGCAGGTCCCGGACCCGGACCGGCCACCGGTCCTCGTACGACTCGGAGGTGGTCTGGTCCGGGCTTCCCCCGGCGATCCTCTGGCTGGTGCTGGCCAGCGTCGAGCCCGGCTCCAGGAAGAGGTCCGCCAGCATGAGGGACTCGTCGAGGAAGCCCCCCGGGTTCCGCCGCAGGTCGATGACGATGCCCCGGGTGTCCTCGAGCTCCCGGAGGGCCTGATCCATCTCCTGGGCGGCGTTGCGGGCCACCCGGTCCAGGACCGCGTAGCCCACGTTGCCCTCCAGGACCCCGTAGTTCACCGCGGGGACGTGGACGTTGGCGCGGCGGATGTCGAAGGAGATGGGCTCGGAGTAGCCGGGGCGCTTCATGTGGACCGTGACCTCGGAGCCCACGGGGCCGCGGATCGAGTCGGCGGCCATGGCCGTGGTCCATCCGGACGCGTCGTTGTCGTTGACGCCCACGATGACGTCGCCCACCTGGAGCCCCACCTCCTGGGCGGGGGTGCTCCGGAAGACCGCCGTCACCGTCACCTCGTCGTTGAGCTCGGTGATCTGGAGCCCGATGCCCGAGTAGTTCCCGGTGGTCTCCTCCTCCCAGGCCTCCACCTCCGTGGGGGTGAACACGGTGGCGTAGGGGTCGTTGAGCGACTCGATCATCCCGTCCAGCGCCGCCTCCCAGAGCGCCGAGTCCGTGGCGGCGTTCTGGTGCATCCGGGAGATCGCCTGGAGGGCGCCCATGAAGACGTCGGCCTCCTCGGCCTGGCTCTCCCCCGACCGGGTGGCCTGCGCGCCCAGCGGGGCGGGCGTCCACGCGGGAAGGGAGGCGGAGAGGGCGAGGGCGAGGGTGACGGTGGGGAGCAGACGTCTCATTCGGCTTCTCGGCTCGGACAGGGGGGCGGCTCGGTGGAGGACCGGGGGATCCGCACCCCCCCGCCGCTCGATTCGACTCTTCAACACCGCGGGCGGGAGGCTCGTTCCGATCCGCCCCGGCGGGCCGGGCCCTCTGCGGAGGGCCCCGACGCACCGTACCTTAGGTCGGTCCCCGGGGTACCCACCAGACCCCGACCCGAGCTTCCTCCCACCCGGACGCCGCCGAGCGTGACGATGCCCCATCCCGCCCAGCCGCCCCTGCGGGTCTCGCTGGCCCAGTTCAAGCCCCGGAAGGCCGACCTCCACGCCAACGCCGAGGGCGTCCGCCGCGTCGTCGCGGAGGAGGCCGGCGCCGCCGACGTCGTGGTGTTCCCGGAGAGCGTCCTCTCCGGCTACTTCCTCGAGGGAGGCGTGGACGAGGTGGCGGTCCCGGCCGAGCGCCTGGCCGCGCTCCTGGGAACCCCGCCCGACGACGCGCCGGACGTGGCGCTGGGCTTCTACGAGCGGTGGCGCCGCCGACTCTACAACAGCGCGGCGTGGCTCACGCCCGAGGACGGCGCGTGGACGGTGCGCCACGTCCACCGCAAGCTCTTCCTCCCCACGTACGGGGTCTTCGACGAGGACCGCTTCGTGGAGTCGGGCACCGAGCTCCGGGCCTTCGACACCCGCTTCGGCCGGGTGGGGCTCCTCGTCTGCGAGGAGATGTGGCACTCGCTCTCCCACACGATCCTGGCGCTGGGCGGCGCCGAGCTCCTCGTGGTGGTCAGCGCCTCGCCGGCCCGGGACTTCGGTCCCACCCCCGAGGGCCGTCCGGCCAACCTGGGGCGGTGGGAGCGCCTGGCCCGGGGGGCCGCCGAGGAGCACGGGGTGTTCGTCGTCGTGTCCCAGCTCGTGGGCTCCGAAGGGGGGAAGGTCTTCCCGGGAGGGTCGCTGGCCGTCGGTCCCGACGGGGAGGTCCTGGCGGAAGGGCCCCTCCTGGACGAAGGGGTCACGCGGGTGGCGCTGGACCCCCGCGCCATCGACCGGGCCCGGGTGGCCTCGCCGCTCCTCGCCGACCTGGAGAAGATGCTGCCCCACCTCGAGCGCTCGCTCCCCCCCGTGGCCGCCATGGAGACCGAGGGAGACGAGGAGGGGGAGCCTCTCCGTCCGGACCCGCCCCGGGCCCTGGGCGGGCGCGAGGGCTCCGGCATCCCCCTCCCGCCGGCCTCGGTCCCGGCGACCGGCGGAGCGGACCCGCTGGCGCTGGACCTGGAGCTGGTGCGTCGGACGCTGGTGGAGTTCATCCGGGAGGAGTACCAGCGCCGCCGGGGGTTCCAGCGGGCGGTGGTGGGCGTCTCCGGGGGCGTGGACTCGGCCGTCTCCCTCTACCTGGCCTGCGAGGCGCTGGGGCCGGAGAACGTCTACGGCTTCCGCCTCCCGTACAGGGCCTCCAGCCAGGAGAGCCTGGACCACGCCGCCCTGGTGCTGGAGGAGACCGGCGCCCGTGCCCGCACCATCGAGATCACCGGGCCGGTGGACCGGTACGTGGAGGAGCACGAGCCCGACGCGACGCCGCTGCGGAAGGGGAACCTCATGGCCCGCCTCCGGGCCGTCATCCTCTTCGACCAGTCCGCGAAGCTCCGGGCGCTCCCCCTGGGCACCGGGAACAAGAGCGAGCGGCTCCTGGGCTACTTCACCTGGCACGCCGACGACTCGCCGCCCATCAACCCCCTGGGCGACCTCTTCAAGACCCAGGTGTGGGCCCTGGCGCGGCACCTGGGCGTGCCCGACGAGATCGTGGACAAGCCGGCCACGGCGGACCTGGTGAAGGGGGTCACCGACGAGGACGAGATCGGGATCGGGTACCACGACGCCGACCCCATCCTCCACGGCCTCGTGGGCGGGCACCGGCCCGAGGAGCTGGTGGCCATGGGCTTCGACGAGGACGAGGTCGCCCTGGTGGCCCGGCGGCTCCACTCCACCCACTGGAAGCGGGAGCTTCCCACCGTGGCCGTGCTCTCCTCCAGCGCCATCGGGGCGTTCTACCTGAGGCCCGTGGACTACTAGGGCGGGCCGGGCCCCGGGCCGCCGCTCCTAGCCCCGGAGTCGCCCGAGGCCCACGGCCAGGAAGAAGAGGGCCGCGGAGACCATGACGATGGAGGCGCCCGACGGCAGGTCCCACATCCAGGACAGCCAGAGCCCGCCGGCCACCGCCGCCAGCGCCGAGGTCACCGAGAGCGCCATCATCCCCCGGAGGGAGCGGGCCAGCGCCTGGCCGGTGGCGGCCGGGATGACCAGGAAGGCGGAGACCAGGACGATCCCCACCAGGCGCATGGCGGCCACGATGGTCACCGCCAGGAGGGTCAGGAGGAGGAAGCGGAGCCGCCCCACCGGGATCCCCGACGCCCGGGCCGCCTCCTCGTCGACGCCCATGTAGAGGAGCTCCTTGAACCACCAGCCCAGCGCTCCCAGCGTCACCAGGCTCAGGGCGGCCATGGGCACGACCTCCTCGGGGCGGACCGAGAGGATGTTGCCGAAGAGGTAGCCCAGGAGGTCCTGGCGGTACTCCGGCGAGAGGCTGATGAGGATGACGCCCAGCGCCATGGCCGTGGGGAAGAAGACCCCGATGGCCGTGTCCTCGGACAGCTCGCCCCGGCCGCCCAGCCACCCGATGACCCATGCCACGAGGGTGGTGAAGACCGCGGCGGCCAGCAGGGGCTCCACCCCCAGGACGACGCCCAGCGCCACGCCTCCCAGGGCGGCGTGGCTGAGGCCGACGCCCACGAAGGCCATCCGCCGCAGCACGACGAAGAAGGCCAGCACGGCGCACGTCACGCCCAGGAAGGCCCCGGTCAGGAGCGCGCGCTGCACGAAGCCGTAGGCCAGGAACTCGCTCATGGGCGCGGCTCGCCGCCGTCGTGGCGGTGCGCCCGCCCGTGGTCGTGGTCCACGGGAACCGGGTAGGCCCGACCCAGGGCGCCGCTCTCCAGGACCTGGGCGGGGGAGCCCTGGAGGAGGACGGTGCGGTCCAGGAGGACCAGATGGTCGGCGTGGTCCCCCACGACGTCGAGGTCGTGGGTGGCGCACAGGAGCGTCAGCCCCCGGGCGTGCTGGAGGTCGCACACCATGGCGTAGAAGCGGGCCCGGGCGCCCGAGTCCAGCCCCGCGGTGGGCTCGTCCAGGAGGAGGAGCCGGGGGTCGCCGGCCAGGGCCCGGGCGATGAGGACCCGCTGCTGCTGCCCGCCGGAGAGGTCCTGGAAGCGCCGGCTCGCGGCGTCCTCCATCTGCACCTGGGCCAGGGCGTCCCGGGCCCGCTCCCGGTCCTCGCGCCCGGGCCGCCGCCCGGGTCCGATGAGGCGGTAGCGCCCCATGAGCACCACCTCCAGCGCCGAGATGGGGAAGCCCCGGGGGAGGACCACCCGCTGGGGCACGTAGCCGATGCCCACCCCGGCGTCCCCGGGCGCGGCGCCCAGCACCTCCACGTGGCCCGCGTCGGGCTCGCGCAGCCCCAGGAGGACCTTCAGGAGCGTGCTCTTCCCGGCGCCGTTGGGGCCGATGAGGGCCGCGAAGCTGCCGTGGGGCACCTGGAAGGAGACGTCGCGGAGCGCCGGCTGGCTCCGGTAGCTCGCCGACACGTCCTCCAGGAGGACGGCCGGGCCGGAGGCGTCGCCGACCGGGGCCGTCGTGCCGGGGTCAGCGGTCATGACCGGCCTCCCCGTCGGAAGAGCCGTCCCCGGACGGCACCGCGTCCCCACCGAGCCCCTCCCGGAAGGCCCGGGCGTTGAAGCGCATGAGGGCCAGGTATCCGTCCCTCTCGTCGAGCCCCGGACCGCCCAGCGGGTCCACCACCGTCACCCCCGCGCCCAGCTCGGCGGCCAGCGCCTCGGCGGCGGTGGAGGCGAGCTGGGGCTCGGCCAGGACCGAGGGGATCCCCGCCTCCCGGGCCCGGCGCACGAGCCCCGCGAGCCCCCGGGCCGACGGCTCGTGGCCGGGGCGCTCGTAGACGCTCCCCACCGATTCCAGCCCGTACGCCCGGGCGAAGTAGCCCCAGGCGTCGTGGGTCGACACGAAGCGGCGTCCCCCGGCCTCGGCCAGCGTCGCCCGGATCGCCCCGTCCAGCGCCGTGAGCGAGTCGGCCAGCGCCGAGGCCCGCCGCGCCACGGCCGCCGCAGAGTCGGGGTAGAGCGCGCCCACGAAGGCCGTCAGGCGGGGGAGGACCTCGTCCCGCACCAGGAGGGGGTCGAGCCAGACGTGGGGGTCGCCGCCCTCGGCGTCGTCCGCGGCGCCCCGGGCGTGGTCGTGGCCGCCGTGGAGGAGGTCCATCCCGTCGGTCAGCCGCAGGCGGCGCACCCCGTCGTCGGGCACCAGGCCGTCCACCCACGCGTCGAGGCCGGCGCCCACGGAGACCACGCCCCGGGCGCCCCCCAGCGTGCGGATCTGGGCCGGGGTGGCCTCCCAGGTGGACGGCGACGCCCGGGGGGGCAGGAGGGTGGCGACCTCCACCCCGGGGCCCGCCACCCGGGCCAGGAGGTCCGCGACCGGAAAGACGGTGGCCACGAGCTCGGCCCCGCCGGAGCCGGAGGGGCGGGGGGCGTCGCACCCCGCCGCCACGAAGGCGAGGAGGGCGGTGAGGTACGGCAGCGGGAACCGGAGGAGCGCGTTCAACCCTGGCCCGCGACCTTCCGCCGCAGCGTCTCGAGGAGGGGCATGGGGGTGAGCTCGCCGTCCACGATGGAGGCCAGCTCCTCCTCCCGCCTCCAGTGGGCCTCGAGCTCGGCGAGCTCCAGCTCCAGGAGGTGCTGCTCGGCGGACTCGTTGGCCGCGATCTCCAGGGCGATGGCGCCGGTCCGCTGGAGGTCGCCCAGGCGGCGGCCCTCCTTCACGACGATCCGCGTGAGGTCCTGGGGCGTGCCGGCCTCCTGGATGAGCCGGGACGCGGAGCGGACCCGACGCTCCGAGGCCCCCTGGAAGTGGTGGTAGGCCAGGACCCGCCGGAGCGTGCGCTCCGCCTCCTCGCCCCTGAGGTGCAGCCCGCCGTCCCGGTAGACGCCGCAGCGGGGGCAGCGCTGGACCACCTCGACCTGGCCCGGCTCGGCGCCGGGGAGGAGACCCAGCGCACCTCGGTCCCGGTACTGGACGGCCCGGAAGACGTGGCCGCAGGCTCCACAGGTGCTCTCGCCCCGCCACGCCGACGACCCGAAGCGCAGCCAGCGGACGCCGTCGGCCAGGGAGTCGGGGGCGTGGCCCACGATGAACCACATGCCGATCAGGGTCATCCCTCCGGTGGCCCAACCACCCAGGGCGACCGCCCCGGCGGCGACGCCGCCCGCGAGGGAGAGCTTCCTGTAGCTCTGCCGCCGGGACTGGAGCTCGCGCCCGTACCGCCACCACGCCTGCTCGTCGAGGCGTGCCCGGCCCACCCGGACGATCTCCAGGTTCCGGGCCCGCAGAAGGGCGATGTTGTCCGTCTGGGAGAGGAGGCTGGCCTCGTCCACCACCACCTTCTCCAGCTCCTCCAGCGCCTCCCAGCGGTCTTCCAGGGGCACCAGGGACCAGCGCCGGCACGCCTCGCACACGGCCCAGAGCCGGCCGCGACCGGGGTCGAAGGCCACCCTGCGCCCCCGGGGCATGTGCTCCAGGGACTCGTTGGCGGGGAAGGGGGTCGAGCAGACGAGGCAGCGGGAGTACACCGGGGCTCCAGGAGGACGCGATCCGAAGTGGGGACAAGCTAACAGGACTACGGGCCGCGGCGCGCCCTCCTTCGCGGGCGGAGCGGGTCGCGGGGCGCCCGGGGCTCTCCGGCCCCGCCTCGACGCGTTCCGCGGGACCCCACTAGATTCGGGGCCGCCCGTCCCGCCGACGCTTCCCGGACCCCGCGAACGCCGTGCTCCTGGTCATCGACAACTACGATTCCTTCACGTTCAACCTGGTCCAGCTCCTGGGGGACCTGGGCGAACGTCCCGTGGTGGTGCGCAACGACCAGCGGACGGTGGAGGAGCTGGCGGCCATGGGCCCCGAGCGGGTCGTCGTCTCGCCCGGGCCGTGCACGCCCGCCGAGGCCGGGGTCAGCGTCGAGGCCTTCCGGACCCTGGGCGGGGAAGGCGTCCCCATGCTGGGGGTGTGCCTGGGCCACCAGAGCCTGGGCGAGGCCTTCGGGGGTCGGACGGTCCGGGCGCGGCGCCTCATGCACGGCAAGACGGGCTCGGTGCGGCACGGGGGGGAGGGGCTCTTCCAGGGCGTCCCGTCCCCCTTCACGGTGACGCGGTACCACTCCCTGGTGACCGACGACCAGGCCCTGCCCGGGGAGCTCGAGCCGGTGGCGTGGAGCACGGACGACGCCGACGCCGGCGAGGTCCAGGCCATGCGCCACCGGACGCTGCCGCTCTGGGGCGTGCAGTTCCACCCCGAGTCCCTCTTCAGCGAGCACGGCGCGCGGATCCTGGCCAACTTCCTGGCCCTCTGAGGGGGCCGGCGCCGGACCCCCCGCGTCGGGGCCCGCCACCCGCCGAGGAACGAGCCGCTCGCGGTTGACCCTCCCCCCCGCCGACGGGTACCTTTCCTGGCGTGAATTTTGCATATGTAACGCGCCAGTTTCGCCCCTCGAGGGCGCCGTGAGCACCCGCGTCCTGGGCATCGTTCCCGCCCGGCTCGCCTCCACCCGCCTCCCCGACAAGCCCCTCTACCCGCTCCTCGGCCGCCCCCTCATCGAATGGGTCTGGCGGCGCGTGGAGGGCATGGCCGTGCTGGACCGGGCCGTGGTCGCCACCGACTCGGAGGAGGTCGCGGAGGTGTGCCGGCGGCTGGGTGCCCCGGTGGAGATGACGTCGCGGGAGCATCCTTCGGGGACGGACCGGGTGGCCGAGGTGGCCGCCCGGCCGGAGTACCGTGACTACGGCGTCGTGGCGAACATCCAGGGGGACGAGCCGCTCCTGAAGGAGAGCCACCTGGAGGCGGCCATCGAGCTGGTGCGGGGCGGGGCGTGGCAGGTGGGAACCTGCGCCACCCCGGTCCTGGACGAGGAGGCCCGCAAGGACCCCTCGGTGGTGAAGGTCGCGCGGGCGGCCTCGGGGCGGGCGCTCTACTTCAGCCGGGCCGGCATCCCCTACAAGCGGGACGGGAAGCCGGAGCCGGAGGACCTGGAGCGGGCCCCGTTCCTCCGCCACATCGGGATCTACGCGTACGACCGCGAGGCGCTGGAGAACTGGGTGGCGCTGGCGCCGTCGCCGCTGGAGAAGCTGGAGATGCTGGAGCAGCTCCGCCCGCTGGAAGCGGGGCTGAGGATCGGGGTGGCGGTGGTCGGCGCGGCGGACCCGGGGGTGGACACCCCCGCCGACGCGGTTCGGATGGAAGAAAAGCTCAGTGAGATGGGGAGGACGAGCCTCGCATGACCGAGACGATGAACGAATCCCAGAAGCGGCCCACCAAGTACATCTTCGTCACCGGCGGCGTGGTGTCGTCGCTGGGGAAGGGGATCGCCGCTGCGTCGGTGGGCCGGCTTCTCAAGGCCCGGGGCCTCCGGGTGACCCTGCAGAAGTTCGATCCCTACATCAACGTGGATCCGGGGACGCTCTCCCCCTTCCAGCACGGGGAGGTCTTCGTCACCGACGACGGGGCCGAGACCGACCTGGACCTGGGGCACTACGAGCGCTTCATCGACGCGTCGCTCTCCCAGAGCAACAACATCACCACCGGACGCGTCTACCAGAACGTCATCTCCAAGGAGCGGCGCGGGGACTACCTGGGCTCCACCGTCCAGGTCATCCCCCACATCACCGACGAGATCAAGTCGGCCATCCGGCGCCTGGCTCCGGACCACGACGTGGTGATCACCGAGATCGGCGGCACGGTGGGCGACATCGAGTCGCTCCCGTTCCTGGAGGCCATCCGCCAGTTCCGCGTGGACGTGGGCAAGGAGAACGCCATCTTCGTCCACCTGACGCTGGTGCCCTACATCGCCGCCGCCGGCGAGCTCAAGACCAAGCCGACGCAGCACTCGGTGCGCGAGCTCATGGAGATCGGGATCCAGCCCCAGGTCGTGGTGTGCCGCACCGAGCACCCCCTCTCCGACGAGATCCGCCGCAAGATCGCGCTGTTCACCAACGTGGACCTGGAGGGGGTCATCGAGGCCCGGGACGTGGAGACCATCTACGAGGTCCCCCTCCAGCTCCAGAGCCAGAACCTGGACAACGTCATCCTCGAGCGCCTGGGCCTCGACCTGCCCGAGCCCGACATGGCCTCCTGGGTCGAGATGGTGCACCGGGTCAAGGAGCCCCGCGAGGGCTCGGTGAAGATCGCGGTCGTGGGGAAGTACACGGCCCTGGTGGACTCCTACAAGTCCATCCAGGAGGCGCTGATCCACGGCGGCATCGCCAACGACGTGGGCGTGGACATCGCCTGGCTCTCCTCGGAGCAGTTCGAGGAAGGCGAGGGCGTGGAGCTCCTCCAGGAGTACGACGGCCTCCTCATCCCCGGCGGCTTCGGCCCCCGGGGCGTGGAGGGGATGCTCGAGGCCATCCGCTGGGCCCGGGAGAACGGGCTGCCCTTCTTCGGGATCTGCCTCGGGCTCCAGTGCGCCGTGATCGAGTACGCGCGCAACGTCTGCGGGCTGGAGGAGTCCCACTCCTCCGAGTTCGCCGAGGACGCCTCCGACCCGGTCATCTGCCTCCTGGACTCCCAGCTCCAGGTCACCACCAAGGGCGGGACCATGCGCCTGGGCGCGTATCCGTGCGCCCTGAAGGAGGGTTCCCGGGCCCGGGCCATCTACGACGCCGAGGAGATCAGCGAGCGCCACCGGCACCGGTTCGAGGTGAACAACCACTACCGGGACCTGCTGGAGGAGAACGGGCTCACGATCTCGGGGACGTCCCCCGACGGCGGCCTGGTGGAGATGGTCGAGGTGACGGACCACCCCTGGTTCGTGGCCGGCCAGTTCCACCCCGAGCTGAAGAGCCGCCCGCTGCGCCCGCACCCGCTCTTCGCCTCGTTCGTCGAGGCCGCCTCCCGGTACGCCCGGGAGGGCGCCGGGACCGGGTCGGACCGCGCCGGCGAGGTGCCCGCGCCCACTTCGTCCTCCGGCGTGTGAGGCGGCGGTGTTCGAGCGCTTCACGCTCCTGGCGGGACCCTGCGTCCTGGAGGGCGACGAGCTGAACCTCACCGTGGCCCGGGCGTTGGCGCGCCTGGCCGACGAGCTGGACCTCCCGGTGGTGTTCAAGGCCTCCTTCGACAAGGCGAACCGCTCCAAGCTGTCGGCCCCCCGGGGCCCGGGGCTCGAGGACGGACTCGAGCGCCTCCGCCGGGTGAAGGGGGAGACGGGCCTTCCGCTGGTCACCGACGTCCACGAGCCGGGACAGGCCGAGGCGGCGGGCCGGGTGGTGGACGTCCTTCAGATCCCCGCGTTCCTCTGCCGCCAGACGGATCTGGTGGTGGCCGCCGGGGAGACCGGCCGCGCGGTGAACCTCAAGAAGGGGCAGTGGATGGCCCCCGAGGAGATGGCCGCCGCGGTCCACAAGGCCACCGAGTCCGGGGCCGCGGAGGTGACGGTCACCGAGCGGGGGACGTTCTTCGGCTACGGGAACCTGGTCGTGGACATGCGCTCCTTCTCCCGGATCCGGGAGGCGTGCGGCGTGCCCGCGATCTTCGACGGGACCCACTCGGTCCAGCGCCCCGGGAAGGCGGACGGAGCCAGCGGCGGCGATCCCGAGCACATCCCGGCGCTGGTCCGGGCCGCCGTGGCCGCCGGGTGCGACGGGCTCTTCCTCGAGACCCATCCCGAACCGGCCCGGGCCCCCTCGGACAGCACCAACATGCTGCCCCTGGAGATGATGCGCCCCCTGCTGGA
The DNA here is from genome assembly GCA_964569085.1 of uncultured Gemmatimonadaceae bacterium. Classification (GTDB taxonomy): domain Bacteria; phylum Gemmatimonadota; class Gemmatimonadetes; order Longimicrobiales; family Gaopeijiaceae; genus JAJCZZ01. Next base: position 91,350 of record CAZMTA010000011.1, on the reverse strand, counting down.
GGAGGTCCTGGCGCTGCGGGACGTGCTCCACGCCGGAGCCGGGGCCGCGCCGTGAGCGCCTCCACCCCTTTGGGCGGCGCCGCGCTCCCGGCGGAGCGGGCCCGCCGCGTGAAGCTCGTCATCTTCGACGTGGACGGCGTCCTGACCGACGCCGGCGTGTACATCGGGGCCACCGAGTCCGGGGAGCGCGTGGAGCTGAAGCGCTTCGACATCCAGGACGGGCTGGGCATGAAGTTCCTCCAGTGGGTGGGCATCGAGGTCGTGATGGTCTCGGGCCGCCTCTCCCCGGCCACCGAGCTCCGGGCCCGGGAGCTGGAGATCGAGTGCCACCAGGACGCCGGCGCCCAGAAGCTCCCCGTCGTGCGGGAGATCATGGAGCGCGAGGGCGTGACGTGGGAGGAGGTGGGCTACCTGGCCGACGACCTCCCGGACATGGCGGTCTTCCGTCACGTGGGGCTCCGCGCCGCGGTGGCCAACGCCGTGCCCGCCATCGCCGAGGCGGCCCACTGGCGGTGCACGCGTCGCGGCGGCCACGGCGCCGTCCGGGAGTTCTGCGAGGCCCTCCTCCACGCCCGGGGCGAGCTGGAGGGCGTGGTGGAGCGCTACGTCGCCGAGCGGAGCCAGGCGTGAGCGAGGCCCCCGACGCCACGGCCCTCCTGGACGAGGGCCGCAGGGTCCTCCGCCTGGAGGCCCGCTCCGTGGAGGCGCTGGTGGACCGCCTCGGCGAGGCGTTCGTGGCGGCGTGCCGCCTGGTGGCCGACGCCGAGGGCCGGATCGTCGTGAGCGGCCTGGGCAAGAGCGGTCACGTGGCGCGGAAGATCGCGGCCACCCTGACCTCCACGGGCACGCCGGCCACCTACCTCCACCCGGTGGAGAGCCTCCACGGGGACATGGGCATCGTGGGTCGGCGGGACGTGGCGATCCTGGTCTCCAAGTCCGGCGAGACCTCGGAGCTGGCGGGCCTCATGGAGTACCTGGTGCGCCTCGGGGTCCCCATCATCGGGATGACGGGTCGGCCCGGCTCCGAGCTGGCCCGCCACGCCACGGTGATCCTCGACTGCTCGGTGGAGGAGGAGGCGTGCCCCATGGACCTGGCGCCCACGTCGTCCACCACGGCCACCCTGGCCATGGGCGACGCCCTGGCCGTGGTGGTCCTCCAGCTCAAGGGCTTCCAGGAGGAGGACTTCGCGGTCCTCCATCCCGGCGGGTCGCTGGGGCGGAAGCTCACCCTGCGGGTGCGGGACGTGATGGTGGCCGACGCGTACCCGTCGGTGGGGGAGGGCGTCGAGATCCGGGACTGCATCGTCCCCCTGGCCGAGATGCGGGGCACCGTGCCGGTCCTGGACGGCGGCGAGCGCCTGGTGGGCGTCCTCACCGCCGGGGACCTCACCCGCCTCATGGAGCGGGACCCGAACTTCCTGACCCGCCCGGTGTCCGATGTCATGACCCGGGATCCCAAGGTGGCCGAGCCCGACGAGCTGGCCTCCGCCGCCGTGCGCCGCATGGAGCGGTACGGGATCATGGCCCTCCCCGTCGTCGACGAGGAGGACCGCCTCCGGGGCATCGTGCACCTCCACGACCTCATGAGGTCAGGAGCCGTATGAGCAAGCATCGCAACGTCTTGACCGTCCTGGCCGTCGTGGGCGTCGCCCTGGTGGCCACCGCCTGCGACGAGCCCACCCGGGCGCCCGTGGCGGACCCCGAGCTCACGGAGCTGGGCGCCGACAACGTCTACTACGGGATGGTCAGCTTCCTCACCGCGCAGGGCATCCGCGAGGGCCGCGTCCAGGCCGACACGGCCTACGCCTTCGTGGACTCGGCGGAGGTGCGCATGCGGGGCATGCAGCTCGTGCTCTACGAGGAGGACGGGCGGGCCCGTGCGACGGTCACGGCGGACCGGGGCACCCTGGACGAGGACACCGAGCGCATGGTGGCTCGTGGGAACGTGGTCCTGGTGGTCCACTCCGACGGCCGGCGGATCGAGACCGCCGAACTCCACTACGACCCCAGCCGGGACCGGATCTGGAGCGACTCGGCCACGGTGCAGACCCTCCCCGGCGGGCGGGTGACCCGCGGGTCGGCGTTCGAGTCCGACCTGAACTTCCGGGACATCCGGATCGCGAACCCCCGGGGCTCCCTGGGCGGCGTGGGCCGCTGAGCCGACCATGCACCGTCCTCCTTCCTCCGTCCCGTTCCCCGGCGCGCCGGCCCTCCTGGGCCCGCTCGTGGCGGCGACGGCGGTCCTCCTGGCCCTCCTTCCGGCTCCGGTGGGCGCCCAGAACGCCTCGTGCGAGTTCCTGGACGGCACCCGGAGCTTCAACATGATCACCCTGGCCGGGGGAGGGACGATCTCGTACCTGGGGAGCCCGCGGATCGGGTGCCCCGACGGCGTGCGCATCGTGGCCGACTCGGCCATCTCGTACTCCACCCAGGACATGACCCACCTCCTGGGGGACGTGGTCTTCCGGGACGGGACGCGCATCCTGGAGGCGCAGGAGGCGCGGTACTTCCCCTCCACGGGGCGCCTGAGCGCCACGGGTGAGGTCCGCCTGGAGGACCGGGACGACGGTTCCATCATCGAGAACGGCGACCTGGTGCTCCTGCGCGCCACCGACTTCCGGCCGCGCGACGAGCTGACGGTGACCACCGGCCCCGACGGCGTCCGGCCCCGGGCCACCCTCTTCGTGCGCCCGGCGGTGGACACCGCGGGGACGACGCCCGCGGACAGCCTGGCGGCCGATTCGGCCATGGCGGCGCCCGCGGACA
>CAZMTA010000011.1:0-88484 GCA_964569085.1 uncultured Gemmatimonadaceae bacterium | reverse complement strand
ACGACGCCCGCGGACAGCCTGGCGGCCGATTCGGCCATGGCGGCGCCCGCGGACAGCCTCCCGGCCGATTCCACGGCCCGTCTCCCCGCGCCCCCCGCCGACACCACGCCGCCCACGCCCTACCTGGTCGTCGCGGACCGGCTCCACCTCGTGGGCGAGTCGTACTTCGAGGCCACGGGCAACGCCGTGATCGACCGGGACTCGCTCCACGCCACGGCCCAGCGGGCCGAGTACGACCAGGCCGTGGGCCACCTCCTCCTGGAGCGGAACGCCCGGGTCGACGGCTCCACCTACGACCTGGCCGGCGAGGAGATCGTGCTGGACCTCCCCACTGGCGACGTCCGGGAGGTCACGGCGCGGCGCCAGGCCGTCCTCACCGGCGAGGAGATCCGCCTGGACGCCCCGGTGATCCACCTCTTCCTCGCCGAGGGCGTGCTGGACCGCCTGGTGGCCGTCCCCATGGACGCCGAGGCCATCGCCCGGGTGAACGCGGGCGACGCGGAGGCCCTCTCCGCCCGTCCGGTCGCGACGGCCGAGGACTTCGTCCTCACCGCCGACTCGGTGGACGTCCGGGCCCCCGCCCAGCGGCTGGACCGGATCTTCGCGGTGGGCGCCGCCCGGGGTGAGTCCACCGCCCGGGATTCCCTCAACGTCCCCGAACTCCCCGACGTGGCCCGGCGGGACTGGATCGACGGCGACACCATCGTGGCCGTCTTCGGACGCGCCGACACCGCCGCCACCCCCACGGCGGAGGGGCAGGGCACCGGCGAGGACGAATACGTCCTGGAGGAGCTCGTCGCCGCGGGATCGGCCCGCTCCCTCTACCGGCTCCTCCCCACCGACAGCACGTCCCGTGCGGGGGTGGACCCGCCGGCCGTGCACTACGTCACCGGCACGCGGATCACCATCGCGCTCCGGGAGGGCCAGGTGGAGCGCATGGAGGTCGAGGGGGCCACCCGGGGGTACCACCTGGAGCCGGTGCAGCGTCGGGCCGCGGGGGACTCCCTGGCGGTCCCGGCGGACACCGTTCCCGTCCCGCCCGCCGGCGACACGCCCCCCGGGATCTCCGCCCGCCCCGCCGAGCCCGGCCCGCCCTCGGACGACCGGGGCGGGCCGGGATCCGCCGCGGGCCTCGATCCCTCCGGCGAGCCGCGCCGCGAACCGTACCGGTCCAGGAGGACCCCATGACGCACCAGGAGCTCATGGAGCTCGCCCGCTCCTTCGAACCCACCGAGCTCTCGGTCCTCGCCGGCCTCGTGGAGGTGATCCGGGTCACGGACGACGCCGGGCGAGCCGAGCGCGGCCGATGGATGGCGGCGGTGCGGGACGAGCTGGGCCACATCCTGGACGACCTGGGCGGGCACGGGGCCGCCATGCTGGGCAGCGAGGCGGAGAACCTGGGGACCTTCCTCGAGGAGCGGGTCCTCCCGCCCCTGGAGACGGCCGGGGTCGTCCGCCGGGAGCCCGCCGGCGAGGGCTGGGAGTCCCTCGTCCTGGACGACGAGCTGTGCCAGGCCGTGGCAGGGCGGCGGGAGACCGTGGTGGCCGAGCTCGAGGCCGTGGTGCAGGAGCTCGAGGCACGCCGCGGCGCGGCCTACGGATCGGGGCCCGCCCCGGGCTCCTCGCTGGCCGAGGTGGAGGGCGGGAGCCGTCTCTGGGGCGAGGGCCTCACCAAGGTGTACCGGCGCCGGACCGTGGTGAACGACGTGGACATCTCCGTGGCCCAGGGGCAGATCGTCGGGCTCCTCGGTCCCAACGGGGCGGGGAAGACCACCACCTTCTACATGATGGTGGGGCTGATCCCCCCCAACGACGGGAAGGTCTACCTCGACGGACAGGACCTGACGGGGGTGCCGATGTTCAAGCGCGCCCGCAGGGGCGTGGGGTATCTCGCGCAGGAGCCGTCGGTGTTCCGGAAGCTCACGGTGGAGGAGAACGTCCTCGCCATCCTGGAGACGCTGAACCTCCCGCGGGACGAGGAAAAATCCAGGTTGGAACAACTCCTGCAGGAGCTGAGCCTCGAGGGACTGCGTCGCAGCAAGGCCTATGCCCTCTCGGGAGGTGAGCGCCGGCGCCTGGAGATCACCCGGGCGTTGGTGCAGCGACCGAAGTTCATGCTCCTCGACGAGCCCTTCGCGGGGATCGATCCCATCGCGGTCAACGACATCCAGCAGATCGTGCGGGGGCTCAAGAGCCGGAACATCGGGGTGATCATCTCGGACCACAACGTGGAGCAGACGCTGGAGATCGTGGATCGGGCCTACATCATGTACGAGGGGCGAATCCGCGTCAGCGGGACCGTCTCCGAGCTGGTGTGGAACGAGGAGGTCGCGGAGATCTACCTCGGGCCGAGCCTGACCGCCCGCATGCGCAGCCGTTACCCCCGACCGGAGTCGGCTCCGGTCGGTTAGACCGTTCAGGCCGACGGCTGACGCCGCGGTCTTCAGGAGAGATATGTGAACCAGTTCAACGCCAAGCTCTTCCAGAGCACCGAGCTCCGGCAGGAGATGCGGATCAACCCTCGCCTGTATCAGGCGATGGAGTTGCTCTACATGCCCCTGCTGGACCTCCAGCAGCACCTGAAGGAGGAGATGGCGGAGAACCCCTTCCTGGAGATGAGCGAGGCGGACGTCGAGCGGGAGGTCGAGCTCAAGGAGGACGTGGCCGACGACCCCATGGGGGACAACGAGGTCGACTGGGAGGAGATCCTCATGGACGGCTTCCAGGTCGCCGGGGGTCGCCGTCCCGAGTACGAGCCCAAGGAGTACTACGAGCCGACCCCCGTCGAGAGCCACGACCTCCACGACCACCTCCTGGAGCAGCTGCGCCTCCTGGCCCTCCCCGAGCGGAAGCTCCGGGTGGGCGAGGAGATCATCGGCAACATCGACGACGCGGGGCAGCTCTCCTGCGACCTCGACATCGTGCTCGAGGGGCTCAACGAGTGGCTCGAGGACGTGCGTCCCGGCGTGGTGGAGCGCGCGGAGGCGCTGGAGGACGAGAACGAGCGGGCGGCCGAGCTCGCGGACGTGGAGGAGACCTTCCGTCCCTACGAGATCGAGGAGGTCGAGGAGATGCTCCTCCAGGTCCAGGCCATGGACCCGCCCGGCGTGGGCGCCCGCGACGTGCGGGAGTCGATCCTCATCCAGCTCCGCCAGAAGGACATGGAGGGGACCACGGCGTACGAGATCGTCGAGGACCACTTCGACGCCCTCATCAACCACCGCTGGAAGGACATCGCCAAGGCGCTGGACATCAAGCCCAAGGACGTCCAGGACGCCGCGGACGAGCTGGGCCACCTCGATCCCAAGCCCGGGCTCCAGCACTCGGATTCACCCGAGGGCTACGTCATTCCGGACCTGGTGGTGGAGAAGATCGCCGGTGAGTACATGGTGTTCGTCAACGACACCAGCCTCCCGCGGCTGCGCATCTCGAAGGCCTACCGGGAGGTCGCCCAGAACAAGGACCAGTTCAAGGGCGACAACAAGGACTTCATCACCAGCAAGCTGAACAGCGCCAACTGGATGATCCAGGCCATCGAGCAGCGCCGTCAGACCATGCTCAAGGTCATGAACTTCATCGTGGACCGGCAGCGGGAGTTCTTCGAGAAGGGCGTGCAGCACCTGCGCCCCCTCACCCTCCGCGAGGTGGCCGACTACATCGAGATGCACGAGTCCACGGTCTCCCGGGTCACGAACCAGAAGTACGTCCAGACCCCCCGGGGCGTGTACTCCCTCAAGTACTTCTTCTCCAGCGGCCTCTCCACCACCTCCGGCGACGAGATCAGCGCCCGGGGCGTGAAGGACAAGATCAAGATCCTGGTGTCCGAGGAGGACGAGAAGAAGCCCCTCACCGACTCGGCCATCGTGAAGCACCTCAAGGCCGACGGGGTCAAGATCGCCCGCCGGACGGTGGCCAAGTACCGGGATCAGCTCGGGATCCTCCCGGCGCGGATGCGCAAGCGGGTATAAGTTTCCCCGCGACACCGTCTCCCCCCGCTCCGAACCGCTTCCGCGAGGAGGTCGATGAGCCATCCCCAGGTCGGCACGCCCGATGCCGTGCGCCGCGCCTCCGACGCCCTGACGGCCGAGACCCGGCGGGACTTCGCGGTCCTGGTCCCCGCCTTCAACGAGGCGCCGGTCGTCCCCGACCTCGTGCGCGAGCTCCGGACCACCTTCGACGACCACGGCCTGGAGGGGGAGGTGATCCTGGTGGACGACGGCTCCACCGACGGGACCGCCGAGCTGGCCCGGGCCGAGTCGGCCGGGTGGAACGGCTTCCGCGTGGTGCGGCACGGCGGGAACCTGGGGAAGACCGAGGCGATGGTCACCGGGGCCCGCGCCACGGACCGGCGCTTCCTGGTCCTCTTCGACGCGGACCTCCAGCACCGCCCCGAGGAGATCGTGCGCTTCCTGGCGGAGCTCCAGGAGGGGTGGGACGTGGTCACGGGTCGCAAGGTGGGCTCCTACGACAAGCGCCACGTGTCGTCGGTGTACAACCGCCTCTCCCGCCGCATCTTCCAGGTGCCGGTCTCGGACCTGAACTCCATGAAGGCGTTCCGGCGCGAGGTCCTGGAAGCGTTCACCCTCCGCCACGACTGGCACCGCTTCTTCGTGGTGCTGGCCCACGCCCGGGGCTACCGGGTGACCGAGATCGACATCGAGCTCCTGCCCCGGCGCGCCGGCGAGTCCAAGTACACCGGACCGTGGCGGATCGTGGTGGGGGTCCTGGACCTCCTGGCCGTCTGGTTCCTCCTCCTCTTCAGCCGGAAGCCGCTGCTCCTGTTCGGCGCCACGGGGATCGCCCTGGCCGGCGCCGGCGTGCTCGTGGGCCTCGGCTCCGTCTACCTCCGCTTCCTGCACCCCATGCTCGGCTTCGATCCCTACATCCCGCCCATGGGCTACCGACCCCTCCTCTACCTCGTGATGCTCCTGGAGACGCTGGGCTTCCTCCTGGTGGGCTTCGGCCTCGTCTCGGAGCAGGTGGCCCAGGTCCGTGACGACCTGGAGCACCTCCGGCGCCGGGTGGGGAAGGGAGAGGGGGCGTGACCCCGGGATCCGGCGAGGAGCCGTCCCGGGTCCTGGTGGTGGTCGGCACCCGGCCGGAGGCCATCAAGATGGCGCCCGTGGTGGAGGCGCTGGAGGCGCTCGCGCCGGATCTCGAGACCCGGGTGGCGCTCACGGGGCAGCACACGGACATGGTGGACCAGGTCCTCGACGCCTTCGCCCTGGAGCCCGACTGGGACCTGGAGATCATGAAGCCGGGCCAGACCCTCTACGACGTCGTTCACGGGGCCCTGGACGGCCTTCGGGACGTGGTGCGGGAGTGGGAGCCCGACGCCCTCCTGGTCCAGGGGGACACCGCCACGGTCTTCGTGGGCTCCCTCGTCGCGTTCTTCGAGCGGGTGAAGGTCGGGCACGTCGAGGCGGGCCTGCGCAGCGGCGACAAGTGGGCTCCGTTCCCCGAGGAGATCTTCCGCCGCCTCTCCGACGTCCTCTCCGACTGGTATTTCGCCCCGACCCTCCGGGCCCGGGACGCGCTGCTGCGGGAGGGCGTGCCCGCCCACCGGATCCACGTCACCGGGAACACGGTCGTGGACGCCCTGGTGGACGTGGGGAGCCGTGAGGTGCCCCCGGAGGACCCGGTCCTGGCCGAGCTCCTGGACGAGGTCGAGGGCGGGGACGCGCGCCTCGTGCTCCTCACCGCCCACCGCCGTGAGTCCTTCGGCGCCCCCCTCCGGGAGGCGCTGGGCGCGGTCCGGCGGCTGGCCGACGAGGATCCCTCGCTGCGGGTGCTCTACCCGGTGCACCCCAACCCCAACGTCCGGGAGCCGGCCACGGAGATCCTGGGGGGACACCCCCGGGTGCGCCTGACGGGGCCCCTGGGCTACCTGGATCTGGTGGCGGCGCTGCGCCGCGCGGACCTGGTCCTCACCGACTCGGGCGGCATCCAGGAGGAGGCGCCCACCTTCGGGGCCCCGGTGCTGGTGCTCCGGGAGGTCACCGAGCGCCCGGAGGGCGTCGACGCCGGCGTGGCCGAGCTGGTGGGCACCGACGCCGACCGGATCCTGGAGCGCAGCCGGGCGGCGCTGGCCCGCGACCGCGGGGAGGCGCCGCCGAACCCGTACGGGGACGGCCGCGCGGGGGCGCGCATCGCTGACGTGCTCCGCGCCGACCTCCGGGGCGGCGCTCGGACCACCGGGGACTGGAGCGGGGGGCGCGGGTCGTGAGGATCCTCATGCACTGCGTCTACTTCCCGCCCGAGGTGGGTGGGCTGGAGAGCCACGTCTTCTACCTGTGCCGCGCCCTGGTGGGCATGGGCCACCACGTGGACGTGGTCACGTCCCGCTCCAAGGTCGAGGCGCCGCCGTACGAGGTCATGGACGGCGTGCGCGTCTGGCGCACCTGGATGCCCGGGAAGCACCCCGTGGGGTGGATCTCGCACGCGGCGGGGTCGGTTCCGCGCTCCGTGGAGCTGGCCCGGGACGCCGACGTGCTCCACGCCCAGGCCTTCCAGTCGGTTCCGCCGCTTCGACTGGCCCGGACCGTGAGCCGCGCGCCCCTGGTGACCACCTGGCACACCTCCCACTTCCTCCGCCTGGCGGAGCGTCCCGGGTGGAGGCACGTCCTGGCGGGGCTCGTGGCCTCCGGCGACCACAACCTGGCGGCCTCCCAGGAGATCGCGGACGTGGCCGAGGGGCTGGCGCCGGGCCACGAGGTCGAGGCCCTCACCAACGGGGTGGAGACCGACCTCTTCCGCAGGGTGGAGCCGGCGCTCCCGGCGCCGGAGGGCGGTCGGCGGCGGCTGATCGTGCCGCGGCGGCTCTTCCACAAGAACGGCGTCGAGCACTTCGTCCGGGCCGTGCCCCGCATCGCCGAGTCCGTGGACGTGGAGGCCGTGCTGGTCGGCGACGGCCCGGAGCGGGAGAAGCTGGAGGCCCTGGCGGCCGAGCTGGGCGTGGCGGACCGGATCCGCTTCCTGGGCGCGCGCCCCCACGGCGAGATCCCCGGCCTCCTCTCCTCGGCCGAGCTGGCGGTCTTCCCGAGCCTCATGGAGGCCACCTCGGTGGCGGCGCTCGAGTGCATGTCGTGCGAGCTCCCGGTGGCCGCCTCGGACGTGGGCGGGCTCCCGGAGATCGTGGACGACGAGGTGGGGGGGCTCTTCCGACCCGCCGACCCGGAAGACCTGGCGCGGGTGGTGGTCCGGCTCCTCGACCGCGATGATCTTGGCGAGCTGGGCGCCCGGGCCCGGCGTCGCGTGGTGGAGCGCTGGAGCAACGAGCGCCTGGCCCGTCGCCACGTCGAGATCTACGAGCGCCTCCTCGAGGATCGGGGCCGGCGCTAGCGCCCCGCGCACCCCTCCCACCCACGACCCATGGCGAAGAAGACGCGAACGCGACGCAACCAGGAGCACCGGACGCCCGGCGAGCCGGCCCGGGCCCTGCCCGAGATCCCCGGGTGGCTGCCGCCGGTGCTCTTCGGCGTGCTGACGCTCTTCCTCTTCCGGGAGTTCGTCTTCAGCGACCTCATGCTGGTGGGGTCGGACACCCTCAGCCTGGGCTACGTGGCCCGGGCCTTCTACGCCGAGGCCCTGGCCGACGGGACCTTCCCGCTCTGGGCGCCCCGGATCCTCGGGGGCACGCCCTTCCTGGCGGCCCTCTCCGGCGGCGACTCCCTCTATCCCCCGTCGGTGCTCCTCCTGCTGTTGATGGACCCCCACCGGGCGCTGGGGTGGAAGCTCGTCCTCCACGTCTTCCTGGCCGGCCTCTTCATGTACGGCTGGGTCCGCACCCTGGGCGTCTCCCGGGCGGCGGCGACGGTGGCGGGGGCCGGGTTCATGCTGGCCCCGGTCCTGGTGAGCCTCGTCCACCCGGGGCACGACGGGAAGATGTTCGTGACGGCGCTGGCGCCCCTGATGTTCTGGGTGGTCGAGCGCTTCTTCGCGCGGCCGGGGCTGGCGCCCTTCGCGGGCATCGGGCTCGTGGTGGCGCTGGTCATCAGCACCACCCACTTCCAGATGGCGTACTTCCTCTTCGGGGCCGTCGGGATCTACGCCTTCTTCCGCGCCGTCCAGGTGGCCCGGGGGACGGACCACCCCTCGGTGGCGGGGGAGGGGGGGACTACGGGATTCCGGGCGCTGGAGGCCGAAGGCGAGGGCCGGCGGGTCCCCGCGGACCCGGACGACGGGGAGGCGCGCGGCCCCTCCTCCCTCCGCTGGAAGCCCGCCGGAAGCCGCTTCGGGCTCTTCCTGGTGGCCTCGGTCCTGGGCGCCGCCGGCGCCGGGGTCCAGCTCTTCCCGGCGGTGGACTACGTCACCGAGTACTCCCGGCGGGTGCAGACCACCCGCTCCGAGGCCGGGGAGACGGGGGTGGAGTGGTCGTCCTCGTGGTCCATGCATCCCGAGGAAGCCATGAGCCTCGTCATCCCCGAGTTCGCCGGGAACGCCGCCGGCGGGGCGGCCTGGGCGTCGGGCACGTACTGGGGGCGCAACTTCTTCAAGGACAACCACGAGTACGCCGGGCTGGTGCTCCTCCTCCTGGCCGCCGTCTCGTTCGTGGGCGGAGCGCGGAAGGGGGTCCGCTGGTTCTTCGCGGGGCTGGGGGCCGTCGCCTTCCTCTTCGCGCTGGGGGCCAACACGCCGGTCTGGCGGATCTTCTACGAGGTCGTTCCGGGCATCCGCCTCTTCCGGGCGCCGGCCCAGATCATGTTCCTCTTCGCCCTCGGGACGGCCACGCTGGCGGCGCTGGGGACCGACCGCCTCTTCCGGGCGCTCGGCGAGGACGCCGAGGAGGGATGGGCCCCGGTGCAGAAGCTCCTCTGGATCCTGGCCGGGGGCCTGGCGGTGCTGGCGCTCCTGGCCGGCTCCGGCGCGCTCACGGGCTTCTGGACGTCGGCGGTGTATCCGGACGCCCAGCCGGGGCAGCTCCAGCGGCTCGAGGCGCTCCGGCCGTACCTGGTGCGCGGGGCCTTCCTGGCCGCCGTGCTTGGGACGGCCACGGCGGCGCTGGCGTGGGCCGCCCGCCGGCGGTACGTGCCGGCAGCGGGCCTGCTGGCGGGCCTCCTCTTCCTGGTGGCCGCCGACGGCCTCCGGGTGGACGGGACCTTCGTCCAGACCATGGACTTCTACGAGTGGTCCCGGCCGGACCCGCTGGTCCGGACCATCCTGGACCGGGAGGCCGGGAGCGACGAGCCGTACCGCGTCTATTCGCTGGTCCGCCAGGGCCAGGACGTGGCGCCCACGCTCCACGGGATCGAGATGGCCGGCGGACACCACCCCAACGACCTGGCTCGCTACCGCGAGCTCATCGGGATGGTGGGCTCGGGCCAGGCCGAGAACCTGGGCCACGAGAACGTCCGGAAGCTCCTCAACGTGCGCTACATCGTCTGGCCCGACTACGAGATGGGGCAGAGCCTGGGCGGGGAGCCGCTGGCCCGCACCCAGATCGCCGGGGGGCGGCCGTACCAGAGCCTCTATCCCGACGTGGGGCTGCCCCGGGCGCGCCTGGTGGGCTCCGCGGTGGTGCGCTCCGACGCCGAGGCCGTGCCCTACATCCTCTCCGACGCCCACGACCCCGAGACCGAGGTCGTGCTGGCCGAGGAGCCGCCGGTGGCGCTGGAGGGCGGGCCGGTGCAGGGGACGGTCGAGTGGGTGGAGCGGAGCCCGAACCGCCTGGAGCTCCGGGCCGTCTCGGACCGGCCGGCGCTCCTGGTGGTGGCCGACAACTGGTTCCCGGCGTGGCGGGCCACGGTGGACGGGGCCGAGGCCCCGGTGCTGCGGGCCTACCACACCCTCCGCGCCGTTCCCGTCCCCGCCGGCGAGAGCACGGTGGTGATGGAGTACCGCTCCGAGCTCCTGGCCACGAGCGCGTGGATCAGCGTGTTCGTCCTCGTGGGGCTGGCCGTGACCGGCGTCGTGGGGCTGGTCCGTCGCCGCCGGGACGACGCCCCGGCCGCGACCGTGGAGGAACGCTGAAACGGTGGCTGATCCGCGGCGGGCAGCTCCTGCTCACGGTCCTGGTGACGTGGTTCATCCTGGACCGGGTGGGTCTCGGGCTGGCCGAGCTGCGGGCGGTGGACCCGGCGTTCTGGACGCCGGACCCGCTCCTCTTCACCCTGTCGTGCGTCCTCCTCTTCGCGGGGTACGCCGCCTCGGCCGCCATCTGGGGGCGCATGGTGCGGGAGCTGGGCGGGCCCCGGCTCGGCACGGCCGAAGCGGTGCGCCTGTTCATGATCGCCAACGTGGGCCGCTACGTGCCGGGCAAGATCTGGCAGATCGCCGGCCTGGCCGCGCTCGCGCGGGGGCGGGGCGTCCCTGCGACCGTGGCCACGGGGGCCGCGGTCCTGGGCCAGGGGATCGCGCTGGTGGCGGCCACCCTCGTGGGGCTCGGAGCCGTCCTGGCCGGTCCCCCGGAGCTCGCGGCGTGGGGCCCCTGGGCCGCCGGGGCGGTGGCGGTGGCGCTGGTGGTGGGGCTCCTGCCGCCGGTCTTCCGCACGGTCTCGGCCCTCTGGTTCCGTCTCGCCAGCGCCCAGCCCCCCGCGGAGCTGCGCAGCCGGCACGCCCTGGGCTGGCTGGGGCTCTACGGGCTGAACTGGGTCCTCTACGCCTTCGCCTTCTGGGTCCTGGCCCGGAGCGTGGGCATCACGGCCCCGCCGGTGCCCGTGGCGTCCTCCTTCGCGGCGGCGTGGGTCCTGGGTTGGATCATGATCTTCGCGCCCGCGGGGATCGGCGTCCGCGAGGGCTTCCTGGTGGCGCTCCTCACGCCCCACGTGGGCGCGGGGCCCTCGGGCGCGCTGGCGGTCCTGGCCCGGGTGTGGGCCACCGGCGTCGAGCTGGTTCCGGCCGCGGTCTTCTGGGGGCGCTACCTGGCCGTCGGCCGACGGCCACGGGACGACGGGGAAGGGGAGGGGTAGGGGCGTGAGCATGACCGACGAGCGCTTCCTGGTGATCATCCCCACCTACAACGAGCGGGAGAACCTGCCCCGGAAGGTGCCCCTGGTGCTGGAGCAGGATCCCCGCCTGGAGATCCTCGTGGTGGACGACGCCTCGCCCGACGGCACGGGCGAGATCGCGGAGCGGATGGCCGAGGAGAACCCCCGCATCCACGTCCTCCACCGCGAGGGGAAGGGCGGGCTGGGCGCGGCGTACCTGGCGGGCTTCGCGTGGGCGCTGGAGCGGGACTTCGAGCTCCTCTTCGAGATGGACGCCGACATCTCCCACCCCCCCGACGCCCTGCCGTCGTTCATCGAGGCCGCGGAGGAGCACGACGTGGTCGTGGGCTCGCGGTACGTGAACGGGACCGTGAACGTGGTGAACTGGCCCATGAGCCGGCTCTTCATCTCCGTCTTCGGCTCGTGGTACGCCCGCACCATCACCCGCATGCCGGTGCGGGACGCCACCGGGGGCTACAACTGCTGGCACCGGAGGGTGTTCGAGACGGTGCACCTGGATCACGTCCGCTCCAACGGCTACGCCTTCCAGATCGAGCTGAAGTTCCGTGCGTGGGTCAACGGCTTCTCCCTGGTGGAGATCCCGATCCTCTTCACCGAGCGGGACACCGGGGAATCCAAGATGTCGAAGAGCATCGTCCGCGAGGCGGTGTGGCGGGTCTGGTGGCTGAAGCTCATGCAGATCTTCGGACGGCTCTGAGCCGGGCTGCCCCGTGGCCCTGACCGACCTCCTGTACCGGTGCCCGCGCTGCGGGCACGATCCCACCCGGGGACGCCGGGACGAGGCCTGCTGTCCCGGCTGCGGCACCGTCTACCGGCGGGAGGGGGCCTGTGTGGTCGCCGCGGAGGGGACGCCGGAGGGAGACGCCCCCGCCGCTCCCCCGCCGCCCCTGCCCGACGCCTGGCGCGCCGGGGTCGAGCCCGCCGAGCTCGTGGACGCGATGGCCCGCCTGGGGGGCGCGGTGGGCTCCGCCCTCGACGAGGACGGCCAGGTGGTGCACGAGGCCCGGGCCCTCCATCACGGTGCCCTGGCCGAGGTTCCCGTCCGCCGCGGCCGGACGCTGGTGGGATTCGCCGAGCGGGTCCCGCCGGGGAGGACCGGTGTCCTCCGCGTCGACGACCGGGCGCTGAGCTTCCGCTTCGACGGGGACGCCGCCGAGGAGACGTGGTCCCTGGACGACGTCACGGGGCTCCAGCTGGCCTCCCGGGCCCTCCAGGTGGGGCTGGGCGGCCGGGTCTTCCAGTGGACGCTCCTGGAGGATTCCCCCTTCCGCTGGGAGGAGCTCCTCCAGGCGCTCCTGGACCGCCGATGGCGCCTCCTCGACCGGGGCGAGATCGCCGAGTACCAGCCCCGGCTGGTGTGTCGATGAGCGGACCGAGCCTCTACGGCCCCGTGCGCTCGCTGGCCCGGGCCCTCCTCCCCCTGATGGCCGAGGTCCGGACCGAGGGCGCCGCGCACGTCCCCCGGGAGGGCCCGTTCTTCCTGGTGGCCAACCACCGGAGCATCCTGGACGCCGTGCTGGCCCAGACCGTCTGTCCCCGACGGGTCCACACCATGACCAAGAGCACCCAGTTCGGCCGCAGGCCGTTCGGGTGGCTCCTCCCGCGCCTCCACACCTTCCCGGTGCGGCGCTACCGCGTCGACCCCCAGGCCGTCCGCACCGCGCTGCGCCTCCTGGAGGAGGGCAGGGGGGTCGGGGTGTACCCCGAGGGCGAGCGTTCCTGGGACGGCCGCCCGCGCCCCTTCCGCCTCGGCACCGTTCGCCTCCTCCTCAAGGCGGGGGTTCCGGTGGTGCCGTGCGGCATCTCCGGCTCGTACGAGGTCTGGCCCCGCTGGAGCCGCCGTCCCGCTCGCGGCCCGGTGACGGTACGTTTCGGGGAGCCCCTCGAGCTGGGGCGCCACGACACCCGGGCCGAGCGCGAGCCGGTGCTCCACGAGACACGCCACCGGCTCCAGGCCGCTCTGGCGGCGCTGGTGGACGAATGGCACTGACCGGGGACCCGCGGCGTCCCCGCCGCCGGACCCGGGCCCGTCCCGGCCCACGACCCTCCACCCACGCACCCGACGCATGACCGACGCACCCCACATCGGCAAGGAGTACTACGACTCCAGCGACTACTTCGAGGGGGACGCCGACCACCTCCAGGACATGGAGAGCCCGTTCCAGCGCTACCGGGTCCGGAAGGTCCTGGAGATCCACGAGCCCGGACCCGGCGACCGCGTGGCGGACCTGGGGTGCGGTTGGGGCACCTTCGACTTCGCCCTGGCGCCGCGGGTGAAGGAGGTCGTCGGCGTCGACTTCAGCGAGAAGAGCGTGGAGCTCTGCCGCCGTCGCCTGGAGAAGACCGACCTGGAGAACGTGCGCTTCCTCTGCGCCGACGCCGGCGCGACCGGGCTGGAGGGCGGGAGCTTCGACCTGGTCCTGGCCGCCGACCTCTTCGAGCACCTCTATCCGGAGGATTCCGCCCGGGTGGTGGCCGAGGCCTTCCGCCTCCTGCGTCCCGGAGGCCGCTTCAGCGTCTGGACGCCCCACAGGGGCCACCTCCTGGAGCACCTGAAGAACAACGACATCCTCCTGAAGCGGGACGTCAGCCACGTGGACTACAAGTCCATGGCCCGCATGCGAGGGCTCCTGGAGGACGCCGGCTTCGAGATCGAGCGGGCCTACTTCGCCGAATCCCACCTTCCCGGCGTCCGGGTGGTGGAGCGGGCGCTGCAGCGCTTCGTGCCCCTCCTGCGGCGGCGCATCGCCGTCCTGGGACGGAAGCCGGCCTGATGTCGGTGGGCTGGGAGATCGAGCGCCGCTGGCTGGTCCGGGTGCGCCCGGGCCTCCGGGAGGAGCTGGGGGAGGGGAGGCCCCTCCGCCAGGGCTACATCCGGGGGAAGGGTCCGTCCGTGCGCATCCGCACCGGCGAGGCCCGGGGCGCGGTCCTGGCGTGCAAGAGGGGGCACGGCATCCGCCGCATGGAGGCCGAGGTCGTGGTCCCGCCCGAGATGGCGGAGCTGCTCTTCCAGGCCGCCGGCGAGCGCGTGCTGGAGAAGACCCGGTACGAGGTGGGGCCGTGGGAGCTCGACTGGTTCGAGGGAGACCTGGAGGGTCTCACCCTCCTGGAGATCGAGCTCGAGGACGAGGATCAGCGGCTCCCCGACCCGCCGGAAGGCGTCGAGAAGGTACGTGAGGTCACAGAGGATAACTCGTTCACCAGCAGCGCCTTGGCGTCCTTGGCCTCGGGAGAGCGGAGGGCCCTGGTGGCCCGGATCTACGCCGAGGCCGGGGAGGAGCGCGCCGCCGCGTCGGACGCCTCCGGGCCCGGGAAGGAGGGCCCGTGACCCGCTCCTCGGCCGGCACCGGCCCGGGCCGAGCCGCGCGGCCGAACGGCGTTCTGGTTCTGCTGTCCCTCCTGGCGCTGTCCGGGTGCACCGTGGTGGGCTACCCGGCCGGCGAGGCGCCCGCCGGAGCCGCGCCGTCGCCGGCCGCCGCCTCGGCGCCCGGAGGGTCCGGAGACGCGGACGGCGTGCAGCCCCGATCCCGACGCGACCGTCCGGACTTCCGCCTGGACGGCCCACCGGCCGACCCCGGGGCGGTGGACCTGGGGGCCATTCCCGACGCCTCACCGGTCCAGGAGCCGCTGGCTCGGTCCGGAAACGCGCCCCGGTACGAGGTTTTCGGGGAAACCTACCGGACGTTGGCCACGTCCGAGGGGTACGAGGCCGAAGGCGTGGCCTCCTGGTACGGGCGCGAGTTCCACGGGCGCTCGACCTCCAGCGGGGAGCCCTATGACATGTACGCCATGTCCGCCGCCCACCGGACGCTTCCGCTCCCGACCTATCTCGAGGTGACGAACCTCGACAACGGCCGCCGGGTGGTGGTGCGGGTCAACGACCGGGGCCCGTTCCACGACGACCGGATCCTGGACCTCTCGTACGCCGCCGCCTGGAAGCTCCGCATGCTCGGCACCGGCACCGCGCGGGTGCGGATCCGCGCGCTGGAGCCCGCCGCACGGTAGGGGCTCCGGACGAGAGGATCGCCCCGCGGGCCGGAGGCGGCGCTGCCACGGCCCGAGGGATCTCACGCCGGTCGGGGCGCCCGACCGGACCGCCGAAGCGCCTGGGAGCCCCGTCCAGCTCGCAGACGCCCCAGGGTAGGGTACCCAGGATATTATGTCCAAATGCCGTTTCCGACCGCTCCTGGTTCCGGGACGCGAGGAACGGCATTTGACATAATATACATTATACGAAGTTGATGCGGGGAGACCCGAAACCCCCGCATTTCCGCGGAAACCGCCGCACTCCGCCTCCCGTAGGGCCCGGTGACCCCGTTCCGCCCCCACACCGAGATGGCCCCCATGCGCCTCCGTCGCCGTTCCGTCCTCCGCGTCCTCCTCCTCGCGTCGTCCGCGCTCCTCGTTGCCGGGCCGACGGGGCTCGCGGCCCAGGGCGTGAAGATCGCCGTGGGCGACGTCGGGCTCGGTCTGGGGCCCGTCCCGCGCCTCGACGGTCTGCGCCTCAACGTCCGGGACGACGACCGGCTCCGGCTGGTCCGGGGCGTGAACGTGACGCTGTGGAGCCCGGAGACGGGCGTCCGCGGCCGCGTGGTGGGCCTGGCGCTCGGCCTTCCCCTCACCGGAGCGCGGGACGTGCGGGGCGTGGGCCTCGGAGGCGGCGTGGGCGCCGAGGAGGCCTTCCACGGCGTGGGGCTGGGCCTGGTGGGCGCCGGCGCCGGGCGCGACCTGGTCGGGATCTTCGTGGGGGGGCTGGGCGCCGGCGCCGGGGGGCGCGTCCGGGGGCTGGCGGTCGGCGGCCTGGGGGTGGGCGCCGGGGAGTCGGTGGACGGGATCGCCGTGGGCGGGCTGGGCGCGGGCTCGGGTGGCGACGTCCGGGGCGTTCTGGCGGGCGGCCTGGGGGTGGGCGCGGGCGGCGACGCCACGGGCCTGCTCTTCGGGGGGCTGGGCGTCGGCGCCGGAGGGAACGCCCGGGGGGTCCTCGTGGGCGGCCTGGGCGTGGGCGCCGGAGGGGACGTCACCGGCCTCGCGGTGGCCGGGCTGGGGGTCGGCTCCGGCGGGCACCTGAAGGGGGTGGCCCTGGCCGGGGGCGGCGTCGGGGCGTCCCGCATCACCGGCCTCGCCGCGGCCTCGGTGGTGGGGGCCGTGGACGTCCACGGCGTCGTCCTCGCCCCGGCCTACGTCCGCATCGAGGAGGAGGGCCGGCTCCGGGGCCTCTCGGTGAGCGCCGTGAACCACGTGCGCGGGTCCCAGCACGGGCTGGCGATCGGGCTGGTCAACATCGCCCGGGAGCTGCACGGCGTGCAGGTGGGGCTCCTGAACATCGCCTGGAACGCGCGCTTCCCCGTTCTCCCCCTGGTCAACGCCCACTTCGACTGACCGGGGGCGCGGCGGCGCCCGACCCGGCGCCCAGGGACGACGAAGAACGGGCCCGCGAACCCCGTCAGGGTCCGCGGGCCCGTCGAGGCCCTGCTACGGCGGCGTCCGCGCCGCCGGGACGGCCGGAGCCGTCAGACGTTCGCCTGGAGCTCGGCGAGGCGCATCTCGTACCGGCCGCGGAGCTGGGCGTCCTCGTCGTCGGAGAGGTCCTCCAGGATCCGCTGGTAGAGCGCCACGGCGCCCTCCTGGTCCCCGTTGCGGGCCCGGATGCGGGCGGCGGCCTCCAGGGCGTCCCGGACCTGGAAGTCCAGGTCGGAGCGATCCGCCACGGTCAGGTAGGTGTCCTCGGCGTCGTCCCAGCGGCCCTCCTGCTCGTAGGCGGCGGCCAGGAGGCTGGCGGCCTGGAGCTCGAGGGGATCCCGGGGCGAGCCGGCCAGCGGCTCGAGGACCGCCAGCGCCTGCTGCGCCTGGTCGGACTCGAGGTAGAGCTCACCGAGGAGGAGCCGGGCCTCGCCGGCGTAGGCCGTGCCGTCGAACCGCTGCAGGAAGGTGGAGAGCTCCCGCTTGGCGCTCTCGGTGTCCTGGAGCGCGATCGTCTGGTGGATCTGCTCGAGCTGGTTCCCCGCCTGCTGCGACAGGTCGTTCCGGTAGTTGCCCCAGTAGATGGCGCCGGCCACCAGGAGGATCAGCACCACGCCCGCTCCCGTGAGGAGCTGCTGGTTGTGCTTGGCCCACTGCGACATCTCCAGCGTCTTGGCGATGAAGACGTCGTCGGGGTCGTGGTCCTTGTTCGGCGTGCGACGGCGCGCGCCGGGGTGTCGCTGGCTCATGGGGAAACCGGTGTCTCGAGGGATGGCCGAGAGGGCCCGCAAAGGACCCGAAAGCTAGACGGGACGCGGAGTCCGGTCAACGCGGCCCCCTCCCCTGCCCTCCGCCCCCGTCGCCGTGGAATCCCGCCAGCTCGAGCAGCCGTCCGGGTCGCGCGAGCACGAGACGTCCCTCCTCGTCCGAGTCCAGGACGCCGTCGTAGAGCCAGTCGTTCAAGAGCGTGGTGACCGTGGCGCGGTGGGAGCCGGAGAGATCCGCCAGGACCTGGTGGGTCAGGCGCTGGCCCAGGACCACGCCGCGTCCCACCCTCTCGCCGCAGCGGTCGCCCAGATCCAGGAGGACCTCCGCCAGCCGCTGCCCCGAGCTCGGGCCCCGGGAGCCGCTCTGGGCGTGGCGGAGCCGGTGCAGCTCCCGCTCGGTGCCCTCCAGGTAGGCGGCGAGGCTCTTGCGGGCGGTCTTCAGGGCGTGGAGGGCGCGGCGCCCGGGAAGGGCGTGGAGCACCACCGCGCTGCCGGTGACCGCTCCGTACCTCCGGGGGCCTCCGGTGAGCGCCTCGACGCCGATGAGCTCCCAGGGGAGGCCCAGCGCCACCGTCCGCTCCTTTCCCCCCCTCTCCAGGGCCGGGAGGGTGAGGAGGACGCATCCCTCCCGGACGAGGAGGACCTCGGAGCCCGCGTCGCCGGGCGCGTAGAGGAGGGTGCCCTTCGGGACCGAGCGGGGCTCCGCCTCCTTGACCAGCCGGTGGAGCTTCCGGTCCCGCGGCGGGGCGAGGTGGAGGGGCACCCTGACTCAGCGACCGGGCGCGGGGCCCGGGGGCGGCGGGGTGGAGCGGTCCGGGGGGTGGGTGGCGGAGTTCACGGGCCGGGTCGGCCTCCTGGACCGGGGGAGCGGGCCGCTACGATAACCGGAGGGGCCCCGGTCCACCACACCGCGTCCCGCGGGGCCCCTGGCGCCGTGCCGCCGGGCTCCCCAACCTCACGGTTTCCGACGCCGTGTTCCTCCGCCCCGGATCGCCCATGATCGCCCGCGCCACCCTCTCCCTCGTCTGCGCCGCCTCCCTCCTGGTCGCTTCGGGCTGCGCCGAGGCTCGCACCCAGGAAGAGGGCCCCGTCGAGGGCCCCGTCTTCCCCACCACCAACCGTCCCGAGGTCCGCGGAGCCCGCGGCGGGGTCTCCGCCGGCCATCCCCTGGCCGCCGAGGCCGGGATGGCCGTCCTCCGCGAGGGCGGGCACGCCGTGGACGCCGCGGTGGCCATGGCCGCCGTCCTGGCGGTGGTCCGGCCCCACATGAACGGCGTGGGCGGCGACGCCTTCGTCCTCTTCTGGGACGAGGAGGCCCGCGAGGTCCGGGCCCTGAACGGGAGCGGTCGGGCCGGCGCGCTGGCCACGCCGGAGTTCTTCGCCGACGCCGGCGTCTCCCGGATGCCCGAGAAGGGACCGCTCTCCGTGAGCGTGCCCGGCGCCGTGGCCGCCTGGGTGGACGCCCACGAGGCGTACGGGCGCCTCCCGCTGGCGCGCCTCCTGGAGCCGGCCATCCACTACGCCCGCGAGGGCTTCCCGGTCACCACCCGGCTCGCCTCGGACTTCGCCTCCCAGGGGGACGACCTCCAGGGCGCCGCGCGTGAGCTCTTCCTGCCCGGCGGCTCGCCTCCGGAGCCCGGAAGCCTCCTGCGGAACCCCGCGCTGGCCCGGACGCTGGAGCGCATCGCCGCCGACGGCAAGGACGGGTTCTACCAGGGCCCGGTGGCCGAGGCCCTGGCCTCCTTCCTGGAGGCGGAGGGGGGCTACCTGCGGGCCGGCGACCTGGCCGAGCACGCCTCCACCTGGGTCGAGCCGCTCACCGCGGACTACCTGGGCTACCGCATGCACGCCTTCCCGCCCAACACCCAGGGCATCGCCCAGATCCAGCTCTTCGGCATGGCCGCGGAGCACGACCTGGGGGCCATGGGGCACAACTCGCCCGAGTACCTCCACACCATGGTGGAGCTGAAGAAGCTGGCCTTCGCGGACCGCGATCGCTGGGCCGGCGACCCGGAGCGGGTCGAGCTTCCGCTGGACGAGCTCCTGGACCCCGGCTACCTGGCCGACCGCGCCGCCATGGTGGAGGCCTCGGCGGCGGAGTCCCGCACGTCCGGCGTGGGGGACCCCCTCCCCGAGCCCGACGAGACCGACGACTCGGGAGACACGGTCTACCTGACCGCCGTGGACGCCGACGGCAACGCGGTGAGCTGGATCCAGTCCCTCTACGCGGGCTTCGGCTCCGGGCTCATGGAGCCCGAGACCGGGGTGGTCCTCCAGAACCGGGGCGCGCTCTTCACCCTCCAGGAGGGACACCCCAACCGCGTGGCGCCCGGGCACCGTCCCTACCACACCCTCACCCCGCTCCTGGCCCTCCGGGACGGCGGGCTGGGCTTCACCCTGGGCACGCCCGGCGGCGACAGCCAGCCCCAGTCGCTCCTCCAGATCATGAACAACCTGGTGCTCTTCGACATGACGCCCCAGGAGGCGCTGGAGGCGCCGCGCTTCCGCTCCTACGACGGGCTGCGGGTGGCGCTGGAGGACCGGGTGCCCGGGGACGTGCGGGCCGCGCTGGAGGAGCGGGGCCACGAGATCCGGCCCGTCTCGGGTTGGACCGCCACCTTCGGCGGCGCCCACATGATCTTCGTGGACCCGGTGAGCGGGACCTACGCCGTGGCCTCGGACCCGCGCCGCGAGGCGTACGGGCTGGCCTACTGAGGTCGGGGGGCCGCTCATGGATCCCACGCGACTCTTCACCGGCCTGGGGGCCGTCCTGGCCCTCCTGGCCGTGGCGCTGGGGGCCTTCGGGGCCCACGGCCTCCGCTCGGTCCTCACCGAAGCCGACCTGGCCACCTTCGAGATCGGGGTGCGCTACCAGATGTACCACGCGCTGGCGCTCCTGGCGGTGGCGTGGGCCGCGGCGCGCTGGCCCGAGGCCCCGGTGCCGGTGGCCGGATGGCTCTTCGTGGCCGGGGTCGTGGTCTTCTCCGGCTCGCTCTACACGCTGGTCCTCACGGGGCAGCGCTGGCTGGGCGCGGTGACCCCCCTGGGGGGCGTGGCCTTCCTGGCCGGGTGGGCCGTCCTGGCCTGGGCGGCGCTGCGGGGGTGAGCGCGGCGCCCGACGGGCTGGACGAGGCCCGCCGCCTGCTGGAGGCCGCCGAGCGGGTGGTGGTGGTGACCGGCGCCGGCATGAGCGCGGAATCCGGGGTCCCGACCTTCCGGGGGGAGGAGGGGCTCTGGCGCTCCCATCGCCCCGAGGAGCTGGCCACGCCGGGCGCCTTCCGGCGGGACCCCGAGCTGGTCTGGGCGTGGTACCGGTGGCGGAGGGCGCGCGTGGCGTCCTGCGCGCCCAACGCGGGCCACCTCGCGCTGGCCGCCTTCGCGGCCCGGCGCCCCGAGACCCGCATCGTGACCCAGAACGTGGACGGCCTCCACGACGAGGCCGCGCGCCGGGTCGAGGGCGGCGGGGCGGCCGCCCCGGTCCTCGAGCTCCACGGAGCCCTCTTCGGGGACCGCTGCTCCGGGTGCGGACGGCGCTCCTCCGCCCGGGACGACCGTTCCGGCGAGCCTCCGGGGCAGGCCCCCGACGATGCCCCGGACGCCGCCGCCCCCCTCCCCCGCTGCGACGCGTGCGGCGCCCTCCTCCGGCCCGACGTGGTCTGGTTCGGCGAGGGGCTGGACGGGGCCGTCCTCGACGAGGCCTTCCAGGCGGCGGGGGCCGCGGATCTCTGCCTGGTGGTGGGGACCAGCGCCCTGGTCCAGCCCGCCGCGTCGGTCCCCCTGGCCACCCTCCGCGACGGAGGCGACCTGGTGGAGGTGAACCCCGAGCCCACGCCGCTCAGCGGTCGGTGCCGCGTGACGCTCCGCGCAGGGGCGGCGGTCGCGCTCCCGGCCCTCCTCGACGGGGTCGCCGGCGCCGGGACCGGGGGCGCCCCCTGAGTGTATGTCCTGCCGGAACCGCGCCCCGGCACCCCCGCTTCGGAGCCCCCTTCCCGGGTCCGTGACCTCCCCGCTCCCCGCCCCCGAACCGCCATGCATCGATCCCGTTCCGTCGTCCCGTCGACCCTCGCGGCCCTCCTCCTCCTGGGCGCCTGCGGAGGCGAGACCACCACGGAGCCCACGGTGGTCCGGGTGGAGGTCACCCCGACCTCGGCCACGCTGAACGCGGCGGGGGCCACCCAGGCCTTCACCGCCCGGGCCGTGGACGGCCGGGGCGATCCGGTTCCCGGGCAGAGCGTGAGCTGGAGCACGGACGATCCCGGGGTGGCCACGATCTCCTCGGGAGGGGTCGCCACCGCGGTGGCGACCGGCGTCACCGCGGTCTCCGCCACCGCCTCCGGCGTGACGGGGACGGCCCAGCTCACGGTGCTCCTCCCGGCCGAGGACTGCGTGTCCCCCACCGCCGTCTCCCTGGCCGTGGGCGAGCACCAGGTGTTCTCCAGCCAGGAGTGCTTCGTCCTGCCCTCCGGCGCGGACGGGGACCGGTACCGGGTCGTGGTGGCCCGCCCCGACTCCTCCGGCGCCGGAGACGTCGTGGAGGCCACCCTCACCGCCACGGCCCGGGGCGCCACCACGGCCCCGGGGGCGCGGACCGCCGCGGTTCGCGGGGCTCCGGCGGAGCGGGCCGGGCCGACGCTGGACGCGGCCACCCTCCGCGAGCTCGAGCGGGCGCTGGACGTCTCGGAGCGGACCCGGGCGCGCCACGACGCGCTCCGCCGCTCGGAGGAGCGCATGGTGGCGGAGCTGGGCGGGCGGATCCGCCTCGCGACCCCGCCCCCCTCCCCCGCCCCGGGCATGGCCCGGGCGGCGGTCCAGGCGCCCCAGAAGATCCGGGTGGACCCCCGGACCTCGTGCAGCGCCGGGGCCCGGGAGGAGGACACGGGCATCCTGGTCTACGAGAGCGCGGACCTGGCCATCTACCAGGACTCGGCGCAGCAGAAGAGCGCGCCCATCACCCGGGACCAGGCGAGCCGCCTGGCCCAGTACTACGCCGCCCACGGCAAGGAGGTCGTGGAGGCGTACTTCGGGGTGCCCACCGACCTCGACGGCAACGGCCACATGGTGGTCTTCGTCACCCCCGAGGTGGACGACGACAAGGTGGCGGCCTACGTGTGGAGCGGCGACTTCCTGGACCGGGCGGGCGAGAGCTGCCCCACCGCCAACGGCGGGGAGTACATCTTCTTCAACGGCAGCCAGATCCGCCGCCTGGACGACGGGGGCTACCAGGCCCTGGAGACGCTGGTGCACGAGGCCAAGCACGTGGTCTCCCTCTACAACCGGCTCCAGGCCAGCCTCGAGGTGGGAAGCGGCCGCTTCCACCCCCTCTGGGTCGAGGAGGGCACGGCGGAGATCGCCGGGAACCTGAGCTCCCGCACCGCCATGGCCTCCAAGGGGATCGTGGGGCTCGGCGAGAAGCTCACCCGGGACGACTTCACCGACGGGGAGGGTCGCCTGGGGGCCACCCCGGAGAACTTCGGCGTCCTCCTGCGGATGCTGCGCACCGTCCGGTACCTCTCGAGCCAGCCCAACGGCCTGGTCGTGAACCCCCAGGGGTCCCATCCCGACCACAGCATCTACGGCACCGGGTGGCACTTCCACCGCTGGCTCGGCGACGCCTGGGGGAACGCCGCGTCGGCGGGCGCGGACGCGTCCCTGTTCCGGGCGCTGGTGGCGCAGGACACGCCCCCGGGCACCGCGGGGCTGCAGGCGGTGGTGGGCCGGAGCTTCAAGGAGCTCTTCCGCCAGTACGTCCTGGCCATCGCCCTCCACGAGACGGGGGCTCCGGAAGGGAGCCGGACCTTCACGAGCTACGACTTCCCCTCGGCCACGGACATCCTGTGCCGCCCGGGCTCCGGGGAGGGATGCCCTCCCGGCGTCAGCCCCCAGCCCGACGGCGTCTACCCGTGGCCGGTGACGGAGGGGTCCGACGAGCCCGGGACGACCGTGCCGGCCTCCTTCGCCAGCGGCGTCTGGTCCGGCCCCATCGGGCCCACCGGGATCCGGATCCACGACTTCCGCTCCGACGGCCTCGGCGAGGGCCTCCAGGTGGAGGTGTCCATGGGGGCCCCCGGGGACGTCGTGGTGGTCCGACTCCGCTGAGGCGGGCCCAGCCCCGCGTCAGGCGCGGAGGGCGTCGCGGAGGGTGGCGGTGGCCAGGTTGCCTCCGGAGACGATGACCACCAGGGGGCCCGGGCCGGGCGCCGGCGGGGTCCAGCGCCCGGCCACGAGCGCCGCGACGCCCACGGCTCCTCCGCCCTCGACGACGAGTCCCAACTCGTTGTAGCACAACGCGATGGCGTTCCTGATCTCGTCCTCCGTCACGGTGGTGTGGGCGGCCACGAGATCCCGGATCAGCGGGAAGGAGAAGCGGTTGTCGGCGCCGATCCCGCCGGCCAGGGCGCTGGCCAGCGTCTCCTCCTCCTCCAGCGTGACCGGGCGGCCGGCGCGCACGCTCTCGAGCATCACCCGGGCGCGCGCCGCGCTCACCGCCACCAGGGGCGGCGTGGGGCCGGGGGCGTCGGCCAGCCCCGCGGCGACCCCCCCGGCCAGCCCGCCGCCGGAGAGAGGCGCCAGGACGGCCCCCGGGACCGCCCCCTCCTCGACCCAGCCCGGGATCCCGGCGGCCACCGCCTCCAGGATCTCGGCGGCGAGGGTGCCCTGCCCGGCGATGACGTCGAGGTCGTCGTAGGCCGAGACGAAGGGGCGTCCCTCGGTCCTGGCCCGGGCCACCGCCTCCTCCTCGGCCGCGTCGTAGGTGTCGCCGGCGAGGACGGCCTCGGCTCCCTGGGCCCGGATGCCCTCGAGCTTCACGGGGTCCACCCAGGAGGGCACGAACACCGTGGCCGGGATCCCCAGCCGGCGGGCCACCCAGGCCACGGCCCGCCCGTGGTTCCCGCTGGAGCACGCCACCACCCCCCGGGCCCGCTCCTCGTCGTCCAGGGCCCCGAGTCGCGCCGCGGCTCCCCGGACCTTGAAGGAGCCCGTGGGCTGGAGGTTCTCGAGCTTCAGGAGGACGCGCCGCCCCACCCGCGCCTCCAGCGTGGGGGCCGGGAGCAGGGGCGTCCGCGCCGCAAGGCCCGCCACGCGCCGCCGGGCGGCCTCGAAGTCGAGGAGGGCCCGGACCTCGGCGCCGGCGGCGGGAGGCCCTTCCGTCAGCGGTCCCCCAGGCCGGCCAGCTCCGCCTCGGCGGCGATGTAGCCGAAGGCGGGCCACTGGTCGTCCCCGTCGTGGATGAGGCGGAAGATCCGCTCGGCCTCGTCGGGCCGCCCCTCCAGGAGGTGCCACATGCCCACGCCGTACGCCGTGGTCGTGCTCTGGAGGGTGGCGTCGTCCCCGGAGGGGCCCAGGAGCTCCTCGGCGTCGCCCTCGCCCTTGAAGAGCATCAGGAGGTCCAGGTAGGCCGTGCTCTCGATGATGTCCATGTCCGGACGGATCCCCTGGAGGACCCGGGCGGCCTCGTCCTCCCGGCCCATGCGGGTCAGGGTGAGCCAGCGCCAGTACGCCGTGGCCACCTTGGAGTCGGGATGCTCCGAGACCTCGGCGCACGACGCGTAGGCCTCGGCGGCGGCCTCGAAGTCCCCGGCCAGGTAGTGGGCGAGCCCCAGGTGGTACCAGATGTTGAAGTGGAGCGTGCTGGTGGGGATGCCCCGGGCGTTGGGCAGCCCATCGGGCTCCACCTCGTCCTCGGTGCCCCGGATGAGCTCGACGCCCCGGCGGAAGTCGGCCACGGCCCGGTCCAGCTCCCGGACCGTCACGTACCGGTGCCCGCGATGGCGGTACAGGCGCGCGTCCTCGGGGTGGAGGTCCAGGGCGTGGGTGTAGATGTCGATGGCGTCCCGGAAGCGGCCCAGGTAGGCCGTGCGCCGTCCCATCCAGATGAGGGAGTCCACGTCCTCCGGCGCCGCCTCCAGGGCGGCCTCCGCCTCGTCGTAGCGCGCCTCGTAGACCTGGCGGGCCTCGTCGGAGAGCGCCGGCGGGTAGAGGGTGTCGCCCAGGAAGCCGATGGCCTGGGCGCCCTCGGGAAGCTCGACCGAGGGACCGGCGGCGGCCGGCGAGGCCTCCGTCTCCGCACTCGGGGGCGCGTCGTCCGACGGGCCGCAGGCGGCGAGGGCCAAGGTGGCGGGGAGGAGGAGGAGCGCGAGGAGGCGCGGGGCCATGGGCGGTTCCGGGTTGATGGGGACGGACGGAAGGGCCGAAGATCCCTGCCCCGCATCGCCTGCGCAACCGGGCGGCCCCCCCAGGGACCGGGGCCCGCCCCCGCGGGTGGGTCAGGGCGCCGCGGGGCCCGGCGGAGAAGCGGGAAGCGCGGCGGGGAGGAGGATCCGGCCCCGCTCGCCCCGGTGGGCGGTGGCCAGGCCCAGCGCCCGCTCGAGCTCGTCGGCGCGGGCGGTGTCCGGGCCCGTGAGCACCAGGGCGCCCGGGACGCGGCGGAGGTGCGCGCCGAACGCCTCGAGGGAGCTCCCGGAGGCGGGGAGACCGCGGGCGGGGAGCGCGGTCTGGATCAGGACGAGGCGGGGCTCGGAGGCGTAGAGCGCCAGCCCCCGGGGCAGACGGTTGTCGAGCCACCGCACCGTCTCCGACTGCACCCAGGCCCCGGAGGTGAAGCCCCGCCCATCGGCACGGAGCGCCCCGGCCGTGGCCACGGCCCGTCCCCCGGAGACGAGCAGCCAGACGGCCACCACGCCCACCGCCACCCAGCGGGCCGGGGGGCGCGCCCCGGCGATCGCCCGGGCCGCGACGAGGGCCAGGAGGACCGCCGCGGGCGCCGCGACCAGGACGGCGGGCGCTTCGAGAGCCTCCGTGGCCCCGGCCGCCGCTCCGGCCACGGCGGTGCCCAGGACCGCGAGCCCCGCGGCGATCCGGGCGCGGGCGGCCACCAGCTCCGGCGCCCTGGGGTGGTCCCACGCCACCTCGGCGTCCACGGGCTCCGCCCCCGCCCCGATTCCCACCGCGAGCGCCGCGCCCGTGGCCAGGACGGCCGCGCCCAGAAGGGCGCCCACGGCGCCCCCCAGGCCGGCCCCGGCCCACCGGAGCGTCCCGAGGAGCGGGTCGAGGGAGGGCTCGGCGCCCACGACCGCCGGGAGGGACGGGAGCCCGTCCACCGTCGGACCCAGGACGAGGAGGACGGCCGCCGGGAGGAGCGCGCCCGCCGAGCCCAGAGCCGTCCGTCCCCGTCCGTCCCCGCCGCCGGCCCGCCGCACGCCGGGGATGCCGCGCCGGAGGGCCCAGGGCCAGAGCGCCGCCGCCGCCACGGCCCCTGCGCCGGCGGGGTGCAGCGCCCACGCGGCGGCCGCCACGGTCCCGTGGAGGAGGTACCAGCGCGGACGATAGGCCTGGCTCCCCACCACGAGGGCCACCAGGGCCGCCGCCGGGAGCTCGGGACGGAGCGTCGTCACGGCGTGGACGCCCAGGGGGGAGGCCAGGAGGAGCGCCCCTCCCAGGAGGCCCGCCTCGAAGCCGGCGCCTCCTCCCACCGCCCAGCCCAGCGCCACCACCAGGAGGACCAGGGCGCCGGCCAGCACCCAGAGCCCCGCCACGTGGGGTCGGACGCCCCGCCGGACGAGCGTCGCCACCCCGCCGGCCAGCGCGGCGGCCCTGGGACCGGGCGGGCGGGTCGCCTCCGGCGCGTCCCACGGGGCCACGGCCACCACCGCCTCGCCGCCCTCGGCCACGGACGTGGCGGAGAGGAGGACCTCCACACCCGTCCCGTCCAGCGCCGGGAGGAGCCACGAATCGTTGGCGGTCAGCGCCACGAAGGTGGCGACCAGCGCCAGGAGGAGGCCGGCGCGGAGCCCGCGGCTGGCGGGGCTCTGGGGTCGTCGGGGCGGGTCGGGGACGGGGTCCATGGCGGACGGGGTCGGGGGGAGGTCGGGATCGCGGGAGGGACGGACCGGATCGGCGCTCGGCTGCACGGCTCCTCCCCCGCTCCGCCGCCCACCCGGGCCCGGGGTGAGGTGCGTCAAGTCCCTGTCCTGCAGAGAGATGGGCCCTTCGACCTCGAGTGCCCCCGGCAGGACTCGAACCTGCGGCCTACGGTTTAGGAAACCGCCGCTCTATCCACCTGAGCTACGGGGGCGCATGCCCGGCCAAGGTAGCACGAGCGGCGGGCTGGTGGAATCGGGTGGGGCGCTCCGGGCCGCCCTCCGGGTGCGGGGGCGGACGCGGGGCGCGGGTCAGCCCTCGTCGTCGGCCCGGCGGCCCGCCAGGTAGCCTACGCAGTAGGCGCGCAGGGTGGCCTCGAACCGGTCCATGTCCCCGTCGGCGCGGAGGCCCGCCTCGCCGCGCTGCTTCAGCGCCTGGGCGAGCTTGCCGACCTTCTCCACCAGCTCCATGACGTGGGGGTCGCCGGCGGCCTGGAGCTCCATGGGATCCAGGTGCGGGTCGTTCCCGATTCCCGTCACCATCACGTCCTCGTCGGCCCCCGCGGTGCCCACGGCGGCGTCGGTGGTGGTGGCGGCGGCCCGGTCCGGCATCGGCTCGTCGGGGGAGATGAAGGCGTCGGCCATGTCGTCCGACTCCCCGCGCTCCGGAAGGGGCTCGTCGGGGGAGATGAACGCCCCCTCCAGCCCGTCCTCGGTCTGCTCCCGGTCCCGGCGGCGGCGCATCTGGCGACGTCGCGAGCCCGGCGGGAAGGCCGGGGGTGGAAGGCTCGGCCCGGACGGATCCGGCCCGTTGCCGTCGGTGCCCTCTTCGACGTCGCTCATCTATGGCCTCCGGACGTGGACGGTCGGTCAAGGCGAATATACGGCGCTCGCGGCGGCGGGAACAAACGTCGTGGCGCCGGGCGCCCGGGACTCAGAGGATCATCTCCACCAGGACGAAGCCGGCCACCAGGAGGATGGCGAAGAGCCACGCCAGGTAGTCGAAGTACTCGTCGATGAAGCGGGCGATGGGCGGCCCGAACCGGTAGATGAGCCCCGCCACAACGAAGAAGCGGAGGCCCCGGGAGAGGAAGGACGCCACCACGAACACCCCGAAGTTGATGGCGAAGACCCCCGACGACAGGGTGAACACCTTGTACGGGATCGGCGTCAGGCCGGCCAGGAACACCGCCCAGAAGTCGTACTGCTCGTAGAGCCCCTGCACCCGGGCGAAGGAGTCGGGGCCCACCCCCGGGACGTAGGTGAAGAACCAGTCCTGGACCAGGCTCCAGGCTCCCCACCCGATGGTGTACCCGACGATCCCGCCCGCCACCGAGCCCAGCGTCGCCACCATTGCGAAGCGGAGCGCCTTCTTGGGCACGCCCAGGCAGAGCGCGACCAGGAGGGGGTCCGGGGGGATGGGGAAGAACGACGACTCGGCGAAGGAGAGGACGAAGAGCGCCGGGACGCCGTACTTCGTCTCGGCCCAGTGGAGCACCCAGTCGTAGAGCCTCCGGAGCCAGCCCGGGCGCCCACGGCCGTGGCCAGCCGACCCCACGTGGTCGGCAGGCAGCTCGGGATCCCACCCGTCCTCGGCGGGTCCGGCCACCTCGGCGTCGTCCAGGGCCTCGCTTCCCGGGAGGCCGTCCTCGTCCCGCCGGCGCGGCGGCCTCATGCTCCCCGCTCCTCGTCCGCCCAGGCGAAGCGCCCGAGAAGGGGTACGAAGGTGCAGTCGCCCTTCACGACCTCCTGGGTGATCTCTCCGTTGAGCCGCTCGAGCAGGAGCAGCTCCTGGGAGTCCCTGGAGCCCACAGGGATCAGCATGCGGCCCTTCTCGGCCAGCTGGTCCACCAGGGCCGACGGGACCGACGGGCCGGCCGCGGACACCACGATGACGTCGAAGGGCGCGTACTTCCGCCAGCCGATGGTGCCGTCGCCCACCATGAGGGCCACGTTCCGGATCTCGAGCTGGTCCAGCGCCTTCCGGGCCCGCTGGGAGAGCTCCCGGACGCGCTCCACGGAGTAGACGCGGTCCGCCATGCGCGCCAGGAGCGCGGTCAGGTATCCGCTCCCCGTGCCGATCTCCAGGACCTTGTCGTCCGGGCCCGGCTGGAGGATCGAGAGGTAGTACGCCTGGAGCGAGGGCTGGGAGGCCGTCTGCTGGTATCCGATGGGAATGGGCGCATCCTCGTAGGCCCGGGGCCAGACCCCCTCGGGCAGGAAGTGGTGTCGGGGCACGTGGTCGAAGTGTTGGAGGAGCTCGAGGTCGTCGATGCCGTGACCCCG
Organism: uncultured Gemmatimonadaceae bacterium; assembly: GCA_964569085.1. Classification (GTDB taxonomy): domain Bacteria; phylum Gemmatimonadota; class Gemmatimonadetes; order Longimicrobiales; family Gaopeijiaceae; genus JAJCZZ01. Next base: position 59,168 of record CAZMTA010000011.1, on the reverse strand, counting down.
GATGTCCTCGATGAGCTTCCGGCGGTACCCGACGAAACGGCTGTCGCTCAGAGGGCCAGGTTCCACCCGCGGATCTCCTCTAGAAGCTCGTAGTTGGTGAGGTCGAGGTGGAGCGGCGTGACCGAGACGTATCCGTCCTGCACGGCCTGGAAGTCGGAGTCGGCGGGGCCCTTCCACTCCACGGAGCCGCCCCCGATCCAGAAGTACTCCCGCCCCGAGGGGTCCAGGTCCCGCGTGATGGACTCGGAGTAGCGGCGCCGCCCCAGGGAGGTGACCCGGACGCCCCGGACCTCGTCGGGCGCGCAGCCCGGGAGGTTCACGTTGAAGAGCGTGTGCTCCGGGAACGAGGGCTGCTCCAGGATGTCGGCCAGGATGCGCCCCACGACCGCCTGCCATCCCTCCAGCTCCTCGTACTTGTCCCCGGTGTAGGAGAACGCCACCGCCGGGATTCCCAGGACCGTGGCCTCCATCGCCGCGGCCACGGTGCCCGAGTAGAGGACGTCCTCGCCCATGTTCGGTCCGTGGTTCACCCCGGAGACGCACACGTCGGGGCGGTCCTCCAGGAGGGAATGGACGGCGAGCAGGACGCAGTCCGTGGGGGTGCCGTCCACCATCCAGGCGCCGTCGGTGCTCCGGCGGGCCCGCAGGGGGTGGTGGAGGGTCAGCGAGTGGCTGGTGGCGCTCTGCTCGCGGTCCGGCGCCACCACCGTGACGGAGCCCAGCTCGGCGCTGGCCTCGGCCAGGACGCCGATGCCCGTGGCCAGGTAGCCGTCGTCGTTGGTGCAGAGGATGTTCATGGAGGCCCGGCGTGCGGGTGGGGGTCGTGGGATCGTCCGGGTGTCGGCTCACGCGCCCCGGGTGGGGCGGTCCGGCCCGGGAGGGCGGTCAGGCGTCGGCGGAGCCGGGCGGGGTCAGGAGCTCGCGCAGCTCGCGCAGCTCCTCCTTCATGCGCTCGAGGAACTCGGGCTCCAGGACCTCCTGGCGCTCCTCCTCGAGCTGGCCCTCGGCCCGCATCTCCGCCAGGCGCTCGTTGGCCCCCTCGATGGTGTACTTCTTCTCGTAGAGGAGGTGCTTCACCAGGAGGATCAGCTCGATCTCCTTGGGGCGGAAGACCCGGTTGCCCGCGCGGTTCTTGTTGGGGCTGAGGACGTCGAACTGGGTCTCCCAGTAGCGGAGCACGTGGGGCTTGAGCCCGGTGAGGTCGCAGACCTCGCCGATGGAGTAGTACGCCTTCTTCGCGATGGGCTCCTGCATGACCTCTCCTCGTCCGTCGGGACTCCACCAGCGGATGCGGCCCGTGGCCGGATCCCACGCCGGCCGGGACGGCCAGCGACGTCGTCCGCGGGCGCGGGCATCCGGGCCGCGCCCTCCGTTCGCGCTCACGACCACTCCTCCGGCTTGGGATCCCGGAGCATGAGCGTGCGCAGCGCCTCCGCCGGGCTGCTCTCTCCGTGGACGATGGCGTTCACCTGCTCGGTGATGGGCATCTCCACCTCGTGCCGCCTCGCCAGCTCCTTCACCGCTTCCGCCGTCTTGACCCCCTCGGCCACCGCGCTCATGTCGCCGAGGATCTCCTCCAGCGTCTCGCCGGCGCCGAGCCGGAACCCCACGGTGCGGTTCCGGCTCAGGTCGCCGGTGCACGTGAGCACCAGGTCCCCCATGCCGGCCAGCCCCGCGAAGGTCTCCTTCCGGGCTCCCAGCGCCACGCCCAGCCGTCGCATCTCCGCGAGGCCCCGGGTGATGAGCGCCGCCATGGTATTGTGGCCGAAACCGAGGCCGGCGGCCACTCCCGCCGCCAGCGCCACCACGTTCTTGAGGGCTCCGCCCAGCTCCACCCCCACCACGTCGGGGTTGGTGTAGACCCGGAAGTAGTCGGTCTGGAAGACCTCCTGGACCCGGCGCCCGGCCTCGGGGGTCCGGGAGGCCGCCACCACGGCGGTGGGGGCCTCCTTGGCGACCTCCGCGGCGAAGGAGGGGCCGGAGAGCACCGAGAAGCGCTCCATGACCCGGGCCGGGAGCACCTCGTCCAGGACCTCGTCCATGCGCCGTAGGGTGGCGATCTCGATGCCCTTGGAGGCGCTCACCACCACGGCGTCGTCGGCCACGTGGGGCGCCGCTTCGGCCATGACGCGGCCCACGAACTGGGAGGGGCTGACCGAGAGCACGACCCCGGCGCCGGCCACCGCTTCGGCCATGGAGGTGGTGGCGCGCAGCGCCTCGGGGAGCCGCACGCCCTCCAGGTAGGGGTTGGTCCCCTTCTCGCGGATGGCCTCGGCCACGTGGGGCTCGTGGCACCAGACGACGACATCGTGGCCCTTCTTGGAGAGGAGGACGGCCAGCGCCGTGCCCCACGCGCCGGATCCGATCACCGAGATCCGGGTCGTCATCGGCCCTCTCCCCCGCCCTCTCCTCCCTGGACGAGGTGGTGGGTCGGCTCGGGCTCCGGGGGATCGGCCCCCGGCCGCCCGAAGCGGTTCTCCTCGCCGGCCAGGAGGCGCTGGATGTTGCTGCGGTGCTTCCAGATCACGAAGGCCGCGAGGGCGCTGGTGAAGAGGAAGAGGCCGGAGCTCCGATCCCCGGGCGGCGCGGTGAACACCACCAGCGCGGGGAGGGAGAGGGCGGCCATGATCGAGCCGAGGGAGACGTAGCGGGTGCTCAGGGCCACGACGAGCCACACCACGAAGGCGCCGAGGACGGCGGTGGGCGCGAGGGCCGCGAAGACCCCGGCGCTGGTGGCGACCCCCTTTCCGCCCCGGAAGCCCACCCAGAACGAGGAGATGTGGCCCACGATGGCGGCGGCCCCGAAGGCCAGCGTCCACCCCATCCCGGCGCCGGTGATGTGGGGGAAGAACCACACCGGCACGAAGCCCTTGGCCACGTCCACGATCATGACCGGGGCGGCCCAGCGCCATCCCAGGACCCGGAAGCTGTTGGTGGCGCCGAGGTTGCCGGAGCCGTGCTCGCGGAGGTCGATGCCCTGCGCCGCCTTCCCCGCCCAGTAGCTCGTGGGGGTGGCGCCCAGGAGATAGGAGAGAGCGAGGAGGGCGACGTTCATCCGGTTCCTCGGTGGGAGTCGGGGGCGCTCCGGGCGCGTCTCAGTCCCGGGAGCTTCGGAGGCTGATGCGCATGGGGCTCCCGTGGAACCCCCACGCCTCGCGGAATCCGTTGTTCAGGTACCGAACATAGTGGGCCGGCACCGCCTTCGGGTAGTTGGTGAAGACCGCGAAGGTGGGCGGGGCGGTGGTGACCTGGGTGGCGTACTTGAGCTTCACCGGCCGGCCCCGGTGGTGGGGCGGCGGCTGACGTCCGACCAGGGCCCGGAGGACCTCGTTGACCTCGGCGGTGTCGATGCGGCGCCGGCGCTCCTCGTGGACCTCCATGATGAGGTCCAGGACCTTGCGGATGCGCTGGCCGGTGAGGGCCGACACGAAGAGGAACGGCACCCAGGCCAGGAAGGGGACCCGCTGGGCCACGGCCTTCTGCCAGTGGGGCGCGGTGAGCGTCTCCTTCTCCACCAGGTCCCACTTGTTGGCCAGGAGGATGAGCCCCGAGCCCTGCTTCCACGCCTTGTCCGCGATGCGGATGTCCTGGTGGTGGAGCTCCTCGGTGGCGTCCACGAGGAGCACGCAGACGTCGGCCTCCCGCACCACGCGCTCGGTGCGGAGCGCCGAGTAGTACTCGAGCTGGTCCGAGACCTTGCTCTGGCGGCGCAGGCCGGCGGTGTCCACGAAGACGAGCTGGCGTCCGTGGTAGCGGAAGGGGGTGTCCACGGGGTCCCGGGTCGTGCCCGCCACGTCGCTCACCACCATGCGCTCCTCACCCAGGAGCCGGTTGATGAAGGAGGACTTCCCGACGTTGGGCTTGCCCACCACCGCCACGCGGACGATCCCCTCCTCCTCGGGCTCCTCCTCCTCCTCGGGGAACGCCTCCACGACGCGGTCGAGGAGGTCTCCGGAGCCCTTTCCGGAGATGGCGCTCACGGGGAGCGGCTCCCCCATGCCCAGCGACCAGAAGTCGTGGTGCCGCAGGTCGTCGGGGAGGTTGTCCACCTTGTTGACCACCAGGAGGGTGGGCTTCTCGGACTTTCGCAGGACCTCGGCCAGCTTCTCGTCCAGGGGGTGGACGCCGGTCTTCCCGTCCACCACCAGGCAGAGCACGTCCGCCTCCTCCACGGCGGCCATGGCCTGGGTGCGCACGGCCTGGTCCATCCCCTCGTCGCTCCCCTCCACCACGCCGCCGGTGTCCACGACGTAGAAGGGGTGCCCGGTCCAGTCGGCCCGGGCGAAGTTCCGGTCCCGGGTCACGCCGGGCTGGTCGTCGACGATGGCCACCCGCTTGCCGATCACGCGGTTGAAGAGGGTGGATTTGCCCACGTTCGGCCGTCCCACGACGGCCACCACGGGAAGGCGACGGCTCACAGGGACTCCAGCGCTTCGGTGATCTCGTAGCCGGTGAGCACCGTGGCCGGGCTCTGGGCTTTCTTGAAGTCGTCCAGGGGGACGGAGTCGATGAAGAGCCCGTCGGCGTTGAGGGCCTCGGCGGGAAGGATCACGACGTCCCCGTCCCGGGCCTCGCCCAGGTCGGTCAGCATGTCCTCGCCGCCCAGGAGCCCGGCGATGGTCACCGACGCGCCGTAGAAGCGGTTGGTGACCCGCACCACGTCCACCTCGGCGCCGGTGGCCTCGGCCAGGCGCGGGGCGCGCTCCTCCAGGAAGGGCGCCATGGAGCGGCCCGTCACCAGGCGGAGCCGTCGACCGTCGAGCCGGGGCACGCCCGGAAGCCCGGCGTCGAAGTCGTCCACGAACTTGCGCACGGCGCCCACGCCGTTCTCGTGGAGGGCGCCGTCGTCGTAGTACGCGGTTCCGGGGATGTCCCCGCCGGCGATGAGGTACATCTCGTCGGCGGCGTAGCACCAGCCGAAGCCCCGCTCGCCCAGCGCCCTCGCCCTGGCGTCGTCCACCTGGGCGATGGCCCGGGCGGCCTCATGGGGCTCCAGGGGCCGCACCGGTCGGTTCACGTTGTACTTGGTGAGGCCCACCGGGACCACCGAGAGGGACGCGATCCCCTCCCCCATGGCCCAGAGGTCCTCGATGGTGCGGTGGAGGTGCTCGCCGTCGTTCCACTCGGGGCAGAGCACGACCTGGGTATGGACCTCGAGCCCGGCGTCCAGGAGGAGGCGGAGCTGGTCCATGATGAGCCCGGCCCGGTCGTTCACCAGGAGGCGGCGTCGGACCTCGGGCTCGGTGGCGTGCACGCTCACGTAGAGCGGGGAGATACGCTGGTCCACCAGGCGCTGGAGCCCCTTGGGGCCCAGGTTGGTGAGGGTGACGTAGCTCCCGTAGGTGAAGGAGAGGCGGAAGTCGTCGTCCCGCAGCCAGAGGCTGTCCCGCACGTCCTTCGGGTTCCCGTCGATGAAGCAGAACACGCACTTGTTGGCGCATTCCCGGATGGTGTCCGGCTCGGGCACGATGCCCACGGGGGTACCGGGGTCGCGCTCGATGTCGTAGATGACCCGCTCGCCCCCCGGGGACTCGGTCTCGAGCTCGAGCTCGGTGTCCGAGAGGAGGAAGGTGAGGTCGATGCCGTCGCGCACCCGCTCGCCGTTGATGCGCACCACGCGCGTGCCGATCTCCAGACGGAGCTCGTCGGCGATGCTTCCGGATTCGATCTCTGCGATGCGGACCACGGCGGACCTTCCCGGGTGGACGGGACGCGGCGGAGGCCGGTCCCGGGTGCCAAAGGGCAGCCTGAAAAGTTAACCGGATCGAGCCGCGCCCTCAATCCGACGGGGCGTGCGGGGCCCGTCGCTTGCCCCCGGGCCACGCCGGCCCTCCATTCGTCCGTGTCCAACGTGCCGGGAACCCGCCTCCCCCGGGCCGCGTAGGGACGTCCGGACCCTCCCTTTCCCTCCCACCGAGCCCGCATGCGCGCCCGACGCCTTCCGCTCCCCCGCCCCGTCCCCCGTCTCCTGGCGCTCCTGGCGCTGGCCGGGACGGCCCTGGCGCTGGCGGCGTGCGAGGAGCTGGAGCAGCTCGAGGACCGATTCCGCGACCTCACGCCCCACGAGGCCTACCGGGCGTCCCTGGCGGAGGCGGGCCTGGTCGGGTCGGCCCTGGGTCGGGAGTGGGTCGCCGCGGGCAACCGGGCCCTGGAGGAGCCCGTGGCGGTCTCCCTCCCCTTCTCCGAGGCGGGGTTCATCACCCCGGACGAGCCCGAGGCCGTGGGCTACCGCTTCCGGGTGGGTCGGGGCCAGCGGCTCACCGTGGACGCGTCGGTGGAGAGCGGGGAGGAGGCGCGGGTCTTCCTGGACCTCTTCCGGGTGGCGGACGACCCCGGGGACCCGCTGCGGCCGGTCCTCTCCACCGACTCCCTCGACCGCACCCTCGTCCACGAGCCCGCCCGGGCCGGGGAGTACGTGCTGCGGATCCAGCCCGAGCTCCTGCGGGGCGGACGGTGGGACGTCACCCTGCGCCTCGAGGCCCAGCTCGCCTTCCCGGTGGACGGCCACGACACCGACGCCATCCAGAGCTTCTTCGGCGCCGACCGCGACGGCGGGCGCCGCTCCCACCACGGCGTGGACATCTTCGCGCCCCGGGGGACGCCGGTGGTGGCCACCTCCGAGGCGACGGTCCGGCGCGTGGAGGTCACCAACCTGGGCGGGAAGGTGGTCTGGCTGCGGGACGCCGCCCGCGGCGCGAGCATCTACTACGCCCACCTGGACAGCCAGGTCGTGGCCGACGGGGACCGGGTGTCGCCCGGGGACACCCTGGGGTTCGTGGGCAACAGCGGGAACGCCCGCACCACCCCGCCCCACCTCCACTTCGGCATCTACCGCCGCGGGGAGGGCCCGGTGGACCCCGATCCCTTCATCCGTCGCCCCCGGGGCTCCCTGGAGGCCCGCACCGCCGACGTGGGCCGGCTGGGCGCGTGGATGCGGCTGGAGGACGGCGGGACCCGCCTCCGCGGAGCCCCCGGGACGGACGCGGTCGTGGTGGGGGAGCTGGACGAGCACGCCCCGGTGCGGGTCCTGGGGGCCTCGGGCGGGTGGTACCGGGTGCGCCTCCCCGACGGCCGGAGCGGCTTCGTGGCGGCCCGGCTGACCGAGGCCACGGACCGGCCGGTGGACACCCGGCTGACCCGCGCGGCCGAGCCGGTGCGCGCCGCGCCCGACGGCTCCGCGCCGGTCATGGAGGAGCTGGCTCCCGGCGCCCGGTTGGACGTCCTCGGCCGCTTCGGAGCGTACCTCTACGTGCAGGCGCCGTCGGGCCGCGCGGGGTGGGTCGACCGGGCCGGCGCCACCCGCTGAGGGCGTCCTGCCCGGGCGGCGTCCGGATGGAACGGGTTTTGCTGATCTGACGAGACGGGCCGGCGACGCGGACGCGCCGCCGTCGCGGGCCCCTGATCCCGCCGTCCAGGAGGACCCATGACCCCCGTAGCCCGGGCGACCGTCGCCACTCTGGCGCTCGCCTTCCTCACCACCGCCTGCGCCTCGTCGGGCGGCCTCGACTGGGACGCCAGGGACGAACAGGCGACCCGCATCCAGGTCGAGAACTTCAACAGCCAGAGGATCACGGTGAACGCGGTCTCCGGAGGGGCCGACTTCCGCCTCGGCGACGTCGGCACCACGCAGACCGCCTCCTTCGCGCTCCCCCGCACCGTCAGCGGGTTCGAGCTCCAGATCCTGGTGGACCCCATCGGTTCGAGCCGGACCTACATGAGCCGGCGGATCCAGTTCAACCCCGGGGACGTCATCCGCGTCGTCGTGGAAGCCAACCTGGACCTGACGAGCGTCACGATCCGCTGAGGAGGGCCCTCCCGGCGGCGGGTCCGGAGCCCGCCGCTTCTCCCGCCGCCGGTTCCCCTTCCCGCCGACCCCGGTGCGCTCAGTCCCCGGGGATGGCCCGGGCGAGCATCTCCTCGAGCCAGTGCCCCGACCGGCGGATCTTGGCCCGCACGTAGGGGAGGTTGTGGCGGGTGAGCGTCCCGTGGAGCGGCTGGCGCTCCACCACCTCGATCCCGCCGTCCCTCACGGCCTGGAGCTTGTCGGGGTTGTTCGTCAGCAGCCGCACCCGCCGGATGCCCAGGCGGTGCAGGATCTCCACCGCCGAGCCGTAGCGGCGCTCGTCCGCGCCGAAGCCCAGCGACCCGTCGGCGTCGACGGTGTCGAGCCCCTCCTCCTGGAGGGAGTAGGCCCGGAGCTTGTTGCCGAGGCCGATCCCCCGCCCCTCCTGCTCCAGGTAGAGGAGCACGCCGCCCCCTGCCTCCGCCATGGAGCGGAGGCTCGTGTGGAGCTGCTCGCCGCAGTCGCAGCGCAGGCTCCCGAAGAGGTCCCCGGTGAGGCAGGCGGAGTGGAGGCGAACCGGCACGGGGTCCGGCCAGTCCTCCGGCTCCCCGATGACGATGGCCACGTGCTCGAAGAAGCCCCGCGTCTCCCGGAAGAGGAGGAAGCGTGCGTTCTCGGTCTCCGGTAGGGGAACGGGGGCCTCGCTCACGTGGGCCACCTCCAGGCCGGGCGCCGCGGCCAGCGCCTCGATCTCGTCGGCGGGGACCGCCAGGAGGATCCCGTCGTGGACGGCCTCGTCGACGGGCGAATGCGAGTCCGGGTCGGCCTCCACGGCCACCAGGGCCGGGAGGAGGCGCCCGAGCCGCGCCAGCAGCAGCCCGGCCTCCTCGAGCCGGCCACACGGCCGGGCTCCCGTCGGATCCGGAGGCGCGGCCCCCGGCTCGGTGGCCAGGCGGAAGGCCCGGGCGGGGTCCACCTCGTCGCCCAGGGGGACGGACCAGGCGGTCGCGCCCGCCGAGGCGCCGTTGGACGTGCCGTTGGCGGTCGCCCCGATGCCCATGGCCGACGCCCGGTGGCGGGTGACGAGCAGCCGTGGGCCGCCGTGGCCCCACGCGGCGAGGGACTCGACCACGTCGGGCGTCAGACCCTCCACGGGCGCCAGGACCACCGGGCGCTCGCCGGGGCCTCCGGTGACCAGCACCGGGCGCCCCTGCCGCACCTCGAACAGTCCCCGCTCAGCCTTCACCATGCTCGGATTCGGTTTCCTCGGATCTGAAACGTGTCACGACCGCCGGGCGGCGCGGCGGCCACCCGTTCGTACCGAAGGTGAACCCCGCCGGATCGCGGGGGGTCCAGGAGGCTGGACAGCTTCCCGGCGGGTCACGCGCCCGGCCTCGGAGCGGGGCGATGGCGGAGCGGAGGCCCCCGGCGGGCGTGGAGGACGCCCACGGGCATGGCCATGGGGGCCTCGGGCGGCGTGGCCTCGCGGGGCGTCTCCTCCCCAGGGGGCGGTCCGTCGGACGGGCCCTCGGCGTCCCGCCCCACCTCCGCCCCGGCGTCGTCCGCGTCGACCAGGAGGGGGGGCGGAGCGGTCTCCCAGGGAACCAGGAAGAGCCCGGCCCGTCGGGCGGCCTCGCCCACGTCCCGCCGGGAGCTCCAGCGCACCAGCGCCGGGGCCAGCACGAGCCCGAGGACGATGGGGGCCAGCCAGGGGAGGAAGCCGGGGCTCAGCGCCGCGGTGAGGCCCGTCCAGGCGAGGCCCACCGCGGCGATCCACCCGGTGCGCCGGAGGCTCTCCCCCCACCCCACCTGGCGTCCGTCCCGGGGGTGGGTCGTCCAGCGGACGCTCCGGCCCGCCACGATCCCGCCCACGAAGAGCGCGTGGTAGAGCATCATGACCGGGGCCAGGACCACCGAGAAGAGGAGCTCCAGGACGGCTCCCGCCGCCAGCCGCGCCGGCCCGCCCCACGGCCCGGCGCCGCGGAGGAGCGCCCGCACGAGCCCCAGAGCCTTGGGGAGGAAGAGGAGGACGGCGGTCAGCGCCAGGAGGGGCACCACCCGGCGGATCCCCTCCACCGAGGCGAGCCATGCGGGCGCGGCGCCCACCCCGCCCCGCGTCCCCAGCCCCGGCGCCAGGACGTAGACCGTGCCCGCCACCAGCACCAGGAGCCACAGCACCGAGGCCAGGTAGCCCATGGCCCCCAGGAAGAGGTGCGTCCGGCTCACCGGGTGGAGGCCCCGGGCGGCGAGGAGGCGGAGGTGCTGGAGGCTCCCCTGGGCCCAGCGGCGGTCCCGGCGGGCGTAGTCCACCACGTTGCCCGGCACCTCCTCGAAGCTCCCGCCCAGCGAGGGCGCCAGCAGCACCGCCCACCCGGCGCGGCGGAGGAGCGCGGCCTCCACGAAGTCGTGGCTCAGGATCGGCCCGCCCAGGGGCGGCGTGCCCGGCAGCTCGGGAAGCCCGCACGAGCCCACGAACGCCTCGGTGCGGAGGATGGCGTTGTGGCCCCAGTAGTTCCCCGCGTCGGTCTGCCAGAACGCCTGCCCCGACGCCAGCATGGGGCTGTACAGCGCCGCGGCCACCTGGAGGAGGCGGCCGAAGAGGGTCGTCTGGCGCGCGGGCACCGGCACGGTCTGGACGAGGCCCACCTCGGGATGCGCGTCCAGCACGCGCGCCAGGCGCACCATGGTCCGGCCGCTCATGAGGCTGTCCGCGTCCAGGACCAGGAGGTAGTCGTAGGCGCCCCCCCACCGGCGGCAGAACTCCGCCACGTTCCCGGCCTTCCGGCCCAGGTTGGCCGGGCGGCGGCGGTAGTGGACGGCCGGGAGGTCGGCCCCGGCCGCCAGCTCCTCCCGGAGCGCCCGCCAGGCCTCCTCCTCCACCCGCGCCGCCTCGGAGTCGGGGGTGTCGCTCAGGAGCCACAGGTCGAAGGCGGCGGCGTGGCCTGTCCGCCCCAGGGAGCGGGCCATGGCGCGGAGGCCGGCCACCAGGCGGCGCGGGTCCTCGCGGAAGGCGGGCACCACCACGGCGGTCCGGCCCCGCGGGGCGTGCCCGTCCGCGTCGCCCACGAGGCCCTGGTCGGCGGGTCGCAGCGTGAGGGGATCGCGGCCCGCCGCGTCCAGGGCGAACCCGGCCACCGCGTTCCAGAAGGCCACGGTGATCCAGCCGAAGGTCGGGGCGAAGAGGGCGAGGATCGTGGCCTCGAGCGCCGTGAATCCCCCGCCCTGGACGATCCCCGCCATGAGGAGGGTCCCGCCGATGGTCGTGCCGGCCACCAGCCCCCAGAAGAGGAGGCGGCGGCCCCGGCGGAAGGGGATGGAGAGGGTGGACCTCACCGAGGGGGCTCCGGCTCCCAGCGGTGGAGCCAGGTCTCGCTGGCCGGGCGGCCGTCCCGCACGAGGCGGAGGCGGAGGTCCGCTCCGGCCTCGTCGTCGGGGGTGAGGCGGAAGCTCACCCGCCACCCCGCGCCGTCGGGGAGGGGCTGGACACCCACGTCCGAGATCTCCCCGGGCGAGGCGCCCAGCACCGCCTCGGGAGGCGTCGCGCCGACCGGGCCCTCCGGGGCCTCGAAGTCCACCACGAAGCGTCGCCGGCTCCGGGGGGGCGGATCCGCCTGCCCCGGCAGGGCGTCCCACCCCTGGCGGGCCCGCGCCACCCGGAGGAGGGTCTCGTCGGGGAGGCGGTCGTCGAAGGTCCGCAGCTCGTAGGAGAAACGGCGCTCCTCCCCGGCCCGGAAGGGCGCGTCGGGGACCCACGAGGCCACCACGTTGTCCGCGAACTCGGTCAGGCTCGGGATCTCGAGGAGCTCCACGACGCCGGTGCCCCAGTCGCCCTCGCCGGGGCGCACCCACTCGCTGGGTCGGAGGTGGTACCGCGCCTGGAGGTCCAGGTACGCGTCGAAGCCCCGCTCCCGCTGCACGAGCCCGAAGCCCCGGGGGGCCGGCCCCGCCGCCAGCGAGTCCAGCCGGAGCCCCGGGCGGTTGGCCAGGGGGCGCCACGTCCACTCCCCCGCCCCGCCGTGGACCAGGAGGCCCTGGGAGTCGTGGATGCGGGGGCGGAAGTCGTCGTGCTCCGGCCCGAGCCCCGGTGCGTGCAGGAACATGCTGGTCAGGGGCGCCACGCCGAGCTTGCCCACGTCGCGGCGGGCGAAGAGGCGCGCCTCCACCGTGAGCCGGGTGTCGCCCTCCGGTCCGGCCCCGTCGGGCTGGCCCGGATCGAGGACCATGCGGTAGGCGCCCGCCACCGAGGGCGAGTCCAGGAGGCCGAGGATGACCAGCGTGCCCTCGCCGGGAGCGGGCCGGACGAGCCAGAACGCACGGAAGTCGGGAAACTCCTCGCCGGCCGGGTCCGCCACGTCCACGGCGAGCCCCCGGGAGGAGAGGCCGTGGACGTGGCCGGGGCCCAGGAGGCGGAAGTACGAAGCTCCCAGGAAGACCGCCACCTCGTCGGCCACCCCGTCCCGGTTCAGGGGGTAGTGGACGCGGAAGCCCGCGTAGCCCGGGTCGTCGGGGAGGTCGTCGGCGACGTCCCCGGCGGGGGGATCGTACCGGAAGCGGCCGGCGTCGAAGGGGATGCGGGCCACCCGTCCGTCCTCCACCAGGTGGAGCGCCACCCGGTTCCGCTGCCCGGCACCCCGGTGGAAGAGGTGGAGGCGGAAAGGCGTGTCCGCGCCGTTCCAGACCGCCCGCTCCGGCCGGTAGCGGATGGCGGCGTACCCGTCGTAGTCGAGGGAGGCCAGGGCCCGGGGGAGGACGGTGTCGGTGGGGACCCACGCCGCGTCCGCCGCCGCCCGGGCCTCCTCGGCGAGCCAGCCCCAGAGGGCGTCGGCGTCCGGCGCGGCGGGGTACGGGACCCGGGGGCTCCACGGGCCGGTGGGCGTCGGCGGGACGCCCCCGCTCCCGACGGCCCCACCCTCAACGGCCTCGTCCCCGGTGTTCTGCTGGGGCTGGCAGGCGCTTATGATCAGCCCCGAAACCATCAAGGCGAGGAGCGGGAGAATGCGGCGGAGCGGCATGGAGAGCGGGCGTCCCGGGGGCCGGCGGCGTTGAGGGACCGGTGCCACGAAGGGGCCGCCTGGATCCTCGCCCGCGGGGGCCGGCCCGCATGACCGGACCCGTGCGCGGGAGGGTGGCACACCGGATGCTGAGGCTGCCGGCGGCCTTCCTGGTTGTCAATGGGCTGCTCATGCTTCCCCACTGGATCCTGGAAGGGGGGCTAGGCCCGCGGTGGCTGGCGCTGGAGGCCGTCCTCCTGGTGGGCCTGGCCGCCGCGCTCCCCCGACGCCGCTGGAGCCGGGCGCTGGCCTGGGTGGCGGCCGTGGCGGTGGCGGCGGTCGTCCTGGTGGACCTGGGCGACGTGGCGGCGCGCAGGAGCCTGGGGCGCCCCCTCAACCTCTACCTGGACGCCCACCTGCTGGCTTCGGTGCGCCACCTCCTGGACGGCGCCCTGGGCGCCGTGGGCGGGGCGGCGGCCGCGCTCCTGGCCCTGGTGGCCGTCGGGGGAGCGGTGTGGAGCGTCGCCCGGCTCCTGCGGCCCGCGGCGGACCCGGCGGGCGGTCCGTCCTTCCCGGCGCGCCGGCGGGTCGGGGCCGCGCTGGCCGTCCTGGCCGCCGGCGGGCTGGCGCTGGGGAGCGTGGACCGGGACGCCCTGGGGCCGCGGCTGGCCACGCCGGTGGTGCGGGTGGTGCGGGACCAGAGCCGGTCCGTGATCCGGACGGTGCGGGAGCGGGAGCGCTTCGCCCGGGCCCTGGCCGACGTCCCCGCCACCTACGCCGACCGTCCCCGGCTCCTGGCGGGCCTCGGCGGCGCGGACGTGACGCTGGCCTTCGTCGAGTCCTACGGCATCTCCGCGCTGGAGGACCCGCGCTACGGGCCGGTGGTCCGGCCCCGCCTGGAGGCGGCGCGGGAGGAGCTCCGGAGCGCCGGGGTGGTCGTGGCCACCGGGGTCCTCGAGGCCCCGAGCCAGGGAGGCCAGTCGTGGTTCGGCCACGGCTCGGTGCTCAGCGGGGTCTGGCTGGACGACCAGATGCGCTACGACCTGCTGCTGGCCAGCGAGCGCGAGACGCTGGTGGACGACTTCCGGCGCGCCGGCTACCGGACCGCGGCCATCATGCCCGCCATCACCATGGCCTGGCCCGAGGGACGCCTCCTGGGCTACGACGAGATCTTCGACCACGAGGCCATCGACTACGCGGGGCCGCCCCTGAACTGGGTCACCATGCCCGACCAGTTCACCTGGTCCTTCCTGGAGCGCTCGGTCCGGGCCCGGGAGCCCGGGCGCCCGCTCTTCGCGGAGCTGGGCCTCATCAGCTCCCACGCTCCCTGGACCCCGATCCTCACGGTGATGGACGACTGGGACGCCGTGGGCGACGGCTCGGTCTTCCAGCGCTGGGCCGACGCCGGGGAGACCCCCGCGGAGCTCTGGAAGGACGGCGACCGGGTCCGGGAGCACTACGCCCGGTCCGTGGAGTACGCGGTGCACGCGGCCTTCTCGTACGCGGCGCGCTACGTGGGCCCCGGCGAGCTCCTGATCGTGCTGGGGGACCACCAGCCGGCGCCCCTGATCACCGGGGAGGACGCGCCGCGAACCGTGCCCGTCCACGTCCTCAGCGCGGACAGCGCCCTGGTGCGCCCCTTCGTGGAGTGGGGCTTCCGCCCCGGCACCCTCCCTCCCCCGGCGGAGGAGCGCGGGCCGGCCCGGCGCATGGACGCGTTCCGCGCCTGGTTCGTGGAGGCCTTCACGCCCCCGGACCGCCCGGAGGCGTCGTGAGCGCGGGCGGGCTCCGGCGATGGCTGGGCGTGCTCCGGTCCCTCGTGGTGTACTGGCGGCCGGGCCGGCAGCGTCGGCTGCGGCGCTTCTACGCCGACTGGGTGGGCCCCGGCGACCTGGTCTTCGACGTGGGCGCCCACCTGGGCGACCGCACGGCGGCGTTCTCCGCCCTGGGCGCCCGGGTCGTGGCCCTGGAGCCCCAGCCCCACCTGGTGCCCTGGCTGCGCAGGTTGGTGGGCACCCGTCCCGGGGTCACCGTGGTGGAGGCGGCGGTGGGCGCCCGGGAGGGTCGGACCCGGCTCTGGGTGAGCGAGGCCACCCCCACGGTCTCCACGCTGGCCGACGGATGGCGGGAGCGGGTGAGCGAGGGCAACCCCACCTTCGACGACGTGCGCTGGGAGCGGTCGGTGGAGGTGCCGGTCACGACCCTGGACGCCCTGGTGGCCCGCCACGGGCTCCCCCGCTTCTGCAAGATCGACGTCGAGGGCCACGAGGCCGAGGTGCTGGCGGGGATCGAGCGGCCCCTCCCCGCCCTCTCGGTGGAGTTCGTCCAGGGAGGGCTGGACGTGGCCCTGGCCTGCGTCCGTCGCCTCCAGGCGGTGGGCGCGTACGAGTTCAACGCGGTGGAGGGCGAGCGCAGGCGCTATCTTTTCCCGCGCTGGCTGTCCGTCGACGAGGCGGTGGCGTGGCTGTCCGACGGCGCCGACGGCGTCTCCTCCGGCGACCTCTACGCCCGCCTCCTCGACTCCGGGTCCGCCGGCGTGCCCGCCTCCGATCCCCCGCCCCCGAAGCCTCCGGGAGACGCTCCATGACCCCCTCCTCGATCCGCCGCTGGGACGAGCTCACCACCGTGGACGTGGAGGCGCTTCCCGCCCGGGACCCCGTGGTGGTGCTGCCCCTGGCCGCCGTGGAGCAGCACGGGCCCCACCTCCCCCTGGCCACCGACCTCCTCCTGGGGATGGGGTTGCTGGAGGAGGCCTTCGGCGCCCTCCCCGACGACTTCCCGGCGTGGGCCCTCCCGCCCCAGGCCGTGGGCACGAGCCTGGAGCACGTGCGCCATCCGGGCACCCTCACCCTCCCGGCGGAGCTGGTGGCGGAGACGGTGTACGGCCTCGGGGCCGCCGTGGCCCGGGCCGGGGTGCGCCGCCTCGTCATCGCCAACAGCCACGGCGGGAACCGGGACGTGCTCCACTCCGCGGCGCTGCGCCTGCGGGAGGAGCACCGGATGCTGGTGGTGAAGGCCACGTACTTCCGCTTCGCCCGCCCGGAGGGGGTGGACCTCCCCGAGCCCGAGTGGCGCCACGGCTTCCACGGCGGCGCCGTGGAGACCTCCATGATGCTCCACCTGCACCCCGACCTGGTCCGGACCGACGCCGCCCCCCGCGCCGCCTCGCTGGGCGAGGAGCTGGCCGGGCGGCTCCGTCGTGTGGGGCCCGAGGGCGAGGCGTCCTTCGCGTGGCTCGCCGGGGACCTCAACCCCGGGGGCACCGTGGGGGACGCCACCCTCGCCACCGCCGCCCTGGGACGCCGGCTCGTGGAGGGGTACGGCGCCGCCCTCGCCGACGTCATCCGGGACGCCCGCGCCTTTCCCCTCGAGCGGCTGGTGGAGTAGCGTGGGCGCCTCCCCACTCCTTCTCGGGAGCCCGACGTGCTGACGTCCCTCACCGAGGATCAGGCCTGGGCGGTGGTCCGGGCCGCCCCGGTGGGCGGCGGCGACGTGCCCGTCCCCCACCCGGGGGCGCCCGGCACGGACGTGGTGGTGTGCGCGGACGGGACCTGGCGCACCGACGCCTTCGTGACCGACGCGGCCCGGCGGGTCCTCGACCTCCATCTCCCCCTCCGCCGGAGCCCGGCGTGGGTGCTGGGCCAGATGGGGCAGAGCCTGGACGGGCGCATCGCCACGGAGACCGGTCATTCCCACTACGTCACGGGCCCCGAGGACATCCGGCGCCTCCATCGGCTCCGGGCGCTGGCCGACGCGGTGGTGGTGGGCGCGGGCACCGCGGCCTCGGACGATCCCCGGCTGACGGTGCGGGAGGTGCCGGGCGAGGACCCGGTCCGCGTGGTCCTCGACCCGTCGGGTCGGCTGGAGCCCGGGCTCCGCCTCTTCACCGACGGGGCGGCGCCGACGCTGGTGGTCCGCCGCGCCGGCCAGGACGGGTCGGTGCCGGCGGGCGCGGAGGCCCTCCCCGTGGACGACGACGGGACCGGCCGCGTGCCCCCCCGGGCCCTGCTGGCCGCCCTCCGCGCCCGGGGGCTGGCGCGGATCCTGGTGGAGGGGGGTGGGCTCACCGTCTCGGGCTTCCTCCAGGACGGTGCCCTGGACCGGCTCCACGTCACGGTGGCGCCCCTGGTCCTGGGCTCGGGGCGGGCGGCCTTCACCCTGGAGCCGGTGGAGCGCCTGGACGAAGGGCTACGCCCCCGGTGCCGGATCTTCCCCCTGGGCGGCGACGTGCTCTTCGAGCTCGACCTGCGGACCCCGGCGGGAGCGGCCTCCGGCGAGGCCGACGAGGACCAGGCCCCCGGGTAGGCTGGAGGCCAGCACCAGGAGGCCGTAGGCCACCGAGACGGCCATTCCGTCGGACGCGGAGAGCCCCACGGCCGCGAAGAGGGCGGCCGCGGCCCCTTCCCGCGCCCCCCACCCCGCCACGGTGAGGGGGACGAGCATGGCCATGAGGATCGGGGCGCCCAGCGTCGCATGGGTCGTCCACGGGCCCTCCAGCCCCACCGCCCGGGCCGCCGCCACCCAGGTGGCCAGGTAGGTGGCCACCACGAACGCCGAGGTGGCGAGCTGCACCGGGAGGACCCGCGGCGCCAGGAGGCCGGCCCGGACGTCCCGGCCCACGCGGCCGACGAGGGTGTCCGCGGGAGCCTCCTCGCCCTCGGAGATCGCCGCCCGCCGTCGTCCCATGACCCAGACGGCCGCGCCCACCAGCATCAGGGCCAGCCCGCCCCCCAGCGCCAGCCGCGGCCCCGGGGCGCCCGGGACCGGAAGGAAGGTGAGGCACCCCACCGCGGTGGCCGCCATGACCACCTGCCCCGACGCCCGCTCCAGCACCACGGCCCGGACCGCCGGGCCGGCCCGCTCCACCTCCCGGGCGTGGCGCCAGGCCCGGGAGACGTCGCCGGCCACGCCCCCGGGGAGGAGCTGGTTCAGGAAGGTCCCCAGGTAGTACTCCCGGAGCGCCGCGCCCATGGGGAGGGAGAGCCCCAGCGCCCGGGCGGTGAAGCGCCAGCGCCACGCCGACGCAGCGACCTGGAGCACGGAGACGGCCAGCGCCGCCGCCACCCAGGCCGGGTCCAGCGACCCGAGCCGCTCCAGCACCACGCCGGCGTCCAGGAGCCACAGGAGGACGCCCACCAGCGCCAGGCTCACCGCCACGCGGAGCCCCGTCCTGCCCCGGGCGGTGCCCGTTCCCGACTCCGGGGTCACGGGAGCGCGAGGAGGTCCTGGTGGCCCACCCGCACACCCTCGCCGGCGCGGGCCGTCCGCTCGGCGGCCCAGGCGGCGATGCGCGCCGCGGCGTCGGGGCGCTCCTCCGCGGCGGCCCGGGCCCAGCCGTCGACGAGCTCCCGCGTCAGCGCCTCGTCTCCGGGGCCGAGGCGCCAGGGGCTCGGCTCCAGGCGGACCGTGCGGCCCGCGGCCTCCAGGAGGCGGGCCGCCTCCACCGCGGCGTCGGGTCCAAGGGCGCCGCCGAGCCCCTTGTCCCGGCGCTGGTGCCGGTTCACGGCCTCCCGGACCAGGTCGTCGTCGGGGAGGGGCGCGTCCCAACCGACGGTGCCGTCGTAGCTGAGCGCCACCAGGAGCCCCGCGCCGGCGTCCACGACCCGGTCCACGAGCCGCTCCAGCCATCGCCGGGAGACCAGGTCCAGGAGCGCGGAGGCCGTCACCAGGTCCGCGTCGTCCACGGCGGCGAGCCCGACCTCGTCCAGGTCCCCGACCCGGATCTCCACCTCCGGGACGGCCCCGTGGGCTCGGTCGGACGCCGGCAGGCCGTCCCGGGCGCGGGCCAGGAGCGCCGGGTCGTGGTCCACCAGCGTCCAGCGCTGCGACGGGGGGAGGCGGGGCGACAGGTACCGCAGGTTCGACCCCGTTCCGGCGCCCAGGTCCACGACACGGCTCCAGCCCCGGTCGCGCCACGCCGCGCGGAGCGGCGCGACCAGCGCCTCGGCCCGGGAGCGGTGGTCCACACCCTCCCTCAGCCCCAGCCACCCCTCCTCGAAGCGGTCCGCGGGCGCCTCTCCGGGCTCTCCCGGCTCAGCCACGGCGGTGCCCCACCAGCTCCCCCAGGGCCCGGGCGAAGGCCTCCGTGGTCTCCGGCCAGGTGGGCAGTGAAGCGGCGTACGCCCTCGCCCCGGCGGAGAGGCCCTCGCGCCGGTCCGGGTTCTCCAGGAGCGTCCGGAGCGCCTCGCAGAGCGCGTCGACGTCTCCGGGAGACACGAGCATCCCCGCCGCCGCGGGCACCGTCTCGGGGACGGCGCCTCCCGTGGTCCCCACGACCGGAAGCCCCCGGGCCAGCGCCTCGGTGAGCGCCATCCCGTACCCCTCGGTGCGCGACGGCAGGACGAAGAGGGACGCCCCGTGGAAGCGGCGCTCCAGCTCGGCCTCGTCCACCTCCCCGGTGATCTCGATCCGGTCCTCGAGCCCCGCGTCCGACACCTTCCGCCGGAGGGCTTCCGCGAAGTCGGGGTCCCGCTCGGCGCTCCCCACCAGCGAGCAGCGCCACGGGAGGTCGGTGAGCCCCTCCAGCGCGCCCACGAGGATGTCCTGCCCCTTCCGTGGAACGAGGGAGCCCAGGCAGAGGAGGTGGGGATCCCGACCGGGCCCGGGTCCGGCGGCGCGGGGGGCCGGCTCGGTTCCCGGGACCACCGCCCGGATCCGGTGGGCCGGGACGCCCCACCCGCCCAGGCGGTCCCGGGTGAACGGGCTCGTGGTGACCACCCCGTGGCAGGCCGCCAGGGCGCGGGCCTCCAGCGCCCGGAGGCGCTCGGCCCGCTCCGGGTCGAGCCCGGTCTCGTCGGCCAGCGGGTGGTGGACGAGGGCCACCAGCCGGAGGTCGTCCCGGGCACCCTCCAGCGCCTCGGGGTGGGCTCCCCCCGCCAGGCCGTCCACCACGGCCGTGTCGCCGGGGTCGACCTCCTCCAGCGCCGCCTCCAGGGAGGCGGCCGCGTCCGGGTCGGGGCCGGGGAAGTCCCCCTCCAGCTCGTGGACCTGGACCTCCCACCCCAGATCGCGGAGCCCCCGGGCCACGTGGGCGTCGTAGCGGTAGCCGCCGGTGCGTTGCTCCAGGGGGCCGGGGACGACGAAATGGAGCGGGGGGCTCACACCGCTCCCTCGTAGCTGGCCCAGGCCACGTGGGACTCCCGGAGGGTCACCTCCAGGCGTTCCACACCTCGACCCCCCTCCCCGACGCGGCCCTCGCGGAGCGCGTGGGCGAGCCGCTCGAAGAGGACGCGGGCCAGGAACTCCGTGGTCGTGTTCTTCCCCTCGAAGTCCGGCTCGTCGTCCAGGTTCCGGTAGTTCAGCTCCGAGAGGAGCTCGGCCAGGACCTGGCCGGCCCGCCCGATGTCCACGACCAGCCCGTCTCCGTCGAGCTCGGCCCGGCGGAAGGTGGCGTCCACCACGTAGGTGGCGCCGTGGAGCCGGCGGGCCGGGCCGAAGACCTCCCCCTCGAAGGAGTGGGCGATCATGAAGTGGTCGCGAACGGTGAGGCTGTACACGGCGGCGTCTCCGGTGGAAGGGCGTGGACGGATCAACCCCCTACCCCGGGGGACACCGCGGGGTCATCCCCGTCCGGATCCGGGGTAGCGGACACGGTGGCACAGCGTCTCCGGGGCGCCGTCGGCCAGCCGGGGCATCAGCGAGGGCAGGGCCTCGAATTCGGACTCCCCGGAGAGGAGCACGTCCAGGGCCGGATCCTCGAGCAGGCGGAGGGCCAGGTCCATGCGCCGGGCGTGGTCCCAGCGCGGTCGACGGGCCGGGGGGAGGTGGCCCACCTGGCTGCTCCGCAGCGTGAGGCGGCGGGAGTGGAACGCCCCGCCCAGGGGGAGCGACACGGTCCGGTCCCCGAACCAGCTCATCTCCACCACGGTGGCCTCCTCCCCCGCCAGGGCGAGGGCGTCCCGGAGCCCGTCGGGGTGGCCGCTGGCGTGGATCACCACGTCCGCGTCGGCGGTCCCCGGAGGGTCGGGGCGCCAGGCCAGGCCGAGGGTCCGGGCCGGCTCCTCCCGCGAGGGCTCCGGGTCCACGACGGTCACGCGCGTGCCGGGGATCCGTCCGGCCAGCCAGGCCGCCAGGAGCCCGACCACGCCGCCGCCCACGACGACCACGCGGTCCCCCACGCCGAGCCCTGCGTCCCAGGTGCCGTTCACGGCGGTCTCGAGGTTCGCGGCCAGGACCGCCCGCGCGGCCGGGACCCCGTCGGGCACGGGGCGCACGGCCGCCAGGGGCACGTCGTAGCGGTCCTGGTGGGGGTGGAGGCAGAACACCGTCCGGCCCAGCAGGGCCCGCCCCGCCTCGGTGGACGGGGCCTCCACGACCTCGCCCACGCTGGCGTACCCGTACTTCACGGGGCCCGGGAAGTCCCCCTCCTGGAACGGGGCCCGCATGGCCTGGCGCTGGGACTCGGGCACGGCGCCCCGGAAGACGAGCGTCTCGGTGCCCCGGCTGATGCCGGAGAAGCGGGCCCGTACGCGCACCTGCCCCTCTTGCCGCGGGGGGAGGGTTCGGGCCACGATCTCCCCACGTCCAGGCTCCTGGACCCAGAAGGCGCGGGCGGTGTTCGTGTCCGTGTCCGATGTCATTCCCTGGTCTCTTCCGTCGCCACGAGGAACCTCCCCTGCCCTCTCCCGCCGCCCCTTCCGACGTCGTCGTGGACGCCGCGCGCCCCGTCGGGCCCGCGTCGCCGCGGGGCCCCGCGTCCGGCCCGGTCGGGGACCTGGTGGCGGGGCTGGGCGCGCTCGCCGCCGTCACCGGACCAACCTGGGCGCTCCTGGACCTCCCTGCCAGCTATCCCGGCGCGGCGCTCGCGGCGTACGGGGTCCTGGCCGCCCTGGTGCTGGCTCGCCTCCCGGCGGGCCTTCCCGGCGCCGGGCTCGGGGCCGCCAACCGGGTGACGCTCCTCCGGGCCGTCCTCGTCCTCTCCGTGGCCGCGCTGGTGGCCGTCCCGGGGGACCTCGGGCCCTCCGCGCTCTGGTGGGCGGTCGGCGTCTCCACCCTCGCCCTGGTCCTGGACGGCGTGGACGGCTGGGTCGCCCGGCGCACCGGCACCCGGACCGCGTTCGGCGCCCGCTTCGACATGGAGCTGGACGCCTTCCTCATGCTGGTGCTCTCCGCGCTCGTGTGGGAGGCCGGCCGCGCCGGCTCCTGGGTCCTGCTCATCGGGCTCATGCGCTACCTCTTCGTCGGAGCCGCCCGCCTCTGGCCCGTCCTCCGGGCGCCCCTTCCCCCCAGCTTCCGTCGCAAGGCGGTGTGCGTGGTGCAGGGCGCCGTCCTGCTCGTCGCTCTCGGACCGCCCATCCCCGCCGGGGTGGCGGTCCCCGCCCTCGTCGGGGGGTTGGCCTCCCTGGCGTGGTCGTTCGGAGTGGACGTGGCCTGGCTGGCCCGGAACGGGCGCGGACCGGAGCCGGCCGGGGCCTGAGCGCGCCGGGGCCTGAGCGCGCCGGGCCCCGACCGGGCTCCGCCGCCGGCCTACGCCTCCTTGGCGTGACCCTCCTCCCGGAGCCACGTGGCCAGGTCGCGCCACTCGCCGCCCTCGAGGAAGTGGACGTCGGCCACGAAGCGCCCGAAGGTCGTCCTGTCCCGGTGGGTCCGGAGGAGGACGGGCTGGTCGAGGATGAGCGCCTCCACGGCCGCCTTGGCCGCGTGACCGCGGGCCAGCTCGGTCTCGTCGGCCGGGCGGAAGATCTCGGGGGTGTCGATCCCCGCCAGGCGTACCGACTCGTACGCGTACTGGTACAGGCCCAGGTCGATCATGAGGTCGAAGGTGTCCCCGTCGACCACGTGGGTGCAGACGCCCCGGTAGACGGGGGGTTCGAAGGGGGCGGGGTGATCGTCGAACTGTTTCGGCTTTCGCATCGCGATGCACGGCTCCATGGCCGGCGGGCGGAGGGAAGCACGGGTGGGGGGGCCTGATTCGGCCGATCCGGGGGCTCGACCCGCGACCCGCCCCTGGAACGCCCGCGACGACAAGCACCGAGGCCCCCCAACGGTCGGAACCGTCGGGGGGCCTCGGCTTGCCACAGAGCGGGAGACCGGGCTCGAACCGGCGACCCTCAGCTTGGGAAGCTGATGCTCTACCAACTGAGCTACTCCCGCGTGGAGAGGAAATGTAGCGCTCGCCTTCCGGGAATCAACCCGCCCCGCGCGCAGGGCCACCCGCCCAACCCCACAAAGAAGAAGCGGCCCGGAGCCTCGAAAACGAGGCCCCGGACCGCCCGGTCGCTGCGTGGCGCCGTGGCGCCCGTGTCCTACGGGTGGGTCAGCTCGTAGCCGTACCCGTCGACCTGCTCGCTCCCCGCGTACTCGACGCGGAAGAGCTCCACCATCTCCTGCTGACCCGTGCGGACCGTGGTGGACTGGGTGCCCAGCTCGTTCCCCGCGGAGTCGTAGAAGGTGAAGGTGATCTGCACCGGCGTGTCGGGATCCAGCGACACGTTCCGGAGCCCGCCCGTCACCTCGGCGCCACCGCTGGGGAAGCGCTGGAGCTGGAGGTTGTCCACCGTGACCGTGAGGCCCTCGATGGTCTGCACCAGCTCACGGGCACGGTCCGCGTCCCCGAGCTGGTTGGACGCCTGGGCAAGGATCAGGTAGGCGTTCTGGTTGTTGGGGTCGAGCTCGATCCAACGATCGGCCACCGCCGGGATCGCCGAGTAGGCCGAGTCGATCTGGAGCGAGCGGGCCCACATCTCCAGGGCGTCGCGCTCGTTCACCGAGGTCTCGGCGGCCCGCCCGAATGCCTCGGCGGCGCGCTCGTAGTCCTCACCCTGATAGAAGCCCGCCCCGATGCTGTAGTAGTCGATGGCGGAGAGCCCGTCGATCTGCAGCAGACGGTCGTAGACCTCGAAGGCCTCGTCGGTCTCGCCCATCTGGACCAGCAGCGTGGCCAGGTTCCGGTTGATCATGAGATCCTCCGGATGCTCCACGGCCAGGGCACGGAAGGCCTCCACGGCCTCCTCCATGCGTCCGGCGTCCGCCAGGATCTGGGCGCGGGTGAGGGGGATGTTGGCCCCCTGCTCCACCCACGAGTTGATGATCGTCGTGTCGGTCACCGCCGGATCGGCGTTGTCGATGATCTCCTGCGCCTGGGCGAGGAGCTCGAGAGCACGGTCGTGCTCACGGAGCTGCCCGTAGATCTGGCCCAGGGTGATCATGACCTCGGGGCGCTCCTTGTACATCGCGTGGGCGCCCTCGAAGACCTCGGCGGCTCCCTCGTAGTCGCCGGCGTTGACGAGGGGGATGGCCTCCTCGTAGAGCCGGAGCCAGGTCTGCTCACGCAGCCCCGTGGTCTGGAGCGTGTAGATGGGACGGAGCTCCTCGGCCCGCGTCAGGTAGCGGTTGGCGGCCTCGTAGTCCTCGAGCCCGATGGCCGCGTCGGCGGCGAGACGCCAGCCGCGCGGGTTCGTCGAGTCGGCGGCGATGGCCGCGTCGGCGGCGTCGAGAGCGGTCTGGTAGAGCTGCTCGGCGGCGGCGCCGGTGGCCTCGGCCGCGTCCTCGAGCGCGCGCTGCGCGGCCCGAGTGTTCTCGTCCTCGCGGGGACGCTCGCCCTGGGCCAGGTTCTCCG
This sequence comes from uncultured Gemmatimonadaceae bacterium, assembly GCA_964569085.1. GTDB lineage: Bacteria > Gemmatimonadota > Gemmatimonadetes > Longimicrobiales > Gaopeijiaceae > JAJCZZ01. The sequence continues at coordinate 34,837 of CAZMTA010000011.1, read as the reverse complement.
CGCCGGGGATGGAAACGCCGGTGGACCCGCCACCACCGCCGCCGCCTCCGCCGGAGGCACAGCCGGTGAGTCCGAGTCCTGCAGCCAACAGAAGGACGAGTCCGGAGCGGATCTTCATCCTGGGAACCTCCCTGGGTCTTTCGTGATTTTTGAGGGGTCCGACCGGCGATCGGCCAGACCACCAAAGTTAGAGGGGGCGGAAAAAGCCGTCAAACCGGCGCTTTCCCGTGCAGCTCATAGTGGATTGGGCCCTTCCGGGTTCCACCCCGGGGCCCCTCGCCCCGTGGTCCGGACTCCTCCCGGGTGCCGTCGGGGCGCGCGCTCCGGCGGGTTCAGCGCCCCAGCCAGGTGAGCACCCGGCTCGCCAGCGCCTCGGAGAATCCGGACACGCGGGCGATCTCCTCCTTGGTCGCCTCCCGCACCCCCTTCACCGAGCCGAAGCGCCGCAGGAGCTCGGTCTGGCGGCGCGGCCCGATGCCCGGGATGTCGCCGAGCTCGGAGCGCAGGGTGCGCTTGCTCCGGAGCTTGCGGTTGTACCGCACGGCGAAGCGGTGCGCCTCGTTGCGGATCCTCTGCAGGAGGTGGAGGGCCCGGTTCCGCCGGTCCAGGAGCACGGGCTCGCTCCGGCCGGGGAGGAACACCTCCTCCTCGCGCTTGGCCAGGGCGATGACGGCCACGTCGTCCATGCCCAGCATCTCCAGGGCCCCCACGGCCGCGGAGAGCTGCCCCTTCCCCCCGTCGATGACCGCCAGGTCCGGGATCGGCTTCTCCTCCTCCCGCCGTCGGCGGAAGTACCGCCCGACCGCCTCCTGCATGGACTTGTAGTCGTCGTTCCCCCACTCGCCCTTGATGCGCATGTGCCGGTACTCGGCCTTCCGGGGCTCGCCGTTCTCGAAGACCACCGCGCTTCCCACGGTCTCCGAGCCCTGGATGTGGGAGATGTCGAAGCAGACCATGAGCCGGGGCACGACCTTGAGGTCGAGCTCGTCCTGGAGGGAGTAGAGCGCGTCCTCGGCCCGGTCCGCGGCGTAGGCCAGCGCCGTGACCCGGTCCTCCAGGACGTGGCGGGCGTTCTGCTCGCCGAGCTCCACGAGCCGTCGCTTCTCGCCCCGCTGGGGGACCCGGACCTTCACGGCCCGTCCGCCCTCCTCGGAGAGGATGTCCCCCAGGAGGGGCCCTTCGGGGATCTCGGAGGGGAGGAGGATCTCCCGGGGGAGGTCGGCCGTCCGGGCCTCGCCGCCGCCCAGGTAGTACCGGGACACCAGCGAGGCCAGGAGGTCGGCGTCCGACTCCTCCAGGATGTCGGCGAAGCGCACCGACTCCCGGCCCAGGAGGAGCCCGGAGCGGATGCGCATGACGACCCCGGCGGCGATCTCGCCGTCCCGGGCCAGCCCCACCACGTCCAGGCTCCCGCCTCCGGCGCGGTGCACCCGCTGCTCCCGGGCCAGCGAGTCCAGCCCCTGGGCCACGTCGCGGAGCCGGGCGGCGGTCTCGAAGTCCAGCTCGTCGGCGGCGGCCCGCATGCGCTCCTCGGTCTGGCGCCGGAGCTCCTCGGTGTCGCCCTCCAGGATGCGGAGGATCTCGTCGATCATGCCCCGGTAGTCCTCCTCGCTCTGGAGGCCCACGCAGGGCGCCTTGCAGCGGCCGATGTGGTAGTCCAGGCAGGGGCGGTCCGGCCCCTCCTCCGGGAGCGCGTAGCGGCAGGAGCGCACCGTGTGCATGCGCTTCACCACCTCCAGCGCCTGGCGCATGGCCCCCACCTGGGTGTAGGGCCCGAAGTAGCGGGCCCCGTCGTTCACCACCCGCCGGGTCACGTACACCCGGGGGAAGGGCTCCTGGACGGTCACCTTGATGTACGGGTACCGCTTGTCGTCCCGGAGGAGGATGTTGTAGCGGGGGCGGTGCTCCTTGATGAGGTTGGCCTCGAGGATGAGCGCCTCCCCCTCGGTGCCCACCACCAGCGTCTCCACCGAGTCCACCTCCCGGACGAGCCGCTGGTTCTTGGCCGACAGGTCCGCGCTCCGGTTGAAGTAGCTCCGCACCCGGCTCCGGAGCGACTTGGCCTTCCCCACGTACAGGACCTCGCCCCGGGCGTCCCGGAACAGGTAGACGCCCGGCTTGGTGGAGAGCCTGCCGAGGGTGTCGCGGTCTACGGCCATGGAGGACGGGGGTGGAACGGGACGGGCACGCTCCGGCGAGGCCCTCCCGGGTCCGGGAGCTCCGCCGGCGCCCGGCTCAGCCGAGCTGTCGCTTGAGGCGCTGCACGGGGTCGCCCAGGCCCAGGGCCCAGGCGGCCAGCAGGTAGACTACCCCGCCGGGCACCAGCGTTTCCAGCGCCAGCAGCGCCGGATGGGCCGCGGGGAGCGCACCCTGCAGGAGGATCGCCGTCGCCACGCCGAGGCTGGCCGCGAGGGTCATGCGCAGGAGGTCTCCCGAAGGGGCTCCGTGCTCGCCGATGCGCTGGGTCAGCTTCCAGCGGAGGAGCCCGTACTCCAGCCACGCCCCTGCGGACGCGCCCAGCGCCAGCCCCGCGGCGCCCAGGCGCAGGCGCTCGAAGCCGAACTGGTCCATGGGGTACATGAGGGCGATGCCGACGCCCGCCGAGACCACCACCCGCAGGGTGGCCACCTTGGCCGGCGTGGCCGTGTCCCGGATCGCGTAGAAGGCGCTGGAGAGCACGCGGGAGCGGGCCGAGGCGGTGAGGCCCAGGGCGTAGGCGCCCAGCACCGCCCAGGTGACGAGGGTCTGGGCGGGCCCGAAGGCGCCGGTCTGGTAGAGCGCCGCCACCACCAGGTCCCCCATGTAGAGGTAGACCAGGGCCGACGGGATGAGGAAGTAGGACACCCGCCGCAGCGCTCCGGAGACGCGCCCCGCCAGGATCTTCCGGTCCTGCTGCCGCATCCGGGAGAGCTCCGGGAGCTCCGAGGCCGCCACGCTCATGCCGAAGAGGGAGATGGGCAGGACGTAGAACGTCTGGGCGTAGCCCATCACGGCCACGGCCCCGCTGGCCAGGGTGGCCGCCAGGATCAGGTCCACCCACCCGCTCAGGTTCACCACGCCCCGCGCGGCCACCACCGGGAGGAAGTTGCGGATGGCCTCCCGGACGCCCTCCACCCCCCGCCCCAGCGACGGGTGGAATCCCGTGAGGTGCCGCGCCACGAAGGGGATCTGCACCCCGAACTGGAGCACGCCGCCCACCAGGGCGCCCCAGGCCAGGACGACCACGAGGTCCCGCTGGCCCAGGGCCAGCCAGGCGCCCCCGGCCACCATGGCGGCGATCATGGCCACGTTCCAGAACACCGGCGCCACGTACGACACGAAGAAGCGGCGGTGGCTGTTCAGGATCCCCAGGGCCCAGGCGCTGATCACCAGGACCCCCGTCATGGGGAAGAGGATCCGGACCAGGGTGACGGTCAGCGCCTGCTTGTCGTCGGCCCAGTCGAAGAAGAAGAGGTCGACCAGGAGCGGGGCGAGGAGCACCCCCAGGAGCGCCAGGGCGCCGGCCACCACGGTGAGGATGCCCAGGGCCGCTCCGGCGAAGCGGGCGGCGTCCTCCTCCCGTCCCTCCTCCAGGAGCTCGGCGTACACCGGGATGAACGACGCGGAGAGGGTGCCCTCCCCCAGCAGGTTCTGGAGGACGTTCGGCGTCCGCAGCGCGGCGCGCCACGCGTCGGCGGCGTCGGACGTGCCGAAGTAGTGCGCGAAGATCCGGTCCCGGACGAAGCCCAGGATCCGGGAGAGGAAGATGCCCGCGCCCACCCGGGCCGCCGCGCCGGAGCCCTCGTCTCCCCCGTCGCCCTGGGGGCCCGCCGTCTCGGGGCTGGGCCCCGGGGGCTGGACCTCGTCCTCGCCCTCGGCGGGCGGACCGGAAGGCGGCTCGTCGGCCCCCTCCGGCGGGTCGGCGTCGTCCGCCGACCCCGGGCGGTCAGCTCGGCTCGTCACTCGGGGGGAGGGCCGCGCCCTCCCGGGGGTGCCGCTCGGCCAGGAGCTTGTGCAGGAACTCGCTCTCTTCGTCCAGGCGGCTGATCTCCGAGGCCAGGCGCTCCACCTCGCTCTCGAGGAACGCGATGCGCTCCGCCGACAGCTCCTTGGGGCCGTCGATTCCGCGGCCCTCGAGCCGCGACGCCAGCGCCCGGCCCACCTGGGAGTCCAGGACGATGGCCAGGAGCGGGATGAGGACGACGAGGACGAGGATGAGCTGCAGGAACATGGGGGAAGCTAGCCCTCGCGGCTTGAGGAGATCAACGGGAAGGCGGAACCCCGCGGGACCCGATTCCCGGTCCCCACGTCCCCCTCCCCACCCTTCGTACGTCCGCGGCTCACGTGAGGTTCACCTCGAAGCCGGCGTGGAGGGCGTCCAGGAAGCCGTCCCCGTACCGCGTGAGGTAGTAGAAGGGGTTCAGGACCCGCTCCTGGGGGGACCCGTCGGGCCAGAGGTGGAGCTGGGCCTTCTCGAGCTGTGCCAGGGCGATCTCGTTCTCGCGCTTCAGCGCGTGCACGACCTTCTTCTCCAGGTCGTCCAGGGCGCTGAAGGCCACGCTGCGCACGTGCTGGACCGGCCCCTTCAGCGTCGGATCCACGTCCTTCACCTGCTCCTCCACCTCGGAGACCCCCTTGGCGATGCTCCCCCGGAGCATCCCCATGGCCTTCTTCACGTGGGGCGGGACCTCGTCCCGGGCGATGTCGCCGGCGACCTCGTGGAACGGACGCGCCAGGTCGTCCACGTCCAGGTCGAACTTCTCCAGCACCTTGCGGATCTTGGACTCCACCACGGTGGCGGCGCCCCGGGGGTGGATCACCGGCATCCGGATCCCCAGCGCCTCGAAGTAGCTCCGCATCTGGGCGAAGTACGCCATCTCCCCGGGCCCGCCGACGTAGGCGAGGGTCGGGAAGGTCGCGCTCTCGGCCACCGGCCGCAGGAAGACGTTGGGGCTGAGGAGCGTCGGGTCCTCCTGGGCGCGGGCCCGGACGTCGTCGGACGAGAGGACCTCGCCGGAGCCGTGCAGGCGGAAGCCGTCGCCCTCCCGGTAGAGGCGCTCCCGCCCCCGGTCGGTCTCCAGGAAGAGGTTGACCCCGCCCGGCATGACCGTCACCTGCCGCCCGTATCCGGCGTCCTCCAGCGACTCCCCCGTGGAGGTCAGGGCGTCCTCCAGCTCCTCGCTCCGCTCCAGCTCCTCGAGGAGGACGGGGAGGGAGGCCTCCTTCACGGCCGCGTCCGCCGCGTCGGTGAAGAAGATGCCGAAGCGTCCCAGGAGCGCCTGCATGGTCTCGTGGAAGCCGTCGGCCAGCGTCGCCCCGGGACGGAACGCGTCTCGAAGAAGCTCGAAGTACGCGCCGCTAAAGTCCGTTTCTGGAAGGGCTTGGAGGAAGTCGTCCAGGGCGTCGGATACGTCCTCGCCCAGGGGCACGCGATGGAGGGGTGCCTGGCCGGACGGGTCGGGGTCGTCCACCCGGGCGCGGTGGAGCTCGTTGTCCACGCCCACCACCGCCGTGTGGTCGGCCTCGGCGAAGTCGTGGTCCTCGGAGCCCACCCAGAAGACCGGGATCACCGGGCGGCCCAGCCGCTCCTCCAGCGCCTCGGCCAGCCGCGCCAGCGTCAGCGCCTTGTGGAGGTTGTACAGGGGACCGCCGAAGAGGGCAGGCTGCTGCCCCGTGGTGACCATCCACCCCTCCTCCTCCACGAAGGCCTCCAGGCGGGCCGGGTCCGCGCCGGGGGGGACCCGGAGGGCGCGCACGGCCCGCTCGCGGGCCGCCCGGTCGAAGCGGGCGTCCACTTCCTCCGCCTTGGCTCGGTACGCCTCCAGGTCCCGGAAGTGGGCGCCGTAGAAGGCCAGGGCCTTCTCGCGCCCCTCCAGGTAGTCGGCCACCACGGGGCTTCCCGAGGGGAAGCCGGTGAGGAGCTCCAGGTTCAGGTCGTCGCCGGGCACGTCAGGCTCCTTTGTGGTACGGCTCGTTGCGGAGGATCGTCCCCGCGCGATAGAGCTGCTCCGCCAGGACGAGGCGGGCCATCTCGTGGGGCAGCGTCATGTGGGAGAGGGAGAGGAGGTGGCGCGCGCCCGCGCTCACGGCCTCGGAGACGCCGAAGGCGCCCCCGATGACGAAGGCGACGCCGTCCGCGGCCTCGACCGCCGCCCGGTCCAGGTAACGGGCGAGCTGGCGGGAGCGCATCTGCTTGCCCTCCCGGGTCAGGACGAAGAGGCGCGCCCGGTCGGGGAGGCGGGCCAGGATCCGCTCGCCCTCGGCCTCCCGGACGCGCTCGGGGGCCGGGTCCTTCCCCGGGGCCCCGGCGTCCACCTCCACCGTCTCCAGCTTCCAGTAGCGCCCGGCCCGGGTCTCGTACTCCCGCACCGCCGCCGCCAGGGGCCCGCGGACGCCGCCCACCACCACCACCGTGATCTTCACCAGCCCCGTCCTCCCCCCCGGCTCAGGATCGTGTCCCGGAGGTGGAACTCGTTGTCCCTCCAGGGATGGTCGACGGTGTAATGTAGCCCCCGGGACTCCCGGCGCAGGCGCGCCGAGCGGACGATGAGCCCCGCCACCTGGAGGAGGTTCCGCAGCTCCGCGCCTTCGGCGGTCCACCGGGTGCGGCGCCAGGCGCGGCCCTCGGCGGCGGCCAGCGCTTCCACCCGTGAGGCGGCCTCCTCCAGCCGCTCGTCGGAGCGGACGATGCCCACCAGGTCCCACATGAGCGTCCGGAGCTCGGCCCGGCGGGCGGCCAGGGCGTCCAGATCCGGCTCCTCCGTCCCGGGTCCGTCCCCGGCGGCGTCGTGCGCCTCCCCGGTCAGGGGCGCGCCGGAGCGGCGTCCCGCCAGCTTGCGGGTCACGCTCCGGGCGGCCCGGTCCGAGAACACCACCGCCTCCAGCAGGGAGTTGGAGGCCAGGCGGTTCGCGCCGTGCACCCCGGAGCACGCCACCTCCCCGGTGGCGTAGAGCCCGGCCAGGGTCGTGCGGCCCACGCTGTCGGTCAGGACGCCGCCGCAGACGTAGTGGGCCGCCGGGACGACGGGGATCCCCCGCTCCAGCTCGACCCCCCGCTCCCGACACCCGCGCACCGCGTCGGGAAAGCGCTCCTCGAGCGCCTCCGTCCCGATGGGCGAGACGTCCAGGAGGACGTGGTCCTCGCCCCGGGCCTTGAGCTCGGCGTCGATGGCCCGGGCGACCACGTCGCGGGGGGCCAGGGAGCCCTGGGGGTGGTAGCGGTCCATGAAGGCCTCGCCGTCCAGCGTCCGGAGGACGGCGCCCTCGCCGCGCACCGCCTCGGAGACCAGGAAGGCCGGGTCCTCGGTGGGGTGGAGCGCCGTGGGATGGAACTGGATGAACTCGAGGTTCGCCACCCGGGCGCCGGCGCGGAACGCCATGGCGATGCCGTCCCCCGTGGCGATCGACGGGTTCGTGGTGTGGCGGTAGACCTGCCCGCATCCGCCCGTGGCCAGCATGGTGAAGGCGGCCCGCACCCGGCCCACCCGCCCGTTGCGGTGGTCCAGCACCCGGGCCCCGCCGCACGCCGTCCGGCCGGAGGCGTCGGGCGCCACCAGGAGGTCCAGCGCCAGGTGGTCCTCCAGGACCTGGATGTTCGGGGAGGCCGCCACCGCCGCCAGGAGCGACTCCTCGATCTCCCGGCCGGTGTGGTCCCCGGCGTGGGCGATCCGCCGGCGGGAGTGGCCGCCCTCGCGGCCCAGGGAGAGCTCCCCGTCGGGCGTGCGATCGAAGTCGGCGCCCCAGGCCATGAGGGCGCGGACCTGGTCGGGCCCCTCCCGCACCAGCGCGTTCACCGCCGCCCGGTGGCAGAGGCCTGCCCCCGCCACCAGCGTGTCCCGGACGTGGAGCTCGGGGCGGTCGTCCTCGCCCAGGACCGACGCGATGCCGCCCCGGGCGTAGTTGGTGGACGAGGCCGCCCGCTCCTTCTTGGTGACCAGGACCACCCGGGCCTCCTCGGCCAGCTTCAGGGCGAAGGTCAGCCCGGCGATCCCGGAGCCGATCACCAGCACGTCGGCGTGTTCGTCCATCAACGGTCCTGTTCCGGCGTGTCGAGAAGGAGGCTCCGGACGAGGTCCCCGCCCTCCTCCCAGCGGAGGTCCTGCACCAGAACCCGGCAGGGTCCCAGGAGTTCGGCCAGGGGCTCGAGCTTCACGGCGTCCTTCTCGGTGACGACCACCGTGCGGTCCCCGGCGCGGGCCCGGATCCGCCGGGCGTCCTCGGCCGTGAACTCGTGATGGTCGGGGAAGGCCAGCAGCTCCGCGCCGGCGCCCCCCTGCTCCGCCGCGTGGGCCCGCACCGCCTCGGGGCGGGCCACGCCGGTGGCCACCAGGACGTCGCCCTCGGGCGCGGGGGCCGGACCGCCGTCCAGCGCCGCCCACCCCCCGGGCGTCAGCGCCGCCCGCGCCACCGGGAGGCCGGGATGGCGGCGACGCACCTCGTCCGCCAGCGCCCGGGCCACCTGGGAGGCGGAGGTGCGGCGCGTCACCACCACGACGTCGGCCCGCTCCAGCGCCCCGGGCGGCTCCCGGTACGGCCCCCGGGGGAGGAGCTTGCCCGGGAAGGGGTCCTCGGCCGCCAGGAGGACCACGTCCACGTCCCTGGCCAGGCGCCGGTGCTGGAAGCCGTCGTCCACCACGGCCACGGTGGCGCCGCCGGCCCGCGCCTCCCGGGCCGCGGCCACCCGGTCCGGGTCGGCCACCACCGCCACGGCCGGATTCCAGCGCCGGTGGAGGAGCAGCTCGTCCCGCCCGTACCCCCTCGTCACCAGCGCGGGCCGCTCCCCCGCCTCGACCAGGAGGCGACACGCCCACGCCGCCAGCGGGGTCTTCCCGGTGCCCCCCACGGCCAGGTTCCCCACCGAGACGACCCGGAGGCCCTCCACCGGGATCGCCCGGTGCGCCCACCCGGCGACCGCGACGCCGCCCCGCCAGACCAGCTCCAGGGGGAGCGTGAGGACGTCCAGGAGCGTTCCGGCGGCCCCCGTCTCCCCCCGCCACCACCGGCGGACCCAGCCGTGCAGGGCGCCCTTCACGCGCCCTCGGGGTTCAGGCGGGCGGTGAGGGCGTTGAGCGTGCCCTCCACCTCGCGGGCGGTGGCCTCCAGCTCCTCCCGCGAGGCGTCCCGGGGGACGTGGACCGGCGGAGCGTACTCGATGGTGATGCGGGCCAGGGGGCGGGGCACGAGAAACCCGTCCCAGCTCCGGAAGCGCCATCCCGACGAGGCGCCCACCGCCAGGGGGATCACCGGGAGCCCCGTGGCCTGGGCCACGAGGAGGGCGCCGGGCTTCAGCACGTGGGCCGGCCCGCGGGGCCCGTCGGGGGTGAGGGCCAGGTCCTTCCCCTCCCTCGCGGCGCGGATCAGGCCTTTGAGCCCCTTGGTGGCGCCCCGGGTCGAGGAGCCCCGCACGGTCCCGAAGCCGTGGTGCTCGATGACCCGGGTGACGTACTCGCCGTCGGCGTGCTCGCTCACCAGGACCACGATGCCCTCGCCCCGCCGGTAGTGGACCAGCGGGAGGAGCTGGCCGTGCCAGAAGACGTAGATCACCGGCTGCCCCTGCTCCCGGAAGCGCCGCCAGTGCTCCTCCCCCACCCTGCGGGCCCGGGTGGTGGCGAAGAGCGCGCCCACCAGGCCGGTTCCCAGCACGCCCGCCGCCTCGAACTTGAGGTCGCTCACGTCCCGCGCTCCTCCAGGAGCTCCACCGCCATGCGGGCCACCCGGGCCGACGCGCCCGGCGTGCCCAGGGCCCCGCGGACCCGGGCCAGCCCCTCCTCCTGACGCGCCCGCTCGGGGCTTTCCCCGTCCAGGAGGGGGAGGAGCGCCTCGGCCAGCGCCTCGGGGGTCGCCTCGCCCTGGAGGAGCTCGGGGACCACACGTTCGCCGGCCACGAGGTTGGCCAGGGCCACGTGGTCCACCTTCACGAGCCGTCGCGCCAGCCAGTAGGTGAGGGCGCTGGTGCGGTAGGCCATGACGAACGGGGTGCCTTCCAGCGCCGTCTCCAGCGTGCTGGTTCCCGACTTCACCAGCGCGGCACGGCTGTGGCGCTGCAGGGCCCGGGCGTCGGACACCACCGGGAGGCCCAGCGTCGCGACGGCGCCCTCGGGGAGCGTGGGGGCCCGCGCCACGGCGAGCTGCACGTCGGGGCGGGCCCGGGCCACCCGGCGCCCCGCCTCGGCGAAGAGGGCGCCGTGGCGCTCGATCTCCTGGCTCCGGGAGCCCGGGAAGAGGCCCAGGATCGGCCGGTCCGGGTCCAGCCCGGCGGCGGCGCAGAAGGCGTCCCGGGGCGGCACGTCGTCGGGGCGCTCCAGGAGGGGGTGGCCCACGAAGCCCACCCGGGCGCCGGCCTCGGCCAGGAGTTCGACCTCGAAGGGCAGGATGACCGCCACCCGGTCGGCCTGGGCGGCCAGCGTCCGGGCCCGCCCCTCCTTCCACGCCCAGATCTGGGGCGCGATGTACCACAGCACCGGGATCCCGCGGTCGTGGGCGGCCGTCATGATCCGCATGTTGAAGCCAGGGTAGTCCACCGGGAGGACCAGGTCGACGCCCCGGTCCAGCCGGGCCTTCACGCGGCGCTCCAGCTTCCAGAAGAACGCCAGGTGCCGCACGACCTCGGCGAAGCCCATGACGGCCAGGTCGTCCAGCCCGGCCATGAGCTCGACGCCCTCGGCGGCCATGGCCGGGCCTCCTAGGCCTTCCAGGCGGACGCCGGGCAGGCGCTCCTTCAGCGCCCGGGCCACCGCCGCGCCGTGGTCGTCCCCGGACGCCTCTCCCGCCAGGAGCAGGATGGTGGGCGGGGAGCTCACCGGAGCGTCAGAAGCGCCACCCGAGGTACCAGATGGCGCCGACCACCACGATCAGGAGCAGCATGAGGCGCCCCATGGGCATCCCCTTCCGGGTGTCGAGCCAGCTCTTCTTCCGCTTACGCCGGGTGTGTATCAACGACATGGTCTTCGATCCGTTCCTGAATGGCGAGGGCGACTCGGAGGGCGGCGCGTCCGTCGGCGCCGGACACCGCCGGGGGCGCCTCGCCCCGCACGGCGTCCCGGAAGTTCTCCAGCTCCAGGCGGAGGGGCTCGGCGCCGTCCCCCTCCAGGGGGATCCGCTCCACGATCTCGTGGAGGTCCAGCGCCGCGAGCCCGCCGGGCTCCATGCCGGAGAGGGCGGGCAGCTCCCGCTTCAGCCGCAGGAACTCGCCGGTGCCGTCCGCCAGGTTCAGGCTCAGGTATCCCGAGCGCTGGAAGAGGCGGATCTTCCGCATCCGCTCCACCGAGACCCGGCTCGCCGTGAGGTTCGCCACCGCTCCGCTCTCGAAGGAGAGGCGGGCGTTGGCGATGTCCACGCTGGGCGTGAGCACGGGGACGCCGGAGGCCGCCAGCTCCGTGAGGGGCGTACCCACCAGGCTCATGACCAGGTCCACGTCGTGGATCATGAGGTCGAGCACGACGGCCACGTCGGTGCTCCGGGGGCTGAAGGGCGCCATGCGGTGCGATTCGACGAAGAGCGGCTCGTCCAGGTAGGCGGCGGCGGCCACGACGGCGGGGTTGAAGCGCTCGGAATGGCCGGTCTGGACCACGACCCCCGCGGCCTCCGCGGCGGCCAGGATCCGGTCGGCGGCGGCCACGTCGGGCGCCAGGGGCTTCTCCACCAGGACGGCGCAGCCCCGCTCGGCGGCGGCCACGGCCACCTCCTCGTGCGCGGTGGTGGGCACGGCCACCACGACGCCCTCGGCGTCCTCCAGGAGCTCGTCCAGGGTGTCGCGCACGGGCACGCCGTGCTCGGCTCCCACGGCCCGGGCGCGCGCGGCGTCCCGATCGTGGACGCCCACCATCTCCACGCCCTCCAGCGAGGCCAGGATGCGGGCGTGGTGGCGCCCCAGCGCCCCCACCCCCACGACGCCCAGGCGGGTCACGGGCCGCCTACTGGGTCACGCCGCGCTCGCTGGCGCGGATGAAGGCCACCAGGTGACGGACTTCCGGGAGGTCGGCCACCTCCCGCTCCACGGTCGCGAGCGCCTGGGTCAGGGGCTCCTTCCCGTGGAAGAGGAGGCGATACGCCTTCTTGAGCGCCTTCCGGGTCTCCTCGGAGAAGCCCCGGCGCTCCAGCCCCACGCTGTTGAGGCCGTAGAGCTTGGAGGGGTTCCCCGCCACCCGGAAGAAGGGCGGCACGTCCTGGGGGATGCGGGACCCTCCGCCCACGAAGGCGTGGTCGCCGATGCGGACGAACTGGTGGATGGCCGTGACGCCGCCCACGATGGCCCAGTCCCCGATGTGGATGTGCCCGGCCATGTTGACCGCGTTGGAGAGGATCACGTGATCCCCCAGCTTGCAGTCGTGGGCCACGTGGGTGTAGGCCATGAGGAGGCAGTCGCTCCCCACCACGGTGCGCCAGGCGTCCGTGGTCCCCCGGTTGAGCGTGGCGAACTCCCGGATGACCGTGCGGTCCCCGATCTCCAGCGTGGTGCGTTCCCCGTCGTACTTCATGTCCTGGGGGTCGGTCCCGAGGACGGCGGCGTTGTGGATGCGGCAGTCCTGGCCGATCACGGTGTCCTGCTCGACCAGGACCCGGGGGCCGATGTCGGTGCCGTCGCCCACCTGTACCCGGGGCCCGACGAGCGCCCAGGGGCCCACGCTCACGCCCTCGCCCAGCTCGGCGTCCTCGTGGACGATGGCCGTGGGGTGGACCGTCGTCTCCTTCCGCTCACCCACCGTCGTGTCGCTCACTTGTCGACGATCCTCGCCATGAGGTCCGCCTCGGACACGAGGTTGCCCTCCACGAAGGCCTGGCCGCGCATCTTGCAGACGTGGCGCCGGAACTGGACCATCTCCAGCTCGAAGACCAGCGTGTCCCCGGGCGTGACCGGGCGACGCCACTTCACGTTGTCGAGGGACATGAAGTAGACGACCTTGCTCTCCGGCTCCTCCACGTGGTCCATCAGAAGCAGCCCGCCGACCTGGGCCATGGCTTCGATGATGAGGACCCCGGGCATGATGGGGTGCCCCGGATAGTGGCCCTGGAAGAAGGGCTCGTTGATCGTCACGTTCTTGATGCCGACGATCCGCTTCCCCTCCTCGAAGTCGACGATGCGGTCCACCAGCAGCATCGGATAGCGGTGGGGCAGGTACTGCATGATCTGGGCGGCGTCCACCCGCGCCTGGCGGCCCGAGCGCCGGACGTGGTCGGCCACGGCCCGGGCCAGCGCCACGTTCCCCGCGTGGCTCGGCCGCTCCGCCACCACGTGGGCGCGGAGGCGCCCCCCCAGGAGGGCCAGGTCCCCGAGGACGTCGCCGATCTTGTGGCGCACGAACTCGTCGGGGAAGCGGAGGTCCTCGGTCAGGATCTCCCCGTCGTCCAGGACCACCGTGTTCTCCAGGTTCGCCCCCCGGGCCAGGCCCTGCTCCCGCAGCGCGTCCCACTGGGTGACGAAGCCGAAGGTCCGGGCGGGCGCCAGGTCCTCCGCGAACCGATCGGCGCCGAGCTCGAAGGCCGCGTACTGGCGGCCGATGGCGGGATGATCGAAGTCGATGCTTCCCGAGACCCGGAGGGCCCCGGCGGGCGCGGCCACGTACGAGCCTCCTCCGCTGCCCTCCACGGACACGGGCTCGACGAGGTCGATGACGCGGGCGTCGGCGTCCTGCTCCACCACGCCGGCGTCCCGGATCGCCTTCACGTAGTCCTGGAAGGACCCGTCCCGGATGGGGATCTCCGGGCCGGTGAGCTCCACCACCGCGTTGTCCACGCCCTGGCTCGAGAGGGCGGCCATGAGGTGCTCCACGGTGAGGACGCGCACCTCCTCGTCGAGCCCGAGCGTCGTGCCCAGGTCCGTGGCCACCACGTGGTCCAGGTCCGCGGGGATCTCGGGCTCGCCGTCCAGGTCCGAGCGCCGGAAGACGATGCCCCGTCCCGGCTCGGCCGGGTGGAGCGTGAGGCGCGCCTCCTCTCCGGAGTGGACGCCGACGCCGTCCAGGCTCACGCTGGATCCGAGGGTCTGCTGCTTGGGCGCGCTCATGAGGTGGGGCGGTTCCTTCGTTTCCGGGTCGTCAGGTCGTGCTCGAATCGGAGAAAGCTAACCAGAAGCGGGACGAGGATCGAACACCCGTCACTCGGCCCCGCCCCCGTCTCCGGCCCCGTCCTCCGCGCCTTCCAGCGCGGCCAGGCGGGCCTCCAGCTCCTCCACCCGGGCCACGAGCCGGGGGAGACGGGAGACGTGGGCCTGCTTGCGCAGGTACTCCCGGTTCGGCCGCGCCGGGTGCCCGGAGACCACCTCGCCGGCGGGCACGTCCCGCAGGACCTTGCTCGCCGCGGCGATCTGGACTCCGTCCCCGACCTCGATGTGGTTGATCAGGCCGGCCTGGCCTCCCATGAGGACCCCCTTCCCCACCCGGGTCGAGCCGGCGATCCCCACCAGCGCCGCCAGGATGGAGCCGCCCCCCAGACGGACGTTGTGGGCCAGGTGGACCAGGTTGTCGAGCTTGGCGTGGGCATCCACCCGCGTGTCGCCGATGGAGCCCCGGTCCAGGGTGGTGTTGGCTCCGATCTCCACGTCGTCCCCCACCACGCAGCGCCCCACGTGGGGCATCTTCCGCGGCAGGCCGTCCACCACCGCCCACCCGAACCCGTCCACGCCCAGCCGGGCGCCGGCGTGGAGGATGCACCGGTCGCCCACCACCGTGCGGGGGTAGAGGACGACGTGGGGGTGGAGCGTCGTCTCACGGCCCACCACGGCGTCCCGGCCCACCACGGCGTGGGCGCCGACGCTGGAGCCCGGGCCCACCCGGGCGCCGTCCTCGAGCACGGCGTAGGGACCGACGTGGACGCCCTCGCCCAGCGACACGCCGGTGCCGAGCACGGCCGTCGGGTGCACGCCGGGCTCGGGGCGCACCGGGGGGAAGAGCGCGGTGAGGAGGGCCTGGAGGGCCCGGTGGGCGTCGGCCACGACCACGCGCGGCCGGCCCTCCACCTGGTCGGCCAGGTCCTCGGCCACCAGGAGGGCGCCCCGGCCGGACCGGGCCTCGTCCACGTACTTCCGGCTCGCCAGGAAGCCGAGGCGGCTCTCGCCGGCCTCCGCCGCCGGGACCACCGCGTCCACCCGGTGCTCCGGGTCCGCGTCGTGCAGTCGGCCTCCGGTGCGCTCCGCCACCTCGGCCAGCGTCATCCCCTCCCCGGCCGCGCGGGGGGCGTGGGGGGGCGCGTCGGATTCAGCCATGGGACTCCTCCATACGGAGCGAGCCCACGAGCGCTCGAGGCGCCCGTGGGCTCGCGGGTGCGGATGCCGTCACCGGTTTCCGGCGTCTAGCGGTCACCCCCGGCGGCGCCGGCGGTGTCGGTCCGCAGCCGGCGGATCACCTCGTCGGTGAGGTCGAGCGTGGGGTCGGCGGCCACGATGGCGCCGGCGGCCACGTCGAAGACGAAGGCGTAGTTGCCGTCCTCCCGGACCGCCTCGATGACGTCCGAGATCTGGTCCATGACCGGCTGGACCAGCTCCTGACGCCGCTGGGCGGCCATCTGGTCGAGCTGCTGCATGCGCGCCTGGGCCTCCTGGGCCTTCTGGCGGATCCGCTCCTCGCGGGCCCGACGGGCCTCGGGCGAGAGCGTCAGGCGCTGCTGCTCCAGCTCCTGCTGCATGTTCTGGAGCTCCTGCTCGAGCTGCTGGGCCTCGCTCTCGTACTGGGCGAGGTCCTGCTCGAACGCCTGCTGCGCCTGGGTGGCGCCGGGGGCGTTGGCGAGGATCTCCTGGGAGTTGATGTATCCGATCTTGGGCGACTGGGCCTCGACGACCGAGGGGGCCGTCAGGAAGGCGGCCAGCGCCAAGAGGGCGAACGAAATGCGTCGCATGGGCCGAAGCTCCTGGTGATGCGGGAGAACGGTCCCCGAGGGCCCACGCGGGGGTGGGGGACCGACGTGTCTGGTGCGCCTATCCTAGTCCGTAGGCCGGGACAATGTTCCGGTGTTCCGCCGGCGGGGGGGACAGCCTGATAAGCTGGGCCATCCCGTCCGTCGAGTCCATCCCCTCCCGGGGAGGAGGGGAGCCTACATCCCCGGCCCCATGCGGAAGTGGAACTGCCATCCCGGCACGATCCGGTCGAAGCCGTACGCGTAGTCCAGCCCGATGGGCCCGAAGGGCGTCACGAGCTGGATGCCGAAGCCGGCGCCCCGGAAGAGGCTGGTCGGATCGATGCGGCTCGGATCCGTCCACACGTTCCCGGCGTCGTAGAAGGCGCCCAGCGAGATCTGGTCGTTCAGGCGGAGCTGATACTCCGCCGTCACCTTGAGGAACGCGTCGCCCAGCCGCTGGATGTCGGCGATGGACCGGTCCCGCTCCGGGTAGAACCCCAGCGGGGTCACGCTGGTCTCGTCGTAGCCGCGGAGGGACTGGCCGAACTGCACGCCGCCCATCCAGAAGCGCTCGAACGGGAAGGCCCCTGCGTCGCCGAAGACGGCGCCGGCGTTGACCTTGAGCCCGAGCGCGAAGCGGATGGGCCGTCCGCCGCCCGAAGCGTCGCCGATCTGCCCCACCGGCGTCCACCAGGCCCCCTCGGCCAGGGCCCGGGTGAAGTTCCCGTCGCCGCCGAGGATGCCGCCGTTGGTCTCCAGCGTCAGGTTCTGCCGGGAGCCCACCGTCGGGAAGATGGGGCTGTCCAGCGTCTGCCGCGTGAGGCTCACCGAGAGCTGGCTCTGGACGCCGGGCGGGCGCCCGAAGAGCGACGTGTCCTCGGCGTCGTTGAACTGCTCGTACCGGGTGCGGGAGATCCCGTAGCCGAAGAAGACCCGGGTCACCCGGGAGCCCGGCCACGGCACGCCGACCCGGACGTTCGCGCCCAGCCTCTTCCGACGGCCGGTGGCGAACTGGAAGAAGCGGTCCCGGGAGTTGAAGAGGGAGATCGTCCCCGACAGGCGGCTCTGGAAGAGCGCCGGGTCGGAGTACGTGAGCTCGAAGGAGTTCAGGTAGCGCCCGAAGTCCCACCGCACGCTTCCGGACTTGGCCTGGCCGAACAGGTTGGGCTGCTCGTAGCCGATGAAGCCGGAGAGCCCGACGCCGCCGCCCACGGAGGTCCCGAAGTTCAGGGACCCGGTCTGCTTCTCCACCACGTTGAACGTGATGTCCACGTCCCCGTTCTCCAGCGGCTCGATGTCCGGCGGAGGCAGCGGCGCCTCGAAGAAGCCGAGCCCGGAGATCTGCTGGTAGCTCTGGAGGACGCGGTCCTGGCTGTACACGTCCCCGGGGAGGATGAAGATCCGGTTCCGGATCACCCATTCGTGGGTGTACTCGTTGCCCTGGATCGCCACCCGGTTCACCAGCGCCGGGCCGCCCTCCTGGATCCGCCACGTGGCGGCCACCTGGGGCGGCTGGCCGTCGGGCGTCTCGATGCGGCGCACCACCGGGTCCACGCGGGCGTAGAGGTAGCCCTCGTTGGCGTAGAGCTCCTGCACCGAGATGACGGCGTCGTTGAAGGCCTGGGCGTCGAAGGGCTGTCCCTCCTGCCCGGAGCCGGCGGCCCCGCCCCGGAGCCCGAGGGTGCGGAGCAGGCCGCCCCCCTCGTTCCGGAAGAAGCCCTCCAGCCGGTCGTCCTCGAAGCGGGTGTTGCCCTCGATCTCGAAGGAGGCGAGCCGGTACTGCGGACCCTCGTCCACGGTGATCTCGAGGCGGGCCTTCCCGGTCTCGGGGTCCACGACCAGCGTGTCGTGCACCACCTCGAAGTCGAGGTAGCCCCGACGCCGGTAGGCCTGGGGCAGGCTCACCTCGAGGTCGGTCTCCAGGCGGAGCTCGTCGTACGAGCCGTCCCGGAACCAGAGGAAGCCCTCGCCCTTGGTGACCATGGCCTCGCGGAGGGCGTCGGAGGAGACCTCCTCGTTCCCCCGGAAGGCGACCTGGGCCACGGTCACCCGCTGGCCCTCGGTCACGTCGAGGTAGAGGTCGATCTCGTTCTCGGCGTCCGCCACCGGGACCCTGCGCTCCTCGATCTCGGCGAAGGGGATGCCCTGGCGGGCCAGCTCCGAGCGGATGAAGGCCTCGGCGTCGAGGATCTTCTGGGGATGGTAGGGCAGCCCGCCCCGCAGGTCGGTCGTGTCCCGGACCTCGCGCTCGGACGCGTGCTGGAGCCCGGTGATGGTGACGGTGCGCACCAGCGGGCGCTCCTCCACCTGCACGACCAGGATGACCGGTCCGCCCTGGTCCCGGGCCCGCACGACCACGTCGGAGAACTGGTTCGTGGAAAGCAGGCTCTTCACCCCCCGCTGCACGTCGCGGTAGGTGATCTCCTGGCCGGGATCGATGCCGAACACGGCCACCACGCTCTCGGCGGTGACCCGTGCGTTCCCCTCCACCAGCACCGTGTCCACGGGCTGGGGGCCGGCGCCCTGCTGGGCGCCGGTGGGGGCCTGTGCGGCCAGGGGGACGGGGGCTCCTGCGACCAAAAGACCGAGGAAGGCCGCCGCCAGGGCGAGGGCCTTCCCGGTCTGGTACCTGGGATGTCTCTTCGCGAACGTCACGTCTTCGTCGTCGATCCCGCGCGAAGGGTCAGGCCTTCCCCATCGGGGTCGGCGTCAACTTCGATCTCGTCACCGGCATTGAACTCAGCCATCAGGATCTTCTCGGACAGCGGATCCTCAAGATAGCGTTGTATGGCCCGCTTGAGGGGCCGGGCGCCGAACTTCTCGTCGTAGCCCTCGTCCACGAGGAACGACACCGAGGCGTCGGAGAGGGAGATGGTCATCTCCTCCTCGGCCAGCCGCTTCCGGACGTCCTCCAGGAGGATGTGGACGATCTCCCCGATCTGCTCCTTGGTGAGCGGATGGAAGACGATGGTGTCGTCCACCCGGTTCAGGAACTCGGGGTTGAACGCCCGCTCGATCTCCGAGCGCACCTTGTCCTTCATGATCTCGTAGCTGGTCTGGGGATCCGCGGAGTGGAAGCCCACGCCCCCGCCCTTGCTGATGTCCCGGGCGCCCAGGTTCGACGTCATGATGAGGACGGTGTTCTTGAAGTCGATGACCCGTCCGTAGTTGTCCGTCAGGTGCCCTTCGTCGAGGACCTGCAGCAGGATGTTGAACACGTCCGGGTGCGCCTTCTCGACCTCGTCGAGCAGCACCACCGAGTACGGGCGGCGCCGGACGGCCTTGGTCAGCGCGCCCGAGTCCTCGTAGCCCACGTAGCCGGGAGGCGCCCCGATGAGGCGGGACACGGAGAACTTCTCCATGTACTCGCTCATGTCCACGCGGATGAGAGCCTCGCGGTCGGCGAAGAGGAACTCGGCCAGCGCGCGCGCCAGCTCGGTCTTCCCGACGCCCGTGGGCCCGGAGAAGATGAACGAGCCGATGGGCCGGTTCGGGTCCTTGAGCCCGGCCCGGCTGCGCCGGATGGCCCGGCTGATGGCCTCGATGGCGTCGTGCTGCCCGACCACCCGCTTGTGGAGCTCGTCCTCCATGTGGACCAGCCGCTCGGATTCGGTCTGGCGGATGCGCGTGACCGGAATGCCGGTCCAGCGCCCCACGATGAAGGCGACCTCGTCGATGCTGATCTCGGGCCGGTGGCGCTTGCGCTCCTCCTCCCAGGCCTCCTGTCGCTCCCGGATCTGCTGCCCCAGCTCCCGCTCCTCGTCGCGCAGCTCCGCCGCGCGCTCGAAGTCCTGGTCGCCGATGGCCTCCTCCTTCTTCCGGGCGATCTCCGCCAGCTCCTCCTTGAGCTCCTCCACCTCCGGCGGCGGCACCTGGGCCGCGATGCGCGCCCGCGCCCCGGCCTCGTCGATGACGTCGATGGCCTTGTCGGGGAGGAAGCGGTCGGTGATGTAGCGGTCCGACAGCTTGGCGGCGGTCTCCAGCGCCTCGTCGGGGATGACGATGCGGTGGTGGTCCTCGTAGTGGCCACGCAGGCCCTTGAGGATCTCCACCGTCTCCTCCACGGCGGGCGGGTCGACGATGACGGGCTGGAAGCGTCGCTCCAGCGCGCCGTCCTTCTCGATGTACTTCCGGTACTCGTTGAGCGTCGAGGCGCCGATGCACTGCAGCTCGCCCCGTGCCAGGGCCGGCTTCAGCATGTTGGAGGCGTCGATGGCCCCCTCCGCCGCGCCGGCGCCCACCAGGGTGTGGAGCTCGTCGATGAAGAGGATGACGGTCTGATCCTGCTGGATCTCGTTCATGACCGCCTTCAGGCGCTCCTCGAACTGGCCCCGGTACTTGGTGCCCGCGATGACCGCGGCCATGTCCAGCGCCAGGACCCGGTAGTCCTTGAGGGCCTCGGTGACCTCGCCCTTGGAGATGAGCTGGGCCAGCCCCTCCACGATGGCGGTCTTCCCCACCCCCGGCTCACCGATGAGGACCGGGTTGTTCTTCTTCCGGCGGCACAGGATCTCGACGACCCGCTCGATCTCGTCGGTGCGGCCGATGGTGGGATCCAGCTTGTTCTGGCGGGCCAGCTCCGTGAGGTCGCGGCAGAAGTGGTCCAGCGCGGGGGTCTTGGACTTCTTGTCCCCGGTCTTGGTCCCCTGCCCGGACGCGCCGGGGGAGGACGAGCCGATCCCGGCGGGCTCGGAGGGGGTCACGTCGGAGCCCAGGACCTTGAGCGTCTCGGCCCGGCCCTCCTCCAGCGTCACGCCCAGCGAGTTCAGCACCTGGGCCGCGATGCCCTTCTCCTCCCGGAGGAGTCCGAGCAGCAGGTGCTCGGTCCCCACGTAGGAGTGGCTGAAGTCCCGGGCCTCGGCCATGGCGAACTCCAGGACCTTCTTGGCCCGGGAGGTATAGGGCAGCTCGCCCAGCGCGATGGTGGCCTTCCCCTTGCGGACCGATTCCTCGACCCGCTCGTGGATCTCCTCGAGGTCCACGTTGAGGTTCGTGAGGACCGCGGCCGCCACGCCCTCTCCCTCCCGGATGAGGCCGAGGAGGATGTGCTCGGTGCCCACGTAGTCGTGTTGGAGGCGGATCGCCTCCTCACGAGCCATGGCGAGGACTTTCCGGACGCGGTCGGTGAAGTTGTAGTTCATTGGGCCTCGGGACCCCTGGGGTCATCGGACTCGGACGGGACGTCGTCCGAGGGCGCCTCTTCCACGGACACCTCACCCTCCGCCGCCAGGATGCGCCGCACGAAGGCGGCGCGGTGGGCGTCGCCGTCGGCCGGGGGGAGGTCGTGGCTCGCAGCCTGCTCCAGATGGGCGGGCTGAGTGAAGATCATGATCTTGTTGAGCGTGTATACACGGAGCCCTGGGAGGAGTTTCAGGCTCACGCCCAGGCGTACGCCGCTGAGGAGGTTCATCAACTCCTCGAAGGAAAGGGACCGGGCGTAGCGGAGCAAGCCGTACGCGCGCCAGATCTTGTCCTCCGTCACCGAACGGGCGTCCCGGAGGAGCACCCGACGGGCGTCGGTCTCGTAGCGGATCACCCGACGGACGATCTTGTCCAGGTGGTCCACCAGGTCCTCCTCGGTCTTCCCGAGGGTCGTCTGGTTGGACACCTGGAAGAAGTTGCCCACCACCTCCGAGCCCTCGCCGTAGAGGCCCCGGAAGGTGAGCCCCACCTGGGAGAGCCCCTGGAGGACCTTCCCGATCTCCTTGGTGAGGACGAGGCCGGGCAGGTGCATGAACACCGACGCCCGGAGCCCCGTGCCCACGTTGGTCGGACAGCTCGTCAGGTAGCCGAACTCGGGGTGGAACGCGAAGGGGAGGTCCTGCCCCAGCTCCTCGTCCAGGTGGTCCACCAGGCGCCACGCCTCCTGGAGGCGCAGCCCCGACACCAGGCTCTGGAGCCGGAGGTGGTCCTCCTCGTTGATCATCACGCTGGTGGGGTCCGAGGCCGACAGCAGGATCGCGGTCCCCCGGGACGGACCGTCGGTCTCGTCACCGAGGAGCTCCCGGGACACCAGGCGGCGCTCCAGGAGGATCCGGCGGGTGCGGGACTCCAGCTCCGGCATCTCCAGGAGGGGGCCGTTGCCCAGCGAGGGCACGGAGGCCGCCCGGGCCCGGAGGAGGCGCAGCACGGCCTCCCGGTCGTTCACCCGTGCCCTGGGGCCGAAGGCGTGCCCCTGGAGGTTCCGCGCCAGGCGCACCCGGGTGGACAGGACGATGTCGGCGTGGGCGCCGCTGGCTTCCAGCCAGGAGAGCCCGTAGTCGGGGATGGTGGTCAGGTCGTCCATGCGCTACCCCGTGGGCTCGAGCTCGCGGATCTCGTCGCGGAGCTCGGCGGCCCGCTCGAAGTCCTCGGTGGCCACGGCCCGCTCGAGCTTGCGGCGGAGGGCTTCCACGCGCTTCTCCCGCTCGGAGGCGGTGGGGTCCGGCGGCAGGTAGACCTTCCCCACGTGCCGGGTGCCGCCGTGGATGCGGCGCAGGAGCCCCTCCAGGTGGCCCTGGAAGGTGGTGTAGCACTGGGGGCATCCCAGCCGGCCGGTCTCGCGGAAGTGCTCGAAGGTGAGCCCGCAGAAGGAGCACGCCTCGTCCGGGACCGGGCGCCCCTGGGGCTCGTCCTGTCCCATCTGGGCCAGGAAGTCGGTCAGGGGGAAGTTCACGGCCTCCGGAGCGGGCTCCAGCCCCTTCTCGGCGGCGCAGGCGTCGCAGAGATGGAAGGTGGTCATCTCGTTGTTGACGATCTGCGTGAGGTGCACCACGGCCTCACCGCCGCCGCACTCGTCGCACATCTTCTCGGCCATGATCTCGCCTGCAGTTGGGGGGGCTGTCGATCGCTACCCCGCAGCCGCGGGATGGAGCCCGCCGCGCTCGAGGAGGAGCACCCGGTCGGCCCGTCGCGCCAGCTCGAGGTTGTGCGTCACCAGGACCATGGAGAGCGCCCGCTCCTCGCGCAGGCCGAAGAGCAGATCGTGCAGCCGGGCGCTGGTCTCGTTGTCCAGGTTGCCCGACGGCTCGTCGGCCAGCAGCACCAGGGGCCGGTTCACCAGGGCCCGGGCCACCGCCACGCGCTGCTGCTCTCCACCGGAGAGCTGGCGTGGCTTGTGCTCCTCCCTTCCGCGCACCCCGACGGCGTCGAGGAGTTCCCGGGCCCGGTCCCGCGCCTCGGCCAGCTCCGTCCCGGCCACCAGCGCCGGCATCATGACGTTCTCCAGCGCCGTGAACTCCCGCAGGAGATGGTGGAACTGGAAGACGAAGCCCACGTGGCGATTCCGCAGCTCGGCCAGGGACTCGTCGTCCAGGTCGCCCACGGTCCGTCCCCCCAGGAGCACCTCCCCGCCCCCGGGGCGGTCCAGCGCCCCCAGGATGTGCAGGAGGGTGCTCTTCCCCGCCCCGCTGCTCCCGATGATGGAGACGGCCTCGCCGGACTCCACGCGGAAGTCGATGCCCTGGAGCACGGAGAGCCGGCTCCCGTCCCCGCCCACGAAGGTCTTCTCCACCTTCCGGGCCTCCAGGGGCGCGGCCCCGTCGCCCGCGGCCGTGGCGCTGCCTTCCCGCGGGATCCCTCCGGCGTCAGTCATGGCGGATGGCCTCCACCGGCTCCAGGCGCGAGGCCTGGACCGCCGGGTAGAGCGTGGCGGCGAAGGAGACGAAGAGGGACACGCCGACGATGGCCGCCAGGTCCCCGATGCGCAGGGAGACCGGGAGGTGGTCCACGAAGTAGACATCCGGCGGGATCTTGATGATCTCGTACGTCTCCAGGACCCAGCAGAGGGTCACCCCCAGGAGCGTGCCGACCACGGTCCCCACGACCCCGATCCAGGCGCCCTGGAGGACGAAGACCCGGAGGATCCCGGTGCGGGTCATGCCCATGGCCTTGAGGATCCCGATCTCCCGGGTGCGGTCGGCCACCACCATGACGAGCGTGCTCACGATGTTGAAGGCCGCCACGATCACGATGAGGGAGAGGATGAGGCCCATGGCGAGCTTCTCCAGCTTGAGCGCGCTGAAGAGCGCCCGGTTCGTGACCATCCAGCTCTCCACGACGTAGGGGAAGCCCAGGCGGCCGCGGATCTCCTCGCCCACCTGCGTGGCCAGCTCGGGGTCCGTCGTGCGCACGCCGATCCCCGAGACGGTGTCCGGGGCGAGGCCGAGGAGGTCCTGGGCCGCGGCCAGCGTCGTGTAGACGTTCCGGGTGTCGTAGTCGTACATCCCGGTGGCGAAGGTGCCCGTGACCTCGAACTGCCGGAGCGCCGGCGTCAGGCCGCCGGAGAACGGGTCCTGGCGGAGGTTCTCCATGGCCACCAGGACGAGGGTGTCCCCCGGGAAGAGCTGCATCCGGTCCGCCAGCCCCTGCCCCAGGAGGATGGGATTCAGCCCCGACGGCGGCGCTTCCAGGTCCAGCACGCCCTGGAGGATCTTCCGTTCCATGTCGGTCGCGGTCGTCCGGGCCGTGTCCACGGAGATGCCGTAGAGGTCGGCCGTCTGGGTGTAGGACGAGCGGCCCGCGCCCCGGGTCACCGCCACGGTGGAGAGGACGAAGGGGGCCGCCCCCACCACCTCGTCCACCTCGAGGATCGAATCCACGACCCGCTCCCAGTCCTGGAGGCGCAGGCTCGTGCCCTGCTCCAGGACGAGGACGTGGGGGGTGGATTCCAGGATCTTGGCCCGGAGGTCCTCCTGCATGCCCGTCATCACGGCGATCACGACGACCAGGGCGGTCACGCCCACGGTCACGCCGCCCAGCGCGATCCAGGTGATCAGGGAGAGGAGGCCCCGGCCCCGGCTCGAGCCGAGGTAGTGCCGCGCGATGAACCAGTGGAGTCGACGCATGGGGAGTGTCTACGCCCCCGGGGCCGGACGGGGTCCGACGCTCGCGCGCCTCACCCTTCCTCGTCGCGGAGGATGGGGAAGAGGATCACGTCGCGGATGGAGGGCTGGTCGGTGAGGACCATGACGAAGCGGTCCACCCCCATGCCCACCCCGCCGGTGGGCGGCATGCCGTACTCCAGCGCCCGGATGTAGTCCTCGTCGAGCTGCTGGGCCTCCTCGTCCCCGGCGGCCATCAGCCCCATCTGGGCCTCGAAGCGGCCGCGCTGGTCGAGGGGGTCGTTGAGCTCGCTGAAGGCGTTGAAGAGCTCCATCCCCGCCATGTACAGCTCGAAGCGCTCGGTCAGCCGGGGCTCGCCGCGCTTGGGCTTGGCCAGCGGGGAGAGCTCCTTGGGGTGGTCCAGGACGAAGGTGGGCTGGATCAGGTCCGGCTCCACCAGCTCGCCGAAGAGCTTGTCGATGAGCTTCCCCCGCCCCGCGCCGTCCAGCTCGGGAAGGGAGCGCTTCTTGGCCTCGGCGCGCAGGTCGTCCTCCGACATCTCCAGGACGTCCCGCCCCAGCGCCTCGGAGAGGGCGTCCACCAGGCGGATGCGCCGGAAGGGCGGCTCGAGCGCCAGCTCGTGCTCGCCGTACGTCACCGTCCGGGTGCCCAGGACCTCGTCGGCGACGTGCACGACCATGCGCTCCACGAGGTCCATCTGGCCCTCGTAGTCGCTGAAGGCCTGGTACCACTCCAGCATGGTGAACTCGGGGTTGTGGAAGCGGCTGAGCCCCTCGTTCCGGAAGTCCTTGCTGATCTCGTAGACCCGGTCCATGCCGCCCACGATGAGCCGCTTCAGGTAGAGCTCGTCGGCGATGCGTAGGTACATGCGCCGGTCCAGCGAGTTGTGGTGGGTGACGAAGGGCCGGGCGGTGGCCCCGCCGTACAGCGGCTGGAGCGCCGGGGTCTCGACCTCCAGGAAGCCCTCGCCGTCGAGGAAGCGCCGGAGCTCGGTGACGATGCGGGACCGGGTGCGGAAGACCTCGCGCACCTCGGGGTGCACGGCCAGGTCCGCGTAGCGCTGCCGGTACCGGGACTCGGTGTCGGCGAAGCCCGAGTGGTACGTCCGCTCGCCGGTGTCGGCGTCCACCTCCACCTTGCCGAAGGGAAGCGGGCGCAGGGACTTGGAGAGGAGCGTCCAGCCCCGGACCTGCACCGTGACCTCGCCGGTGCGGGTGCGGAAGAGGATCCCCTCCACCCCGAGCCAGTCGCCCAGGTCCAGGAGGTCCAGGTCCCCGAAGGACTCCTCGCCCAGGACGTTCTTCTTGAAGTAGAGCTGGATGCGCCCCCCGGCGTCCTCCACGTGGGCGAACGCGCTCTTGCCGTGGCCCCGCCAGCTCACGATCCGGCCGGCGACCCGGACGACGGTGCCCTCGAGCTCGCCGGCCTCGTTCAGCTCCCCGCCCTCCTCGGCCTCCTCGTAGCGGGCCAGGGCGTCCGCGCTCCCGTGGGTGGCGTCGTAGTCGTAGGCGAAGGGCTCGATGCCGCGCTCGCGGAGGGCGTCCAGCTTCTCCCGTCGGACGCGGAGCACCTGGTTCAGGTCGTCGGTCATGGAATCGGGGGTGAGGGGCTCGGGCTTCGGGGGCGGCGGCCTCGTCGGGGCGCCGGGGCTAGGACGTCGACGAGGCGGACTGCTTCAGGAAGGCTTCGATGAACGGATCCAGCTCGCCGTCCATGACCTCGTGCACGTCGCTGAGCTTCAGCTCGGTGCGGTGGTCGTTGACCATGGTGTAGGGCTGGAAGACGTAGGAGCGGATCTGGTTGCCCCAGGCGATGTCGGTCTTGGTGGCCTCGATCTCCGCCCGGGCCTTCTCCTTCTCCTCCATGGCGTGCCGGTAGAGCGCCGCGCGGAGCATCTTCATGGCCGTCGCGCGGTTCTTGTGCTGGGACCGCTCCTGCTGGCAGGACACCACGATGCCCGACGGCTCGTGGGTGATCCGCACCGCCGAGTCGGTCTTGTTCACGTGCTGCCCGCCCGCGCCGGACGCCCGGTAGGTGTCCACCCGCAGGTCCGACTCGTCGATCTCGATCTCGATGTCGTCCTCGACCATGGGGTACACGAAGACGCTGGCGAAGGAGGTGTGCCGCCGGGACTGGGCGTCGAAGGGCGAGATCCGCACGAGGCGGTGCACGCCGGTCTCGGCCTTCAGGTACCCGAAGGCGTTGTCCCCCTTGATCTCGAGGGTGGCGCCCTTGATCCCGGCCTCCTCGCCCGGCTGGAGGTCCATGACGCTCACCGTGAAGCCGTGGCGCTCCGCCCACCGGGTGTACATCCGGGTGAGCATCTCGGCCCAGTCCTGGGACTCGGTGCCGCCGGCGCCGGGGTTGATGGTGACGATGGCCTCGCGGTGGTCGTCCTCGCCCTGGAGCATGGTGCGGACCTCGAGGGCGTCGAGGCCCTTCCGCATCTCCTGGATGCCGCGGTCGAACTCGGCCTTGAGCTCGGCGTCGTCGGCCTCCTGGAGGAGCTCGACCAGGGTCTCCAGGTTCCCGGCCCGCTCGTGCAGCTCCTCCCACGGCTCGATCCACCCCTTCAGGCGGTTCGACTCGTCGATGACCTCCCGCGCCTTGTCGGGGTCGTCCCAGAACCCCGGGCGCGCAATGCGCTGGTCCAGCTCGCTCAGACGCTCCTGACGGACGTCCAGGTCAAAGATACCCCCTGAGCTCGGCCAGCTGCTCCGTGAGCTCCTCGAGCGTCTCCAGCTTCTCGTTGGTCATGGCGCCCTGCGGTCGGTGCGGGATGTGTCCGTGAATGCACGCGAGGGGCCGTCCGCCGCGGACGGCCCCTCGTCGGGTGCAGCGTGGGGGAATATACCGGGCGGGCGCGAGGGCATCAACGTCCCCCCGGGGCCTTCGGCCCGCTCCCCCGTGTGGCAAGTTCGCCCCGTTCCGGGGGCGATTCCATGCCCCGGTGGGACGACGTCAGAAGACCGGGTCGCCCTTGGCCAGGATGTCGTTGAGGGCGTCGGTCCAGTAGGTCGTGCTCTCCGCCATCTCGACCCCCACCTGCTCGACGTACTCCTTCCAGGACTTGGCGATCTCGTCCTCGAAGTCGTCCTTCAGCGTCCCGTTGGCCAGCGCCCGCTGATGCCGCTCCGGGTTGTACATGATCATGTCGGAGACCAGGACACGGGCCAGACGGCGCGCCTTGTCCGCCGGATCCCTGCGGCCGAAGGAGAAGCCCTGCACCGGGGCGGCTTCCTCGGCCGGGGCTTCCGCCTCGGGCTCCGCCACCGCCGCGTCGTCGGCCGCCTCGTCGTCGCCCTCGAGCTCGAGTCCCCCGGGCTGGATGTCGAAGGAGGGCCCGTCCGCGTCGAGGTCCGCCCCGTCCTCGGTGTCGGTCTCGGCGGGCGCCGTCCCGGCCATGAAGAACGAGTCGTCCGCCACGCCCTCGGCGGCTTCCTCCTCGTCGTCCAGGCCGCTCCCCATGGGGTCGTCCTCGGTCTCGAAGACCCAGTCGTCGGCCTCGGCCTCGGCGGCCGGCTCGACTTCGTCGGTCCCCGTGTGGATGCCGGCTCCGGTGTCCGTGCCCCAGGCGTCGTCGTCGCCGGCGTCCATGGTGAGGGGGGTGCTCGCCTCGAGTGCGTCGTCGTCGCCCGACGTGTCGGGCTCCTCGTCGCCGCCGCTCCCCTGCCACGCCTCCCAGTCCGCCTGGGCGCCGGGCTCCGACGCCTCGGCGTCCTCCTCGGTCCCGGCCGGCGGGTCCAGATCCGAGAGGCTCCCCGCCCCGAAGTCGGTGTCGGCGTCCGTGGGCTCGGCCAGCTCGGCCCCGACGTCCCAGTCGTCGCCGGTGTCCGGCTCGGCCTCCTGGGGCTCCACGAGGGACTCGGTGTCTGCCTGGGTCGCGGGGGGCTCGCCCGGGAGGGCGGCTTCCTCGGCCGCCGGCGCGGCCGGCGCCTCCCAGGTGGCCTCGACCTCGGGCTCCGACGGCCGCTCCACCCGGAACACCTCGCTGCACGAGGTGCACCGCGCGTTCACGCCGCCCTCGGGGACCTTGTCCGGATCCACGGGGAAGGTGCTGGCGCAGGAGGGGCATTCGACGGTCATCACCATGGTGGCACTCGTGGGTTCAGGGGGTCGGTTCCGCGGCGCCCATCAGGTCGATGGGATCCGCGAGGCGCTCGGGCTCCTCGGCGGACGCCGTCTCCAGCGTCGGGAGCTGGTGACGCCGGTCGACGACGTACACCGAGCCGGGGATCGTCTTGGCGTACGTCTTCATCTCCGCCGCCAGCTCGGAGATCTGGCCGGTGTGCTGGAAGGTCTGGAACTGGTTCGTCACGACCCCGATGGACAGGGTCATAAGGGGGATCCGGTGGATGGCTCCGCGCCGGTCCCGCCCGAGGAAGTACCCGGCGCGCCGGTCCTCCTCGGTGTACTGGTAGGGGATCAGGGTGTCGAACAGCCGGATGATCTCGTCGCAGGTGGCCTCGAGGTGCTCCACCGGGACGTTGAAGATGAAGTCGTCCCCTCCGATGTGGCCGACGAACCCACCGGGGGCCAGGCCCCGGACCAGGTCGCGGAGGATCTTGGAGAGGATGCGGATGACGCCGTCGCCGAACGCGTACCCGTACCGGTCGTTGAATTCCTTGAAGTGGTCCAGGTCCGCGTAGCACACCGCGAACCGCTGCCCTGCCGCCAGCCGGTAGGCCATGTCCCGCGCGATGTGGTTCGTGCCCGGGAGCCGTGTGGTGGGGTGCACGCTCACGTCCCGGTCGGTCCGGCGCAGGACCTGCGCCAGGCGCAGCTCGCGCTCCCGCTCGGGGAGCCCCGCGCCCAGGACCTCGTCCGCCCCCCGTTCCAGGCAGTCGGACGCCAGCGCTTCGGACCCTTCCGGAACCAGCACGACCAGGGGGACGATGGCCGTGAACGCATCCTGCTTGAGCTGCTCCACCAGGTCCAGGATCTCCCCTCCGTCGCCCTCCGTCTCGAGGACGACGCACGCCGGGAAGGTCCGGTTCAGGTGCGCGCGCACGTCCACGGCGCGGCGGACGGCCGCGACCCGGAGGTCGTGGGCCGCGCCGAACCTGAGGACCAGCGGGGCGGGCTCGGACCGCGTGGGCCCGAAGTACAGGATGGTCTTCTCGGCTGCCATGCTCGTGCGGGACGGGGGAACCGAAGGGTCAGGTTACCGCGGGCGTCGGCTCGGAGTCAAACCGTCTCAGGCCTCCTGCCGCAGCTTCTTCACCAGCACGAAGTCCACGTTGCGGGCCTCCTTGTCCACGCGCGTGACCCGGACCTCGACCCGGTCCCCGAGCTGGAACTTCCGCCCGCCCCGGTCTCCCACCAGCGCGTAGCTGTCCTCGCGGAGCCGGTAGTAGTCGTCGTCCAGGCTGTTCACGTGCACCAGCCCGTCCACGAAGAAGTCGTCCAGCGTCACGAAGAACCCGAAGGCCTGCACGCCGGTGACGCGGCCCTCGAACTCGTCGCCGAGGTGCCGCTCCATGAACTCGACCTTCTTCAGCGCCACCGAATCCCGCTCCGCCTGCGAGGCCGCCCGCTCCCGGGCCGAGGCGTGCTCGGCCACGCTCTGGAGGTCCTCCGGATCGCGTCGACGCGGGGGCTCACCCCCGACCAGGGTCCGGATCACCTCGCGGTGGACCACCAGATCCGGATAGCGGCGGATCGGCGAGGTGTAGTGGAGATAGGCCTCGGAGGCCAGTCCGAAGTGCCCGAGGTTCTCCCGGTCGTACTGGGCCCGCTTGAGGGAGCGCAGCACCACCGTGGCGACCAGGTGCTCGTCGGGTCGCCCCTTCACCGCCTCGAGGAGGGTCTGGACGTCCTTGGGCTGGAGCTTCTGACGCTGGGGCAGATGGTGGCCGAGGCTCTGAATGAAGTCCCGGAGCTCGTCCGCGCGCTCCCGCTCGGGCGGCTCGTGGATCCGGTAGAGCACCGGGAGCTTGCGGGCCTCGCAGGTCCGGGCCACGAGCTCGTTGGCCATGATCATGTAGTCCTCGACCAGCCGGTGGGCCTCCAGCCGCTCCTGGCGCTGGATGTCCAGCGGGTCTCCCTCGGCGTCCAGGATCACCCGCGCCTCGGGAAGGTCGAGATCCAGGGCGCCCCGGGCCATGCGCTTCTCCCGGATCTTCCGGGCGAGGTCGTCCAGGAGCCAGAGGGCGTCGTCCACCTCCGGATCCACGGAGCCCTCTCCGTCCAGCACCTGCTGGGCCTGCTCGTAGCTCAGCGAGTGCGTGCAGTTGATGACGGTCCGCTCGAAGCGGTGCCCGTGGATGTTGGCCTCGGCGTCCATCTCCACCCAGACCGAGAGCGCGAAGCGATCCACGCCGGAGCGGAGGGAGCACACGTCCCCGGAGAGCTGCTCCGGGAGCATGGGGATGACCCGGTCCACCATGTAGACGCTGTTGCCCCGGGCCAGCGCCTCCTGGTCGATCACGCCACCCTCGGGGACGAAGTGGGCCACGTCGGCGATGTGCACGCCGACCTCCCAGCCGCCCGCGTCGAGGGGCCGGATCGAAAGGGCGTCGTCGTGGTCCTTGGCGTCCGCGGGATCGATGGTGAAGATCACGCGGTCGGTCCGGTCCACCCGATGGGCTCCCGGGTCGTCCATCCCCGTGCTCGCGGCCTCCTGGGCCGCCTTCATGACCTCCTCGGGGAACTCGAGCGCCAGGCCGTAGGAGTGGGCCACGGCCAGGATGTCCACGCCCGGGTCGTCCAGCTTTCCGAGGACGGCCTCGACCTCGCCCACGGGGCTCAGCTTGGAGTCGCCGTAGGAGACGTAGCGGATCACCACCACGTCCCCGTCCTCGGCGTCCATGTGATCCCCGTGGGGCACCATGATGTTGCGGTGGACCCGGCGGTCCAGCGCCACGACGTAGTGGTAGCGGTTGGCCTCGTGGAGCGTCCCCACCACGGTGGTGTGGGAGCGCTCCAGGATCTTGATGACCCGGCCGACGCGGCTCCGGTTCTTGGGCCGGCTCTCGATGCGGACCGTCACCCGGTCCCCGTCCATGGCCGTGGCGAGGTTCACGTTGGGAACGTACACGTCGGCGTCGCGCTCCCCGGACTCCGGGCGGACGAAGCCGTCGCCGCCCTTCGTGAGCGACATGGTGCCGACCACCAGGTCCATCTCCTCGGGGATGCCGTACCGGCCTCCCTTGACCTTGTAGATCTTCCCCGCCTTCTCCATGCGCGCGAGGGTCTCCTTCAGCGCCTCGGCCTCGCTGCGGGGGAGGTCCAGCTCCCGCTGGAGGTCCATGGGCTTGAGGGGACCGCGCCGGCTCTTGGCCAGCGCCGCGTGGACGCGCTTCTCGAGGTTCTTGTCGGGTCGGGATCGGCTCAAGGGAGCGCTCCGATGTGTAGGGAGATCCTCCAGGCGCCCGGCGGCCCGTTCAGGCCGGGAGCGACCCGGAGAGAGGTCGGTTGCAGGTCGAGGGAGGTGGAAAGATAGGCGTCCACCGCCGAGACGAGGTGGTTCGCGAGGACCGCGCCGAGGACCACGGTGGCCTCACGGAAGCGTTCGTCGCTCTGTTCGATCAGGTCGGCGACCCGCGCCTGGGCGTCGGGGTCCGTGGACCAGTCCCAGAGAAAGGCCTCGCCGTAGGCCCGGGTCCGGTAGTAGTCCAGCGCCCGGGCGTACCCGTCGCTGCCCGGGTCCGGGGGGCGGCCGCCGAGGAACTGCCCGGCGGCCAGGGACCACACGTACCCGTTGTAGCTCCCGGGGTCCGTCTCGGGTTGGAGACCCGGGTCGGGGCCGGCGTCGTACGCGCCCGACCGGGGCCACGTCGAGAGGCGCTCGTAGTAGGGGAAGTCCCCGTCCACGCGGGCCCCGGACCGGATCCGGCCGGTCTCCCAGGCCAGGTCGCGATACTCGGTGCGGAGCACGCCGGCGCGATGGCGCCGCTGGCCCCACGCGCCCCACGCCACCGCCTCCAGCGCCAGGTACGCCCAGCCCCGGCGCTTCCCGTCCCGGAGCTGCCCGGTGCCGGGAAGGGCGAGCGAGAGCAGGGTGTTCGCGGCGGCCCGGCGGGCGCGGAGGGTCTCCGCGTCGACCTCCTGGCCCGCGGCCGGCCCCGGCAGGGCCGCCTGTGCGATCAGGACGAGCACGAGGATCCCGGCGCCGGGCCACGCGCGGCGGCTCGCCGGCTTCGTCGGGATCCTCCGCATCAGAATCCGATGGAGAGCGAGACGTGCACCGGCTCGGTCTCGCCGGCGTTCACGGTGGACATGGCCAGGGACTTGGCGATGGCCAGCTCGAAGCGCTCGTACCGGAGGCCGAGGCCCACCCGGGCGCCGTCGAGCTGGTCCTGCTCGCCCATCACGTAGCCCGCCCGCAGGAGGAGCGCGTCGTCCTCGCCGGCGGTGAGCTCCGATCCCACGTAGAGCGCGGGGGAGCCCGGGTCCCGGAGGCGGTCCTCGACCTCCAGGGCCAGCCAGGCACCGAGCTGCGAGCTCTCGGTGAAGGCCGCCAGCACGTCCCAGGCCGCCGCCACCCGCACGCGGGCCGGAAGGGGGTCCGACTGCTCGGCGTTCAGCACCTGGAGGTCCGGGCCCACGTGGGCCACCATGGCCCCGAAGCGCAGGGGGACGGCCCGGCTGGGCGAGAGCTGGAGCCCGGCGTCCACGGCGTAGGTCGTGGCCGTCGTCCCGGCGTCGGGGCAGAGCCCGCGGCAGGAATAGCGGAACTGCACCAGCTTGACGTTGAGGCCGGCGTCCAGGCGCCCCAGGAAGCGGGCGGCCCCGGAGAGCACGCCGAGATGGTTCCGCACCGAGATCGTTCCCAGCACGTTGCCGTCCCGGTCGACGAAGTCCTGGTCTCCGGCGTCGAGGAGGAAGTACGACGCGCCCAGCGTCCCGACGCCCGGCCTGGCCAGGGCGAGGCTCACCGCCGTCGCCGTGCCCGCCGCCTGGTCCCCCCGCACGACCGTGACCTGGCTGCGCCCCACCCCCGCCAGACCCGCGGGGTTCCAGAATGCGCTCTCGGGTCCCGGGAGGGCCGTGACGGCGCGTCCCAGGGAGACGCCCTTGGCGCCGACCGGAAGCAGGAGGAAGAGAGCTCCTTCCGACGACGTCGAGGCTTCGTCGTCGCTCTGGGCCGACGCCGGATGGGGGGTCGTCAGGAGCCCGACACCCAGGACCAGGGCCGCCAGGAGCGCCATCGCCCCCTTCCCCGTCGCTCCTCGTCTACGCACCGCGCCCCTCCTCCTCGTCGGGGATCCGGAAGCCGAGGCGGCCCAGGTGGGCCCGGTTCTTCCTCCACGACTTCAGGGGTTTGACCCAGAGATCGAGGTACACCCGGCGCCCGAGAAAGTGCTCGATCTTCTCGCGGGCGGACTTCCCGAGCGCCCGGATGGCCCTTCCCTTGGCGCCGATGAGGATCCCCTTCTGGGAGGTCCGTTCGACGTACACGTTCATCTGGATGTAGAGGGGCTCCTGATCCTCCCGGAACTCCTCCACCTGACAGAAGGTGCTGTAGGGAATCTCCTCGTCGTACTGCTCGAAGACGGTCTCCCGGACCAGCTCGGCCACGAAGAAGCGGACCGGATCCGAGGCGATGTCGTCCGCGGGGTAGAGGAACGGCCCTTCCGGCAGGTCGGCCCGCACCGCCTGGAGCAGCTCGTCGACGCCTTCGCCCTCCGAGGCCGAGATCCGGTGGAGCCGCGCCCCGGCGAGCGCGTCTTCGGCCCAGTCGACCCAGGCGTCCACGGTTTCGGGCGCGGCGCGGTCGATCTTGTTCAGCGCGATGTGGACCGGCGCGCCGCGGGTCTCCTCGAGAGCCCGGCGCAGCGGCTCCGTCTCGTCCGCCGTGGGAGAGAAGCCCGCGTCCACCACGACGAGCACCACGTCGGCCTCGTGCAACGCTTCCAGTGCGGCGCCCAACATGCTGCGCTGCAGGAGGTTACGTGCGTCGAGCAGACCCGGAGTATCGAGGAAGATGAGCTGGTCCCGGTCGTCCTCCGTCGTCAGGATCCCGGTGACCCTCTGCCACGTCGTCTGGGCCTTGGCCGTGACGATGGAGAGGTGCTGCCCCACCAGCCGGTTGAGGAGGGTGGACTTCCCCGCGTTGGGACGGCCCACGAGGGCCACGTATCCGGTGCGGGTGGGTGCGTCGGTGGGGGTCATGCCGGGAGTATCGGAGGAGGGGGGGATGGGGGCAACTGCAAACGAGAACGCCCCCTGCCAGCGGAGCTGGAGGGGGCGTCTCAGAAGAAAG
>CAZMTA010000010.1:108840-124218 GCA_964569085.1 uncultured Gemmatimonadaceae bacterium | reverse complement strand
GACTACGGGAACAACCTGCGGGGGTACGCCGAGGACGCCGGCTTCGAGCGCGCCTTCTCGTACCCGGGCTTCGTGCCCGCCTACATCCGCGAGCTCTTCTGCCAGGGGAAGGGGCCCTTCCGCTGGGCCGCCCTCTCCGGCGACCCCGCCGACATCCACCGCACCGACGAGCTGGTGCTGGAGATGTTCCCCGAGGACGAGCACCTCTGCCGCTGGATCCGCATGGCCCGGGAGGAGGTGGCCTTCCAGGGCCTCCCCGCCCGGATCTGCTGGCTGGGCCAGGGGGCCCGGTCGCGCTTCGGCGTGGCGCTCAACCGTCTGGTGGCCGACGGCGAGGTGTCGGCGCCCATCGTCATCGGGCGGGACCACCTGGACACGGGGTCGGTGGCCTCGCCGAACCGGGAGACCGAGTCCATGAAGGACGGGACCGACGCGGTGGCCGACTGGCCCATCCTGAACGCGCTCCTCAACACGGCCTCCGGGGCGAGCTGGGTCTCCTTCCACCACGGCGGCGGCGTGGGGATCGGGAACTCCCTCCACGCCGGGCAGGTGCTGGTGGCCGACGGGACGCCGGAGATGGAGGCGCGGATCGAGCGGGTGCTGACCAACGATCCGGGGCTGGGCGTGGCGCGTCATGCGGACGCCGGGTACGAGACGGCGCGGGAGACGGCGCGGGCGGAGGGGCTCCGGATTCCCATGCTCTGAGGAATGGGCCCCGGGTCGGGGCCTCGTCCCGGGAGACCGCTACGCCGATGTGGGCGTCGGGGCACGATGCCGGGGTGGTGGCTCCGCTCTGCTCGGGGCCGACCGGGTCCCCTCGCAGAGTCTCCCTGGACGAGGCCCCGCCCCGCGGCCCTCGGCCAGCGGGGACCGGGCCCCGGCGTCCGGCGGGTGGGGCGCCCCGAATCGACCCGGGTCCTGTCGCGGACGTTCGAGGTCAGCCCACCTCGAGCACCACCTTCCCCCGGGCGTGGCCGGCCTCCACGTGGGCGAGTGCCGCGGCGGCGTCCTCCAGGGGCCAGCTCCGGTCCAGGACCGGGCGGAGCGAGCCGGCCCCGGCCATCTCCACCAGCGTCAGGAGGTCGGCGCGCGTGGGCTCGGTCATGAGCACCTTCATCTTCGGCCGCCCCTCCCTGGACAGGAGGGGCCCCAGGAGGCCGGTCTGGAGGAGACGGCGGGTGGCGCCGCCCACCATCACGTACGCGCCGTCGGGGGCCACGACCCGGCGGGCCTCCAGCACCGAGCGGAAGGCGGCGGCGTCCAGGACCAGGTCGTAGCGGGCCTCCCCCCGGGTGTAGTCCTCCCGCGTGTAGTCCACCACCCGGGCGGCCCCCAGGGCGCGGACCATCTCCACGTTCCGCGTGCTGCACACGCCGGTGACCTCCGCGCCGGCGGCCACGGCGATCTGGACCGCCGCGCTCCCCACGCCCCCGGACGCGCCGTTCACCAGGACCCGGGCGCCGTTCCGGACCCCGCCCAGGCGGAGGCCCTGGAGCGCGGCCAGGCCCGAGCCGGGGAGGGCCGCGGCCTCCTCCCAGGAGAGCCCCTGGGGCTTGGGGACGAGCCATTCCTCCGGCGCCACCACGGCCTCCGCGAAGGCGCCGAAGCCGCATTCGGAGAGGTGACCCACCACCTCGTCGCCCGGGCGCAAGGCGGCGACGCCGGGGCCCACGGCGTCCACCACCCCCGCCATGTCGGCCCCCAGCACCGGGAAGGGTGGTCGGAGGATCCCGCCCATGGCCAGGCGCACCAGGAAGGGGCTGCCCCTCAGGAGGTGCCAGTCCCCGGCGGCCACGGCCGCGGCCCGCACCCGCACGCGGACCTCGCCGTCGGCCGGCGCGGGGGTGGGAAGCTCCTGGAGCCTCAGGACGTCGGGCGGACCGTAGCGGTCCCGGACGACGGCGCGCATGGAATGCTCCTTTCTCGGAAGGTCAGCGAGGGCCCGGCGACGCGGCCTTCCCGGTCCCCACCCGGGACGCCAGGAGCCACAGCGCAAAGGAGAGCTCGGCCACGAAGGCCGGGAGGAAGACGAGCCAGATCAGGACGCCTTCCACCGCGGAATAGTCGACGAGGAGCGTCCGGGCGAAGGTGTCGGCGAGGTAGCCGGCGCCGGCCACCAGGAGGAGCACGCCCAGGATCCGCCGGGCCCATCCGGACCGGAGGACCAGGAGGCCCAGCGCCAGGCAGTGGACCCCGAAGAAGGCCAGGCCCACGGCGTACCCGAAGGCATGGGTCTCCAGGAGGATCAGGGCCCGGGCCTGGAGCTGCTCCGGGGGGATGGCCGCGGTGGCGTCCCCGCCGCCCAGGAGGAGGAGAGGCCCCCAGGCGTTGAGGAGGTTCACCCCCACGACCGCTCCGTGGGCCAGGCGGAAGAAGGCCGCCACGAGGGCCAGGCTCCGGCTCACCGACTCGAAGATGAGGTAGAGGGCCGCGGCCAGGAGGACGTCGGCCAGGAGCATGACCACCTCGGCGGCCAGGCCGAGGCGGTAGAGGGACTCGCCGGCGAGGATGCCGGCCGCGGTGGCGGCCGGGTCCCCGGGAACCACCAGGCTCCCCCGCACGAAGAACTCGCCGAAGATCCCCGTCCCGATGATGACCAGGTAGCCGAGCCCCGCCACCCGTGCCCACCGGCGGCGGGCCTCGGGCGTCAGCGCCCCGGCCGTCCCGCCGTCAGGCACCGCTCAGCCTCCGCGCCACCGCCCGGTAGCGCGCCTGGACCTCGTCCTGACGGATGTGCCGGCCGTTCCGCACCACCCGGCGCCCGCCCACCATGACGTCCCGGACCGGGGTGTCCTCCCCGGAGAAGATCCAGGCGTCCAGGACCGCGTCTCCGCTCCGGCCCACCAGGGCGGGGTGGTCGGCGTCCAGAGCCACCAGGTCGGCCCGCGCCCCCGCCTCGATCCGTCCCAGGGGCCGCCCGCAGGCCTGGGCCCCTCCCGACCAGGCGGCCTCCAGGAGCGTCCGGCCCGTGGAGGCGTCGGCGGCGCCGGGGGCCACGTTGCGCTCCCGGAGGGTCAGGCGCTGGCCGTACTCCAGCGTGCGGAGCTCGGCCGCGGGGCTCGCGCTCACGTGGGAGTCGGTCCCCACCCCCCAGGCGCCGCCGGCCTCCCGCCACGCGGGGTAGGGGAAGAGGCCGTCGCCCAGGTTGGCCTCGGTGGTGGGGCAGAGCCCGGCCACCGCGCCGGTGGCCGCCGCGGCCTCCACCTCGGCCACGTCCATGTGGGTGGCGTGGACCAGGCACCAGCGGGCGTCCACCGGGGCGTGGTCCAGGAGCCAGCGCACCGGCCGGGCGCCGGACCAGGCCAGGCACGCCTCCACCTCCCGGAGCTGCTCGGCCACGTGGACGTGGACGGGTGCCCGGGAGTCCAGCGCCTCGAGCCCCGCCAGCGCCTCGGCCATGGCGTCGGGCGGCACGGCGCGGAGCGAGTGGAGGGCGAGGCCCACGGCCCGGTCCCCGTTCCCGTCCGCGTCGGCCCGGAGGACGGCCACGTCCTCCAGGAGCCGCTCGACGGGCGCGGTGAAGCGTCGCTGCGCCTCGGTGGGCGCCTCTCCGCCGAACCCCGAGGCGGTGTAGACCACCGGAAGAAGGGTGAGCCCCATCCCGACCGTGTCGGCGGCGGCCGTCACCCGCCGTGCCATCTCCACGGGGTCGGCGTAGGGGCGTCCGGCGGGGTCGTTGCGGAGGTAGTGGAACTCGGCCACCGCGGTGAAGCCGTGGCGGAGGAGCTCCGTGAAGAGCTGGGCGGCCACGGCCTCGACCTCCTCGGGACCCAGCGCCCGGAGGAAGGCGTACATGCGCTCGCGCCAGCTCCAGAAGGTGTCCCCCCCGGGCGAGGCGCGCTCGGTGAGGCCGGCCAGCGCCCGCTGGAAGGCGTGGGAGTGGAGGTCGGGCACGCCGGGCACGACGACGCCGGGCACCCGCTCCGCGTCG
Source organism: uncultured Gemmatimonadaceae bacterium (assembly GCA_964569085.1). Taxonomy (GTDB): domain Bacteria; phylum Gemmatimonadota; class Gemmatimonadetes; order Longimicrobiales; family Gaopeijiaceae; genus JAJCZZ01. The sequence continues at coordinate 120,287 of CAZMTA010000010.1, read as the reverse complement.
CCGGGGTCGGCGTCCGGGCGGACGGAGCCGACGGAGCCGTGGGCGTCGATCTCCAGGCGGACGGCGTCGGCCCACCCCTCGGGGAGGAGGGCCCGTTCCAGGAAGAGGTCGCGCATGGACGTGGGGCGGGGGTGGCACGGGCGGCGGGCGTGTAGATTGGGGCGCGGGCCGGCCGAGCGGAAGGCTTGCCCCGTCCTCCAACCCTCGAGTCGCCGTGCCCGCCGATCTCCTCGTCGTCTCCGCGCAGCTTGCCACCCTCCGCCCCGGCCCCGACCCGTGGGGGGCGGTGGCCGACGGCGCGGTGGCGGTGCGGGACGGGCGGATCGCGTGGGTCGGGCCCGAGGCCGAGCTCCCGGGGGCGTGGGCCGCCCGGCCCCGGGTGCCCTGGAACGCCGAGGGTCGGGACGGGGACGGGAAGGACGGAGCGGGCGGCCCCGGGGCCGCCGAGCCGCTTCCCGTGCTGGACGCCGGGGGCGCCTGCCTCACGCCCGGGCTCGTCGACTGCCACACCCACCTCGTCTTCGGCGGGAGCCGGGTCGAGGAGTGGGAGGCGCGCCTGGCCGGCGCCACCTACGAGGAGCTGGCCCGGGCCGGGGGCGGCATCCTCTCCACGGTGCGGGCCACCCGGGCCGCCGACGAGGGGGCGCTGGCCGAGTCGGCCCGGGCGCGCCTGGAGACGCTCCTGGCCCACGGCGTCACGACGGTGGAGATCAAGTCGGGGTACGGGCTGGACCTGGCCACCGAGCTCCGCATGCTGGACGTGGCGCGCCGCCTCGGACGCGAGCTCCCCGTGCGGGTCCGCACGACGCTCCTGGGCGCCCACGCCCTCCCGCCGGAGCACGCCGACGACCGGGCCGGCTACCTGGACCTCGTCACCTCCGAGATGATCCCGGAGGCGGCCCGCAGTGGGCTCGCCGACCAGGTGGACGCCTTCTGCGAGGCCATCGCCTTCACCCCCGAGGAGTGCGCCCGGGTCTTCGAGGCCGGCCGGGCCCACGGGCTGGGCCTCCGCCTCCACGCCGACCAGCGCACGGACCAGGGGGCCGCCGCCCTCGCCGCGCGCCACGGCGCCCGCTCCGCCGACCACCTGGAGCACACCTCCCGGGCCGGCGCCGAGGCCATGGCCGGGGCGGGCACCGCCGCCGTCCTCCTTCCCGGCGCGGCCCTCTTCCTCCGGGACGACACGGTTCCTCCCGTGGAGGCCTTCCGGGAGCTGGGCGTGCCCATGGCGGTGGCCACCGACCTGAACCCGGGCTCGTCGCCCCTCCGCTCGCCCCTCCTGGCCATGGGGCTGGCCTGCTCGCTCTTCGGCCTCACCCCCGCCGAGGCCCTGGTGGGCGTCACCCGGGCGGCGGCCGGCGTGCTGGGCCTGGAGGACGAGCTCGGCACGTTGGAGGAGGGGAAGCGGGCGGACCTGGCCCTCTGGCGCGTGGAGCACCCCGCCGAGCTGGCGTACTGGATGGGGGGCTCCCCCCTGGTGGCCCGGGTGGTGGGGGGGCGGGTCGAGAAGGCTCGACCCGCCTGAGCGACGGCCCCTCCGGAGCGCACCGACCGCGGGCCGCCGCCCGCCCCGGAGCCTACTCGGCCCGGAGCGCCACCAGCGGATCCACTCGCGTGGCCCTCCGCGCCGGCACCAGGGAGGCCAGCAGCCCCGTCGCCGCCAGGAGGAGCACGATCCCGCCGAACACCACCGGGTCGTTGGGGCTCACCTGGAAGAGGATGAGCTGCACCCCCCGGGAGAGGAGGACGGCCAGGCCGAGGCCGAGGACGAGCCCCATGCCGATCTGGCCCAGCCCCTGGCGGAGGATGAGCCCCAGGACCTGGCCCCCCTCGGCGCCCAGCGCCATCCGGATGCCCACCTCGGACGTCCGCCGGCTCACGCTGAACGACATGACCCCGTACAGCCCCACGGAGGCCAGGAAGAGCGCCGCCACGCCGAACACCAGGAAGAGCGTCCCGAAGACGTTGTAGATCCAGGTGTTCTGGTCGATGCGCTCCTGGAGGGTGTTCACCCAGTAGAGGGGGATGTCGTCGTCCACGGCGGCCACGGCCTCCCGGATGGGCCCGGAGAGCGTCATGACCTGGCTCGGTCCCCGGGCCGCGAGGCTCATGAAGCGGTTGTCCGACTGGGCCATGGGCACGTAGTAGCCCTCGGGGCCCGAAGTGGGGTTGCCGACGCCCTGCATGAAGAGGTCGGGGACCACCCCGACCACCGTGCGCCACTCCTCCTGGGAGTCGGCGCGCCCCGCCCGGATGCGGGCCCCCATGGGCGAGCCGTCGGGGAAGTGGGTGCGGGCGAAGCTCTCGTTGACCACGGCCACCGGGAGCGCGTCGGCGTCGTCCCCCTGCTCGAAGGTCCGGCCCAGGAGGGGCTCCACGCCGAAGACCCGGAAGTAGCCGGGGCTCACCGCGGCCTGGCGGGTCACGGGGTAGCTCAGGTCGTCGGGGTAGGCGCGGCCCTCCACGGCCACGGCCTGGGATCCGGATCCGCCGCCGGGGAGCGCGTTCCCCACGGCCGCCGCCGTCACGCCCGGCGCCGAGCGCATCTGGACGAGGACGTCCTCGAAGAAGCGCAGGCGGTCCGCCTCCTCCGGGTAGTCGGTCTCGAAGAGGCCGAGGCGGGCGGTGAAGACCTCCTCGGTGTCGAAGGCGTACTCGTACCGGCTCAGCGTGGTGATGCTCTTCACCATGAGGCCCGCCGCCACCAGGAGGCCCACGGAGAGGGCGAGCTCGCCCACGACCAGCCAGCGGCTCAGCCGCCCGATGCGCAGGCTCGACGACCCCCGGGACTCGTCCTTGAGGGCCTCGCTCACCGAGCCGGCGGTGGCGTTCCACGCGGGGATGGCGCCGGAGATGAGCGCCGAGACCACGGCCAGGGCGAGGATGAAGAGGAGGATGGCGCCGTCCAGCTCGAAGACCAGCCAGAACGGGGGATCGGTGCCCTCCACGGCCCTGGCGAAGAGCTCGACCCCGACCCACGCCAGCCCGGTGCCCAGCACCGCCCCCACCAGGGCCAGCGCCGCCGCCTCGGCGACCATCTGGCTCATGACCCGCCAGCGGTGGGCGCCCATGGCGGTGCGCACCGCCATCTCCCGTGTCCGGGTCGAGGCCCGCGCCAGCAGGAGGTTCGCCACGTTGGCGCAGGCGATGAGGAGGACGAGCCCCACGGCGCCCAGCATGGTCAGGAGGAGGGGGCGGGCCTCGTCGCCGACCGCGGTCTCGGTGAAGGGCCGGACCTCGACGCGGAGGCCCTCGTTGGTCTCGGGGTGCTCCTCCTCGAGGCGGCTCGCCACGGCGTTCATCTGGACCATGGCCTGGTCCGCGCTCACGTCCGGGCGGAGGGTGCCGAAGACGCTGACGTAGCGGCCCTCGCCCCACGGGGTGGCCAGGGGGTCCTCGCGGAGCGGCACCCACAGGTCCTCGTTGGAGGGGAAGTGGAAGCCCTCGGGCATGACGCCGATGATCTCCGCCGGCTCGCCGTTGACCTGCACCGTGCGGCCCAGGGCCTCCCGGGATCCGTCGAAGCGGTCCTGCCAGAGCTGCCAGGAGAGGACGACGGTCAGGGGCGCTCCCGCCCGGTCCTCCTCGGGACCGAAGGTGCGCCCCAGCACCGGCCCCACCCCCAGCGTCTCGAAGGCGTTGGCGGTGAAGAAGCCGCCGCTGAAGCGCTCCGCCCGGTCGGTCCAGCGGACGTTCATCGTGCCGCTGACCCAGGCCGCCAGGTCGTTGAAGGAGGCCTGCTGCTCCCTCCAGGCCGCGTAGTCCTGGCTCGGCACGCCCATCCGGTCGCCGCTCTCGGTCTGCACGCGATTCAGCACCACGATGCGGTCCCCGTCCTCGTAGGGCAGGCCCCGCATGAGCGCCGCGTACACGATGCTGAACATGGTGGCCGTGAGGCCGATCCCCAGCGCCAGCGCGGTGACGGCGATGGCCGAGAGGCCGGGGGCCCGCCGCAGCGAGCGGCCGGCGTAGCGCAGGTCCTTCAGAAATCCCGTCATCCCGTCCCATCCCGTTCCCGAGGGCAGCACGGGGGACCGCGCACCCACGCGCCCCCCTTCGTCCCGCCCCTACGCCCCTTCCTCCCCGTCGGTTTCGCCGTTCCCGGAGGAGGCGCTCCGCCTCCGGTCTCGGCCCCCGGGAACGCCCTACCGCCGCCGCTTCGTCCTCCGCGTCGCCTCCGCCTCCAGCGGATCTTCCGGCCACGGGTGCTTCGGATACCGCCCCCGCATGTCCTTGCGGACCTCGAAGTAGGCGTCCCGCCAGAAGGAGGCGAGGTCCTGGGTGACCTGCACGGGGCGCTGGGCCGGGGAGAGGAGCTTCATGGTGAGCGGCACCCGCCCGCCGCCGATCCGGGGCGTCTCGGTGAGCCCGAAGACCTCCTGGAGCTTCACCGCCAGCGCCGGGGCGTCGGGGTCCGAGTAGTCGATGCGCACGTGGCTTCCGCTGGGCACCTCGAGGTGGGTGGGCGCCAGCTCGTCGAGGCGGGCCCGGGTCTCCCACGGGACGCCGGTGAGCAGCGCCTCCGCCAGATCCACCCGCTTCAGGTCGTCCAGCGCCCGCATCCCGGACAGGAAGGGGAGGAGCCAGTCCTCCAGCGTCTCCTCCAGGGCCTCGTCGGAGGTGTCGGGCCAGGGGTCGCCCTGCCAGCGATGGAGGAAGAGGAGCCGTTCCTTGAGCTGCCCGGTCTCCTTGCTCCACGGGAGGCGGGCCACGCCGGTCTCCCGCACGCCCTCCACGAGCCCCCGGGCGACGAGGTGGGGGGCCGCGTCGCCCAGGGGGGCCTCGGAGAGGACCAGGGCGCCGAGCTTCCGGCGACGGAAGGCGCGCACCCGCCCGGCGTCGGCGTCCCAGCGGACCTCCTCCACCTCCCGGATCTGGTCGCGGAAGGCCTCCTCGATCTCGGCGGCGTCCACCGGGGCCGCCCGGAAGATGCGGGCCTCCCGGCCCCGTCCCTCGACCTCCGCGGCCACGAGCCACTCCGCCCCTTCCAGCGACTGGGCCTCCCGGAAGGCGGCGCCCCGGCCGTTGCGCAGGAGGTAGCGGCCCCGCTCCCCGGGGCGCCGCGCGCCCACCCGATCCGGGTACGCGAAGGCCAGGAGGAGCCCGGCGTGGGCCTCCGCTTCGGGGCCCGGCCTCGCGGCCCTCCGGCTCCCGCCGGTCGCCGCCTGGGCCACGGTGCGGCGGAGGTGGTCGGCTTCCCGGAGCGCCCGGTGGAGCCCTCCGCGGTGGACCTCGTGCCCCGACACCCGGCCGACCCGACCCACGCCCTGGCTCCGCCCGCGCCGCATCGCCTCCAGGCGCAGCCGCAGGTCCGCGTCCGGCGCCCGGCCCGACCCCAGCAGCACGTCCCGCTCCCCCAGGAGCGCCGCCAGGTCCGCGGCCACTCCGTCGAGCCCCTCCTCCCGGGCCCGCAGAAGCATGTGCCCCACCCGGGGGTGCACGCCCAGCCCGGCCACGGCCCGGCCGTGCTCGGTGACCGCGCCCTCCTCGTCCAGGACCTCCAGCTCCCGGAGGAGCTCGGTGGCCTGGGCGTACGCCGACTCCGGGGGCGGGGTGAGCCAGCGGAGCTCCCCGGGCTCGGCGCCCCACACCGCCAGGTCCAGCGCCAGGGGGGCCAGGTCCGCCTCCACGATCTCCGGGGTGCGCGCCGGCACGAGGCCCCGCTCCTCCGCGGCGGTCCACATGCGGTAGCAGACCCCGGGCTCCAGCCGCCCCGCGCGCCCGCGCCGCTGGTCCGCCGCGTCCCGGGTGACCCGGAGCGTCTCCAGCCGGGTCATCCCGGTGCCGGGGTCGAAGCGGGGCACCCGCATGAGCCCGGCGTCCACGACGACCCGCACGCCCTCGATGGTGAGGGACGTCTCGGCGATGGAGGTGGCCAGCACGACCTTCCGGCGTCCCGGCGGGCTCGGGCGGATGGCGTCGTCCTGGGCGTCCCGGGAGAGGTTCCCGTACAGGGGGTGCACGGTGGTGTCCCGGGGGACGCCCGCCTCCGCCAGGCGCTCGGCGGTGCGGCGGATCTCGCCGGTGCCGGGAAGGAAGACCAGCACGTCCCCCTCCTCCTCGTCCAGGGCCCGCAGGACGGTGGCCACCGTGGGCGGCTCGATCCACCCGTCCACCGGGGTGTCCCGCCACACCGTCTCCACCCGGTACATGCGTCCCTCGCTCCGCACCACCGGGGCCGGTCCGCCCTCCCCGCCCAGGAGCGCCGCCACCGGCTCGGCGTCCAGGGTGGCGGACATGGCCAGGACGCGGAGGTCGGGCCGGAGGAGCTCCCGGCACTGGAGCGCCATCGCCAGACCCACGTCCGCGTGGATGCTCCGCTCGTGGAGCTCGTCGAAGACCACGCACCCCACCTCGGCGAGGGCGGGGTCGGACTGGAGCATGCGGGTGAGGACCCCCTCGGTCACCACCTCGACGCGCGTCCGGCCGCTCACCCGGGTGTCCATGCGGATGCGGTAGCCGACGGTGCCGCCGGCGTCGTCCTCGCCCAGGAGGTGCGCCATGCGGGCCGCCGCGGCCCGGGTGGCCAGGCGCCGGGGCTCCAGCACCAGGATCTTCCGCCCCTCGAGCCACGCCGCGCCCAGGAGGGCCAGGGGGACCAGCGTCGTCTTCCCGGCGCCGGGGGGCGCCACGAGCACGGCGCTTCCCTCGTCGTCCAGGGCGCGGCGGAGGGCGGGGAGCGCCTCCACCACGGGGAGGTCCGGGGCGGGGAAGGGGAGGAGGGTGCCGGGGTCGGCCCCCCCGTCAGCCGGGGACATACCCCGCCGCCGTCTCCAGGAAGCTCCGGACCTGCTCCTGCACCCACGCTTCGTCCCGTCCCAGCTCGTCGGCCAGGATGCCGGCCACCGTCGGCGCGGCCTCGGCGGCGGCCCGGGCGTCGAGGACGAGGGCGCGGCTCCGGCGGGCGAGCACGTCGTCCACGGTGCGGGCCATCTCGGTCCGGGCGAACCAGGCCACCTCGCCCCGGGTCAGCTCAAGGCGGGGGTGTAGGGGCGCGTCCCAGCCGCCCTTCTCCGCCATGCACGCCTCCACCTCGGGCGCGTCGGAGCCGAAGGGGGCCAGGCGGCCGAAGCGCTCGGCGTTCTTGTGGAAGCCCTGGACGTTGAGCTCCTTCGTCACGCACTCGCGGGTGTCCAGGTCGCCCAGCGTCTGGGCCAGGTCCACCGTGTCCTCGGCCATCTTCCGGTACGTCGTCCACTTCCCTCCGGCGATGGTGAGCAGGCCCGAGCCCGACACGCGGACCGCATGCTCGCGGCTGATCTCGGCGGTGTCCTCGGTGTCGTCGGCGGCCACCAGGGGGCGCAGCCCGGCGAAGACGCTCAGGATGTCGCTGATCTGCGGGTCCTTCTCCATGTAGCGCCGGGCGTGCTCCAGGAGGAACGCCACCTCCTCCTCCAGCGCCCGGGGCTCGAGCTCGACGTCGTCCACCGGCGTGTCCGTGGTCCCCACGAGGACCCGGTCGAGCCAGGGGATGGCGAAGAGGACCCGTCCGTCGTCGGTCTGGGGGACCATGATGGCCGCGTCGCCGGCCAGGAAGGAGCGGTCCAGGACGATGTGGACGCCCTGGGAGGGCCGGATGATGGGACGGGCGGTCGGCTCGTCCATGCGGCGCACGCCGTCGGAGAAGGCGCCGGTGGCGTTCACCACCACCCGCGCGCCGACCGAGAAGCGCTCGTCCGTCTCGGCGTCCCGCGCCTCCACCCCGGACACGAAGCCGTCGCCGTCCTTGAGGAGGCCCGTCACGGGCGCGTAGTTCACCAGCGCGGCGCCCTGCTCGTGGGCCGTCCGGGCCAGCGCCACCAGGAGGCGGGCGTCGTCGAACTGTCCGTCGTGGTAGAGGACGCCGCCCTTGAGCCCGTCGGTCTGGATGTTGGGGATGCGCTCGAGGGTCTCCTCCAGCGAGAGGTTCTTCGACTGCCCGAAGCCGTACTTCCCGGCCAGGACGTCGTAGACCTTCATCCCGATGCCGTAGAAGGGCGCCTCCCACCACTTGTAGTTCGGGACCACGAAGGGGAGGTCGTGGACCAGGTGGGGCGCGTTGTTCCGGAGGATGCCCCGCTCCTTCAGCGCCTCCATGACCAGGGGCACGTTCCCCTGCTGGAGGTAGCGCACGCCCCCGTGCACGAGCTTGGTGGAGCGGGTGGAGGTGCCCTTCCCGAAGTCGCTCTGCTCGAAGAGGACCACGTCGTGGCCCCGGGCGGCGGCGTCGAGGGCCACGCCGACGCCGGTGGCGCCTCCGCCCACCACGACCACGTCCCAGGGCTCGTCGTGCTCGCGGATGCGTCGGAGGGCGTCGTCGCGGTCCATGGCCGGCTCCTGTGTGGGACGGATGTCCAGCGTGGGAAACGGGGTGCGTGGGGCAGACACCGCTTCCTCCTTCTCGTTCCCCCGGCGCCCCGGGCGCCTCGTGATCGCCGGGGCCTCCACGCCTGTACACCCCGGGGGCGGCGGGTTATCCTATACGTCTGCCCAGACGGGGGGACCCTCCGTCGGCATCCGGCGTCGCGTGCTGCGGCCCGTGGAAGCGCAGTCAGGAAACCGACAGGATTATGCCCGTACGAATTCGACTCCGGCGCATGGGCCGGAAAAAGCAGCCGCACTACCGCGTGGTCGTGGCCGACGGCAAGAAGCCTCGGGACGGCCGGTTCGTGGAGACGCTCGGCTACTACAAGCCCCTCACCCAGCCCGCGCGCCTGGTCATCGACCTGGAGCGGGTGGACTACTGGCTCGGCGAGGGTGCCCTGCCCAGCGACACGGTGCGGAACCTCATCGACAAGGCCCGCAAGGGTGGCGACGACAAGGTCGCCCTCGGCGAGATCGACTCCGAGGCCGTGAAGGCGAAGCGGGCGGAGGAGCTCGCCGCCAAGCGAGCCGCGGAGAAGAAGGCCGCCGAGGAGGCCGCCAAGGCCGAGGCCGAGGCCGAGAAGGCCGCCGCGGCCAAGGCTGCCGAAGAGGCCGCCGCCGCCGAGGCCGAGGAAGAGGCCGAGGGCGCCGACGAGGCCGAGGAAGCCGCCGACGACGAGTCGGAGGCCGAGGCCGAGAGCGAGCCCGCCGCCGAGGCGGACGCCGAGGAAGACGAAGAAGAGGAAGAGAAGTCCGAGTAACCTCGGACTCGCTTCCCATGGGTCCCGGCGACCCGGACTTCCTCGTCGTGGGGCACCTCAACCGCCCCCACGGCACCAAGGGCGAGATCTTCGTCTGGCCCCTGACGGACTACCCCGAGAGCACCTTCGCTCCCGGGGTGGTCCTGTATCTGGGCCCCGGGGACACCGGCGAGCCCGATCCCGACCTTCCGCCCCTCCGGGTGGAGGCGGTCCGTCCCTTCCGGAAGGGCTTCCTGGTCTCCTTCGGGGGGATCGAGGACCGTACCGGCGCCGAGCGCGTCCAGGGCCACTACGCCCTGCGCTCCCTGGACGACCTGGAGCCTCCCGCCGACGACGAGATCTTCTACCACGAGCTCCTGGGCATGACGGTCCGCACCGCCTCCGGCGAGCTCGTGGGCACCGTCCGGGAGGTCTTCGAGCTCGCTCCCGCCGACCTCCTCGAGGTCACGCGGGAGGACGGCCGCGCCCTCATGGTCCCCTTCGTGAAGGAGATCCTGGTGGAGGTGGACCTGGACGAGGGCGAGCTGGTCATCGACCCTCCCGAGGGGCTCCTGGATCTCTGAGGTCCGGGCCCCCGCCCGCAGCCCATCCCGCGGACCCGCAGCGAGCGAGCGTCCCATGCGCATCAACATCGTCAGCATCTTCCCCGACTTCTTCCGGGGACCCCTGGGGCTCTCCATCCCCAAGCGCGCCGAGGAGGCCGGGCTGGTGGAGTACCGCCTCGTGGACCTGCGGGACCACACCCACGACCGGCACCGCACGGTGGACGACCTCCCCTACGGAGGCGGCGCGGGAATGGTCATGAAGCCCGAGCCCTTCTTCGAGGCCGTGGACGAGCTGGCGCCCCGGGGCCCGGTGGTCCTCCTCTCGGCCCGGGGCCGGCCCTTCCGCCACGCCGACGCGGTGCGCTTCTCCGTGCAGCCGGACCTGACGCTCCTGTGCGGCCACTACAAGGACGTGGACCAGCGGGTGGCGGAGCACCTGGCCACCGAGGAGCTCTCCCTGGGGGACTTCGTCCTCTCCGGCGGCGAGGTCGGCGCGCTGGCCGTCACCGACGCGGTGGTCCGGCTCCTCCCCGGCGCCATGGGCGACCACGACGCCGCGGCCACGGACTCCTTCTACGACGGCCGGCACCTGAGCGCCCCCTCCTACACCCGCCCCGCCGAGTACCGGGGGCACGAGGTGCCCGAGGTGCTGCGCTCCGGGGACCACGCCCGCATCGAGGCGTGGCGGCGGGAGCAGGCGGAGCGGCTCACCCGGGCCCGGCGCCCGGAGCTCCTGGAGGGCGGCGAGGGCTAGGCGGCCCGGCCGGGGGCGCGGGCGCGTTCCCGCCCCGACGTCCCCCGGAGGTCAGCCGCCCGGCAGCCCCTCCCGGCCGCCCTCGGCCCATGCGGGCCGCTCCCCCGAGGCCAGGAAGCGCACCGCCTCCTCGGCGGCGTCCACCAGCGCCGTCATGTGCTCGAAGTCCACGAGCTCCACCTCGTCGGAGGGGCGGTGGTAGTCGGCGTGCATCCCGTAGGAGGAGAGGGTGTGGGCGGGGATGCCCTCCACGGCGAAGGGGAGGTTGTCGCTCCGGAAGAAGAAGCGCATCTCCGGGCGGGGATCGGGCACGATGGGCGAGCCGGCGCCGGCCAGCTGGTCGCCCATGCTGGTCCGCTCGTACCCGGTGAGCCAGCCCCGACCGGGTCCGCCCGCCACCGAGTCGGGCCGCCCGATCATCTCGATCTGGAAGTCCGCCACCGTCCGCTCCAGCGGCACGGCGGGGTTGTCGATGTACCAGCGCGTGCCCAGCAGCCCCTGCTCCTCGGCGGTGGAGAGGAGCACCACCACCGTGCGCTCCGGCGGGTCGGCGGCCAGCGCCCGGGCGATCTCCAGCACCGCCACCGTGCCGGTGCCGTCGTCGTCGGCGCCGTTGTAGATGGAGTCGCCCTCCACGGCCTCGCCGACGCCCACGTGGTCGTAGTGGGCGCCCAGGACCACCGCTTCCTCCCGGAGCTCGGGGTTGGAGCCCGGGATGAGGCCCACCACGTTCACCTCGTTCTCCAGCACGGCCCCGGGGGGCAGGGTGTCGAAGGAGATCCCGCCCGTGGGGAGCGCCAGGCGGCCTCCGTCGCCCACACGGGCCAGGGGGACGGGCTGGAACCAGCCTCCCTCCCAGCCCGGCTCCACTCCGTAGGAGGCCAGCTCCGCCGCCAGGAACTCCGCCGCCTCCCGCGCTTCGGGCGTGCCCGTGCGGCGGCCCAGGGTGCTGTCGTGGGCCAGCGCCCCCAGGAGGCGCTCGAGGCGCTCCTGGCGGGTGGCTTCGGGCTCCGGGGCGGGCTCGGAGGCCGTGCAGGCGACGGC
>CAZMTA010000010.1:99669-108740 GCA_964569085.1 uncultured Gemmatimonadaceae bacterium | reverse complement strand
ACGAGCGACGGTTCTGGGGCCGCGGTCGTTTGGTGGCCGGCGTGGACGAGGCCGGTCGCGGCCCCCTGGCGGGGCCGGTGGTGGCCGCCGTCGTGGTGCTTCCCGAGGGCGGGTGCGTGGAGGGGGCCGACGACTCGAAGCGCCTCTCCCGCGCCGTGCGCGAGGAGCTCTTCGACGAGATCCTCGCCCGGGCGGCGCTGGTCGGCGTCGGCGCGGCCTCCGTCCGGGAGATCGACCGCGTCAACATCCTCCGCGCCACCACCCGGGCCATGGGGCGGGCCCTCCGGCGCCTGGACGAGCGGCCCTGCCACGTCGTGGTGGACGGCCGCCCGGTGAAGGACCTGGGGTGGGAGCACGAGGCCGTGGTGGACGGAGACGCCCTGGTGCACTCCGTGGGCTGCGCCTCCATCGTGGCCAAGGTGGTCCGGGACCGCCTCATGCGGGCCCTGGCCCGGCGCTACCCCGGCTACGGCTGGGAGACCAACGTGGGGTACGGCACCCCCCAGCACCGCGCGGCCATCCGGGAGCGGGGCTTCACCCCCCATCACCGCATGAGCTTCTCGGTCCAGACCGAGCTGGAGCTGTAGCGCGGGTCGGGGTCGAGGGACCCCGACGTGGAGCGCGGGCGTCCGCCCGGGTATCTTCCGACAGGGGCCGGGTCCCCCGGTCCCGTCCCAGGCCCCGGAGGACCGCATGCACTCCGAGCATCTCACCAACCTCCATCCCGGCTGGATCGTGGCCGGGTGGCTCACCGCCGCGGCGGTCACCGCCGCCGCCTACCTGGCGCTCGTGGGGGCGGGTCTCCTCCCCCGGGAGCCCGACGCCGCCCTGGCCGTGGCGCTTGCCCTGGCCGTGGGGTTCTTCGCCGGCGGGCTCGTCGTGGGCATGCGCTGGATGGAGGCGCCGATCCTGCACGCCGTCGCCCTGACCGTCCTCAGCATGGCGGTCTGGTTCGCCGGCGGCCTGGCTCTGGGGGACGACGCGCCCCTGGAGGACTCGGGAACCACCATCCTGGGCCTCGTCCTCCTCCAGCTCGTGGCCGCCGCGGGCGGCGGCTGGACGGGACGCTGGATGTCCCTGCACGGGGCGGACGAGGACTAGCGGTCCCTCTCCGCCCCCGGGGCCTCCGCTCCGTCCAGCGCCTCGGCCAGGACGTCGACGGCGCCCCGCAGGTTCGCGCACATGGGGTAGCGGACCTCCCGGATCTGCACCCCGTGCTCCTTCTCCAGCGCCAGGACGAAGTTCAGGAAGTCCAGCGAGTCCATGGGGGTCTGCTCCCGGAGGGGACGATCCGGATCCAGCTCCTCCGGGGCCGCGGGCACGACCCGCCGGAGGGCGGCGACGACGGAGGCTTCCAGGTCGGAGCGATTCACCGGCGGAGACCAGCCTGCTAGGGGCGCGTCGGAACGTCCCGAACGATCTCTCCGCCCGCTGGGGGCGGCAAGAGGGGAGGTACAGGCGGGCGCGCCGTCAGGCCATATTCCAGCGGGCCCTACGCCACGATTCCAAGGGAGCCGGGAGCACCGTGAGCATCCGCCACCTGACCTCGTTCTTCCGCCCCTCCTCGGTGGCGCTCGTGGGCGCCAGCTCCCGCCCCGACTCGGTGGGGAACGTCGTGGCCCGCAACCTCAAGCGGGCCGGCTACAAGGGCGAGCTCCGCTTCGTGAACCCCCGGGGCGGCTCCATCGAGGGCCTGCGGTCCGTCCCCGCCCTCGCCGACCTGGCCGAGCCTCCGGAGCTGGCCGTGGTGGCCACCCCGCCGGCCACGGTGCCCGGCGTCGTCCGGGAGCTCTCGGACCTGGGCACCCGGGCCGTGGTGGTGATCACGGCCGGCCTGGGCCGACACGACGACGGCCCCGACGGGCGCCCCCTGTCCGAGCACCTCCTGGAGGCCACCCAGCCCCAGGGCACCCGGGTGATCGGGCCCAACTGCGTGGGGATCCTGGCGCCCAACGTGGGGCTGAACGCCTCCTTCTCCCACCTGCACTCGCATCCGGGCACGCTGGCCTTCGTGGCCCAGTCCGGCGCCATCGTCACGGCGGTCCAGGACTGGGCGGAGCCCCGGGGCATCGGCTTCTCCCACCTGGTCTCGCTGGGGGACATGCTCGACGTGGACTTCGGGGACATGCTGGACTTCCTGGCCAACGACGGGCACACCGAGGCCATCCTCCTCTACGTCGAGTCCATCAAGGACTCCCGGAAGTTCATGAGCGCGGCCCGGGCGGCCGCCCGCATGAAGCCCGTCGTGGTGGTGAAGGGCGGCCGCTTCGAGGCGGGGCAGCGGGCCGCCGCCTCCCACACCGGCGCCGCCGCCGGCTCGGACGCGGTCTACGACGCCGCGTTCCGGCGCTCGGGCATCCTCCGGGTCCACACGCTGGAGGAGCTCTTCGGCGCCGTGGAGACGCTGGGGCTGGTCCGCCGGCACCGGGGGGATCGCCTGGCCATCCTCACCAACGGCGGCGGCCTGGGCGTGCTGGCGGCCGACGCCCTGGCCGAGGCGGAGGGGCGCCTGGCCGAGCTCTCCGACGAGACCCGCGCCGGCCTCTCGGAGATCCTCCCGGGCACGTGGTCCGGCGGGAACCCGGTGGACATCATCGGGGACGCCCCCGGCGAACGGTACCGGGACGCCCTGCGCCTGGTCCTCCAGGACCCGGGCGTGGACGCCGTGCTGGTCGTGAACTGCCCCACGGCGGTCATCCGCCGCGAGGAGGCCGCCGAAGCGGTGGCCCAGGTGGCCAAGAAGCAGCGTCGGGGGAAGACGATCCTGACGAGCTGGGTGGGGGCGGGGACCACGGCCCCGTCGCTCCGGATCTTCGCCGAGGCGGGGATCCCCTCCTACGACACCCCCGAGCAGGCGGTGCGGGCCTTCATGCAGCTCGTGGAGTACGGGGTGCGCCAGGACCTCCTCCTGGAGACGCCCCCCTCCCTCCCGGAGGCCTTCGAGCCCGACACGGACCGGGCCGCCGAGGTGGTGGCCGCGGCGCTGGCCGAGGGGCGGGAGTGGCTCACCGAGCCCGAGGCCAAGGAGGTCGTGGCCGCCTACGGGATCCCCACGGTGGCCACGGAGAAGGCGGCCGACCCCCGGGAGGCCGCCGAGGTGGCGGCCCGCATCGGGGGGCCGGTGGCGCTCAAGATCCTCTCCCGGGACCTGACCCACAAATCCGACGTGGGCGGCGTGGTCCTGAACCTGGAGGGGCCGGGGCTGGTGGAGCGGGCGGCCACGGACATGCTGGAGCGGATCCGGGCGAGCCACCCCGAGGCCTCGGTGGACGGATTCAGCGTCCAGGCCACCGTACGGCGCCCGGGCGCCCGGGAGGTCATCGTGGGGGCCACCGAGGACCCCCACTTCGGCCCGGTCCTCCTCTTCGGCCACGGCGGCACCGCCGTGGAGGTCGTGGACGACGTGGCGCTGGGCTTCCCCCCGCTCAACCTGCGCCTGGCCCGGGCCATGATGTCCCGGACCCGCATCCACCGGATCCTCGAGGGCTACCGGGACGTGCCGGCGGCCAACCTCGAGGCCCTCGCCCTGACCCTGGTGAAGGTCTCCCAGCTCGTGGTGGACCTGGCCGAGGTGGTGGAGCTGGACCTGAACCCCCTCCTGGTGGACGCCTACGGGGTCATGGCCCTGGACGCCCGCATCCGGGTCCGGCCCGCCGGCGAGCGGGCCACGCCCCGGCTGGCCATCCGCCCGTACCCGAAGGCGCTGGAGGAGGAGGTGGAGCTGGCCGACGGCCGCACCCTCCTCCTCCGCCCGATCCTCCCCGAGGACGAGCCCGCCCTCCGGGACACCTTCGAGGCGCTCTCCCCGGAGGACGTGCGCTTCCGCTTCTTCGTGCCCCAGAAGACGTTCTCCCACATGAACACCGCCCGCTTCACCCAGATCGACTACGACCGGGAGATGGTCATGGTGCTGACCGAGCCGGGCATCGCCGGGGAGACGCCCATCCACGGGATCGTCCAGATCTCCGCCGACCCGGACAACGAGCGCGCCGAGTTCGCCGTCCTCCTGGGCCGGGAGATGACGGCCATGGGGCTCGGGGTGTACCTTACCCGCCGGATCGTGGAGTACGCCCGGGAGCGCGGCATCGGCGAGATCTTCGGAGACGTCCTGGCCGACAACGTGACCATGCTGAAGCTGGCCCGCGTCCTGGGCTTCACCCCCCGGAACGTCCCCGGCGAGTCCGGGGTGGTCCGGATCCACAAGGAGCTGCGGCCCGGGGCCGCGGCGGCCGACTGACCCCGCCCCAGGAGGGCCCGCCATGCATCGAGACGCCCCCATCCTCCACCGGGCCCGCCCCGCGCCGGCGGCGGCCCGTCTCTCCGCGGCGCTCTGCAGGCTCGGCGCGGCCCTGGCCGTGGCGCTGGCCACGGCGGCCCCGGCCGGCGCGCAGCTCGCCGTCTCCGCCGGGGGCGGCTGGTACCTCCCCGGAGGCGCGGACTTCGACGACACCGACGGCGGGGCGGGATACCACGCCACGGTGAGCGTTCCCCTGGGCGACGGCCCGCTGGAGATGGGCGTGGGCGGGCAGTGGAGCCGGCACGCGGTGGGCTTCTCCACCGACGACTACGACGTGCTGGCGGCGTACGTGGAGCCCCGCGTCTGGCTGGGCCCCGGGAGCCCCGTGCACCCCTACCTGGCCGGGCGCCTGGCCTGGGTGCGCCAGAGCATCGACGTGGCGGGCGTGGGCCGTCACTCCGACGGGGTGGGCGCGCTGGCCGAGCTGGGGGT
The DNA here is from genome assembly GCA_964569085.1 of uncultured Gemmatimonadaceae bacterium. Lineage (GTDB taxonomy): Bacteria > Gemmatimonadota > Gemmatimonadetes > Longimicrobiales > Gaopeijiaceae > JAJCZZ01. Next base: position 104,011 of record CAZMTA010000010.1, on the reverse strand, counting down.
GGCCGTGGGCGTCGGGCCGTCGGTGGCCGTGGAGGGCGGGCTGTCCCTCGGCCTCCTCTCCTTCGGGGACTTCGAGACCGACGAAGGCACCCTCCGGGGCACCGACTCGTCGGGTCGGGTGGTGGGTCTCCGGCTCGGGCTGCGTATCGGGGGCTGAGGCGGCGGGGGAGGGGTCGGACGGCCGACCGGCCCTCAGGCCGGCGCCGCGCCCCGCATGACCGACGCCATCCAGGTGTAGGCCTCGGCCCACGCCGCCCGCTCCTCGGGCTCCAGGCCCCCCGGGAGCGCGTGGTCCAGCGCCCAGAGGAAGGCCTCCCCCACGCTCAGGTAGTCCCGGGGCGCCACCCCGTACCCGTGGTGCCTGCGCCCCGACGCCTCCAGGAGCGAGCGGAGGCGCTCCGGCTCCCGGGCGGCGCGGACGACCTCCGCCATCATGAGCATGAACTTCTCGTTCTGGGCGCCCATGTCCGCGATGACGAAGAGGTCCTCGAGGTGGGGCTCCATCCGGAAGAGGCGCTCGTAGAAGGAGGCGGCCAGGGCGGGCCCGTGGGCCTCCACCCGGCTCCAGCTTCCGGCCAGGCGCTCGATGGTGCGGTCGTCCATGGGGTCCGTGGGGTGGAAGGGGGGGACACCCTACGAGGCGCGGAACCGTGGCGAATCCGCTCATCCGCTCCCGACGGAAATCTGGCGCGGCGCCCCTCCGCGGGGTCAATTGGACCCGTACCTCCACCCTGCCCGCCGTGTCTCAGCCGACCCAGCTCACCCGGATCCTCGCCCGCATGGCCGACGGCGACGCCGACGCCGCCGACCGGCTGCTGCCCCTGGTCTACGACGAGCTGCGGGACCTGGCCCGCCGCGAGATGCGTCGGGAGCGGGACGGCCACACCCTGGGCGCCACCGCGCTGGTGCACGAGGCCTACCTGCGCCTGGCCGAGCTCGACGACGTCTCCTGGCGGGGCCGGGCCCACTTCTTCGGCACCGCCGCGTCGGCCATGCGCCGCGTGCTCATCGGCTACGCCCGGGCCCGGAAGTCCGAGAAGCGGGGCGGGGGCGTGGTGCCCGAGCCGCTGGAGGACGTGGTGGTGGCGGCCCGGGAGCGCCCGGAGGACCTCCTGGCCCTGGACGAGGCGCTGGAGCGCCTGGCCGAGGTGGAGCCCCGCCGCGCCCGGGTCGTGGAGTGCCGCTTCTTCGCCGGGATGAGCCTGGACGAGACCGCGGAGGCGCTGGGCGTCTCCAACGTCACCGTGCGGCGGGACTGGGCCCTGGCCCGGGCCTGGCTCAACCGGGAGCTGGCCGAGCCGTGAGCCCGCCGGCCGCCGGGCCCGCCCGGGAGCGGGTGGAGGCGCTCTTCCTGGAGGCCCTGGACCTCGACGCCACCGGCCGGCGGCGCCTCCTGGAGGCCGCCGGCCGGGAGGATCCCGGGCTTCCCGACGAGGTGGCCTCCCTCCTGGCCGCCCACGACCGGCCCGGCCCCCTGGCCGACCTCCCGGAGGAGGAGCGCCCCCTGGGCGGGCGCTTCCCGGAGCGGCTGGGGCCGTACCGCATCGTGCGGCTCCTGGGGGAGGGGGGGATGGGGGTGGTCCTCCTGGCCATCCGCGAGGCCGAGGACTTCGAGCAGACGGTGGCCCTCAAGCTCGTGCGCGGCCGCTTCGTCGACCCCCTCCTGGCCCGGCGCTTCCAGGAGGAGCGCCGGATCCTGGCGCGCCTGGAGCACCCCGGCATCGCCCGCCTCATCGACGGGGGGGTGCTGGACGACGGCCAGCCCTACTACGCGATGGAGTTCGTCCACGGCGAGGACCTGCTGGCGTGGGCCGACCGCCGCAGCCTGGGCGTGCGGGAGCGGGTCGAGCTCTTCGTGCGGGTCTGCGAGGCCGTGCACGCCGCCCACGGCCAGCTGGTGGTGCACCGGGACCTGAAGCCCTCGAACATCCTGGTGACGCCCCACGGCCAGCCGAAGCTCCTGGACTTCGGCATCGCCAAGAGCCTGGAGGGCGAGGCCGAGGGGAAGACGCAGCTCTGGGTGACGCCGGCCTACGCCAGCCCGGAGCAGCTCGCCGGGGACCGGGTCACCGCCGCCACCGACGTCTACGCCCTGGGCGTCCTCCTCTGCGAGCTCCTCTCGGGCTTCCGTCCCTACCGCACCGCGGACCTCCCCGCGGCCCGCCTCAGCCGGGTCGTGGCCGAGACGCCGGCCCGGCCGCCCAGCGAGCTGGCGGAGCGGGGGCTGCCCCGGGCCGGGAGCGACGAGGGGCTGGAGCGCGCCACCGTGGACGCCTCCGCGGCGGCGCGGAGGCAGTCGCCGGCGCAGCTCGGGCGGGTGCTGCGGGGGGACCTGGACACCATCGTCCTCACGGCGGTGGCCAAGGAGCCCGGGCGCCGCTACGACTCGGCCCGGCGCCTGGCGGAGGATCTCCGGCGATGGCTGGACGGCCGCCCCATCGAGGCGCGGCGGGCGACGCCCGGATACCGGATGCGGAAGTTCCTGGGGCGGAACCGGGCCGCCTCCCTGGCCGCCGCCCTCTTCGTCGTGGCGCTGGTGGGCGGGATGGGCGCCACCCTCTGGCAGGCCCGGGAGGCGCGTGCGGCCCGGGACGTGGCCCAGGCCCAGGCCGCCCGGGCGGGGCAGGTGACGGCGCTGGTGACGGAGCTCTTCCGGCTGGGGGATCCCACCCGCGCCCCCGAGGACACGCTGGGGATCCGCCAGGTGCTCGCCGACGGGGTGGCCAGAGTCGAGGCGACCCTGGCCGACGACCCCGAGCTCCAGGCCACCCTCTTCCTCGAGCTGGCCCAGATCCACCGGAACCTGGGGATGCTGGACGAGGCGGGGGGGCTCGCGGACCGGGCGGTGGCGCTCCGGGCCCGGGTGGACCCCGACGGCCCCGGGCACGCCGACGCCCTCGGCCGCCGGGCCCTGCTCTCGGCGGAGCTGGGCGACCCCCGGTCCGTGCCCCTCCTCGAGGCGGCGCTGGCCCGGACCCGGGAGGTCCCGGTGTCGGACACCCTCGTGGCGGAGCTCCTCACCGAGCTGGGGTGGGCCGTGCGGGACGACCGGGAGTACGAGCGGGCCGCCGCGCTCTTCCAGGAGGCGCTGGATCTGGACCGAGGGGGCGCCGGGGTGGGGCGGGGCACCACGGCCCGGGCCATGCTGGGGCTCGCCTCCACCTTCCACGACCAGGGCGCCTTCCAGGAGGCCGAGGCGCTCTTCCTCCAGGCCCTGGAGGGGGAGGGGTCGGGACGCCCCGACCCCGTGGCGGCCGCCGCCATGGCCAACCTGGGGATGATCCACCGGCTCCGGGAGCAGTACGTCCAGGCCGTGCCCATGGTGCGGGGGGGACGGGAGATGCGCAGCGCGCTCTTCGAGCCCCAGCACCCGGACCGCATCGAGAGCGACGAGGAGTGGGGGGTCACGCTGGTGGCCCTGGGCCGCTTCGGCGAGGCCGAGCCCGTCCTCCGGGACGCCCTGGAGCGGAGCGCCCGGGAGCTCGGCGAGGCCCACGCCCACACCCGGGGCACCCGGGAGTCGCTGGCGCTGGCGGACTGGGCGCTGGGCCGGTACGACCTGGCCGTGGCGCGGATCGACTCGGTCATCGGCGCCAAGCGGGTGGCCCGGGGCGCCGACCACCCCGGCGTGGTGTTCTCGCTGGTGCTGCAGGGCCAGGTGCTCCTGGAGGCCGGCCGGGTGGACGAGGCCCGGAGGCGCTTCCGGGAGGCCGAGGCGATCCGCGGCCGGCTGGAGGGCGAGCCCGGCACGTACACGGTGCTCATCCGAGCGGGGCTCGGGCGGGCCGCTCTGGAAGAGGGTCGGCTGGCGGAGGCCGACTCGCTCCTGGAGGCGGCGGCGGAGCTGGCCGGGACCGTGCTCCGGCCGGATCACCGCTACGCCCTGGACGTGGAGCGGGAGCGGGCGCGGCTCCGCCTGGCCCGGGGCGAGCCCGCCGAGGCGCTGCGAATTCTGGACCGGGTGGCCGAGGCCGAGGGGCGCATCCGCCCCTATCCCCACCCCCGCCGTGGCGAGACGGAGCTCCTCCGGTCGGGAGCGCTGGAGGCGCTGGGGGACGCCGCGGGGGCCCGGGGCGCGCGGGACGAGGCCGCACGGAACGTCGTCGAGCTCCCGGCGGACCACCCGCTGCGCCGGGCCGTGGAGGGGCGCGGGGGCTCGGCCTGAGCCCGCGCCGCCCGTCCGGATCACGCCACGTGCCTTCCCCGCTCCGGCGAGGCGCCTATCTTCAAGGCGACCCGGTAGCTCAGCTGGCAGAGCAACGGACTTTTAATCCGTAGGTCGTGGGTTCGAGACCCACCCGGGTCATTCGCTGCGCGCCTGTCCCGGGTACGTCTCGAACCC
>CAZMTA010000010.1:85333-99569 GCA_964569085.1 uncultured Gemmatimonadaceae bacterium | reverse complement strand
GCTGCGCGCCCGGTCCCTTCGTGCCTGCCCCTCCACCCTGCCCGCTCCCCCGTGCGCGCGATCGAATCGATTGCCCCGTGGGGGGGCCCTTGGCTACCGTTGAAGGGAAGGATGGAAGCGTGCCCCCCCCGGTGCTCGAAGATCGACGGTCCTGCTCGGCTCCCGGATCCGCCCGGAGCGGGGTAGGCGTGTGCGTGTAGGCCGAGGGGGACGCGCTCCGGACGGGGCTCGGTCCCGTCGCGACCCGAGCTCCGAGGAGGGTTCTTCCATCGAGACGAACGGCTGGACGTTCCGGATGCATCGGAAGCGTTGGGCGGCGTTCGCCCTGGTGGCTCTCCTCCCCGCCCTCGCGGTGTGCGTGGACGGCGTGTCCCCGCCGGTCCCCACGGACCAGGCGGCCCAGCTGGTCCTGTCTCCGGTCTTCGCCGTGGAGACCGGCTCCGGCCAGCCCCTGCCCATCAACGCCATCCGGGTCACGGCGCTGCTCACCCCCGGGGACGAGGTCCTGAAGCGCCAGACCTTCCCCGTGGACCCGTCCAGCAGCGAGTGGACGCTCTCCCTGGAGGTCCCGTACTCCTCGGAGCTCCAGGACCCCCGCTTCTACACGGTCATGGAGCTCCTGAACGTCTCGGGCGGGGTGGAGACGGTGGAGTGGAGCGGCCGCAGCCGCGTCATGGAGCTGTCGAGCCTCAGCCAGCTCGAGGTCCAGGCGGTGGAGGTGGTGCGGGGCCCCGTGGCGAACCTGGACGTCACCGGCGTCGCGGTGGAGCCCCACGACACGCTCTTCGAGGAAGGCGCCTCCACTACGGTCTCCGCCCGGGTCGACGGGAGCGAGGGCGCCGTGGTCTTCTGGGAGAGCAGCGACCCGGCCGTGGCCACCGTCGTCCGCACCGGGAGCCGCGAGGCCGAGGTCTCCTTCCTCCGGCCCGGTGGCGTGACCGTCACCGCGCTGGCGGGGACGGCCCGGGCCACCACCCGGTTCCGGGCCGTGCAGCGGCCGGACTCGGTGGTCCTCCTCCCCGGCGCCGCGCTGCGGCTGACGAGCCTCCAGGACACGGCCCGCCTCCGGGCCGTCCTGGTGGACCCCCGGGGCGATTCCCTCCCCGGCGAGTCCTTCTCGTGGAGCGTCCCCGAGGGCGCCCCGGTGCGCCACCTGGGCGGCGGGGCCTTCCTCGCGCTGCGCCCCGGCGTCGCCACCGTGACCGCCGTTCCCGACCGGGCACCGGAGCTGGCCGGCACGGCGGAGCTGACGGTGGCGCAGGTGGCCCGCTCGGTGGAGGCCTCGCCGGGGGGGCTCTTCCTCCCGGAGCTGGGTGCCGACGCCGTGGTGACGGCCACCGCCGCCGACGCCCGGGGCTTCCCTGTCGAGGGGGCCGCGTTCTCCTTCCGCTCCCTGGACCCGGCGGTGGCCACCGTCGACGGGCAGGGGCGGATCACGGCCGTGGCCAGCGGCATCACCGGGGTGGTGGTCTCCCTGGACGAGGCGGCGGACACGGTGGGCGTGACGGTGTCCGAGGCCCTGGACCGCATCGAGGTCACGCCGGCCTCCCACACCTTCACCCGCGCCGGGGACACCCTCCGCTACCGCGCCGTGGCCGTGGCCCGCGACGGGACCCCCATCCCGAGCCTCACCGGCTTCCGCTGGGCGGTGGACCGGGCGGCGGTGGCCACGGTGGACGCCGAGGGTCTGGTCCGCGCCGTGGAGGACGGCCGCACCACCGTGACGGCCAGCCTGGACGACGTGTCCGGTACGGCCGAGGTCCTGGTGGAGCGGGTGCCCGCACGGGTCCTGGTGAGCCCCGGGACCGTCCGCCTCGAGGCGCTGGGCGCGACGGCCCGGCTGACGGCCGCCGTGGTCGACGAGGCGGGCGACACCCTCCGCCGGCGGGGCGTGACGTGGAGCTCGGCGAGCCCCGCCGTGGTCCAGGTCTCGGAGGACGGCACGGTGACGGCCGTGGGCAACGGCACGGCCCGCGTCGAGGCCCGGGCCGGCGACGCCGTGGGCTCGGCCACCGTCTCGGTGGCCCAGGAGCTCCGCGCCATCGCCCTCCGCCCCGACTCGGTGCGCCTGGAGGCCCTGGGGGTGACCGGGCAGCTCCAGGCCGTGGCCCTGGACGGCGCCGGGCAGGAGATGGCTCCGCCGGACTTCACCTGGGCCTCGTCGGACACCCTGGTGGTCCGCGTGGACGCCACCGGCACCTTCCGGACCGTGGGCAACGGCGTGGCCCGGATCTCGGCGACGGCGCAGGGCGTGACCGGGAGCGCGCCGGTGGTGGTGGAGCAGGTGGCCCACCGCGTCGAGGTGGATCCGCCCTCCTTCACCTTCGTGGAGCTGGGCCGGGTCCAGGCCTTCGTGGCCACGGTCTTCGACGCCAACGACCACGAGATGACCGTGGACGAGCTCGTCTGGTCCTCGTCGGACACGCTGGTGGTCCGCGTCACCCAGGAAGGCGAGGCCAGCGCCGAGGCCGAGGGCTCCGCCGTCCTCTCCGTCCAGGCCGACGACGCCACCGGCTCGGCGGAGGTCACGGTGGCCCCGGAGCGCACGGTGGCCCGGGTGGTCCTCACCCCCGACGGCCACGCGTTCACCGGCCGCGGCCAGACCCAGGTATTCACCGCCACGGCCCTGGACGGCGACGGGGAGCCGCTCCCGGACGCCGGCGCCTTCGCGTGGTCCTCCACCGACCCCTTGGTGGTCTCGGTGGCGCCCGACGGAACCGCCACGGCGGTGGCGCCGGGGAGCGCCACGGTGCGCGCCACGCTGGACGGGGTCTTCGGGGAGGCCGGGGTGACGGTGAAGGTCCCGCCGGCCTCGGTGGAGGTCCTTCCCGCCGCCCACACCTTCACCCGGGCCGGGGAGACGTTGGCCCTGGAGGCCGTCGTGCGGGACGCCGACGGTTTCCCGGTTCCGGAGGCCGCGGGCTTCCTCTGGCGCTCCGACGCCCTCGCCGTGGTGCGTGTCGGCGCCGGCGGCGTGGCCGAGGCCGTGGACGACGGCGTCGCCACCGTCACCGCCGCCTACAACGGCCTCGAGGGGAGCGCGACGCTCACGGTGGCGCGGGTCGTGGACGCCGTCGCCATCGAGCCCGCCTCGCCGGCCACGCTGACCTTCTTCGGGCAGACGCTGGCCCTGCGGGCGCGGATCACGGACGCGGCGGGTGAGCTCATCCTCCAGCCCGCCGCCTGGCGCTCGCTGGATCCGGGCGTGGCCACCGTGGACGGCTCCGGCGTGGTCACGGCGGTGGCCGAGGGGACGGCCCGCATCGAGGCCTCCCGCGACGGCGTGGCGGCCACGGTCGAGGTGGACGTCGCCCAGGCCGTCAGCTACGTGGAGGTCTCCCCCCGGGACCGGACCTTCAACGCCTCGGGCCAGACCCAGACCTTCACGGCGCGGGCCTTCGACGCCGGCGCCAACCCCGTCGCCCGGGTCACGAGCTTCGCGTGGACCACGACCGACCCGGCGGTGGCCTCGGTGGCCCCCTCCTCCGGCGCCTCCACGGTGGTGACCTCGGGCGTCGACGGCACCGCCGAGGTCACCGCCACGGCCGAGGGCGTGGCCGGCACGGCGCCGGTCCGGGTCGACACCGAGGTGGCCAGCGTAGCCATCAGCCCGCGGTCCCCCCGGACGCTCACCAGCTTCGGCGAGACGCTGCAGCTCGCGGCCGTGACCCGGGACATCCTGGGCAATCCGGTGGGCGCGACCGTGACGTGGAGCGAGACGGACCCGACCGTGGCGACGGTGGACCCCTCGGGCCGGGTGACCGCCGTGGGGAACGGCAGCACCGACATCGTGGCCACCAGCGAAGGGAAGACGGACCGGGTGACCGTCACCGTGGCGCAGACGGTGGGGTACGTCTCCCTGACCCCCGGCGCCCACGCCTTCCGGGTCCTGGGCGACACCGTCACCTTCGGCGCCACGGCCCACGATCCGGGCGGGACTCCCGTCGACCCGCAGCCCCCGTTCACCTGGAACTCGGGCGATGCCGGGGTGGCCACCGTCGCCGCTTCGGGCCCGGGAACCGCCCTGGTGACGGCGGCGGGCGACGGCGTGGCCGACGTCCGGGCCGAGGCCGGGGGCGTGGAGGGCGCGGCCACCGTGACGGTGGGCGTCGAGGTGGCCAGCCTGGAGATCAGCCCGAAGGTGGACACGCTCCGCTCCCTGGGCGACACGGTCACCTTCACCGCGGTGGCCCGGGACGGCGGCGGCTCCGTGGTGGCGTCGGCCGGGGCCTTCGGATGGGCGGTCGGCGGCTCGTCCCTCTCACTCAGCTCGGCCACCGGCCCGTCGACCACGGCCACGGCGACCAAGGAGGGCGTAGCCAAGGTCTACGTCTACCTCGAGGGCGTCCTGGACTCCGCCCTGGTCCACGTGGATCAGGTGGCGACCACCCTGGAGGCGACGCCGGAGGGCCCCCACGCGCTCACGGCCGTGGGCCAGACGCTGGACCTGGACGCGACGCTCCGGGACGCCCTCGGCAACCCGGCCACGGGGACGGTCGTCTGGAGCTCCGACGACCCGTCGGTGGTGTCGGTGGACCCGGCCACCGGCCTCGTCCGCGCCGAGGCCAACGGCGGACCCGTGGACGTCGTGGCCACCTCCGGCGCCCTGGCCGACACGGTGTCGGTGGGCGTGGCCCAGGAGGTCACGTCGCTGACCCTGACGCCGGCCTCTCTGGTCTTCTCCTCCTCCGGCGAGACCGGCACGCTCGTGGCCACCGCCCAGGACGCCAACGGGAACGAGGTGAGCCCGGTGCCGGCGCTGACCTGGACCACCAGCGACGGGGCGGTGGCCACCGTCGGTCCCGACGGGGAGGTCACCGCCGGGACCACCGACGGCAGCGCGCAGATCACGGCGCGGACGGCCTCGGGCGTGTCCGCGGCCGCGTCGGTGACCGTGGGCCGGACGGTCGCGAGCATCGAGATCACCCCGGCGGACACGACGCTCCGGGCCCGGGGCGCGCTCGCGACGCTGACGGCGGTCGCCAAGGACGGTCTCGGATCCGTCATTCCCGACGTGACCAGCTTCTCCTGGTCCAGCGACGCGCCGGGCGTGGCGGCCGTGGCCCCGGTGGGCACCGACACGGCCTCGGTGAAGGCCGTCGCCGACGGGACGGCCACGATCTCGGCTTCGGCCGGCGGCGTGACGGGGACGACCACGGTCACGGTGGAGCGGGTGGCGGCGGCGGTGACGGTCACGCCGGACCCGGTTCCGGACCTCACCTTCCTGGAGGAGACCCGCACGCTCTCCGCCGAGGTCACCGATTCCCTCGGCGAGCCCATGGACGCGACGGTCGCCTGGTCCACCGCCGAATCCTTCATCACGGTGGACGGCGGGAAGGTCACCGCCGTGGCCGAGGGCTCCGGCCAGGTCGTGGCCACCGCCGGCTCCGCCGCGGACACGGTGACCGTCACGGTGGCCCAGGCGCCGGCCTTCGTCGGCCTCGCGCCGGACACCGTGACCCTGACGACGCTGGGCGACACCCTGACCTTCACGCCCACCGTGTTCGACGCCGGCGGGAGCCCGGTCGCGTCCCCCTCGGTGACGTGGTCCACGGACCCCTCCTCGGTGGCCTCGGTGGACGCCTCCGGGCTGGTCACCGCCGTCGGGACGGGCGAGGCCGCGGTCACCGCCCGCGCCGGCGACGTGGAGGGCGTCGGGGTGGTGCGGGTGGCGCCCGAGGCGGCCGACGTCGTGGTCACGCCCGTGCCCATTCCGACCCTGACGGCGCTGGACGCCACGGTGCAGCTCACCGGGCGGGTGGAGGACGGGGCGGGGAACACCATCGCCGGCGCCACGATCCTGTGGGCGAGCCTCGACCCGACCCTGGCCACCGTGAGCACCGGGGGCCTGGTCACCGCCAGGCAGAACGGCACGGCCCGCATCGAAGCACGGTACCAGACCGACCTCGACACCATCGCCGACACCGTCTCGGTGACCGTGGCCCAGGCGGTGGCCTCCGTGGCGGTCACGCCGTCGAGCGTGGCCATGGCGCCCGGGGACGCCGGGGTCCAGCTCCACGCCGAGGCCCGGGACGCCAACGGACACCCGGTACCCGGGACGTCCTTCGCCTGGAGCTCGCTGGACGGCGCCGTCGCCGCCGTCGACATGGACACCGGCTTCGTGACCCCGGGCGTGGAGGGCGCCACCACCGTGGAGGCCACGGCCGACGGGGTGACGGGGTCGGCCTCCGTGCAGGTCACCTCGGGGCAGGTCGCCCGGACCTTCACCGGCACCAGCAGCGGGGACCTCCTCGATCCGGCCAACTGGGAGCCCGCCGGGGCGCCCGACGCCGACGACGAGCTCGTGCTCGGCGCCGGCACCACGGCCAGCCTGAGCTCCGACTTCTCGCTGGGATCCCTGACCCTGGAGGAGGGGGCCACCCTCGACCTCTCCGACGGCGCCACCCTCGACCTCTCGGGGAGCCTGGACGCCACCGGGGGCATCACCGGCTCCGGGACGGTGGAGATGTCCGGCACCGGGACCATCACCGGCACCGTGCCCAACCTGGACGTCACCGGGAACGTGTCCGTCGAGGGTCAGGTCACCGTGAGCGGCGACCTCGAGACGGCGGACGGCGGCACCCTGAGCATGACCGAGCCCACCGACCAGCTCTCGGTGCAAGGCGACCTCTTGGCCGGCGGCGGCGACACCGACGGCTCGCTCACCAGCGGGACGATCTACCTCTCGGGTCAGCTGGTGAACGTCACGACCTCCTTCAAGACCTTCAATCCCAGCGGGGACCACACGGTGGTCTTCAACGGGACGGTCGAGCAGACGGTCACCCTGGACTTCCCCGGAGAGAACCAGCACCGATTCCAGAACGTGGTGGTGGACAACCCCGCCGGCGTCGTCTTCGCCACCAGCATCCCCATCCTGGGCAGCGCCACGATCCAGCGCGGCGCCCTCGGGGGCGGCGGAGCCGACGTCTACACCGAGGTCTACGGGAACATCGTCGACGTCCCCGGCTCGGGCTGGCGCATCCCCACGACCTGGATCCGGGGCGCGGCGCCCTCGCTGCCCGCCTCCATGAGCACGGACCTGGTCTTCCCGGCCGCCACGACCCTGACGGCGGACCTCGTGGTGGCCGGGGACGTGCGCGTCACCGGGTCGGCGTCGAACCTGAACCTGGGCGGCCATCGCCTGACGGCGACCGGTGGGTTCGAGGTGGACGACTCGGGGCTCCTCACCATGGTGGACGGCTCCTCCGAGCTGGCCGTGACCGGGGACGTGCGCTTCGGCGGACGGAACACCGTGGGCGCCCTCTCGGCGGGCACCGTCTTCGTCGGGGCCGACTTCCACTGGTCCAACGGGGTGAAGGTGGACCCGTTCCTCCCCTCGGGGAGCCACCGGGTCGTGTTCAACGGCTCCGGGCCCCAGAGCATCGTGTACACACCGGGCGGGAACCGCGTCTTCGCCTTCCAGGACCTGACCATCGCCGCCGGCGCCGACGTGACCCCCGCCGGGAGCCTCACGGTCGCCGGCACCATGACGGTGGACGGCCGCTTCACGGTGCCCGCCGGGACCACGCTCACCGTCCTCGGCGCCCTGGACGACGCCGCGGGGGAGGTCGTGGCGAACGGGACGGTCGTCCCGCCGACTCCCTAGGGCGCGCCGGGCACCCTCCGGGGCGGGCCGTCGCCGGCCTCAGTCGTCCTTCAGCGCCCCGCCCAGGACCAGGGTGACCAGGGAGATCACGATGCTCCCCACCAGCGCCGCGAAGAACCCGCTCACCTCGAGCTGGCCCGTGAGGGCGTCGGTCAGGAGGAGGAGGAGGGCGTTCACGACCAGCGCGAACAGGCCCAGGGTGAGCAGGATGAAGGGGAGGGACAGGAGGACCAGGATGGGCTTCAGGATCGCGTTCACGAGCCCGAAGACCAGGGCCACCAGCAGCACCCCGCCGAAGTCGGCGTCCAGCGAGATCCCCGGCACCAGCCAGGCCGCCGCCGAGAGGGCCAGCGCGTTGACGAAGACGCGGATGACGAAGTTGCGCATGGATCGAAGCTCCCGTCCCGGAGTGGATGGACCCGCTCTGGAAGGAAGATAGCGCGCCGGCGCGACGCGCCCCTCCCCATACCGCTCCGACCGGACAACGTGTCCGGACGAAGTGTCCGAATCGGCCATTGTGTCCGGCTCGAAACGACCCCTCCCCGGCGCCCTCCAAAGGTCGAGAGGCTTTGTCCCACAACGGGTTTCTTGCCCTCCTTTCGTTTTGGCACCCGCCTTGCCCCTAGAGAGGGCGAAACGAAGGTCCACCGCGGGTCCCACACCGCGAGCGTGAGCGAGCGAGCGAAGCAGGAGCCCCCCCCAGGGTGGGGCCCGCGGCCCGGACCGGAAGGAGATGAGGGTGCCAGCCCCCCCAATCAGGGTGGCCCCTCGGCCCTATCAGCTTCGGCTGGTAGGGCCAAACCTTTTTCCGGCCCCCGCCGGCGCCGCGCCCCCCTCGGGCGGGCCGCTTGCGGGGGCCGGTCCGTTGCGACAGGCTTGGCCCCATGGAGCCCACCCCACCCGACGCACCCATCTCCGTCCTCATCGCCGACGACGACGAGGACCAGCGCCTGTTGCTGGAGCGCATCCTCCGCCGGGCCGGAGGCCGCCGCCACCTGGTCACGCCCGTCCCCGACGGGCGTTCGGCCCTCTCCGCCCTGCAGGAGCGCGTCTTCGACGTGGTCCTGCTCGACCTGAGCATGCCGGGGCTGGACGGCCTCGACGTGCTGGAGGCGATGGCGGGGGATCCGGCGCGCCCCCAGGTGATCTTCGTCTCCGGGTACGGCACCGTGGCCACCGCCACCCGGGCCATGAAGCTCGGCGCCTACGACTTCGTCGAGAAGCCGGTGGACGGCGAGCGGCTCCGGGCGCTGGTCTGGAAGGCGGCCCGGGCCCGGGAGGTCCGGGCCCGCTCGGAGCGCCTCGGGGCGGCGGTCAGCCGGGAGGCCGGCGGGGTGCGGATCGTCACCGGCGATCCCCGCATGCGGGCCGTCCTGGACCTGGTGGAGCGGGTGGCCCCCTCGGACGTGTCGGTCCTGGTCGTCGGGGAGTCGGGGACGGGGAAGGAGCTGGTCGCCCGGGAGCTGCACCGCCTCTCGGGCCGCCAGGAGGAGCCCCTCGTGGCGCTGAACTGCGCCGCCGTCTCCGAGTCCCTGGCCGAGTCCGAGCTCTTCGGCCACGAGAAGGGAGCCTTCACGGGTGCCGCCGACCGGAAGATCGGCCTGGTGGAGATGGCCGACGGGGGCACCCTCTTCCTCGACGAGATCGGGGAGATGGAGCCGGGGCTCCAGGCCAAGCTCCTCCGCTCCCTGGAGTCCAAGACGTTCCGGCGGGTGGGCGGGCTGAAGGAGCTCCCCGCCAACTTCCGCCTGGTCTCGGCCACGAACCAGCCCCTGGAGGAGCGGGTCGAGGAGGGGAGCTTCCGGGGCGATCTCTTCTACCGGATCAACGCCATGGTCCTGGAGCTGCCGCCCCTCCGGGAGCGCCCCGCCGACATCCTCCTCCTGGCGGAGCATTTCCTCCGGGAGCTCTACCCGCGGGAGCACGAGGCCTGGTCCCTGTCGCCCGAGGCGGCGGCGATCCTGGAAGGGTACCACTGGCCCGGCAACGTGCGGGAGCTCCGCAACGTGGTGGAGCGGGCCTCGGTCCTCTCGCCGGGGCGGACCATCCGCGCCGCGGACCTGGGCTCCCGGCTCCTGGAGCCGGACGCGGGCCCGGAGGTCGAGGCGGGGACGACGGACTCCGGCGAGGGCGGGCGGGGCCTCCCGGCCCTGGACCTGGAGACGCTGGAGCGCATGGCGGTGGAGGAGTCGCTGGACCGGACCGGCTGGCATCAGGGCAAGGCCGCCGAGCTCCTGGGGGTCAGCGCCCGGACCCTCCACCGGAAGATCAAGGGCTATGGGCTGCGGCGCCCCGGGGAGGCGTGAGCCCGACCTCCGGGGTGCGCCCCTGCTTCTTCTCCGGCGGCACCGCCCTCCGGGGTGTGAGCCGGGCGCTGGTGGACGTGACCCATCGCTCGATCCACGTGGTCACCCCCTTCGATTCCGGCGGGAGCTCGGCGGAGCTGCGGGAGGCGTTCGACATGCCCGCGGTGGGCGACCTGCGGAACCGGCTGCTCGCCCTCGCCGATCGCTCGGTCCCGGGGCACGCCGAGATCTACGACCTCCTGGCCCACCGCTTCCCCCGGCAGGGGGACCAGGCCGACCTCCGCGCGGCGCTCCTGGGGATGGTGGACGGCACGGACCGGCGCGTGCGCGCCGTCCCCCGTCCGCTGCGGGCGCCCGTCCGGAGCCATCTCGGCTTCTTCCTGGAGCGCATGCCCGAGGGCTTCGACCTCCGGGGGGCCAATGTCGGAAACCTCGTCCTGGCCGGGGGCTACCTGGAGGGGGCGCGGGAGCTGGAGCCGGTCCTCCGCCTCGTCGGGGAGCTGGTGGCGGCGCGGGGCGTCGTCCGGCCCGTCCTCGAGGAGCCCCTCCACCTGGTGGCGGAGCTGGAGGACGGCCGGGTCGTGGTCGGCCAGCACCGCCTCACCGGCCGGTCCGTGGCGCCTCTCGACAGCCCGGTGCGGACCCTGTACCTGAGCCGGAGCCTGGACCGCCCCCGGCCGGCCCGTCCGACCATCTCCGAGGGGGTGGCGGCCCTCGTCCGGTCCGCCGACCTGATCTGCTACCCGGTGGGGAGCTTCTACACCAGCGTCGTGGCCAACCTGCTCCCCCTGGGCGTCGCCGACGCCGTGGCGGCCGCCGACGTGCCCAAGGTGTACGTCCCGAACCCGGGGGGCGGCGACCCGGAGGAGCTGGGAATGTCCCTCTCGGACAAGGTGCGCACGCTGCTCCGCTACCTCCGGGACGGGGCCTCCGGCGGGGCGGGGGCGGCGGACCTCCTCCACCTCGTCCTGGTGGACGTCCGGCGGAGCGGCGTCGAGGCCGCGGAGCTGCGGCGCGTCGAGGCCCTGGGGGTGGCGGTGGTGGACGCCCCGCTGGTCACCGACCGGAGCGCCCCGCTCCTGGACGACCGGCTGCTGGTGGAGGCCCTGCTCTCCCTCCGCTGAAGCGCCCGGGGACGGGCTTCGCTCAGCGGAGTCGGGCCGAGTAGCCCACCGAGAACGAGGCCACGCCCTCGGCCACGCACGCCTCCAGGTCGTCCACCTCGTCGGGCTCGCACGCCAGGTAGTCGGGGTCCCCCCGCTCGACGAACAGCTCGACGCTCCCGTCGGCCCGGAAGATCACCCGCATGTAGCCCGGCGCGGCCTCGGCCCAGATCAGGCCGGGAATCCCCGTCACCCCCGTGAGCTTGCTCCCGGCTCCGCTCACGAGCGTCCACCGGGGCTCGTCGCTCCCTTCCCCCTGGATGACCTGCAGGGAGTGGTCGTGCCCGCCGGCGTAGATGAGCGGCGCGCCCGCCTCGCGGAAGGCCGCCTGGAGCCGTCGCTTGAAGTCCACGAAGGGGACCGAGTTCAGGTCCTGGACGATGGCGCCCGCCTTGGCCAGGACGGCGAAGGGGTCGAAGGGGCTCCGCAGCGTGTGGGGGCCGCCCGAGTCGAAGGGGTGGTGCGAGGCCACGATGATCGGAAGTCCCTCCGGGTTCTCCAGCGCGGCGCGGACCGCCCCCATCATGGTCTCCCGGGCCCGCTCGGTGGGGTCGGCCAGCCACCAGTGGGTGTCGATGAGCACGAGGCGGGCGACGCCGCCCAGCTCGACGATCCGGGGCGTCGGGCTCCCCGACGGGGGCAGGAGCTGGACCGAGGCTTCCCCTCGACGGGCGACCTCCCGGAGGTGCTGGTCCATGTTCCGGAGACGGGCCAGCCCCTCGGCCCCGTCCATCTGGCCCCAGTCGTGGTTCCCGGCCAGGAAGATCCCGGGCACGTCGTCGGCGCGGGCCTCCGGGCCGGACACGGTCCAGATCTGGGCGTGGAGCCGCGCCGAATCCTGCGAGAACATCTCGTGGTTCCGGTCGTGGAGCCCGTCGGGATAGATGTTGTCGCCCAGGAACAGGACCGACACCGCCGAGTCGCCCGGCAGCGCCGCGCTCCAGCGCTCGACGTCCTGGCGGAGGCGGTGGATGAGCGGGGACTGCTCCTTGGGGTGGTCTCCGGCGTCGCCCACGAGGAACACCACGGCCCGGGCGCCGGCGGGATCCCCCTCCTCGATCGGGGTGAACTCCCCGGGCCGGAAGGGCGCCGGCGTGCACGTCTGGAGAAGCCCCGCCAGCGCCAGGAGCGCTCCGGGAAGGAGGAGGCGCCGGCTCATGGGACCGGGATCCGGACCGTGGCCATCGGCATGGGCTCCGGCTCACCCTCGCCGGTCCAGGTGTTGGCGCCGATGGCCCAGCCGGCGAGCATGCCGGCGGCGGAGCCGATGATCCCCCCGGCCCAGGCCCCCTCCTCGCTCCCCCAGATGGCCTGACCCAGAGTGGCGCCCACGACGAGCCCGCCGGCGAAGCCCCCGACCCCCCAGTAGACGCTGCGCCAGAGCCGCTCGGGCTGGTGGTAGCCCAGGAGGCCCCCCAACGCGCCGCCGCCGACGACGGGGATGAGCTCCCAGTTCACGTCGTGGGGACTGTGGACGTAGCTGCCGGCCCGGGCCTTCGCCGTGATGATGGCCAGGGTGACGAGGGTGCCGGCGCCGACGCCCAGAGCCGCGCCGGCGGCCGCTTCCAGCTCCTGCGCGGCCGACGGGGCGGGCAGGCAGAGCAGCAGCGCGAGGAGCGCGGTCGGTACGCGCCGCGCGCGGGAAGAGTCGTGTCGTCTCATGACGGATAAAGAAATAAGACTTTCGGTCGCACAGGTGGAGGGGCCCGCTCACAATAATTCCTTTCGCACGCTGCCTGGAGGGTACATCTTTGAATTCCCCCCCAGGGATCACTGCGTCCGAACGTGCCCCGTCGGGCCCCGGCGATGCGATGTCCCCCCAGATGACGGTGTCCCGAGCCCTCGCGCTCTCCGGCTGGCTCTCCTTGAGCCTGATGTCGGGGTGCGTCGACGGCGATCCCCTGTCCGCGCCCCCCACGGCGGTGGCGAGCTTCGCGGTGGTGTCCTCCGTGGATCCCGCCTCGGCCGCCGCGGCCGCGACCAGCGCCCCCGGTCCCCTGAGCCTGGCCCGCCTCACGGTCACGGACGCCCGTTCCGGAGCCGTGCTCGCCTCCCTCCAGGAGCGCATCGAGCCCGGCGCGCCGGAGTGGACCTTCGACGTGTCCCTCGAGGTGCCCGCCGACGAGCTGCTGTCCGTGCGCGTCGCGGCGGAGCTCGCGTCGGAGGGGCCCGCAGGCGCCGTGGTGGAGTGGAGCGGGGACACCCAGCCTTTCGAGGTCCGTGCCGGGGAGGGCCGGGCGCTCCGGCGCGTCGTGCTCTACCGGGGGCCCCTCGCGAACCTCTCCGTCACCGGCGTCCACCTGGCCCCGCCGCCCTCGCTGGTGCCGGGGCAGAGCGTGGCTCTGAGCGCCCGCCTCGACGGAGGCGACGCGGGAGCCCGGGTCTACTTCCGGAGCCTGGACACCGCCGTGGTGTCCGTGGCCGACGGCCGGGTCCAGGGCGTGACCGAGGGCGTGGGCCGGGTCGAGGCCCTGGCCGGGAGGGTGGCCGACACCGTGTCGGTCTCGGTCGAGACCTTCTTCCTCCCGCCGGAGGAGGAGACCCGGTCGGTGGCGGCTCCCCTGACCTACACCACGGAGCGGGTGACCGGGACGATGGAGGACGCGGCGGGAGCCGCGGCCATCTCGTCGTCGCTGGGCAGCCTCTCCTCCGCCATGGCCGGCGGCGATCCCGGCGGGGTGGTGGCGGCCTTCGACGCCGCCCGCATCGCCTGGGAACGCTACGGAGCCGGAGATCCAACCCTGCGCGTCGTCGACGGACCCCAGCTCTCCGTCATCGAGCTGACCCTGATCCATGCTGCGGATGTCCTAGGCATCCCCTTCTAGCGAGCCCCCCCATGGACATGACCCGACCCCTCGCCTCCCTCGCCGCCCGGGCCCTCGTGGTCCCGGCCGCGGCGTTCCTCCTCCTCGCCACGCCTCCGGCGGCCGAGGCCCAGGAGAACATCCTGGCCGCGTGCATCGTGCCGGGGACGGGCACCATGTACCTCATCGGCGTGCCCGGCGCTCCCGGCGAGTGCGTCCGGGGCTCCCACGTCCGGGTGCAGTGGAACCTGGTCGGGCCTCCCGGCGAGGACGGGGAAGCCGGCCCTCCGGGCGAGCCGGGGCCCCAGGGCGAGGCAGGCCCTCCCGGGCAGGACGGGGAGCCCGGGCCTCCGGGCG
>CAZMTA010000010.1:81129-85233 GCA_964569085.1 uncultured Gemmatimonadaceae bacterium | reverse complement strand
GGGCGATGCCGGTCCAGCCGGGGCCACCGGGCCGCAGGGTCCGACGGGGGCCCAGGGTCCGGCCGGCCCCCAGGGACTTCCCTGCTGGGACCTCAACGAGAACGGCGTCGAGGACACCGACGAGGACGTGAATCTCGACGGGAACTACAACGCGGCCGACTGCCGGGGCGCCAAGGGCGATCGAGGAGATGCGGGGCCCCAGGGCGAGCGTGGGCCCCAGGGCCAGAAGGGCATCTCGGGGTACTCGGTCGAGGGCAGCCGCAGCGAGAGCGTGGCCGGCGGGACCACCCAGTCCATCGAGTTCTCCTGCTCGACCGGAAAGGTGGTGGTGACCTACGGGTGGTCCGTGGATTCGCCATCCCTGATCATCTCCTCGGCCATCATCAGCCAGAGCGGCACGACGGGGAAGCTCACGGTGGGGGTCACCAACACCGACGCCTCCGCACACAGCGTCACGGTCCAGCTCGTCTGCGCCGACGCGAACTGACACCCACCCCCCACCCCTCCTCCCGCGGCCGCCCGGATCCGTCCGGGCGGCCGCGTCGCGTTTCCGGGGGGCACCGGCGGGGGCGCTCCCTCCCCGGCCCCTTTGCCGCTCGCGGCCGTCCCGGCCATCTTCCGCCTTCGCCGCGCCCAGGGGGGCGTGGCCGCCAGGGTGGACGACGACCGACGATCCAAGGAGCCCGCATGACCTCGCCGACCCGCCGCCGGACCGGCGGCTTCCTCAGCCCGCTGTCCCTTCTCCTTCTCCTCCTCGCCCTCGTGCCCGCCGGCGCCGCCGGCCTCCAGGAGCGGGACGCCGACGAGACCGATCCGGACCAGGAGGAGCTGCCGCTGGAGGTGGGCCACTACCTGCGCTACACGGCGGAGGAGGGGTCCTGGATGAGCGTGGACGTGAGCCCCGACGGCCGGACGGTCCTGTTCGACCACCTGGGCGACCTGTTCACGGTCCCCCTCGAGGGGGGCACGGCCACCCGGCTCACCCGGGGCATGGGCTTCGACGCCCAGCCCCGCTTCAGCCCCGACGGCCGGCACGTGGTCTACAAATCGGACCGGGACGGCGGCGAGAACCTGTGGATCCTCTCCCTGGACGGCGCGGACACGGTCCAGCTCACCCGGGGCGGGCACGACGACTACGTGAGCCCCGAGTGGACGCCCGACGGCGAGTACGTGGTGGCCACCAAGGACGGCAAGCTCCACCTCTGGCACCGGAAGGGGGGCGCGGGGGTGCAGCTCGTCGAGGAGCCCGGGAACCTGCAGACCATCGGCGCCGCCTTCGGCCCCGACGAGCGCTACGTCTGGTTCGGCGGGCGCCGGGCCCAGGGCAGCCTGTACAACAACGGGATGGACCTGTACCAGCTCGCGGTCTACGACCGGGAGACCGGGGAGATCTCGCCTCGCTCGGACCGCTGGGGCGGCGGCTTCCGCCCGACCCTCTCCCCCGACGGGCGGTGGCTGGTGTACGCCTCCCGGCACATCGCCGACACGGGGCTCCGTCTCCGCGACCTGGACACGGGTGAGGAGCGATGGCTGGCCTGGCCCGTGCAGCGGGACGACCAGGAGTCCCGCGGGGCCCGGGACGTGTACATGGGCATGAGCTTCACCCCCGACTCCCGGGAGGTGGTGGCGTCGTACGGCGGGCGGATCTGGCGCGTGCCGGTGGACGGCTCCGACCCCGTCGAGGTGCCCTTCCAGGTGGAGGTCGACCTGCCGCTGGGCCCGGTGGTGGACTTCAGCTACCCGGTGGACGACGCGCCGACCTTCACCGCCAAGCAGGTCCGGGACGCGGTGCCCTCGCCGGACGGCGAGCGCCTGGCCTTCACGGTCATGCAGGAGCTCTGGGTCATGGACTGGCCCGACGGCGAGCCCCGGCGCCTGGCCGCGGACCTGGACGCGGTGCAGCAGCACCCCACCTGGTCGCCGGACGGGCGGTGGATCGCCTTCGGCGCCTGGCGGGACGACGAGGGCGGACACCTCTGGCGGGTCCGTTCCGACGGCGGCGGCGATCCCCAGCGGCTCACGCCCGAGGGGGCGGCGGCCATGTACCGGCTCCCGGTCTGGTCCCCCGACGGGACCCGCATCCTGGCCGAGCGGACCACCGGTCGGAACTACCTGGCCTCCATCCAGCGCGGCAACCTGAGCGAGCCGGTGGACCTGGTCCGGGTCCCCGCCGGCGGAGGCGAGGTCACGCGGATCATGCCCGCCGGCGGCCTCTCCTCCTTCCACTTCACCGACGACCCGGACCGGATCTGGGCCTATTCGGGCTCCGACGGCCTCGTCTCCATGCGCTGGGACGGAACGGACCGCCGGGGGCACGTGAAGGTGCGGGGACGCACCTCCTCCGGGGGGAGCCAGGGCCAGTCGGCCTCGTCGATCCTCATGGCCCCCACCGGCGACCTGGCGCTGGCCCAGGTGGTGAACGACCTGTACGTCGTCACGGTTCCGTACGTGGGCGGGGAGACGCCGACGGTGAACGTCGCCAACCCCGACGAGGCCACCTTCCCGGCGCGGAAGCTCACCGACATCGGGGGCCAGTTCCCCGCGTGGGGACCCGACGGCCGGACGGTGCACTGGACCATCGGCAACGCCCACGTGGTCTACGACCTGGACGCCGCCGAGGCCCACGACGACAGCGTGGCCGCCGCGGAGCGCGCCGAGGCCGACGCCCAGGACGACGAGCCCGCCGCCGAGGAAGAGGAGGCCCGGGAGGAGGGCGACGAGGAGGACGAGGAGGCCGGGGACGAAGGCTACCGGCCCTTCGAGCGGCGCGTCGAGATCGCGTACGATCGGGACGTGCCCCGGGGCGAGGTCCTGCTCCGCGGGGCCCGCCTGGTGACCATGCGCGGGGACGAGGTCGTCGAGGACGGGGACCTCCTGATCCGCGACAACCGCATCGTGGGGGTGGGGGCGCGGGGGAGCCTGGACGTGCCCGACGGGGCCGAGGTGCTGGACGTCTCCGGCAAGACGATCCTCCCCGGCTTCGTCGACACCCACGCCCACCTCCGGGCGGCGTACGTCTTCCACCGGGTGCAGCCCTGGTCGTACGCGGCCAACCTGGCCTACGGGGTGACCACCACCCGGGATCCCCAGACCGCCACCACCGACGTCCTCTCCTACGAGGACATGGTGCGGGCCGGGCGGATGCTGGGCCCCCGGATCTACTCCACGGGCCCCGGGATCTTCTCCAGCGAGAACGTGCGGGACCTGGACCACGCCCGGGACGTGCTGCGGCGGTATTCGGACTACTACGACACCAAGACCATCAAGATGTACGGCGCCGGGAACCGGGAGCAGCGCCAGTGGATCGTGCAGGCGGCCCGGGAGAACGAGCTCATGCCGACCACCGAGGGCTCGCTCGACCTGGAGCTGAACCTGACCATGGCCCAGGACGGGTACTCCGGAGTGGAGCACAACCTGCCGGGCATGCCGCTCTTCGACGACGCCGTGCGGCTCCTGGCCGAGTCCCTGACGGCCACGACGCCCACCATGCTGGTCACGTACGGCGGGCCGTGGGCCGAGAACTTCTTCTACTCGACGGAGGATCCCTTCTCCGACGAAAAGCTCCGGTACTTCACCCCCTTCGAGGACGTGCAGCAGCGCACGCTCCGCCGCCCCGGGCCCACGGGGGCCGGGAGCAACGGCTGGTTCCACGAGAGCCAGTACCCGTTCCCGCTCATCGCGGACTTCGTGGACCGGGTGGTCGAGGCCGGCGGGCGCGGCGGCATCGGGAGCCACGGCCAGCTCCAGGGCCTGGGCTACCACTGGGAGCTCTGGGCCATGGGGGCGGGGCCCGACGTGACGCCCCACGAGGCGCTGCGGATGGCCACGATCGTCGGCGCCCACGCCCTGGGTCTCGACGAGGACCTGGGCTCGCTGGAGGCGGGAAAGCTGGCCGACCTGGTGATCCTCGACGAAAACCCCCTGGCCGACCTGCGGAACAGCAACACCGTGGACCGCGTGATGCTGAACGGCCGCCTCTACGACGGGGACACCCTCGACGAGGTCTGGCCCCGGGAGCGGCCCGCCCCGGCCTTCTACTGGCAGAGCGAGCCGGCCGTGCCCGACACCCGGGCGGGGACGGGCGGGCCCGGCGCCCGGTGAGCC